>CAZPMK010000007.1:0-60414 GCA_964587915.1 uncultured Clostridium sp.
CGGCAGTTTCTTCCTTGTTTATTACTCTTTACACGAGTGGATGGGAAATCATGCCCTCTGGCTCGCTTTCGTCGTCTATTTATCTCTCCGTGGCATCATGCAGGCAGTTTTAAGTAGAAAAATTCTGTACCAAAGTTAATCTTTACAGACAGAAAGCGTATATTTGCAGAAACTAAATGTAATATCATATGGCAAAGTATAAAAGAATCCTGTTAAAGCTCAGCGGTGAGGTGCTTGCCGGTGAGAAGGGTCACGGCTTTGATTTTGATACGATCAATGCGGTATGTTCATCGGTTAAAAAGCTGACGGATCTCGGCGTTGAGGTAGGGCTTGTTGTCGGCGGCGGAAATTTCTGGAGAGGTCGTTCGGGCGGAAGCATGGACAGAACGCGTGCGGACCACATCGGTATGCTTGCAACGGTGATGAATTCTCTTGCACTTGCGGATTCTCTCGAACAGCTCGGCGTTACGGTCAGAGTACAGAGCGCCATTGAGATGAGACAGATAGCCGAAACGTATATCCGAAACAGAGCGGTTCGCCACCTTGAAAAGGGCAGAGTGGTAATTTTTGCAAGCGGAACGGGCAATCCTTTCTTCTCAACGGATACCTGTGCGGCACTCAGAGCGGCTGAAATCAAAGCAAATGTAATACTCAAGGCGACGAATGTTGACGGCGTATTTGACAAGGACCCCAACAAATATCCCGATGCGGTCAAATATGATGTGGTCACACACAGCGAGGTGCTTGAAAAGGATCTCAAGGTTATGGATTCTACGGCAGCTTCACTTTGCCGTGACAATAATATTCCCATCCTTGTTTTCAATCTCAGCGATCCCGAAAACATAATCAAAGCGGTAATGGGCGAAAACATAGGAACATTAGTTAAGGAGGGCTAAACAATGGAACAAGTATTTGAAATGGTTAAAGAAAAAATGAGCAAAACGGTGAGCGTGCTTGCCAACGAATTTGCCTCAATAAGAGCGGGCAGAGCAAACAGCAACGTGCTTGACAAAATTAAGGTTGACTATTACGGAACCCCCACTCCCATCAATCAGATGGCGGCTGTTTCCGTTGCCGAGGCAAGAATACTCACGATTCAGCCGTGGGATGTTTCAACGCTTCATGCAATTGAAAAAGCAATTCAGGCATCGGATATCGGTATCAATCCCCAGAATGACGGAAGAATCATCCGCCTTGTATTCCCTCAGCTCACCGAGGAACGCCGCAAGGAGCTTTGCAAGGATGTTAAAAAGCTCGCCGAGGATTCAAGAGTAGCCGTTCGTTCCATAAGACGCGACGGTATTGATAAGGTAAAGAAAATGGAAAAGGCATCGGAAATAACGGAAGATGACCTTAAAATCGCAGAAAAGAAGCTGCAGGATTTCACGGACAAATATATCAAGGAAATTGATAAAATTGCTGATGAAAAAGAGCAGGAAATCATGGCTATCTGATCTGAACTCTGTCGGTGCGGCGGTGAAATATCCGCCGTTCCGTCAGCCGCGGCAAAAGGAGCATTCTTATGGATAAACAGATTCTTGAAAAAATCGAATTGCCCCGTCACATAGGCATAATCATGGATGGTAACGGAAGATGGGCAAAAAAGAGAGGTCTGCCCCGCAGTGAGGGACATAAGGCGGGAGCGGATACCTTCAGGCGTATATGCGACTATGCCGCAGAACTCGGAATAGAGTGCATAACGTTTTATGCTTTTTCAACCGAGAATTGGAAGCGTCCCGCCAATGAGGTTGAAGCGATAATGAATTTGTTTAGAGATTACCTTGACGAAGCGAACGAGCGTGAAGACGAAAACGAGCAAAAAGGCATGAAAATCCGATATATCGGCGAGCGTGACGGCTTGCCCGAGGATATTGTGAATATGATAAAGCTGCTGGAAACAAATTCCGCAGATAAAAATGCCATAGTTGTAAACCTTGCCGTGAATTACGGCGGCAGAGATGAAATAGTAAAGGCGGTCAGACACCTTGCGAAAAAGATTGAAGCGGGTGAAATGACCTCCATGGACATTACTGAGAAAACAATAGGCGATAACCTGTTTACGGCGGGTCTGCCCGATCCTGATTTGATAATCAGACCGAGCGGCGAATATCGTCTTTCAAATTTCCTTATCTGGCAGGCGGCGTATTCCGAATTTTGGTTTTCGGATATCCTGTGGCCTGATTTCACTCCCGATGATCTGGATAAGGCAATTATAGATTACTGCAAGAGGAGCAGACGCTTCGGCGGTATTTGATTATTATTTTGGAATGAGCGTGAAAAATATGAAAACACGAATAATTACAGGCATTTCGGCTTCGCTTTTTGCAATAGCCTGCCTTGTCGGAATCGGCTTCGGCTATGCAAAATATCTCAGCATTGTAATTGCACTTCTCAGTGCCGTTGCAGTTCATGAGGTAGCAAGCGTATCGAAATGCAAAACGGAGCCCATAGTTGTGCTTGCAATGATTTTTGCGGCGGCATATTCGCCGTTCTCTGCATTCGGATTGGCACAATATATCGTCGTTCCCACATCGGCGATAATGACAGTCTATGTTATCGCAATGCTTTTGCTGATGCTGAAATTCTATGATACCACACGGTTCGAGCATGTTGCATTGGTGCTGTTTATTTCAATAGCCGTACCTGCTGCACTGAACACCCTTGTTCTTTTGCCGGCACTTTGTGATGCCAATCCCCATATTTTCCGGCGTTCGCAGGCAGTGTTTATGATGCTTTGTGCAATGTACTGTGCATGGCTCAGCGACACTTTCGCATACTTCATCGGCAGTAAATTCGGCAAGCACAAGCTGTCCCCGAAAATCAGCCCCAAAAAGTCGGTTGAGGGTGCGGTTGCAGGCGTAGTAGGTACTACGATAACTGCGATTTTGACGTATTTTATCTGCGATTATTTCTTCTTCGAACTTGATACGATTAAGCTGTGGCACGTGATTTTGGTTACTGCGGTAACGTGTGTTCTCGGAATGTTCGGAGACCTTTCGGCTTCCGTCATCAAAAGAAACTTCGGCGAAAAGGACTTCGGCACGATTTTCCCCGGACACGGCGGAGTCCTTGACAGAATTGACAGCTTTCTTTTCACAATGCCGACACTCTACCTTATAGTTGAGGTCGTTACGGCATTTGCAAACAGATAGGAGTATTGAAATGGCTAAGACCCTTACCGTTCTCGGTTCAACAGGCTCAATAGGTGTTCAGGCACTCGAGGTTGCAAAGCTCAGGGGCTTTGAAATATTTGCGTTGACGGCAAATCACAGAACGGATATTCTGGAGGGGCAGATTAGAGAATTTTCACCTCGGTTTGCGGCGGTTGCGGATAAAAACGCCGCCGAGGAGCTTAAAATAAAGGTTGCGGATACAAGCACGGTCATTCTCTCGGGTAAGGAGGGCGTGACTGAATGTGCCGCGGGCGGTGCCGATATAGTGCTTAACAGCATCGTAGGCATTGCGGGACTTGAACCGACGCTTAAAGCCATAGAAGCAGGCAGCGTGCTTGCACTTGCCAACAAGGAGTCTCTTGTTGCGGGCGGCAGACTTGTCACGGATGCGGCAAAGGCTAAGGGAACGGCTATATTGCCCGTTGACAGCGAGCATTCCGCAATTTTTCAGTCAATGCAGGGCTGTCGGGATAAATCGCAAATTAAAAGGCTTATTCTCACCGCATCGGGCGGGCCGTTTTTCGGAAAAAGTCTTGATGAACTGCGTAATGTCACCCTCGAACAGGCACTTCGTCATCCCAATTGGAGCATGGGTGCAAAGATAACGATAGATTCCGCAACCATGATGAATAAAGGTCTCGAGCTTATCGAGGCGGCATGGCTTTTTGATGTTCGTGCCGAAAATATAGATATACTTGTACACCGTCAAAGCGTGATACATTCCCTGGTTGAGTTTGCGGATAATTCCGTAATCGCACAGCTCGGAGTGCCGGATATGCGTATTCCGATACAATATGCACTCACATATCCCGACCGTTTTGAAAGTCCCGTGAAACAGCTTTCTCTTGAAGAATTCGGTTCGCTTACTTTTGAAAAGCCGGATTACGAAACATTTTCCTGCATAAACTTGTGTAAGACGGCGTTTGAGGCGGGAGGACTATATCCTGCGGCGGCTAATGCGGCGAATGAAAAGGCAAACGAGCTTTTCCGTCAGGGCAGGATAGGTTTCCTTGACATTCCGAGGGCGGTTGAAAATGCATTGAATATGAAATTCAGCTCATCGGAACATTCTCTTGAGGATGTTTTTGAAACAGATATTCTTGTTCGCAGAGAAACAGAGAGGTTATTTGTATGAAGGGTATAGCTTTAATTTCCGTAGCAGCGATATGGGGAAAGGCATGGCCGATAATTATTGCGATAGTTTTTTTCGGAATGCTTGTCTTTTTCCATGAGCTTGGACATTTCATCTTTGCCAAATTATTCAAGGTAAAGGTCAATGAATTTTCCATGGGCATGGGTCCCGCTCTGTTCAAATTTAAAAAGGGAGAAACCCAATACGCCCTGCGTCTTCTTCCGATAGGCGGCTTTGTAAGCATGGAGGGCGAAGATGATGAAAGCGAAGACGAAAGTGCTTTTTGCAACAAGCCCGCATGGCAGAGATTCATAATTGTTGCGGCGGGCGGAGCTGTAAACATCCTCATGGGCTTTATCTTGGTTGTCGTCATGCTTTCAACCACCGAATATGTCGGAACACCCGTAATCAATTACTTTACGGAAAATTCAGTTAGCTCTCAATACGGTCTGGAGGCAAGGGATAAAATCATTAAAATTGACGGCAAAAAAGTCTTTTCGGATCTTGACTTGAGCTTCCTCATGGCAAGAAGCGATGACGGCGTTTATGATTTCGTTGTTGAGAGAGACGGCGAAAAGAAAGAGCTGAAGGGCGTAAAATTCGATACCATGACGAAAGAGATAGAGGGCAAAGAAAAGCTGATTGTAATTTACGATTTTGCTATAATCGGCGAATTGCCCGGCTTTGCCTCGGTTGCGAAAAATTCCGTGCTTGAAACGCTGTCACTTTCCCGAATGGTCTGGGTCAGCTTGTTCGATATTATTACGGGACGGTACGGATTGAGTGAAATTTCGGGCCCGATAGGTACGGTTTCGTTTATTGCCGAGACGGTTCAGGCAAATCAGTCAAAGCCGGATTTGTATGATAATTATCTTCTTTTGGCACTAATCGCCGTTAATATCGGCGTTTTCAACCTTTTCCCGATTCCCGCTCTTGACGGCGGCAGACTTCTTTTCATCTTCATTGAAATGGTCGTTCGCAAGCCCATACCGAGAAAATATGAGGGCTGGATTCACACCGTCGGCTTTGTTTTACTCATGCTGTTGATGGTTGTGGTCTGCTTCAGTGATATAATGAAGCTCATAAAGGGATAGTAACATGGATAGAAAAACAACAAAAAAAATAAAGGTCGGCGGAATTTATATCGGCGGCGATTCAAAAATAACGGTTCAATCCATGCTTAATAAGCCTGCCTCCGATATTGAGGGCAGTGTTGAACAGGCAAGGGAGCTTGAACGGGCGGGCTGTGAGATAATCAGAGCGGCGGTGCCCGATATGCAAGCCGTAAAGCTCATAGCACGTCTCAAGGAGAGTGTCGGAGTTCCGATAGTTGCCGATATACATTTTGATTACAGGCTTGCACTCGAATGTGTAGCGGCAGGCGTGGATAAGATTCGCATAAATCCCGGAAACATCGGCTCAAAGGAGCGTGTAAAGGCGGTTGCGGATGCTTGCAGAAACAGCGGTGTTCCCATAAGAATAGGCGTAAATTCAGGCTCTCTTGAAAAGGAACTGCTTGCAAAATACGGTTCTCCGACTCCCGAGGCACTCGTTGAAAGTGCAATGGGTCACGCCGCCATGCTTGAAGAATGCGATTTTGACGATATCGTAATTTCCATAAAATCATCAAATGTACCAACGATGGTGAGAGCGTATGAGCTTGCAAGCGAGAGATGCAATTATCCGCTTCATCTTGGAGTAACCGAGGCGGGTACGCACAACATGGCTCTTGTTAAATCCGCGGCGGGAATCGGCTCCCTTTTGATGCACGGAATAGGTGACACCGTAAGAGTTTCCATGACCTCGGATCCTGTTCTCGAAGTCAAAGCGGCAAACGATATACTAAAAGCCGTCGGCATAAAGACCGATTGCCCCGATATAGTTTCATGCCCGACCTGCGGCAGAACAAAAATCAATCTCATTGCCCTTGCCGATGAGGTTGAAAAGCGGCTCGAGGGCTGTAAAAAGCAGATAAAGGTTGCCGTCATGGGCTGTGCCGTAAACGGTCCCGGAGAGGCTCGCGAAGCGGATATCGGTATAGCCGGCGGTGACGGCTGTGCTCTGATTTTCAAGAAAGGCGAAATAATCTGCAAGGTCAAGGAATCGCAGGCGGTTGACCGCCTTATGGCAGAGATAGACAATCTGTAAGGCAGAGTAATCTGCCTTTTAATTTAGCTTTACGGAGAATGCAATGAATAACAACAGTATTTTGAATTTCATAGCCCCGTGCCTTAACGAGGAGCAAACGCAGGCAATTTCCGCAGGAGAGGTGAGGCGAATAGCCTTTGACGACGATTCTCTTTCCTTGACAGCGGAAATTCAATTCAACCGTCTTGTTCCCGACGATATTATTCTCGACATACAAAAAGCCGTTCGGGAATATTTCGGCATAAACAAGGTGACGCTTAATCCCGTTTACAGCGGTGTTGAGCTTAATTCCGACTGCGTTCCGATGCTTGTAAGAGCGGTAAAAAACAGCATTGCGGCGGCAAACGGCTTTCTTGACGGCACGGAATTTTCATTCTCCGATACCGCTTTATGCATAAAAGCCAAGGATGGTGCAAAGCTCCTTGAAGATGCGGGAATGTGTGAATTTCTCGAAAGGTATATTGCGGATACATTCGGAAAAAAAATCACCGTTGAAGTGGCCTCTGCAAGTGCGGCGGTCACGATTGATTCTCCCGAATATCTTGAAATGCAGAGCAAAAATATCAATATAGAAATACCCAAGGAGGCTCCGCCCGAACGCAAAAAGCCGAAGCAGAAATATGAGGATTTGCCGATATCGCTTACGAACGCCGCCGTGGTTTTCGGCAATGAAATTAAATCGAAGCCCGTTCCTCTCAGCGGGGTATCCCTTGAGGACGGCAACGTTACCGTGTGGGGTGAAATATTCGCCTTGCAAATTCGCGAGACCCGAGACGGAAAACGAAAGATAATAACTTTTAATATTACCGATAAAACGAACTCATATACCGTTAAAATATTCGAGATGTCGCAGAATTGCGAAAAGCTCATCAAGAGTATTTCCGACGGTCAGTGCGTCATGATAAGAGGTCACGTTGAATACGATGACTATATAAAATCCTATTGCATAAAGGCAAATTCCGTAATGACGATTGACAAAATCGAGGTCTCCGACGAAGCGGAAGAAAAGCGTGTGGAGCTTCATATGCACACGAATATGTCCGCCATGGACGGTATGACCTCGGCAACGGCTCTTGTAAAAAGAGCGATAAAGTGGGGACACCGTGCGGTTGCGATAACGGATCACGGCGTTGTGCAGGCGTTCCCCGAAGCGGCAAAGGCGGCAAAGGGCTCGGATATCAAAATCATCTACGGCATGGAGGGTTATTTTGTCGATGATTCCGTAAAGGCGTTTAACGGCAGCTCCGATATGCCTCTGGACGGCACGTTCGTTGTATTTGACGTTGAAACAACCGGCTTGCGTACGGGCGTTGACAGGCTTACCGAAATCGGTGCGGTAAAATATGTTGACGGTGCGGAGCGTGCAAGATTTCAAACCTTTGTAAATCCCGAAAGGCATATTCCCGAGGAGATAACACAGCTTACGGGAATAACCGATGCCATGGTTGCTCGTGCTCCCAAGGAGGCGGAGGCGGTTCGCAGATTCTTTGAATTTTGCGGAAACGATGCCGTTCTTGTTGCCCACAATGCGAGCTTTGACACTCAGGTAATACGCTCTGTTTGCAGTCGTAACGGAATAGAATATAATTATTCGCACGTAGATACCCTCGTTTTGGCACAGGGACTTATCAAAACGATAAAGAATTACAAGCTGGATACCATATCCAATCACTTCAAGCTCCCGAAATTTGATCACCACAGAGCGGATGAGGACGCAGGAGCACTTGCGGCGATATTTGAAAAGCTGTTGGAGCTTGCCTCCGAAAAGGGAGTGGAGAATGTATCTCAAATAAACGAGCTTATTCCCGTTGACCCCAAAAGATTGCCTACATACCACATTATAATTCTTGCAAAAAATAAAGTGGGACTCAAGCATCTTTATCAGCTCATAACAAAATCAAATTTGGAATACTACTACCGCCACCCGAGAATACCCAAAAGTGAGCTTCTTGCACACCGAGAGGGCTTGCTTATCGGCAGTGCCTGTGAAGCGGGACAGCTTTACAGTGCTGTTTTCACCGGCAGAACCGAGGAAGAGCTGCTCGAAATGGCATCAATGTACGATTATCTCGAAATCCAGCCGAACGGCAACAATGCTTTCATGCTCCGAAAGGGAAGTGTTTCCTCCGAGGAGGAGCTTAACGATATTAACAGGCAGATCATCGCACTTGCGGAAAAGGTCGGCATACCCGTGGTTGCAACGGGCGACGTTCATTTTATCGATGAGAGCGATAAGGTGTTCCGCGAGATACTAATGACGGGTCAAGGCTTTTCCGATGCTTCCGAGCAGGCACCGCTTTATTTCAGAACAACGCAGGATATGCTGAACGAATTTGCATATCTCGGCGAAGAAAAGGCAAAAGAGGTCGTAATTACAAACCCGAATCTCATTGCCGATATGTGCGAGAGCATAGCTCCGATTCCGTCGGGAACATACCCCCCTAAAATCGAAGGCTCCGATGAAGAGCTGAGGAATATTTGCTATACAAGAATTAAAGAATACTACGGCGATCCGATTCCCGATTATGTCAAAGAAAGGCTCGATAAGGAGCTTGATTCAATAATCAAAAACGGCTTTGCGGTTCTTTATATAATCGCTCAAAAGCTCGTTTGGAATTCGATGGAGCACGGTTACTATGTCGGTTCGAGAGGCTCTGTCGGCTCGTCCTTTGTCGCATTTGCCGCAGGTATTTCCGAGGTCAACCCGCTTGCACCGCACTATATTTGCGAGGAATGCAAGTACAGCGAATTTTTCCAAAACGGCGAATACGGCTCAGGCTTTGATATGCCGCCTAAAAATTGCCCCAAATGCGGAAATCCCATGCACCGAGACGGTCATGATATCCCGTTTGAAACCTTCCTTGGCTTCAACGGTGACAAACAGCCCGATATCGACCTCAATTTCTCAGGCGAATATCAATTCTATGCTCACAGATATACCGAGGAGCTTTTCGGCAAGGAGCACGTTTTCAAGGCGGGAACAATCGGTACGCTTGCCGATAAAACGGCATACGGATTCGTTAAAAAATGGATGGAGGAAAAGGGACTCGACCTCTCCCGTGCCGAACAGGACAGGCTTACACTCGGCTGTGTCGGCGTAAAGAGAACAACGGGTCAGCACCCCGGAGGAATGGTTGTTGTTCCGAACGATATGGATGCGGAGGATTTCACTCCCATTCAGCATCCGGCGGATGATGCAGATTCCGTCCACAGAACAACGCACTTTGACTTCCATTCGTTGCATGATACAATTCTCAAGCTCGATAATCTCGGACACGATGTCCCGACTCTCTATAAGCATTTGGAGGATATGACGGGAATTTCGGTCATGAAAGCCGATGTCTGCGACCCGAAACTATATGAATTGCTCACTTCACCCGAACCGCTCGGTCTCACTCCCGAGGATATCGACTGCGAAACGGGTACTCTTTCTCTCCCCGAACTCGGTACACCGTTTGTACGGCAGATGCTCATTGAGTCAAAACCGAAGAATTTCTCCGATATGCTTCAAATATCGGGACTTTCACACGGAACGGACGTTTGGATAGGCAATGCACAGGAGCTTATCAAAAACGGCACCTGCACAATTTCCGAGGTCATCGGAACTCGTGACAGCATAATGGTTTATCTCATACACAAGGGACTTGAACCCGGTATGGCGTTCAAAATCATGGAGATAGTAAGAAAGGGCAATGCAACAAAATTGCTCACGGACGAGCACAAGCAGGCGATGAAAGACCACAATGTTCCCCAGTGGTACATTGATTCCTGCATGAAGATAAAATATATGTTCCCCAAAGCTCATGCGGCGGCGTATGTTATTGCCGCAATGCGTCTTGCGTGGTACAAAATGTATCAGCCCCTTGCATACTATGCAACATACATGACCGTTCGCGGCGAGGATATTGACACCGTAACCGTTTTGCAGGGCAGAGCGGCGGTAAAGGCAAAAATGAAAGAGCTTGATGCAAAAATAAAAACAAAGCAGGCAACGGCAAAGGAAGAAGGTACATTCACCTCACTTCAGGTCATCAACGAAATGCTTGCAAGAGGCATTGAGGTGCTTCCGATTGATATTTACAAATCCTATGCCGACAGGTATGTTATCGAGGACGGAAAAATACGTTTGCCGTTCTCGGCTCTTTCGGGTTGCGGCGGTGCGGCGGCACAGGGACTTGAAGCGGCAAGAAATGACGGTAAAGGTGAATTCCTTTCCATCGAGGAGGTACAGCTTCGTTCGGGTGCTTCAAAGAGCATAATTGCGGCACTTGAAGAAAGCGGTGCATTCTCAACTCTGCCAAAGACCACGCAAATCAGCTTCTTTTAATAAATCAGCGTTACGGAGGTGTGAAATGAAGCCGATAGGACTGTATATCCATATTCCGTTCTGTAAAGGCAAATGCCCTTACTGCGACTTCTATTCAATCACGCCGACGGACAGCATAATCGACAGCTACACAAACGCCGTTTGTCGAAAATTACAGAGTGAAAATCATGTTTTTGACACCGTATATTTCGGCGGAGGCACGCCGTCCCTGCTCGGAGCGGATAATATTTGCAAAATAATTCGTTGCGTTGATACCACACCCGATTGTGAAATTACCCTTGAATGCAACCCGTCGGACACGGGCGGTAAGACTTCATTTTTTGATTTCAAATCCGTTGCCGAAGCCGGAATCAACCGTATATCAATGGGTTTACAGAGTGCATCGGATTCGGAACGTCGTTTTCTCGGCAGACGTGCGGGAGCTGATGATGCCGAAAGAGCGGTTGAAAGAGCATATTCGGCGGGGATAGAAAATATTTCTCTTGACCTTATGCTCGGCATTGAGGGTCAGAGCAACGATAGCATAGCAAATTCAATCGACTTTTGCCGCCGTCTCGGTGCGAAGCATTTGAGTATGTATATGCTGAAGCTCGAGCAAGGTACACCCCTTTACACCCGAAAGTCCGAATTGCATTTGCCAAATGATGATGAAACGGCTGATATGTATCTTTTTGCCGTCTCTCAGGCAGAAAAAAACGGCTATTTTCAATACGAAATTTCAAATTTTTCCGAAAAAGGTTTTGAGAGCAGACATAATCTTAAATATTGGCGGTGCGAAGAATATCTCGGCGTCGGAGCGGCGGCACATTCATTTATCGGCGGAAAGCGTTTCTTCTATGAACGCAGTACGCAAGGCTTCATTGACGGAAATATTCCCGTTGATGACGGAATCGGCGGCGATGAGGAAGAATATATTATGCTTGCCTTACGCCTGACGGAGGGCTTGAATGAAAACAGCTTTTGCGAAAAATATTCTCATTCCTTGCCCGAAGCATTTAAGAAAAAGGCGGATTATTTTCAAAAGCACGGACTTATGCATAATACCGACGGGCGTTTTTCGCTGACCGTACAGGGCTTTTTGCTCTCCAATCAAATTATTTTTGAGCTAATTGATACTTTGAGGGCATAATACCTATTGAAAAATTCGTTTCATTGCTATATAATTAGTATGTAAACACTTTTGAAGGAAGGTAAAAAAATGAAAAAGAAAAAGAGCACCTTTGCACGAATTGCAATTCCCGGAGCAATTGCGGCTGTCGCTGCCGTAAACGCCGTAAGAGCGGCAAAGTTTGTTCCCGAGAAGAAAGAATACGGCACTCTTGCACCCGAAAACGTCGATGCAGACAGAGCGGCCAAAAATCTTGCAACGGCAATTTCGATTCCCACCATCAGCTATCCCGAAAAGGAAAGAGTTGATTTTACACAGTTTGAAAAATTCCATAAGTTCCTTGAGGAGGCTTATCCTCTTATTCATAAAAATCTCACTAAGGAAATCGTTTGCGAAGCAAGCCTTATGTATTGCTGGAAGGGAACGAGAAGCGACCTTGAACCCATCGCTCTGCTTGCCCATCAGGATGTAGTTCCCATTTCCGAGGGTACGGAGCAGGATTGGGAGCATCCTCCCTTTGAGGGACATAATGACGGCGAATTTATCTGGGGCAGAGGCGCTCTTGATATGAAGAACCATCTTATCGGCGTTATGGAAGCGGTTGAAACTCTCCTTGAAGAGGGCTTCACTCCCGAAAGAGACGTTTATTTGCTTTTCGGTCAGGACGAGGAGGTTGTTGCCTCGGCTGAAAGCGGTGCAAGAAACATGATGGAAACTCTCAAGAGCAGAGGCATTCATCTTGACAGCGTTCTCGATGAGGGCGGTGCAATTCTTCCCGTTAACATTAAGGGTGTGCTTGAAAATAAATATCTTGTTGGTGTCGGAATTGCCGAAAAGGGTTATACCGATATCGAAATCAGCGTAAATGCAAAGGGCGGACATTCGTCACAGCCTCCGAAGCATTCAGCACTCGGTGATCTTGCGAATGTCATCAAGGACCTTGAGGACCATCAGTTCAAAGCGGAGATTATGCCGTTCGTTGAGGAGCTTTTCTCGGGTCTCGGCAGAAACTGCACCTTCCCCGCAAGACTTATAACCTGCAATATTCCCTATCTTAAACCGCTCATTAAGGGCGTTATGACTCAAATCGCACCTGCCGCAAGCCTTGTAAGAACAACTACGGGCGTTACCATGGCACAGGGCAGTCCCGCCGCCAACGTTCTTCCGCAGAAAGCAACCGTTACCGTCAATTTCAGACAGATGCCCGGTACAACCGTTGAGGATGTCGTAAATCACATTCGCAAGGTTTGCCGTAATAAGGATATAGAAATCAAGGTTGCAAAGGCAAAAGAGGCTTCCAAGTTCTCCCCGACCGATTCGAGAGCGTTCAAGATAATCGAGGAGCTTTGCATGCAGGAATGCCCCGACAACATTGTTGCTCCCTATCTTGTCATGGGCGGCACCGATGCCTGCAACTATGAGCCTATCTGCGAGAATATTTACCGTTATGCACCCTACAAGGTAACGGTCAGCCTGCTCAGATGCACTCACGGAACAAATGAAAGAATCCCCGTAAGTGCCGTAGAACCCGGTGTTGCATTCTTTAAGAGATATATACGCCGTGCTTCTGCCGAAAACTAACATTAAAAAAAGAAACAGCTTTAAGGCAAGGAGAAATCCTGCTTTAAAGCTGTTTTTTCTTTTGCTTTATTTATTCTACTTTGATAAAATCCGATGCGGGATGCTTGCAAAGAGGGCAGATAAAATCTTCCGGCAGCTCCTCACCGACGTATTCATAACCGCAGACGGTACAACGCCAAACGACCTTATCCGACTTTTCTTTTTTCTCGGGCTTCGGCTTTATATTTTTATGATAGTATTCATAAGTGACGGACGGCGTGTCGGAGAGAGCGTGCATATCGGTTATCTCACCGATAAACAATGTGTGTGAACCGCAATCAACGGCGCCTGTCTTTTTAACGCAGATATATGCATTTGTGCCTGCGGTGATATACATAACGCCGTTTGATGCTCTTTTGCATTCGGGATAATTCGTCATTTTGTCAACCGTTTTGCCCGATTGAAATCCGAAATGGCGAAACAGCTCGAAATCCGCATTCTCACTTATTATCGAAACGGTGAAGCTGTCGGTATTCATCATCATATCGTGGGTAAGATTTTCTTTGCTGACGCAAACGCCGATGCTTTGCGGAGAAGACGAAACCTGCATAACGGTGTTTACGATACAGCCGTTATCCTTGCCGTTTTCCGCCGCAGTAAGAACATATAAGCCGTAGCTTATTTTTTGAAGAGTGTTGTTCATTTTTGTTGCTCCTTTTGATCTAATGATAATATGATATCGGAATTTTTGCCGACAAATTGATTTTATTTGAAAGAGAGAAAAATTTTTACGGAGTATTTATCCGCCGTGTATTCACGCCTGAGTGTGGCAAAGTATTAGTGCCCCGAATGCGAGGGCAAATTTAATGCTTCGGCAAACACGGAGGTGAACGGATGAAGCGTTTTTTTAAAACTCTGAGCGTTTTATTTTTTGCTCTTTGCGTCGGAATATTCTCAATGATAGCATACGGCAGTAACAATTTGCCGGACAGCATTACTGCAGCGGACAGCTTTGATGATATCGGAGGTATATACTCCGTGAGCTGTTCGGGCAGTGCGAAAGCTGTCGGTGCCGCTGTGAGCGGTGCTGAATACGGCACTCAAATCAAGGCGTTGAGAATCTTTCCAATTAAAAAGATAACGGTGGACACGTCGAAACGCAGATATGTTGCAATAGGCGGCGAGGTGTTTGGCATAAAGCTGTACACAAAAGGTGCAATCGTTGTAAATGTTGATGCGGTGACGACTTCTCACGGCAATATATCCCCCGGAGGAAAAGCGGGAATTAAAGCAGGCGATGTCATTACCCGTGCGGGAGAATTTGCCGTTGAAAATTCGGATATGCTCACCGAAGCAATAGAGCATTCTCAGGGAGCACCCGTCGAATTGACGGTTATCAGAAACGGTGAGACTCTTGCCGTCAAGCTGCAACCCGTAATGTCGGTTGACGGGCAGTACAGAGCAGGTATCTGGGTCAGAGACAGCTCTGCGGGCATAGGAACGATAACCTTTTATGACGATGAAAAAATGTGTTTTGCAGGTCTCGGACACGGTGTTTGCGATGTCGATACAGGCGAAATAATGCCTCTTTCACAGGGAGAAGCGGTCAGAGCAAGGGTAAACGGCTTCTATAAGAGCAGTTCGGGAAATCCCGGCGAGCTGTGCGGAATATTTACCGATGTGTCTCTCGGCAGCCTTCGTGTTAATCATGAAACGGGAGTTTACGGCGAGCTTCGGCAGGCGAGCGGAAAGCAAACCTTGCCGGTTGCACTTGAATCCGAGGTGAAGCTCGGTAAAGCACAGATTGTTGCGAGCGTTGAGGACGGAAAAACGGAATATTATGATATAGAAATAACAAGGATATATCCCGATTCCGATTCAACGGTCAGAAACATGATAATCAAAATCACGGATCCCGAGCTGCTCGAAAAAACAGGCGGAATACTGCGTGGAATGAGCGGAAGCCCGATAATACAGAATTCCATGCTTGTCGGTGCGGTAACCCATGTTTTTGTCAACAATCCGGAACAGGGCTACGCAATATTTGCCCGAAAAATGATTGAGACGATGGATTCTTCAATTAACGAAGAAACACAGCTTGCCTCATAGCCGAAAGCAAAAGGAGGACTGTCACAGCTTAGTGCGGCAGTCCTCGAAATATTTTATTTAGCAGTTTCTTTTGTAAGAGTCATCGTGCTGTCGGAATCGGTCAGCATGAGAGTGTCGCCGTCAAAGGCGTAGGTATAGGTGTAGGTCTTTTGAATCAGCGGTGTGTCCGTCGTAACTGCAAGAGAGGTTTCGTCAATCGTGTAGTTCATTGCAATGCCGACGCCGATTGCAGAGGTCATAACACCGGAGCCGTTTTCGTTGAAGGTATATTCAATATTTGATGAAACGCCGAGAAGCGTTACCTGGCCTTTCCATGTGCCGATAATAGCTTTTTCGGGCTTCGGAGCACAGGCGGTAAACACGGTGAGTGCAAGGCAAAGAATTACCAAAACGCTGATTACCTTTTTCATTTAAGCGTCAGCTCCTTTCAATAATATTATATATGAAACGCTTTTTTGTGTCAAGCAAAACAGGGCAAGTCATACATGATATGTCGAACGAAAGCGAAAAATGCGAAAACTATTTGTCAATAAATGGTTGACAATTTTTACAATTTATGGTAATATCTCTGTGAAGTAAATCATACGGAGGTAAAAAACATGAGAAAATTGTTGAAGGTAATGCTGACCGAGGACGGCAGCGAAACGCTTCATGAGCTTGCGGGAATACTGCGTTCAAATAACTGTGAGGTATCAACCGTCATCAAGGACGGAACACAAATAATCGATAAATTGAAAAACGGAGAAGTCCCCGATGTATTACTTATGGACGGTTTTATGTCAAGACTTGATGCACTCGGAGTTTTGCGTGAAATGGCGACGCTCCGCCTTGAAAAGCATCCCATGGTAATGGTTCTTTCAAGTGCCGATAATCAACGCTTTGAGAGTGAGGTGCTCCGAAACGGTGCAGATTATTATTTTCTCAAGCCGTATAATCCCGGAATGCTCGCTGAAAGAATCATTCAGTTTTCGAGCATACACAACGCAAACGCCAACAGCGGCGGCGTAAAGGACTTGGAGGTTGTCGTGTCGCAGATAATGCATCAAATCGGCGTTCCTGCACATATAAGAGGATATCAATATCTGCGTGAAGCGATAATTCTTTCTGTCAACAATGATGAAATGATAAGCTCGGTAACGAAAATGCTCTATCCCACAGTGGCGAAAACTTTTAAGACAACGCCGTCAAGAGTTGAAAGAGCAATACGCCATGCCATAGAGGTCGCATGGGATCGAGGCGACGTTGATGTTCTCAGCTCATATTTCGGTTATACCATTCAAAACGAAAGAGGGAAGCCGACTAACAGCGAGTTTATCGCAATGATAAGCGACAATCTCAAATTGCAAATGAAAACAGTATAATATAAAGGAAAATCGGGCTGCTGCGAAATTGCAACAGCCCGATGAAATTTAAACTCAGCCAAAAATGTCGAAGAGCTTTTCAAGAATTGCCATCAAATCAAATCCGCCGGGAGTATTTAATTCGCTGTCCTTAACGGTAAATGAAATGTTTTCGAGGCTGATAAGAGTCTCACCGTTTTGGATAAGCTCAACCGACTTGATGCCGTCACCCTCAAAAACAGAATTGATAACAATCTTATCATACTCGGAAGGTGAAATGTCGAACTTCTCGATGTAGTATTTGTCCTCGGTCGAGGTGGTCAGCTCAGCGGCGTCAAAATCGAGATAATCTCCGATAGCGGTCCAAAGGTCGTTAACGGAAAAATCAGCCAATTCCAACTGAACAAACGGAAGAGCGGTGAGATAGAGAACGGCGGAACCGTCGGCAACAACGATTTTTGCACCGAGGAATCCAAAGAGCTTGCATTTTGCGGCGAGCTTGTCACCCTTTGCGTAGACGGTAATATCGGAAAGCTCAAGACCGCCGAATTCGTTGCTTAATTTGTTGCCGAGAACGACATCTGCACTGAATTCTTTGTTCGTAAGAACGGAATTAACAAGTGCTTCGGTTTTGGAAACGGTTGCTTCTTCGGCAAATGCGGCAAAGCCGAACGCCGAAAGTGCGAGAACAAGTGCAAGTACGATACTTAATGCTTTTTTCATGATTTTTGCTCCTTTACAATATTATATATGCAGTCCGTTGCGGTTTTTATGCCGCAAGGGGGAGAGCCTCAATTATGCCGATGAGCTTCAAGAGCTTCGTTATGTCAATGCCGACGGGCTTTTTGAAAATGCCGTCATCGACTGAAAACGAATAGCTGTTGACGGTAGTTACCTGTGTTGATTTATCAGCGGAATCATATACGCTGATGAATTTGAGTGCGTCACCCTGATAATAGAATTTGGTGGTAACATATTCTCTGTCGTTGTATTCTTCAACGCTGTATACCGTGCCGTTTACATTTTCTTCATAGCTCTTAACATATGCAAGAAGAAGCTCGGCGGCATCAAGAGATTTGTCGATAAGCTCCCAAATTCCGCTGTCAAAGCCGACAAGATCAAGACCGAGACCGCTTGCCGAGATGTAAGCGAACGGGAAAGAGGGGCAGTATGCGTAGAAGCTCTTATCGAGCAGAGCCGCTCTTACGGGAAGAAAGCCGAGCTTTGTATCAACCGCAATGTTATCGTTTTTGATGTATACGGTGATATCGGAAACCTCAAAGCCCATTCCGAATTTTGAATCGGGGGTTACGGATACCTGAAGCTCCTTGGTGTTTGCCAGCTTTTCAAAAAGAGCCTCGGTTTTTGTGGCGGGTTCGGTATCGGCAAATGCTGCAACAGAGCAAACCGATAAAGCGAGGGTGAGTGCAAGCAAAATACTTATAACTTTTTTCATGCGGAGTCCTCCTGTTTTATATCTTTGCAGATGCGGCTTGCGGTCAATCGTCGTCGTCGAGCTTGAGAACCGCCATGAATGCCTCCTGCGGAACCTCGACCGTGCCGAAATGACGCATACGCTTTTTGCCTTCCTTCTGCTTTTCAAGCAGCTTTTTCTTTCTTGTGATGTCGCCGCCGTAGCACTTCGCAAGAACATCCTTACGCATTGCCTTGACGGTTTCACGGGCTATTATTTTACCGCCGATTCCGATTTGAATGGGTATTTCAAACATCTGGCGAGGAATGTTGTCCTTGAGGCGTTCGGCAATTTTACGAGCCTTTGAATACGCCTTGTCAGAATGAATAATAAAGGAAAGAGCATCCACGATATCGCCGTTGAGAAGAACGTCGAGCTTTACAAGATTGGATTTGCGATAATCCTTTATTTCATAATCGAATGAAGCATAGCCCCTTGTGCGGGATTTCAAAGCATCAAAGAAATCGTAGATAATTTCATTGAGCGGAAGCTCATAGTGAATGTCAACTCTGTCGGGGGTGACATAATCCATGTTCTTGAATATACCGCGTCTGTCCTGACAAAGCTCCATTATCGCTCCGACATATTCCGAGGGGGAATAAATATGGGCATCGGTGAACGGTTCTTCACATGAGGCTATCGTTGCGGGGTCGGGATAATGGGTGGGATTGTCTATTTCAACGGTAGTGCCGTCGGTGAGATTTATTTTGTATACAACGCTCGGAACGGTTGTGACCAAATCGAGGTCGTATTCTCTTTCAAGTCTCTCTTGGATTATTTCAAGATGGAGAAGTCCGAGGAAGCCGCAACGGAAGCCGAAGCCGAGAGCACCCGAGGTTTCGGGCTCATAGCTTAAAGCGGCATCGTTGAGCTGTAATTTTTCAAGTGCATCACGGAGATTTTCGTAATCTGCACCGTCGGCGGGATAAATTCCGCAGAACACCATGGGATTGACCTTTCGGTAGCCGGGAAGCGGCTCCGAGGCGGGATTTTCCGCCGTTGTTACCGTATCGCCGACTCTTGCATCGCCTACGGTTTTTATGGAGGCGGTGATATAGCCGACCTCTCCTGCGGTAAGCTGTGAGCAGGGCTCAGGCTCCGTGGCACGCATATAGCCCGTTTCAACAACCGTAAATTCGGCACCCGTTGCCATCATACGCATGGTGTCACCGGGCTTGATTATGCCCTCCTTGACTCGTACATAGACAATAACGCCCTTGTAGCTGTCATACACCGAATCGAAAATCAGTGCTCGGCAGGGGAGAGTATCATCCGCCACGGGAGCGGGAATATCTTTGACTATGCGTTCAAGCACCTGTTCCACGTTTTGACCCGTTTTTGCGGAGATTTTGGGAGCTTCGGAGCAATCGAGGCCGATAACGTCCTCAACCTCGGCGGCAACTCTTTCGGGGTCTGCCGACGGAAGGTCGATTTTGTTGATGACGGGTACGATTTCAAGGTCGTGGTCGAGTGCAAGATATGTGTTTGCAAGGGTTTGGGCTTCCACACCCTGAGATGCATCTACTATCAGCACCGCACCCTCACAGGCGGCAAGCGAACGGGAAACCTCATAGTTGAAGTCAACGTGACCCGGAGTGTCGATGAGGTTCAATGCGTATTCCTCGCCGTCCTCGGCAACGTAATTCAGCTTTACGGCGTGTGCCTTTATGGTGATGCCTCTTTCACGCTCAAGATCCATTTTGTCCAAAAGCTGAGCCGTCATGTCACGCAGGGCAACGGATTTTGTCTTTTCAAGAAGTCTGTCCGCAAGCGTTGATTTGCCGTGGTCAATGTGTGCAATTATGCAAAAATTTCTGATTTTATCTTTTGATACTGCCAATGTTGTATTCTCCTAATTAAATATCAGCCAATTCTTCGAGCTTTTTGGCAACGTCCGCCTGACCTATCCACATATCCTCCCACTTGTGACCTGCGATCTGTTCGAGCCTCTTTTTGTCGCTCTCCGAGATTTCACATGAACCCGTCTCATGCTTTGCGGCAATGACGGACTGTATCATTTCGTGGTCACGCTTTTTCATCTTGAAGCGGAAAATAAGGATAAGCGAAATTATCGCAAACAAGGTGGGAAGCCAGCTTACGATAAGACGAATACCGAACTTTGTCGTGTTGCTCAGTGCAAGATATTCAATGTTGCTGATGTTCGTCGTATCGTAGCCGATATATTGCAGGAAGAAACCGAGCAAGCCGGTTACGAAGCTGTTTATTGTTTTCTTTACGAATGAATAGAAAGTGCCGATAACACCCTCGCGGCGTCTGCCCGTGATAAGCTCGTCAACATCCGTTACGTCGGGCTGAATGTTGTTGATAACAAAGCCGGGACCCGAGAAGCCGAAGTTGTAAAGAATGGCGGCGATATAAAGAATGGCTACGGGAGTGTGGGGAGTGACAAAGCCGCCCATGAGAAGACCCACTATCATCAGAGGAGCAAGCAGGATTCCGCAGAAACGCTTGTCTATGTATCTTACGAGGAAGTAGTTTACGGGGCCGCCCGCAATTTCTGCCGCACCGCCGACGGTGTTGAGCATACTGAAATGGCTGTATTTATCCGCAATGCTTCGGATATAGAACTGGTCAGCATAATTGTAAAAGCTCTTTGAGAAGCCATAGAAAAGGTTGATGAGGAAATAATCTCTGAACGCCTTGTTCTTGAATACCTGAATGTACTCGGAAAGGAAATATTTATAGTCGATCGGCGGATTCTCAAGGTCGAGCGAGCTTTTTTCTTTGGTAGAAAAGAAAGTGACCAACGGTGCCCAGCAGAAGTAGATAACGAAAATGATTCCGCAAAGCAGATACTTGGGTCTGTCGGCGGGGGAGGGGTTGACCATTTTTGTTCCGCCGAGAACAACGCTCATGAAAATGAATGACGGGAACATACCGAACATATTGAAAATGTATTCGACGATTTTATACTGCGTTCTCTGAAAATATTTCGGTGCAACGGTGGGAAGCATAGCCTGATGGGGAATGTTTATCATCGTGTAGCCCGAGCTGTAAATGAGAGAAGCAAGCAAATAGTAGATGAACAAAGCGGTGGAATTGCCCGTTCCTGAAATTCCGAATGAATACCACTTCATGAAGTATCCGATAAGAAGCACGGGCAAGCCTGCGATTATCCAAATTCTGTGTTTGCCGAAGCGGGATTTCGTTCTGTCCGTAATGAAGCCCATGGCGAGGTCGGTAACAGCATCAATAACACCGCCGATGGTGCTGATGAGACCGGACATACCGGTGCTCATTCCTTCAACGAAGTTAAGGAATTGCTGATGATACATACTTATCGGGTTGGTTACGCCGCCGGTTGTAATGCAGGCAACGTTATAGCCTATCATGGGTCTTAAATATTCCCATGTATTTCCCTCAATGCCGACGGCATCCTTGATTTTTGCGCCTATGTTCTTGCTGCGGCTCAATAAAAACACCACTTTCTGTAAACATATATAATTACATCTTAATAATAACAAATTATTGCGGTAAGGTCAAGGCTTTTATAAAAGAAAAAGCCCGATACCGTTTGATTCGGCATCGGGTATGCTCTATAAGAAAAGAGAGGACAACGTGTTGACGGCACAGCACAGCAAAAATCCGACAGCGGTGGGCAGCAGGGCGGCAACGGCAGTCAGCTTCAGGCTGTTTGTTTCCTTTTTTACCGTAAGAAGCGTTGTCGAACAGGGCCAATGAAACAGAGAAAAAAGCATGACGCAGATTGCGGTAACGAGTGTCCGGCCGTTTGCGGAAAAGATTTCTCCAAGTGCCCGAGCTCCGCCGATTTCGGGCAAGGTGCCGAGAGACGAATATGCCATTATCATTATCGGTATGACGATTTCGTTTGCGGGAAAGCCGAGGATAAAGGCGGTCAGAATAACTCCGTCCATTCCCATGAGTCTGCCGATGGGGTCAAGTGCGGCGGCAAACAGGGAGAGAAGCGATGAGCCGTTTACGGTAACATTTGCAAGAATCCAAAGGAGAAGTCCCGCAGGAGCGGCGACACAGGCGGCTCTGCCGAGAACAAAAAGCGTTCTGTTAAGCACCGAATGTACTATGATTTTTCTAAGCTGAGGCGTTCTGTAGGGCGGAAGCTCGAGAGTAAATGACGAGGGGATGCCCTTCAAAAGCGTTGCGGAAAGCAGCTTCGTCATACAAAGAGTAATGATTACGCCGAGAGAAGCGGCGGCGGTTACAACGAGAGCGGAGGATACGGAGGAGCCTGTTCCCGAACCGATAAAAAGTACGCTTGCAAGCGTTATCAGCGTGGGAAATCTGCCGTTACAAGGGACAAAATTGTTTGTCAGCACGGCAAGGCTTCTTTCACGGGGAGAGTCGATTATCCTGCATCCCGTCACCCCTACGGCGTTACAGCCAAATCCCATGCACATGGTCAAGGCCTGCTTTCCGCAAGCGTTGCAGGCGGCGAACGGACGGTCAAGATTGTATGCAATTCGAGGCAAAATACCGATGTCCTCAAGCAGAGTGAAAAGAGGAAAAAATATCGCCATGGGCGGGAGCATTACGGAAATTACCCATGCAAGAACTCTGTAAGCACCGAGCACGATACAGCCGTGCAGCCATTCTGGAGCGTTGAGAAGATGAAACAGCTCGCTCAGCTTGCCTTGAATGCCGAAAAGCAGGTCGGATAAAACGGCGGAGGGATAATTTGCACCGCAGACCGTCAGCCAAAAAATGAATGCCAAAAGTAAAAGCATTGCGGGAAAGGCGGTGAATTTGCCCGTAAGTAAGCGGTCGAGCCGTCTGTCCGTGTCGGAGCGGACTTTTTTGTGAACAATTGCTCCCGAACAGATTTTGTGAGCGGTATTTACAATGCCCTCGGAAATCGCATCCTCAACGTCGGTACTGCCGCTCGAGTCTTCAAGAACGGATTTTGCACGCATTAGGGCGTGGCGTAATTCGGGACTGCTGAAAAAGTCGGAACCGAGCTTTTTGACGAGTTTTTCATGTAAATCGGAATCCCCGTCAAGAATGCGTAGTGCAAGCCACCTGCCGTCAAAATAATTTTGTTTTTCGGAAACGACATTCTCAATTATCGAAACGGCTTTTTCAACGGCATCGGAATATTCTGCCCTTGCGGGTGAAAAATTCAGACGGTCAATTCCGTCAACGGCATCCTTGAGAGCTTCAAGCCCCCTTTTCTTTCGGGCACAGGCGGTGACTACGGGCAGACCCGTTCTTTCCTCGATGAGCCTCAAATCCGGCGAAATGCCCTTTCTTTTTGCTTCATCAATGAGATTTATACATATGATGACCTTCGGACATATCTCGGCAATTTGAAGAACGAGGGACATACTGCGTTCAAGACGCTCTGCATCGCAAACGGCGACTACGGCATCGGGAGGCTCAAAGCAGAGAATATCGCGTGCGGCTTCCTCCTCGGCGGAATGCGGAGTTAAAGAGTATGTTCCGGGCAAATCAACAAGAGTATATTCTTTTTCCTTGATATGCAAGCTGCCGTAAGCGTTTTCAACCGTTTTTCCCGACCAGTTTCCCGTGTGCTGATGCAGACCCGTAAGGCTGTTGAATACGGTGCTTTTTCCGACATTCGGATTCCCCGCAAGAGCTATAACGGGCTTAGATTTTTCCTTGATCAATGCAATCACTCCGTAATATATCTATTGAAGTGCAGTCTCTTTTTCGCAGAGCGATTACCGCACCGTCTATCAAAAAGGCTTTCGGGTCTCCGAGGGGGCTTTCACCGACGCATACGGTGCAGGCACCGACCACGAAGCCTAAATCCATCAGCCTGCGGCGTATTCCGCCGCTTGCCCGCAGCAGCCGCACCACGGCACTTTCACCGACGGGCAGTCTATCCAATGTTGTGAGTCCTTCCATAATACCTCCGACGTTCTTTCGTTCTGTAATCATCATATTCGGAAAAATAAAAGATGTGAAAAAAGCCTGCCGAAAGACCACATATCATGGTGCTTCCGACAGGCTGAATTTAATTTGCGGTTAATTTACATTTCTTTTTTCTTTGCGGGTTTTGATTATTTTACGCAGGATGATTACGGCAACGGCGACAAGGGCGGCAACGGGGATAAATATGGGCAGACCGCCGACGAACCAAACGATAAAGTCTCTTACGCCGTCCTTGAGGTCGTCCCAATTCTCGGCAAGCTCGTTTTTGATTTCACCGAAAATGGAGTCATCGTCCTCCATGACACGCTCAACCTCCCACAATTCAAGAGTTACGGTGCTGTAGCTGACTCTGTTTTCCAAAACTCGAAGCTGTGAGGTGTAGCTCTCTATTTCGTAATTGACTTCGGAAAGTCTTTCCTGTACGGACAAAACGTCACTGAGCTTATCCGACTTTTCAAGAAGTCCGAGAAGCGTGTCACGCTCCGTGGTGAATGCCTTTATTCTGCTTTCGAGGTCAACATATTCGAGAGTAACGTTGCTTTGTGTTTCGGTTTGATTGAGAATCTTGCCGTTTTCGCCTGCTTTTTTAAGAAATGCATCAAGGCCTTCAGCGGGAATGCGGAAAGTGAAGCTCGCGTAACGGGTATTACTGCCGTCGTTGAGAGAGGATTTTTCAACATACCCCTTTGCCGCGGTGACGGCGGAGCGAATGGCACTGACATAAGAATCAAATTCCTTAGTATCAACCCGAAGCTCAACCGTTTTGATGATTTTTTCTTCTATGGAGCCGTTGTTGCCGACGGCACTGCCGCTTTCAAAATCGTCCGCAGTATCGGTTGCCGGTACGAAAAAGCCGTTTGCCGTTTCGCTGACGGCCGTATCGTAGCTTTTGTACGTACTTCCGACTGAATTTGTTGCTCCGCAGGCGACAAAGGAAAGAAGTGTGATGAGACATACAGCGATTGCGAGAATTTTTTTCATTTGAATCACCTTTCTTTATTGGTTTTCGAGATTGAATTTAACCGATTGCGAAGAACTGCCCGAGACGGCAAATTCCTCTTGCGTTGGATACGGATAATCCGATACTGCGTAGTATTCTGCAATTTTTGCATCATCACCGCAATAAATGATATCCGAATTGAATACCTCGTATTTTTCCTGCTCAGGAAAATCCAGCGGTAAAATCAGCGGAGAAACGGAGAAATTCAGTACGATTTCTTTTGCATATGCGAGATTTGCCGCATCAAAGTCCGACTTTTCAATGCCGAAATATTCGACGAAAGCCGCCATGGGCATACGATTGCCGATATCCGCCGTGCTTTTCCATTCCTCAAATTCAGCCGAATCAACAAGGTCGGAAAACTGCTTCGGAATTAAACAATAAATGAATCTGAAGCCCGTTCCCTGAACCTGAGCTGAGCAGTTTTCTTGAATGGGTGTTTCGCTGAAACAATCGTCACAGAGGATTTCGTCTGCTTCTTCGCAGGACGATGCGGAATCATTCATTCCTGCTTTTAAAAGAAAACCGGGAGAAACGGTAACGAAAGTCAATATCAGCACCGCCGCTGCGGCAATGACGTGCTTGTAATTGATTTTTCGTTTTGCTTTGCCGGTTTTGCAGGCGTTGAGAATTTGCTCCTTTTCGGAATCGCTCAGCTTCAGATTCTTTTGCGTTTCGGCAAGTCTTTCAAAAAGCTCATCCATCATATCGCCTCCGTTTCCGTGAGCCGCCGCAACAGCTCTCTGCCTCTTTGGAGCCGCTTTTTTGCCGTTGCCTGCGTTATGCCGAGAATTTGAGACAGCTCCTTTATTTTGTAGCCCTCAATATAGTAAAGCTGTATGACCGCACGGTATTTCTCATCGAGAGAGGCGAGCAATACGAGAACCTGCGCATCGTTCTCGTCCTGAACCCCAAGGTCTTTTATGTCGTCGAGAGTGAGAAAATCCGTTCGTTTTCTTGAACGCAAAACATCCTTGCATTCGTTGGTTGCAACCCTGAACAGCCATGCCTTTTCGTGCTCCGAGTCGTTGAAATTCGGGGCTTTTGTTATGTATTTCAAAAAGGTTTCCTGTACGGCATCAAGGGCATCGTCACGATTTCCGAGCATGACGGAGCACAGGCGAAACACAGCATCACCGTACCGCTCAACGGCGTTTTCGGCTCTTTGCGTATTTGATTGTATTACTTTCAAGGGCAACACCGCTTTTCGCTTTGTTTTTTGAATGCCTTTCACTATATACACGATTCGGAAAAGCAAAAGGTGACAAAAACAAAAAATTTCTTCATAAACATTATATCAATAAAATACGGGGCTTGCAATTATTTTTTTCGGTAACGCTTTTCAAGCCGTGTAAATATAATGTAAATAGCAAACGAACAGGAGGTTATGCTATGGACAACAGAGAACTTGAAATGCTCATGGATAAATACAGACGGGAGCTTATCGAATTCAGCAAAATGAACGGCGGTATGAATAAAGCGGATATGGAAAATGACGGAGAATTTGAACAGGATGAAAGAGAGAAAAAACAGCAGGCGGCACTTGACGGTACGGAAAGCTATGAGCGTGACAGAAGCGATCCGCTTCCTGCCGAAAAAGTATCGGAGCAGGAGACTGCCGAGGCTGTTGCGGTTCAGGCACGAGTGCAGACGGATTCCGACGGTGACACTCAAAGCAACATACGCCTTGTAAATACCGATGCGACGGAGAATATACCGAGACTTCTGCGTGAAAGCTGTGAAACGCTTGCAAATGAGCCGAGCTCAAGCGAGGAGCAAAGGCGAAGATGCAGAGAAATCAACGATTTTCTTGCCGCCAATGACGAAACGGGAACGATGAGAGTCGAGGCGAGAGCGGCGGATCAGGCGTTCGGCATAAGCAGTGCAAGAGTTATGATATTCCTGCCTTTGCCGAGCGGAAACATCACCGTTTTTGACGGATTGACCGATATCAGCGGAAGCAGCGTCTCCGTGGTACTTCCCGCTCCGTCGAGGACACTTTCTCAGCAGGAGGACAACGGAGGAAAAACGCCGTATGCGGTGTATTCCGTCTATGTTGAGCATCCGAATTTTGTCAGGGCAATATTTACGAACGTACCCGTGTTTTCGGGAGTGGAGTCCATTCAGCCCGTGGCGATGATAGCCAAGGCGGCGGGCACTCGGGAGCCTGATCCGATAGTTGTGGACCAATCCGAAAGAAATTCATTGTGAGGAGGGGATTTTGTTGGCAACTCCCGTAATACCCGATTTTATCACCGTGCATCTCGGCAGACCCGCTTCGTCGGCAAAGAATGTGAGAGTACCGTTTACGGAATACATCAAAAACGTTGCGTCGAGCGAGATATATCCCACATGGCCCGAAAATTCCATAAGAGCAAATATATATGCTCAAATATCTATCGCCCTTAACCGAATTTACACGGAATACTACAGAAGCAGAGGCTATGATTTTGATATAACCAACTCTACGGCATACGATCAGGCGTATATTGACGGCAGGGATATTTTCACAAACATAAGCCGCATAGTTGACGAGATATTCAACAGTTATATTACAAAGGGGAATCAGGTACAGCCTTATTTTTCCGAATACTGCGACGGCAAAAGAGTTACCTGTAACGGTATGTCTCAATGGGGGACGGTAACGCTTGCAAATCAAGGAAGAACGCCCTTACAGATATTGAGAAATTATTACGGCTCGGATATAAATATCGTCGGGAATGTTCCGGTTCGCAACATTCGGGAATCCTATCCCGGAGTGCTTTTGCGTCTCGGCTCTGCCGGAGAGGACGTACGCACGATACAAAGACAGCTAAACCGAATACGGAGAAATTATCCCGCGATACCGAGTATTCCGCAGACCAACGGTATTTTTGATGCCTCAACCCGTGCCGCCGTTCGTCAATTTCAAAGCATATTCAATCTCAGTACGGACGGAATAGTGGGCAGAGCAACATGGTATGCGATAAAGCGAATATACAATGCGGTCACACGGGTGTCGGAGCTTTATTCCGAGGGCATAACGATATCCGATATCGACCGAATATACAGCACCTCCCTGCGGAGAGGAAGCAGGGGCAGCGAGGTAAGGCTCATTCAGTATTATCTTGATTTCATTTCGTTCTTCAACAACCGTTTGCCGAGAATAACCGCTGACGGTATTTTCGGCCCCGCAACGGAAAATGCGGTAAAGGCTTTTCAAAGAGAATACGGTCTTACGGCGGACGGAATAGTGGGCAGAGCAACATGGAATATGCTTCAAGACGTATATTACAGCACGCTCAATTCTTTACCCGATGAATACCGCTCATACTCATCACTTTTATATCCCGGATATGTCATAACAACGGGAGCAAGCGGAAACGTCGTAACGCAGATACAGACCTTTTTGAACGTGATTGCGGCGAATAATTCGGATGTTCCGAGCGTTGCGGTGGACGGAATATACGGAAACGAAACAAAAAATGCCGTTATTGCCGTTCAAAAGCTCAGCGGACTTGAACAGACGGGAGCAGTCGGAGCGTTGACTTGGAATGCGATAGTAAATCTTTATAACGAATATCGCTGAATATCGGCGAAAAACAGAGGGATAATAATACGGATGTTGAATTGGAGATGAGAAAAATGGAGGATATATTCGTTCGCGATTACGCAACAACGGTAAAGGGGCTTGATGCGGCGTTTCGTCTTGATGCGAGCTTTGACCTTATCGGCAGAGACATAAAAATCGGGAGCAGGAATGCAAAGCTGTATCTTGTGGACGGCTTTTGCAAGGATGACCTTATGGAGAAGATAATGGCGTATTTCATGAAAGCAACGGATGACGTGCTGAATACGCTTGCCGATACGAGAGCCTTTGCAAATACGTACATTCCGTATGTTGAAACCAACGTTGTTTCCGAAAAATCACGGCTGATAAGTGCGGTGCTTTCGGGCGGAGTGGGAATGATTGTAGAGGGCTATACCGAGGCGGTGGTGCTGGATGTCAGAACCTATCCCGCACGCTCCGTTGACGAGCCTGAAAACGACAGGGTCTTGCGTGGAGCACATGACGGCTTCGTTGAAACGGTCGTGTTCAACACCGCTTTGATACGCCGAAGAATAAGAGATACGGCACTCACCATGGAGTCACATTCGGTGGGTGAACGCTCCAAAACGGATATAGTCCTTTGCTTTATGGAGGGAAAGGCAGACCCGAAAACCGTTGATACGATAAGAAAAAAGCTGGCGGCGGTAAAAATCAATTCTCTTTCCATGAGTCAGCAAAGTCTTATTGAATGTCTTGTCCCGAAGCAGAGATACAACCCATTTCCAAAAGTCAGATACACGGAAAGACCCGATTCGGCGGCGGCGAGCGTGCTTGAGGGAAGCGTTGTTATTTTGACGGATAATTCTCCTGCGGCGATGATAATTCCTACGGGCATTTTTGATTTTTTGCAGGATACGAACGATTACTATATGTCTCCCTTTATCGGCTCATATATGAGAGTTACCCGTATGCTTATTTTTGCTCTGACGCTCCTGCTTATTCCCGTGTGGTATCTGCTTGTGAAAAATCCCGAGCTTGTACCGCCTTGGCTCGATTTCGTTCTGATAGAAGAACCGAATGCCGTTCCCGTGCTTGCACAGCTTTTGATAGTGGAGCTTGTTGTGGATGCCATGAGGCTTGCCTCCATAAACACACCGAATGCTCTGAGCAGCTCATTCGGCGTTATCGGAGCGTTGGTACTCGGAGAATTTGCGGTGTCGGCGGGCTGGCTTGTTGCCGAGGTGGTGCTGTATATGGCTTTTGTTGCGTTGACGAATTTTGCACAGCCGAGCTTTGAACTCGGATATGCATTCAAAATACTGCGAGTGGTGCTTATAATTCTTGTTGCGCTGTTCAATATTTGGGGCTTTGTCGCAGGAATTGTGCTGACCGTTTTTCTGCTTGCAACAACCAAAACCGTCACGGGGAAGTGCTATTTGTATCCGCTTGTTCCGTTTAACGCTTCGGCACTTCTCGGATTGATAATACGCCGTCCGATAAATAATAAAAATTGCTGATTATGTAGTCGACGATATAGCATTTTTAACCAAAAAAGGCTGCTCCCTGCGGCCTTTTTTCTACTTAATTCGAGCTTCCGAATATTGACTTTGACGGCAGTTTAAGGTATGATATATCACGATAATATTATAATGGCGGGAGTTTTGGAAATGATGAAAAATCAGGAAAAAACCATGGAAAAAATAGTTGCTCTTTGTAAGGGCAGAGGCTTCATTTTTGCAGGAAGCGAAATCTACGGAGGACTTGCAAATACATGGGATTACGGCCCTCTCGGTGCAAGAATGAAAAACAATGTTAAGGATACCTGGAGAAAAAGATTTATTCAGGAGAGAAAAAACAGCTACGAGGTTGATGCCGACATTCTCATGCATCCCAGAGTTTGGGAGGCAAGCGGTCACGTTGCGAGCTTTTCCGACCCTCTGCTTGACTGCAAGGAATGCAAAATGCGTCACAGAGCGGATAATCTCATAGACGATTTCGACCCCGATGCCCATGCAGACGGCATGACGAAGGACGAAATGTTTGAGTTTATCAAGGCTCATTCGATTCCCTGCCCCCATTGCGGAAAGCACAATTTCACTCCGATAAGAGAGTTCAATCTCATGTTCCAGACATTCAGAGGTGTTACGAACGATGCCAAGAGCGTTATCTATCTCAGACCCGAGAACGCACAGGGCGAATACGTAAACTATCTTAATGTACAGCGTACCATGAGAGCAAAGCTCCCGTTCAGCATAGGACAGATAGGCAAGGCATTCAGAAACGAAATTACTCCGGGCAACTTCACTTTCAGAACGATTGAATTTGAGCAGATGGAATTCCAGACCTTCTGCAAAGAGGGTACGGATAATGAGCTGTATGAATATTTCAAGGCATACGGCAGAAAGTATTATGAGGACCTCGGCATAGCTCCCGAAAATCTTCGCTATCATGACCACGAGAAGCTCGCCCACTATGCAAAGGCGGCTTGCGACATAGAATTTCTTTTCCCGTTCGGCTGGGGCGAAATCAACGGTACTCACAACAGAACCAACTTCGACCTTACAAGACATCAGGAATTCAGCGGTCAGAAAATGGATTATCTTGATCCCGAGACTAACGAGAAGTTCATTCCGTTCATAATCGAATCGACCTACGGACTTGACAGAACCGTGCTTGCACTTCTCTGCGAGGCTTACGACGAAGAGGTTATTGATGCCGAAAAGAACGACACAAGAGTTGTTCTTCATCTCAATCCTGCGGTTGCTCCTTATAAAGCTGCGGTGCTTCCTCTTTCAAAGAAGCTGTCACCCGATGCATTAAAGGTTTATGAAAAGCTCCAAAAGAAATTCATGGTGGACTTTGACGAGACGGGTTCAATCGGCAAGCGTTACCGCCGTGAGGATGAAATAGGTACTCCCATTTGCATTACCTTTGACTTTGATTCTCTTGAGGACAACTGTGTTACCGTAAGAGACAGAGACACCATGCAGCAGGAGAGAATTTCAATTGATGCTCTTGAGGATTATATTGCACAGCGTATAGTTTTTTGAGTATGACGGTGAAAGCCGTTGCGGTTTTGGAAAGGATATAAAGCAATGAAGGTTAATTTCACAGAAACAGTGCTCAGAGATGCAAACCAATCTCTGATAGCAACAAGAATGCCGTTTGCGGATTTTGAGCCGATTCTCAAAACTCTCGACAAGGCGGGCTATTATTCGCTTGAATGCTGGGGCGGAGCGACCTTTGACTCCTGCCTGCGTTATCTCAACGAAGACCCGTGGGAAAGACTCCGTAAAATAAAGGCGGCTTGTCCGAATACTAAGCTCCAAATGCTTCTCAGAGGACAGAATCTTCTGGGATACAAGCATTATCCCGATGACGTGGTACGCCTTTTCGTCAAAAAGAGCGTAGAAAACGGCATTGATATCATCCGTATTTTTGATGCTCTCAACGATGTTCGCAACATTGAGGTTGCCGTCGATGAAACAATAAAGAACGGCGCACACGCTTCCGGTACGATTTGCTATACCCTCAGCCCCATTCATGACCTTGAAAGCTATGTAAAGCTGGCAAAGCAGATAGAGGAGCTCGGAGTAGGCTCGATATGCGTAAAGGATATGGCGGGCATAATGAGTCCCAAGGAGGGCTATGACCTTGTAAAGGCTCTCAAGGAGACGGTAAAGGTTCCCGTGGTTGTTCACACGCATTCAACAACGGGTCTCGGCTTCATGACGCTTCTCAAATGCGTTGAAGCGGGTGCAGACGTAATCGACACCGCAATTTCGAGCTTTTCGGGCGGCACCTCACAGCCTGCAACGGAAACTCTTGTCTATACTCTCAAGCAGCTCGGCTACGAGGTCGATGTTGACGAAAAGGTATGTCAGGAGATAAACGATTTCTTCAAGCCCGTTCGTGCAAAGGCTCTCGAGAGCGGCTTGCTCAATCCCGTTGTAATGGGCACGCAGACCGATGCTCTTATTTATCAAATTCCCGGCGGAATGCTCTCAAACCTTGTGGCTCAGCTTACGGCACAAAAGAAGCTCGACAAGCTCGATGAGGTTCTTGCGGAAACTCCGAGAGTTCGCGAGGATCTCGGCTATCCTCCGCTTGTCACTCCCATGAGTCAGATGGTCGGCGTTCAGGCAACGGCGAATGTTCTTGCAGGGGAAAGATACAAGAATATTTCAAAGGAAGTCAAGAGCTACATTAAGGGCGAATACGGCAAGGCTCCGGGCAAGGTCAGCACAGAGCTTCAAAAGCTCGTTCTCGGTGACGAAAAGCCCTTTACGGGCAGATTTGCCGATACTCTTGAACCGGGCGTTGAAGCGGCAAGAGCTTATCTCGGCGACAGAGCAACCTGTGACGAGGATGTTCTCTCCTATATCGCATTCCCCGCACAGGCGGAGGCGTTCTTTGACAAGAGAGACGCAAAGAAGAACAATACATTCTCATATACCGTAAGAAGAGTTGATTGAGGTGAAAGAGCATGAGTGATAACATCAACATTATCGAGATAATCAAAAATATCCCGAACAATATCGCAACAACCAAGGATATGCTGATAGTTGCAGTCGTGGGCATCGTGATAGTTCTTGTTGAGCTGGGCATTCTTGCGGTTCTCATACAGGGAATCTCAAAAATCGTCAGAGCTATAGAGGGACTTGCAACGGGTACAAAGACTCAGAATCCGGCACCTGCCGCTCCCGTAACCGCTCCTGCAACGGCTCCTGCGGTTCAGCCTGTCGGCGGCGTTGAGCTTGTCGGAGTGGACGAGCCTACGGCAGCTGTAATAATGGCAATAATCAGTAACGAAAGCGGTATTCCGCTTGACAGCTTGAATTTCAAATCCATCAAAGTAACGGAGGATAAATAACCATGAAATATATTGTAAATCTGAACGGCAAAAGCTATGAGGTTGAGGTTGATAAAACCGAGGCGGTTATAAATTCCGTATCACAGACCGCTCCTGCGGCAGCACCCGCTCCCGTTGCGGCACCTGCTCCTGCGGCGGCACCTGCTCCTGCGGCGGCACCTGCTCCTGCGGCTGTACCTGCTCCTGCGGCTGTACCTGCCGACGGCGTTAAGGTCTGCGCACCCATGCCCGGCACGATTCTTGCCGTAAACAAGGCGGCGGGCGAAGCGGTCAATGCAGGTGATATCATCGTTATTCTCGAAGCGATGAAGATGGAAAACGAAATAGTTGCTCCGACATCGGGAACACTCAAGCAGGTGCTTGTACAGAAAGGCGAAAACGTCGATACCGATGCCGTACTTGCAGTCATCGGCTGAGGTGAACGTAATGAATATTCTTGATGTTCTTACGGGGATTTGGGAAGCCTCGGGCTTTGCCGCTTTGACATGGCGTCAGGCGGTGATGATAGGCGTTTCCTTCCTCTTTATCTATCTTGCAATAGGCAAAAAGTTTGAGCCTCTGCTTCTTCTCCCGATAGCGTTCGGTATGCTCCTTGCAAACCTGCCCGATGCGGGACTTATGGCAGACCCTGCCGGTCTTATGACGGAGTTACCCGAGGGCGTTGCGGCGGCACATTGGTATGAAGACGGCGTTTTGCGGTTGATTTATGCGGGCGTTAAAAGCTCGATTTTCCCGTGCCTTATTTTCCTTTGCATAGGTGCAATGACCGATTTCGGACCTCTGCTTGCAAATCCCGTCAGCCTTCTTTTGGGTGCGGCGGCACAGCTTGGTATCTATGTTGCCTTTGTTATTGCGCTTCTGCTCGGCTTCACTCCTGCGGAGGCGGCGGCAATTTCAATAATCGGCGGTGCTGACGGTCCTACGGCAATATACAGTGCAATGCAGCTTGCAGACCATCTTCTTGCTCCCATTGCTTTGGCGGCATATTCGTATATGGCACTCATACCGCTTATTCAGCCGCCCATAATGAAGCTCCTTACCACCGAAAAGGAAAGAAAGGTTGAAATGAAGCAGCTTCGCAAGGTCAGCAAGCTGGAAAAGATTATCTTCCCGATAGTCGTGCTTGTGCTTTGTGCCTTTATGCTTCCCTCGACCGCACCTCTTATCGGTATGCTTATGTTCGGCAATCTGCTTAAAGAATGCGGAGTTACCGACAGACTCAGCGATACCGCACAGAATGCTCTTTCCAATATTGTTACCATTATGCTCGGTCTTACCGTCGGTGCAACGGCGGACGGAAACGAGTTCATCAAGCCCAGAACGCTCCTTATCGTATTCCTCGGTCTGCTTGCTTTCTGCTTCTCGACCGCAGGCGGAGTGCTTCTCGGCAAGCTCCTGTATCTCATCACGGGCGGAAAAATCAATCCGCTTATCGGTGCCGCCGGCGTTTCGGCTGTACCCATGGCGGCGAGAGTCGCTCAGGTTGAGGGCAGAAAATACAATCCTACAAACTTCCTTCTCATGCATGCAATGGGACCGAATGTTGCGGGCGTTATCGGCTCTGCGGTTGCCGCAGGCTTCCTGCTCCTGCTCTTCGGCAACGGCGGTTTGCTGGCATAAAACAATCGGAGTCGCGACGCATTTTTGTGTTGCGGCTCTTTTTTTATATATTTATCTGTTTCTCTTGAAATTTATAAAAAATATGATAAAATGAAGATGTATTGTTTTTGGCGTTGTGCCGATACAGAAAAACGGAGGTGTGATAATGGCAAGATTTATTTTTTCCGCTTTTGCCGATGAGGCTTCCTCGGATATCAACGAGCAGATAGCCGCCTGCAAAAAGAGCGGAATAGAATGCATCGAGCTTCGTAACGTTAACGGAAAAAACATTTCAAATTTCACCGTTGAAGAAGCGGAAAAGCTGAAAGTCCTGCTTGACAGTGAGGGAATCGGCGTTTCTTCAATAGGTTCACATTACGGAAAAATCAAGATAACCGATGATTTTGCTCCCCATTTTGAGGCGTTTAAGAATACCGTTGAGGTTGCCAAGGTGCTCGGAGCAAAATATATCCGTATGTTCAGCTTCTACTTCAAAAACGGTGAATCATACGACGAATACCGTGACGAGGTGTTCTCCCGCCTTACCGCAATGGCGGAGTACGCTTACGAGAGAGGCGTGCTTTGCTGTCACGAAAACGAAAAGGGCATCTATGGCGACATTCCCGAAAGATGCCTTGAAATTGCAGAACATTTCGGCGATAAGCTCGGCTGCATTTTTGATCCTGCAAACTATATCCAATGCGGAGCGAATACCGCCGAGGGCTTTGAGAAGCTCGGAAAATATGTTACATATATGCACATAAAGGATGCAATTGCGGGTACGGATAAGGTTGTTCCCGCAGGAAAGGGCGACGGCAACGTTGAAGCCATACTTCGTACCCTTGATAAGCGTGACGGAGTGTTCTTCCTTTCCGTTGAACCGCACCTCAGAGTATTTGACGGTCTTGCCGCACTTGAAGCCGACGGCAGATCCGCACAGGGGATGGAGAGTGAATTTGTCTATCCCGACAATAAAACCTCCTTTGCGGCGGCTTGCAGTGCAATAACCGAAATGGTAAAAGGAAAAATACATCCCGTGCGTCTCGGAATTATCGGCGTAGGCAACATGGGTACATCGCATCTTCACATGAACCTTGAGGGCAAGCACAGCAATTTGAGAATAACAGCCTGTGCGGACATTGACCCCGAACGCCTTGTTGCCGCAGAAAAACTAATGCCCGAAATAAAGACATATAACACCGCAGAGGAGCTTATCGACAGCGGCGAGGTTGATGCCGTAATCATTGCAACGCCGCACTATTCACATTCCCCGATAGCCCGTTATGCTTTTTCAAAGGGCATTCATGTTATGACTGAAAAGCCTGCCGGAGTTTACACGAAGCAGGTCAGAGAGATGAACGAGGCGGCAAAAGAGTCGGGTCTTGTGTTCGGAATAATGTATAATCAGCGTACAAATTGCGTGTTCAGAAAAATGCGTGAGCTTGTCAAAAGCGGCGAGCTCGGCGAAATCAGGCGTGTGAGCTGGATAATCACCGATTGGTACAGAACTCAGGCGTACTATAATTCAGGCGGATGGCGTGCCACTTGGGCAGGCGAGGGCGGCGGCGTGCTGCTCAATCAGTGTCCGCACAATCTCGATTTGTGGCAATGGATATGCGGTATGCCCGTGAAGATAACGGCATTCTGCCATGAGGGAAAGTGGCACGATATCGAGGTTGAGGATGATGTTACGATTTATGCCGAATACGCAAACGGTGCAACGGGAACGTTCATCACCTCAACGGGAGACTGCCCCGGCACTAACCGACTTGAAATTACGCTTGACGGCGGAAAGCTCGTTTGTGAAAACGCCTCAGACTTGAAGCTCTATAAGCTCAGTGACAAGATTTCTCATCATTGCTTTAACGCAGCCGAAGGCTTTGCAAAGGCTGACGGCGAGTGGGTGAACATAGAGACCGACGGACTTAACAAACAGCACGCCGAGGTCACGAGCAAATTTGCCGCGGCAATACTCTACGGCGAGCCTCTTACGGCGAACGGCGAGGAGGGCATAAACGGTCTTACGATTTCCAATGCGGCCCATCTTTCCTCTTGGCTCGGAAAGCCTGTTGAGCTTCCCGTCGACGAGGACCTGTACTACGCAGAGCTTCAAAAGAAAATTGAGAGCGGAAATGCTGACAAAAAAAGCGTAACCAAAAGCGTTCAGGGTGATATGTCCTCAACATTTTGAAGGAGGTTGGCAAAATGAAAGCTGCCGTCATAGGCTGCGGAAACATATCCCGAGTTCATCTTCGAGTGCTCGAAAGCATTGACGGAGTAGAAATTGCGGGCGTTGCCGATATCAAGCCGGAAAGAGCAAGGGAAGCGGCGGAAAAATACGGTGCAAATGCGTATTCCTCTCTGACACAACTTCTTGAAGCAGAAAAGCCCGATGTCGTACACATATGCACACCGCATTATCTTCATACCTCCATGGCTGTCGAGGCTCTTGGAGCGGGAGCAAATGTTTTCATCGAAAAGCCGTGCTCCGTCACCGAGGAGGAAGCGGAAATTCTCCTTGCCGCACAGAAAAAGAGCGGTAAACAGCTCGGCGTATGCTTCCAAAACAGATATAATTCCTGCGTTCAATATGTTAAGAATAAAGCCGATTCGGGCGAGCTTGGAGCCGTCAAGGCAATAAGGGCGTTCGTCACTTGGAGCAGGGGAGCGGATTATTATTCCGACGATTGGCACGGAACGCTCGACAAGGAATGCGGCGGAGTGCTGATAAATCAGGCGATACACACCGTTGACCTCGTTCAGTATCTCGGCGGCGGATGCACAAGCCTCAGCTCACATATATCCAATGACCACCTCAAGGGAGTTATCGAGGTTGAGGATAACGCAAGTGTATTGATGAAGCTCGGCTGCGGCGGTACTGCTTTGCTGTATGCAACGACGGCATACGGTGAAAATTCCGGAGTATTTGTTGAGGTGCTTTTTGAAAAGGGTAAGCTCCGCTTTGAGGGCGACAAGCTGTTTTCAATCGGCGAAAAGGGCAGTATCAGCGAGATAGAAGTTCCCGTTTCAGCCGCTTGCCACGGTAAATCCTATTGGGGCTCGGGTCATTCACTTATAATTAACGACTTTTACGATTGCGTTGCCACAGGCAGAAAATTCGACCTTGATGCTTTTGAGGGCGGAAAAGCGGCAAGAATTGTTGCCGCCTGCTACAAGTCTGCCGCGACGGGCGACAGCGTAAATCTTTGATATTTCAGGAAAGGAAGTTTTATTATGCTTAATGAAAATCTTAAAAACAGAGTTGCCGTAATAACCGGCGGCGGCGGAGTTCTTTGCAGTGGCTTTGCAAAGGATCTTGCATCGTTCGGCGTAAAGGTTGCCGTTCTCGATTTAAGAGAGGATGCCGCACAAAAGGTTGTTGACGAAATCAATTCAAACGGCGGTACGGCGATTGCAGTTGGTTGCAATGTGCTTGAAGCGGAAAGCCTTGAAAAAGCAAGAGAAAAGGTAAATTCCGAGCTTGGTACCTGCGACATACTCATCAACGGAGCAGGCGGAAATTCACCTCTCGGAACAACAACAAAGGATACCCTTGAGCTTAGCGACATAGCGGAAAAGGCGGAGGGAGTTAAGACCTTCTTTGACCTTGATGCAAAGGGAATTGAATTTGTATTCAATCTTAATTTCCTCGGAACGCTTCTTACCACTCAGTGCTTTGCAAAGGACATGGTGGGCAAGGAGAATGCCTGCATACTCAACATTTCTTCGATGAATTCATACAGACCGCTCACAAGAATCCCTGCATACTCTGCGGCAAAGGCGGCAGTATCGAACTTCACGCAGTTTATGGCGGTACACTTCGCCGACGTCGGCATTCGCGTCAATGCCATAGCTCCCGGTTTCTTCTCGACCAACCAGAACAAAACGCTTCTCTTTAATGAGGACGGTTCCTTGACCGCTCGCTCAAACAAGATAATCACCCACACTCCTCTGCGTCGTTTCGGCGTACCCGAGGACCTCACCGGTGCTTTGCTGTTCCTTTGCGATGAAGAATATTCGGGCTTCATAACCGGCATAATTCTTCCCGTTGACGGCGGTTTCTCCGCATATTCGGGCGTATAAAATCAATAAAAAAGCGGTCTCTGTATCACAACAGAGACCGTAATTTTTTTATGAATTTTTGTTAAGCTCCGCTTTTTCGAGCATATCGGGACGGCGTTCAAGTGTCCTTTTAAGGCTCTGCTCTTTCTGCCAACGCTCAATGTTTGCGTGGTGACCCGAAAGGAGCACGTCGGGGACTTTTCTGCCGTGCCATTCGTAAGGACGGGTATACTGCGGATGCTCGAGCAAGCCTGAATAGTGACTTTCAAGCGTAAAGGCATCCTCGTTTGCAAGGACACCGGGAAGCATACGGGAAATTGCATCGGCAAGTATGAGTGCGGGCAGCTCGCCGCCGGTCAAAACATAGTCGCCGATTGAAATTTCTTCATCGACAATTTCATCAATAACACGCTGGTCAACGCCCTCATAGTGACCGCAGAGCAACACAACGTTGTCGAGCCTTGAAAGCTCTTTAACACGCTCCTGAGTGAGAGTTTTGCCCTGAGGGGACATATAAATAAGATGGGGGCGGGTGCCGAGCTCGTCACACAAGGCGGAAAAGCAATCGTAAATCGGCTGAGCCTGCATTATCATTCCCGTGCCGCCGCCGTAAGGAGCATCGTCCACACGGTTGTGCTTGTCGAGAGTATAATCACGAATGTTACGGCAATTGATTTCAACAAAACCGTTTTCTCGTGCCCTGCCGATTATGCTTTCACCGAGAACGTTCAGACACATTTCGGGGAAGAGTGTTAAAATATCAATCCTCATCGTCAAAAATACCTTTCAAGGGGCGAATGACAACACGGTTATCCTCAACCTGCGTTGAAACAATTACATCGGGAATGGCAGGAATAAGATATTCGCCTTTTTCGTTCGTAATATGCCAAACATCGTTTGCTCCCGTGCGGCTTACGTCGGTGAGAGTCCCCCAACGTTTTTCGGGGTCGTCGGCATCGAAAACCTCACAGCCGATAAGCTCCGCTATAAACCAGCTTCCCTTTGGCAAATGTGCATCACTGCGGCGAATATAAAGCATTTTACCACGCAATGCCTGTGCCTTTTCAACGCTGTCAATGCCCTCGAGCTTCATTAAAACAACATTGCCGTGCGGTCTCGCCGACAAAACACGAACCGCACAGCTTCCGTTGCTGTCATAGTATAAGGTTTTGAATTTGGTCATAAACTCCGGTGAATCACACCACGGATTTACCCGCAGCTCTCCCCGTACACCGTGAGTACCGCAGATTTCACCGAGCTCAAGAAAATTCTTAATCAATTTCTACTATTACCCTTGAATCACAGCGGGTAGCGGCTGCACGCATGACCGTGCGAATAGCCTTGGCAATTCTGCCCTGCTTCCCTATAACTCTGCCCATATCGTTCTCGCTGACATGAAGATGGAAAACTATTGTTCCGTCCTCATTGGGTGCATCCTCCGTAACGGATACGGCTGACGGATCGTCTACGAGACCCTGAGCAATGCTTACAAGCAAATCTTTCATTTGTGTACTCCTAAAAAAATATTGTGCAAAACAGATACGGCAAAACACCCCTGCCTGCGGCAAGCACGATCGGGATTATCCGACCGAGACTTTGCCCTGCAAGGTTGCGGTTGCCGAGATTATTGAATTAAAGAACGCCTTCCTTTTTAAGAAGAGCCTTAACGGTATCGGTGGGCTGTGCACCGTTAGCAATCCACTGCTTTGCCTTTTCAGCATCTACCTTAACCTCTGAGGGGGTAACAACGGGATTGTAGGTGCCGATTTCTTCGATAAATCTGCCGTCACGGGGATATCTTGAATCCGCAACAACGATACGATAGAAAGGAGCCTTTTTTGCGCCCATACGGCGAAGTCTGATTTTTACTGCCATGATAAAATTCCTCCAAAATATATGAATTATAAAATTGTATATAATGTATCAGCCGTGTGACCGAATTACATTCCGAACTGTGAGGGGTCAAAGCCCTGCGGGAGACGCATGGTCTGCTTTCTGCGGCGTTTGCCGCCCCGCTTGCCGCCGAACTGCTTGAACATTTTTTGCATCTGCTTAAATTGATTCAAGAGACGGTTGACATCCTCAATTGTTTGTCCGCTTCCTGCGGCAATTCTCTTTTTGCGGGAAGGATTGATTATTTCGGGGTGGGTGCGTTCCTTTTCCGTCATAGAAAGAATTATCGCCTTCATGCGGTCAAATTTTCTTTCGTCAATTTCGATTTCGTTTGCTTTTTTGCCGATTCCGGGCAGAAGTGCAAGAGTGTCACGCAGTGAACCCATTTTGCGAATCTGATTGAATTGGTCAAGCAAATCGTTGAGATCGAATTTGTTTTGCATGAGCTTCTTTTCAAGCTCTGCCGCTTTTTTATCGTCGATTGCCATTTCGGCTTTTTCAATGAGCGAAAGGACATCGCCCATGCCGAGGATTCTCGACGCCATTCTGTCGGGGTGGAAAACATCAAGGTTTTCGAGCTTTTCGCCCGTACCGACAAATTTTATCGGCTTACCCGTAACAGCACGTGCCGAAAGTGCCGCACCGCCTCGGGTGTCGCCGTCGAGCTTTGTAAGGATAAGTCCGTCAATGCCGAGTGCTTCGTTAAAAGCGGTTGCGACATTTACCGAATCCTGACCGGTCATTGCATCGACAACAAGGAGTATTTCGTGGGGCTTAACCTCTGCCTTGACTGCTTTCAGCTCATTCATCAAAGTCTCGTCAATGTGAAGACGACCCGCGGTATCTATGATAAGATAGTCGTGACCGTGCTCCTTTGCGTAGTTTACCGCTTCACGGGCTATTACGACGGCATCGGTCTGACCCATTTCAAAAACGGGGACTCCGACCTGTTCACCGACGACCTGAAGCTGTTTAATTGCGGCGGGTCTGTATATATCGCAGGCCGCAAGCATGGGACGGTGGTTTTGATTTTTAAGCATGAGAGCGAGCTTCGCACAATGGGTGGTTTTACCCGAGCCTTGAAGTCCGCACATAAGCACGATTGTCGGCGGATGATTTGCACAGGCGAGACGGCTGTTGGTGCCGCCCATAAGAGCTACAAGCTCCTCACGAACGATTTTGATAACCATTTGAGAGGGAGTAAGGCTCTCCATTACTTTTTCGCCGATAGCTTTTTCGGTGACCGTATTTGTGAAGTCCTTGGCGACCTTGTAGTTGACATCCGCTTCAAGGAGTGCCATTCGCACCTCTCTCATTGCAGAACGGACATCCGCCTCATTAAGGCTGCCCTTGCTTCTCAGATTTTTAAATGTTGCTTCAAGTCTGTCAGAAAGACCTTCAAATGCCAAAGCCGTCACCTCTTTTATTTAATGTATGTATGTAGTGCATCAGCTTTCAAGCAAGGTCATTGCCGCCGCTTTTATGCGGACGCTGCAATCGCTGATTTCTTTTGATAAGCTGTGACGCAGGTTGTATTCCGTTATTTGATTTGCACAGTCTATTATTTCGTTAAGACTGCTTCTCATATCTTCAAAACGCTTTGCCACGCCGAGACGGCTCTCCATTTCGTTGAGCTGAGTTTCGGCTCTTTTTATGGCATCACGCACGCCTTGACGGGTAATGCCCTCGTTTTCGGCAATTTCGGAAAGAGAAAGGTCATCATTATAGTAATACTCCAAAAAATCACGCTGCTTTGCCGTCAACATTTCACCGTAGAAATCAATAAGGATAGCTATTTCATAATTCTTTGCCACGATTGACCCTCCTTTCCGTTTGAGTCGGCGAAAAACGCCGTCGTTTATGATGTTGTGTAAAGCAGGAAAACTTTACAGCTTGCCTATTATACCCGAAAACCGAGCCGATGTCAAGTGTTTTTTTAATGTCGAAAAGGGAAGTTTTCCACATTTTATTGGGGAAAACGCGTGAAAATCCTATATTTTCGCCACACTTTGTGCGAAAAACGCATTCAAACACAAGATGTACACCATTTTTCAAAAAAGTAAGGTGGAAAACTTTTTTACACCGTGACGGTGTTCCCTGCTTGTAAAGCGGTATGCCTTTACAGAATTTATTTTAATGTTACTATCGTAACTCCGTCCTCACCCTCTCCGTAGACACCGAGACGGCTCGATTTTACATAGGGAGAGGCTTTGAGATATCTTGTTACGGCTGTACGCAGAGCACCCGTGCCCTTGCCGTGAACAACGGTAAATTCGTTAAGTCCCGTGCGAAGTCCCGAGTCAATGAAGCGGTCAAGCTCAATGAGGCAGTCATCCACCGTCATGCCGCGAAGGTCAAGCCGTGTTGCCGCCGTCATATTAAGTCTGCTTTCGCCCTGCAAATGCACCGAGGATTTGTTTTCTTTTTTCTTGGGAGCATTTTCGCAAAGACGCAAATTTGAGAGCTTAACTCTTGTTTTGATTGAACCTGCTTGAACCTCAACATTGCCGTTTTTATCGGCGGGAGAGAGAACCTTGGCACTCTTTCCGATATCGCGGATGATAACCGTATCTCCGACAACGAGTGTGCGAGGGAGAACATAGTTTTCATCGTCATCAATGCCCGTGACGGGATCAGCCGCAGAGTCAATGGCTTCAACACCGCGTTTTACGAGTGCTCTCGCTCTGCGGGCAAGCTCTGCGGCATCCTTTGCCTTTTGCTGTTCCTTTTTCAGCTTGTCAAGCTCTTGCAGTAATGTATACGCTTCACGCTTTGCCTGCTCAACAACCCGCATAGCCTGAGAACGAGCCTTTTCAAGCTCCTGTTCACGCAACTTTGAAATTTCTTCACGCTGTTTGTCGGCGGCTTCTTTTTCTTTTTGAGCTTTATCCGCAAGCCGACGGGCGTTTTCGTATTCGTCCTCCATTTTGCGGCGTGTCGCCTCAAGACGGTCAACCACATTTTCAAATTCCTTGTTTTCGCTTGAAACAAGCTCTCTTGCTCTGTCGATAACGGCAGGGTCAAGACCGAGCTTTTCGCTTATGGCAAGAGCGTTTGACTTGCCGGGAACGCCGATGAGCAGACGGTAGGTCGGACGCAGAGTGGCTACGTCGAACTCACAGCAGCCGTTTTCAACTCTCGGAGTTTCAAGTGCATATGCTTTAAGCTCCGCATAATGCGTTGTCGCGGCGATTTTTGCACCCTTTTCATGCAACGCTTCAAGCACCGACATCGCAAGAGCCGCACCCTCAACGGGGTCCGTTCCCGCACCGAGCTCATCAATGAGAACGAGACTGCCGTATTCGGCGGTTTCCATAATTTTTATAATGTTCGTCATGTGAGCGGAGAAGGTGGAGAGTGATTGCTCGATGGACTGCTCATCTCCGATATCGGCAAGAATTTCATTGAATACGGACATTTCGCTGCGATCTCCCGCAGGAATCATGAGTCCGCACATTGCCATCATGGAAAGCAGGCCGAGAGTTTTTATGGATACGGTTTTACCGCCCGTGTTGGGACCCGTGATGACAAGCGTATCAAAGTCCTTACCGAGCATGATATCAACGGGAACAACCTTTTTGGGGTCAATGAGCGGATGCCTTGCCGCTCGAAGATTGATTATTCCGCTGTCATTGAGCGTCGGAGGCATTGCCTTGATTTTATAGGCGTATTGTGCTTTTGCAAAAATAAGATTCAGTTCAAGAGCACATTCGTAGCTGTTCTTTATGCTTTGCGAAAAATCGCCCGCCTGAGCCGAAAGCTCATACAGAATACGCTCGATTTCCTCCCGCTCCTTGGCTTGAAGCACACGGATTTCGTTGTTCGCTTCCACTACCGCCATCGGCTCGATGAAAACCGTTGCACCGCTCGATGAGGTGTCGTGAACGAGACCTGCGATTTCTCCCCTGTATTCGTTTTTGACGGGAACGACATACCTGCCGTTGCGTTGAGTGATTATGTTTTCCTGAAGATATTTTGAATTTGCCTGAGAACGGGTGAATTTATCAAGCTGTTCTCGCACCTTTGATTCTTGAATACGGATTTTTCTGCGGATATCGGCAAGAGCAGGGGAAGCATTATCGGAAATTTCCTCCTCGCTGACAATTGCATTGAAAATTGCGTTTTCAAGATATTTATTCGGCTGTAAAGCATTGAAAAGCGGGTCAAGGACACATTGTACGCCCGCGTTTGAAGCACGCCACTGCGAAAGAGTGCGGATAACTCGGAGCACTCCCGCAATGTCAAGCAGCTCCTTTGTGTTCAAAACACTGCCTGCGTTTGCACGGCTGAGGGCGTTATTTACGTTCTTAAGGCCGCCGAAGGACGGACCGCCGAAGCGTGCAAGCAGCATATAAGCATCCGAGGTTTGACTGAGCAAAGCCCTTGCAGAATCAAGATTGGTTTCGGGCTTCAAATTCAAGGCGTTTTCGCGTGCATCGTCACAGCAGGTAAATTCGGCGAGCTTTTCGAGAACCTTGTCAAATTCGAGTGCTTTTGAATTTTTATCAAAAAGATTCATATTTTTCTCCTGAGAAGAATTACTCCGTTTCGTCTTCCTGCTCCGAGGTACTCTCCTGCGTTGCGGTCTCGGGGGCAACGGTTACATATTCCGTGACGGCTTCACCGTTTTTGTCCGTGACCGTTTCACCGTTTTCATCCGTGACCTCTACAGCTTCCGTTGCGGGAACGGTTACCGTTGTCGTTGAAAGTATCTCCGTTTCGGGAGGTCTTGTCGTTTGTGCCGAGGTACTGCCGACAACCTCTTGTCCGTCAACGGATTGGATGGAAGAAATGTACATTCCGTCTCCGCGTTCACGCAGAGTGATTTTCATGTATTTATCCGGCTCGGGTGCGATGTATTCACCATCGGAAATTTGAACCCATGCCTTGCTTCCGATATATCCGACCGAAAGAATGACCGAGCTGCCTTTTTTCTCGATTTCGTATACCTTCGGAGTGTAAGCGGATTCAACACCCGTAATGGGAAGAATATAGCTCTTCAGTGCGGCATCGTAGGTTATGTCGTATTCGCTCATATCTATGCTTGAATGCATGGAGGCTATGTTTATTTCCGTTCCGAAAAGGCTTGTAAAATAGTTTTCAATATCGGTTTGAGGAACAATGATTCCCACCTTTTCACCCTCGGAATAGGGATACTTGTCCGCTCCGTTTTCGCTCATGAGCAAAGCCCAAACGGCACTGTTGAGAAGCTGTGAAACATCAGCCTGAGTAAGGTCATCAAACGGGTCGGGGTCGAACATGACAACGGGTGTGAGCAGGCTTTCATATTCACGCTTTTTCTCGGTTTGATTTGTTATGTCTTTTATTGAATTTACGGAAAATTTAATGACCGAAAACGCACCGATGAGTGCAAGAATCAAAGCGATAACTCCGGTGACGAACGAAACCTTTTTGCTTCTTTTCTTTCTTTTTGCCATAGTGACCTCCGATTTATCTTATCTGACCGTCGCCGCGGACGATGTATTTTTCGCTAACCATCTGTGCCACTCCGAGAGGACCTCTGGCGTGGAGCTTTTGAGTGGAAATTCCTATTTCCGCACCGAAGCCGAATTCTCCGCCGTCGGTGAATCTTGTGGAGGCGTTTACATATACCGCCGCCGCATCAACTCGGCTTGTGAATATTTCCGCCGCCGAATAATCCTCGGTGATTATCGCCTCACTGTGCCCCGTGCCGTATTTTGCAATGTGGGCAATCGCTTCGTCAATATCCGATACCGTTTTGATGCTGATAATATAATCAAGGTATTCCTTGCCCCAATCATCTTCCGTTGCAGGCTTTGCGTAGGGGAGAATTTCACATACCGCTTCATCGCCGCGAATTTCAACACCCTTTTCGGCAAGTCTTTCCCCGATAACGAGAAGTGTCGTTTCCGCAATATCCTTGTGGATTAAAAGGCTTTCGCAGGCATTGCATACGGATACTCGGGAGGCTTTGGCGTTGACGGTGATGCTTGCCGCTTTTTCAATATCCGCCGCAGAATCAATATATATATGACAGTTTCCGACACCCGTTTCAATGACGGGGACGGTTGCGTTTTCAACAACGGAACGAATAAGACCCGCACCGCCTCTCGGGATAAGCAAATCAACATAGCCGTTGAGCTTCATCAGCTCGGCGGCAGCTTGACGGGAGGAGCTTTCGATGAGTATTATGCAGTCCTCGGGAAGCCCTGAGCCGGCAAGAGCACGACGCATTACCTCGGTTATTGCCTTGTTTGAATTTATCGCTTCTTTTCCGCCCTTGAGAATGACCGAATTGCCCGCTTTAAGGCATATTGCGGCGGCATCTGCGGTGACGTTCGGACGGGATTCAAAAATCACGGCAATAACGCCGATGGGAACGGTAACTTTCTCTATTCTGAGTCCGTTCGGTCTTTTTTCTCCCCAAAGAACCTTTCCTACGGGGCTTTCCGCCGCCGCCAGCTTACGCAAGCCGTTAGCCATATCTTCTATTCTTGCCTGAGTGAGGGTGAGGCGGTCTATGAGAGCCTCGGAAAGTCCGCCCTCTCTGCCGTCCTTGATGTCACGGGAATTGGCTTCGAGAATGTATGCCGCATCCGCTTCAAGGGCATCGGCAATTGCCGAAAGAGCCTTGTCCGTAATCGAAGAATTTTTTGTTGCAAGAATGCGTTGAGCCGCCTTTGAGCGAGCACCGATTTCAATAATATCCGTCATTTCGTTCACCTCTGAGCCTTAAAATGAGTACCCGTCTGCCGACCGTCAAGGAGCTTGTAAATATCCTCGGGATCGGAGCCGTTCATAACAATCGTATCAATACCTGCCTGTGTTGCCGTCTGTGCGGCGTGGAGCTTTGTTACCATACCGCCTGTGCCTCGGGAGGTTCCCGTTCCGCCGGCAAGAGCGAGAATATCGTCCGTTATTTTGTCAACGGAGCAAATGAGACTTGCATTTTCATCCTCTCTCGGATTCGCACTGAAAAGTCCGTCAATATCGGTGAGGATTATGAGTGTATCCGCCTCAACGAGCTTTGCTACATGAGCAGAAAGGCTGTCGTTATCGCCGAAAACGATTTCTTCAACGGCAACGCTGTCGTTTTCGTTTACAATGGGGATGGCTCCGTATTCAAACAGCTTCATGAAAGAATTGTGGAGATTTCTCCGCCTTTCTTCATTTTCAAAATCGTCTCTTGTAACAAGAAGCTGACCTATCGTGTTGCCGAATTCGCTGAAAAATTTATCGTATATAAACATCAGCTCACATTGACCGACGGTTGCTGCCGCCTGTCTGCCCGGAGTGTCGTGAGGTCTTTCGGAAAGTCCGAGCTTTCCGACACCCACCCCTATTGCACCGGAGGTAACAAGCACTACCTCTTTGCCGCTGTTTTTGAGGTCGCTGAGTACACGCGCGAGTGCCGACATACGGCGAAGATTTATTTTTCCCGTATCATATGTTAGCGACGAGGTGCCGACCTTGAATACGATTCTTTTAACATTGCTTGCGTTTATCATAATAATATATCCTCATTCCGATAAAAACTTTTGATATTTCTTTTCGCTTTTGACCTTGCCTGCCGCACACAGCGAAATGCTTTCGGGATTCAATACCGTTCTTGCAAAATCCCTCAGCTCATCGAGCGTTACGGCTCTTATGCGGCGGATTATTTCATCCTCGGAAGCGACCGAATTGGACAGCAGAGTGTTTCTGCCGTTTCTCGAAGCAACCGATGAAGTGCTTTCAAGTCCCATGACAAAGCCCGAAACGGTTTGCTCCTTTGCTCTTGCAAGCTCACGTTCCGTAACGGTGTCGGGAAATTCTTTAATTATTTTGAGCGTTTCACTTATTGCTTTTTCTTCCGATTTTTCCGAAAGACCCATGCAGATTATGAAAAGACCTGCCGCAAGGTGTGAAACGTTTGCACTGTCCGCCGAATACACAAGACCCAATTCCTCCCGAAGCCGCTGAAACAGCCTTGAAGAGGAGGCGGAACCGAGAATCGAGGAGACAAGCATTGCCGTGTAACGCCGTTCATCTTCGAGCGGTATGCCGTCAAAGCCGAGAATAAGCTGATTTTGCATGAAGTCCTTTTTGATTACGGTTATTCCGGAATGATATTCCGCTCCGATTTTTTCAATGGGGAAGCCTGTGTTCTTTGCACCGCCGAAATATTTGCGACAAAGCTCGATCATGCCGTCTTCGTCAAAATTTCCGCTGAAGCTGAAAACCGTTCTTTCGGGGACGAAAAAACGCTTCATGTGTGCTCTGAGTGATTCTGCGGTTACGGCTTCCACGGTTTGCATCGTGCCGAGAATGTTGCTTGCAAGCATACTGCCTTTCCAAACATTCTCATAATATTTATCTGCACAAAGATCCTCGGGGCTGTCCTCGTACATGGCAATTTCTTCTTTGATAACGCCCTTTTCAAGCTCTATATCCTCGGGAGCAAAACGCGGCTGAGTGAGCATGTCACAGATGATATCAAGTGCTCTTTCGGCGTGAACGGGCAAAGTCGTTGCATAAAAGCAGGTCAGCTCCTTTGCCGTGTAAGCGTTGATTATACCGCCGATTTCATCCATCTGCTCCGCAATGTCAAGTGCGGAACGGTTCAGCGTGCCTCTGAAAAGCATATGCTCGATGAAGTGCGATACTCCTGCGGTTTCGGGTGTTTCATATGCGGAACCGCTTGCGACCCATGCTCCGAAGGAACAGGTTCGGGCGTGCTCATTCTTTTCCGAAACGATACGCAGACCGTTATCCAAAACTGTTGTTTTCATTGTAAAACCTACTTGTTTTCAAATATAAGAGTGATGCTTCCGAGAGTAATTTTGTCTCCCGTTTTAAGAAATTCCTTTTTGTTTGCACTTTTGCCGTTGACAAGCACCTCATTGTCGGATTTTATCCCCGTTATGTACCAGCCGCCCTTGGCACAAACAATCACGGCGTGTTGCCTTGAGACGGTTGAATAATTCAAAACGATGTCGCAGTTTTTGTGCCTGCCTATGGAGGTCTCACGGCTGACGAGCTTAAACGAATCACCGTTTACGGTGTTTATGAGCCTTGCTTTTCCGAGTGAGGGAGCACGCCTTTTGAGCAGTGCGGACAGGCACAGAGCAAGCACCGCCACGGCAAGAAAGGGCAGTGACCACCGTGCCGTTTTTAATACCGTATCAAGCATATTTCCTCCGATTTTTGTTGCCGAACGGCTGATTTTTGCGAACGGCTCTAATAAATATAATTATACAGATATCATCTTATTATTTTTCAAGGAAAAAGTCAATAACTATTTGAAATATAATATTCTTAAAATTCGATTATTTGAAAATACATAAAAAATTTTTAAAAAACACGATAAAAATAGTGACATTTCCGAAATCTTATGATATACTCTATAAGGTATGAGCTTTTTTGAGAGAAGGTCTTGTATGTTTGAACAGATAATAAATGTTGATCGCATGGAGCAGGCGGTAAGCCTTTTCGGCAGCTTTGATGAAAATGTCAGAATGATTGAAAATGAATTTTCCGTTTCCGTTGTCAGCAGAGGCTCGGAGCTCAAGGTTGCGGGCGAGCACGCAGAGAACGTTCAAAAGGGAGTTCGGGCAGTCAACGGCTTGCTGACTCTCATAAACAGAGGGGAGTCTCTCAGCGACCAAAACGTTCGTTATGTCCTGTCTCTCGTCAACGAAGGAAACGAGGACAAGCTCGAGCAGATGGCGGCGGACTGCGTTTGCATAACGTCAAAGGGCAAGCCCGTTAAGCCCAAAACTCTCGGACAGAAAAAATATATCGAAACCATAAGAAAAAACACCATAACTCTCGGCGTTGGTCCTGCGGGCACGGGTAAAACCTATCTTGCCGTGGCAATGGCGGTAACGGCGTTCCGTGCAAAGGAGATAAACAGAATCATCCTCACAAGGCCGGCGGTTGAAGCAGGCGAAAAGCTCGGATTTTTGCCGGGAGACTTGCAGTCCAAGGTTGACCCGTATCTCAGACCGCTTTACGATGCTCTTTTTGATATGCTCGGAGCCGAAAATTTCCAGAAGCATCAAGAAAGAGGAGATATCGAGGTTGCACCTCTTGCATACATGAGAGGACGGACTCTCGATGACAGCTTTATCATTCTCGATGAAGCACAGAACACAACAACCGAGCAGATGAAAATGTTTTTGACCCGTCTCGGCTTCAACTCGAAAATGGTTGTGACGGGCGATATTACGCAGATTGACCTGCCCGACGGCAAGCGTTCGGGCTTGAAGGAAGCGATGCGTGTACTAAAGGGTATTGAGGATATCGGAACGGTTCGCTTCAATGAAAAGGATGTTGTCCGTCACCGTCTGGTGCAGGATATTATAAAGGCATATGAAAAACAGGAGGAGGAACGGAACAGAAAATGACCGGTAAGGTAAAAGTTGTTATAACAAAAGACAAGGATGTTAAGGTGCCTACGGGAGTGCGTATGCTTGTACGCCGCTGTTGTACCGCGGTGCTTGTGCTTGAAGAATTTGACGGGTCGGCAGAGGTGAGCGTTACTTTCACCGATGATGACGAAATCCGCCGTCTCAACAAGCAGTACAGAAATATTGACCGCTCTACGGACGTACTTTCTTTCCCGCTCGGAGAAAACGGAACTTATGACATGAATATGGATACGGGTGCAAAGCTGCTCGGAGATATCGTTATCTCCATACCGCACGCCGTTGAACAGGCGACAAGATACGGACATACTCTTCAAAGAGAGATAGGCTTCCTCACCGTGCATTCCATGCTTCATCTTCTCGGATATGACCATGTGAACGGCGGCATAGAAAGCGTAAGAATGCGTGAAAAAGAGGAAACCGTACTTACAAAGCTCGGCTTGCAAAGGGATTCGAGCTATTACATGGAAGATGATGATACATGAAAAAGCTGCTGAAGAGCTTTACTTATGCTTTTAAAGGCGTGGTTTTCTGCATCAAAAACGAGCAGAATATGCGAATACATCTGTGCTTCACCGTGTATATGTTTGCATTTCTGACCGTTTATGATTTTTTTGAGATAAGCAGAACTCAATTTGCGGTGCTCATTGCTCTTTGTGCCCTTGTTTTCGGACTTGAAGCGGTGAATACGGCGGTTGAAAGAGCGGTTGACCTTGCGGCAAACGGCGGATATTCACCCCTTGCAAAGGCGGCAAAGGATGCCTGTGCGGGTGCGGTGCTGCTTGCGGCCGTCGGAGCGGTTGCGGCGGGAATAGTCATCATGTGGCAGCCCGAGGCATTCAAGGCAATGGCGGAATATTACAAGGCTAATCTGCCCGTGCTTTTGCTCTTGTTTGTAAGCATTGCGGCAAGTCTCGTTTTTGTTTTTGCGGGACCCGACGGAATTAAAAAATTCTTAAAAAATCACATAAAATAAGAGGAGAAAAAATGACAAAAACAGCGTTTGTTGCGATAGTAGGCTGTCCCAATGTGGGAAAATCCTCGCTTCTTAACCGCTTGCTCGGGCAGAAGGTTGCAATAGTAACACAAAAGCCTCAGACGACGCGTACCAAAATAATGGGCGTGCTCACCGAGGGTGAAACACAGCTTGTATTTACCGATACACCGGGCTATCACCGACCGAAAACAAAGCTCGGAGAAAAGATGATAAAGGCAGTCGGAGACGGGGTTGCGGGCATGGATGCTTGCCTTTTTGTCACCGAACCCGAGGGCGATATACGGGATACGGAGCTTGAACTGCTCAAACGGCTCAAATCCGAAAAAGCTCCCGTGGTGCTTGCAATAAACAAGATTGATACGGTAAAGCAAAAAGAAAAGCTCATGGAGCGTATAGCGAAGTTTTCGGCAATATACGATTTTGAAGCGGTTGTTCCCGTTAGTGCCTTAAAGGATGAAAATATCGACATTCTTAAAGAGGAGCTTAAAAAATCCGCATATGAATCCGTCCACTTTTTCCCCGACGATACCCTGACCGATCAGCCCGAAAGGGTGCTTGCCGCAGAGATGATTCGCGAAAAGGCGTTACTGCTTCTCGACAAGGAAATCCCGCACGGCATTGCCGTCAGCATTGAAAAAATGCGTGAACGTCCGACGGGCGGTATCATGGATGTCGAAGCAACCATCTATTGCGAAAAGGACAGTCACAAGGGTATAATAATCGGCAAAAAGGGCGATATGCTCAAAAAAATATCCACCCGTGCAAGGGAGGATATGGAAGCGTTTTTCCAATGTAAAGTAAATCTTCAATGCTGGGTCAAGGTCAAGGAAGGCTGGCGTAACAGAGAGGGTCTCATTCACAATTTCGGCTTGGATTAGTTTTAAATTTTTCCTTGTTTTATTCTCCGTTTTCGGGTTAACTTAATTACGGAAAAGCTCAACTCGACGGAGGGATAACATGGATAAGTCGGCGGCGTGGCGTAAGTTTTCAAAGACGGGTGCGGTTGAGGATTATCTTCAATTCAAGAACTGTACCGCAAACGGTTCGGCGGAGGCTGAAAAAAATGAGAATGAATACCGACGCTCTGGTGCTAAAGGTGACGGATACAGGTGAAAGTGACCGTCTGCTCACTCTGCTGACCTCGGAATACGGGGTGCTCAGAGCCTTTGCAAACAGGGCTAAAAAAATCAACAGCAAATTTCTCGGTGCGACTCAATCCCTGTGCTATGCGGATTTTTCAATCTATACGGGCAGGGACAGCTACATAATTGACGATGCGAATGCAAAAGAGGTATTCTTCGGGCTTCGCAGTGATATTGAAAAGCTGGCTCTCGGGCAATATTTTTGTGCTCTCTCGGCGGAGCTCGCACCCGAAATGGAGCCTGCGGGCGAATACCTGCGAGTTGTGCTCAATTCCCTTCATATGCTTGAAAAACAGATGCGTTCACCGCAATTTTTAAAAGCGGTAACGGAGCTTAAATTGCTTTCCTTTGCGGGCTTTATGCCCGATTTGACCGCTTGCCGAGGCTGTTCGTCGCCTCTTGCGGGGGAGACCGTTTTCAATCCGTCACAGGGGTGCGTGTATTGCCGCTCATGTGCGAATACGGGAATAGTTCTCACCTCAGGCGTGCTTGCCGCAATGCGTCACATATGTTCAAGCAAAATCGAGAGGATATATTCCTTTTCTTTGCCGGAGCAGGATGAAAAAAGACTTGCCGAGGCAACGGAAAAATTTCTTTTGGTGCAGACGGGGCATTCCTTCAAAGCCCTTGATTTTTATAAAACAATTAACACATAAACCAAGAAAGGAACTGAAAACATGAAAATCGACCAAATGCTGCATAAGCTGTACGGAACAACACCCGGTAAGGGCGTACAGCCTAAAGAGGCAATTGCCTATGCCGTGGCCGGCTTCGGACAGAATTTTATCTGTACGATTATCGGCTCCTACCTCACCATATTCCTGACCGATGCACTCCTTTTCGGAGCCGACGGCGTTATGATAGGCACGATAAGCGGTTCAATGGCAGTTGCATATCTCATGCTCGGCACTCGTGTTTTTGATGCTCTCAATGATCCCATAATGGGCTCGGTAGTTGACCGTACAAGAACAAAGTGGGGCAAATGCCGCCCGTATCTCAAATGGATGGCAATTCCCGTCGGTGTTACCACAATCGCTTGCTTCCTGCCGATATTCAACGCAAAGCAGACCTCGACCTTTGCAATCATCGGTGCGATTTATGTTGTTTGGAGCGTTGTTTATACCGTCACCGACGTGCCCTATTGGAGCCTTTCAACCTGCATGACGAACAATACCATCGTCAGAGGAAATATTCTTACCGTGACAAGACTTGTATGTACTCTCGGTGCAGGCATCGTCACCGTTTTCGTTCCCATTATAACAAACGGAATTACCGCTAAATTCAAGTATGCGGATACCGATATAGCTCAGATAATGGCGGATAAGGGCGTTGATGCCGATACCGCAAAGAATTTCATAGGAACGGTCAAGCAGGGCATGGAGATTTCCAATGCCGATACGCTCAAATGGACATATTTTATTTGTGCCGTTGTGCTTGTTGTTGCGGCAGTTCCCATGTTCTATTACGGTTTTAAGAACACTAAAGAACGCTTTACCACAACGGATAATCCTCCCTCATTGGGTCACAATCTCAAGCTCCTTTTCAGGAATAAAGAGCTTCTTCTCATCGTTCTTTCCGGCGTTCTCGGCGGTGCAAGAATGGTTTATACCTACACCGGCGGTCTTTACTTTGCAAAATATGTTCTTCAAAACGAAGGACTTTACAGCCTCATAACACTTCTCGTTGTTCCCGGCGGACTTGTGGCATCGCTCCTTGTTCCTTGGATGTCAAAGAAATTCACGAAGAAATGGTCTTACATAGTCGTTCATCTTTTCGGCGGCGTAGTTATGGCGGTCATGTACTTTGTCGGCTATGATGCACCGTGGAAGCTCGTCGTTGCCGCTGTCGGACTTGTACTTCTCGGTATTCCTCAGGGTGTAAACAACATTATCACCTATGCAATGATAGGCGATACGGTTGACTATCTCGAGTGGAAAACCGGCGAAAGAGGCGAGGGCATCTGCTTTGCAATGCAGACTCTTATCAATAAAATCGGCATGGCAGTCGGTGCTTTCATAGGCGTTATCTCGTTCTCCGCAGCAGGCATCAATTCCGAGACCGGTTATATATCCGCAGAGGGTGCAAACACGCTTTGGAATATGCTTGTTCTTTCCGGCGTTATCAGTATGTTTGCGTGTGCAATTCCCATCTTCTTCTACACAATTACCGAGAAGAGGCAGGAAGAAATGGTTGCCGAAATCGAAGCAAGAAATTCATCAAGCGTTTCAGAATAAAAGCCTAACAGTAAACCCGCCGTTCAAGTGCGAACGGCGGGAATTGTTATTTATACACTTGCAATTGTATATAATCAGTCGCTATCTTTTTTCTTTTTAAGAAGAACAAGCAATGCTGCGGCGGCACCGAGAGAAGCAAAAATCCCTATCGTTTTTGAGGAACCGGTGTCGGGAATGCTCGACTCATGCTTGCTCCAGCTTGCTTCAAAGATAAGGTCGTTTGCGGGCATTTTGTCGGGAGCCTTCGGAGTCCAGCCTGCAAAATCGTATCCGTCCTTTTCGGGGTCGGTTTCGGGAACGGGAATGCTCTTACCCTCTTTGACCTCATAGGTCTTGTAAACCTCTCCGTCAACCTTGTAGGTTACGGTGTAGCTCTTCTTAACGAGGGAGGAAACGCCGATTATTGCGATAACGCCGCCCGCAATGGCGAGACCCGTGATTACCGCCGTGTTGATGCCTGCGATTGCCGCGATTATGCCGCCTGCAATAACCGTGCCGCCGATAACATAGGAAACAAATTCCTTGTCGGTCTCAAATTGTGCCTCAAAAACAAGCTCTTCCGTGCCCATTACTTCGGGTATCTCGGGAGTCCAGCCGATGAACTTGTGACCGAATTTTTCGGGAGTCTGCTCGGGTACGGGAATCGGGTCGCCCTCTTTTACTTCATATTCTTCAAAGGTTTTACCGTCCACAACATATGTGACGTTGCCGTTCTTGAGCCATCTTGCGGTAAAGGTGACATCGTTTGCGGGAACGGTTGAATAGGAGAGAACGTTTTTGCCGCTCTCATCGAACCAGCCGGCAAAGGAATAGTCATCTTTGGAGGGGTCGTTGGGAACGGTGAGAGAAATATCCGAACCGTAAGCCGCAGAGGACTCGGATACCGTACTGCTGTCGGAAATGTACTTTACGGTGTAGTTGTTGACTTTCCAAGAGGCGTAAGCCGTTATGCTGTCCGTCCCCATTTTTTCGGGAAGCGAAATCAGGTTGTCGCCGTCCTTGCCGATTATCCAGCCCTCAAACGTAAAGCCCTCTTTTTCAGGCGGATCGGGGAGAGTGATATCGTCATTTTCATTGAATGTTTTTGTGTCATACGCCTGAGCGTCGCCCTCGTTGATGTAAAATGTGACCGTGTTGCCTGCTGCAAAAGCACTCATCGGCATAGCCGCAAAAACGCAGGCAAATGCCAATACTGCCGCAAGCAGACTTTTCATGCTTTTTTTCATTGTTTTAATCTCCTTTTGATTTTTATTCACTTTCTCGTCGGCTCGTCCCCCATGATAATTTAACGAAGCACTCGAAAGCGTTGTAAAGCGTTTGCACATGACGCTTCATAAAATAAGTGTCGTCTGCATCGGCTTTTGTTGCACCGAAAATGTAAACAAAGGATAAACAAATTTTGAACCCGAATGACAGGATCTGCGGTTAAAAATCTGTAACAACGGTAACAGAAAAATGTCAAAAATGTAATCGTATTGTAATTGGACTTTGGAATTAAAAGGATATATAATGTAGGTGCAAGATAAAACAAAGGGGGATATAAGCATGATAGGCTTTTTCAAATTCTTGTGGATATTCATTGTTCTCATGGCAGTAGCGGCAAGCCTGCTTGCGGCTAATGAAGATGAATACATCGAGGCTCTTGATCGATAAATGCAAAAGAAAAAGCGGGACTGTCATATAAGGCAGTCTCGCTTTCGCAATTATGAAATTAAAGATTCAAAAAGTCTTTTCTGTAAACATCCTCGAGCTTAAACGCCTTTACTATCTCAACAAGGTCGGGATCGGTGATGGTGTTTACTCTGGGCAGGTGAGCAGTCATCATATAGAGCTGTGCCGCCTTTTCAACGGTTTCGATAAGACCGAACGCTTCATCAAGGTCATTGCCGCAGCCGTAGATTCCGTGCTGACCCCAAACGACAAGACGAAATTCTTTCATCTTTTCCGCCGTTGCAATGCCGATTTCATTTGTGCCGCATACCATCCAAGGAAGAACGCCGATACCGTCGGGAAAAACGACCATGCATTCGGTACACATTTCCCAAAGCGAATGAGTCAGCTTCTTTTCGGAAAGCTCATGCACATAAGTCATGGCGAGTGTGTTGGTGGGGTGGCTGTGCATGATAACACGGTTTTCGGGATTCTTTTCAAGGCGTGAAATGTGGCTCATAAGGTGAGCGGGAAGCTCCGAGGTGGGTCTGCCGCCGTCGGAATAGCCCCAAAGAAGCTCTGCCGTAGTGCCGTTTTCGGCAACCTTGATTATGCCGAGGTTGTTTTCGGGGTCGTCCTCTATGTTCTTGAAATACTTGCCCGTACCGGTTACGATGAAGATTTTTCCTGCAAGAACCTTTGCATCAAAGCCCATTTCAATGGTGCGAATGGGGGAGCTGATGTCAAGATACTGTGCAACCTCATCGCTGTCAAGCATCATGCTGATGTTACCGCCGTTTCTTTCGTCCCAGCCGAGACGGTACATATTAGCGGTCGTTTTCATCATACCCTTTAAAAAGGGTGCATCGAGAATGTTTTTCATTTTCTGTTCACCAATACCTTTTCTTCGTATTTTTTTATTTCTTTAATATAATCCTTTTCTGTATTCTGCCGTTTGAGATATTCGTTCCATATGTCTCCGAACGGCATTGTTTTTAATTCCTCACCGAGTGCCATAAGGGCGGTGAAATCGGCTTCATCCTGCAATTTTTTCATCGCTTCGGACGGCTCCAAAAGTGCAAAAAGCAAAGCCTTTTGAACATTGCGAACACCCGTGACCCATGCACTTATGCGGTTTACGGAGGCATCGAAATAATCGGTGGCAATGAAAACTCTGTTCAGAGCATCGTTGCGGACTATCTCCTTGGCAATTTCTCTTGTTTCATCATCGAAAAGAACAACATGGTCGCTGTCCCAACGAACGCCGCGGGTTATGTGCAATGCAATTTTGTCGTTGAAAGCAAGCAGGGCGGAAATCTTGTCGGAAACAAGCTCCGTGGGGTGATAGTGTCCGTTGTCCATGAGCGGGACGATTCCCTTTTGAGCCGAATAGCTCAGGCAAAATTCAGCAGAGCCTACGGTGTAGGATTCAAGTCCTATGCCGAAAACCTTTGATTCGAGCGTTACGAAAACCTTTTCTTTGTCGTAAGGGACAGAAAGAATTTCATCGAGAGATTTTTTGAAACGCAGACGGGGAGAAAGACGGTCGGCGGGGATATCCTTGTAGCCGTCGGGAATCCATATGTTCATCACGCACGGAAAGCCTGTTTCGTTTGCAAAATATTCGGAAATTTCAACGCAACGCTTGCCGTGCTCAACCCAAAAGCTGCGGACTGCTTCATCGGGTGAGGAAAGCGTGAGGTTATCCTTTACCATCGGGTGCGAGAAAAAGGTGGGATTGAAATCAATTCCGATTCCTCTTTCCTTTGCAAAATCAACCCATTTTGCAAAATGACAAGGCTTTATGGTGTTTCTGTCCGCCTTTTCGCCGTCGAATATCGCGTAGCTTGCATGAAGATTCAGCTTCTTTTTGCCGGGAATGAGTGAAAATGCCTTGTCGATATCAGCCGTCAGCTCCTCGAAGCTGCGAGCCTTGCCGGGATAATTGCCCGTAGCCTGAATGCCGCCCGAAAGAGCGTCGGGGCTGTCGAAGCCGCAAACATCGTCACCCTGCCAGCAATGGACGGAAACCGTTATCTCGGAAAGCAAATCGAGAGCCTTTTCGGTGTCAACGCCGAGAGCGGCATATTCGTTCTTTGCAGAAATATATCGTTCCACGAAAAATCCTCCTCGGATTAGAATACTATTTTGAAAATTCAGCGGCTTTGGCGGTCGCCATGGTGTCGCATCTTTCGTTTTCGGGATGTCCCGCATGACCCTTGACCCAAACAATGCTGTATTCGTGCTTTTGGATTTCCGTTATGAGAGCTTGCCACAAATCGGGATTCAGCACGGGCTTTTTATCTGCCTTTTTCCAGCCGTTTTTCATCCAGCCCCAAATCCAGCCCTTGAGAAACGGGTCGGCAACATATTTTGAATCGGTGTATATCGTGATGTCGCACTTTTGATTCAGCCGTTTCAATGCTTCGATAACCGCGGTAAGCTCCATGCGATTATTGGTGGTTTCTTTTTCTCCGCCGCTCAGCTCAAGCTCATGCTTGCCGAAACGAAGTATCGAACCCCAACCGCCCGGTCCCGGATTTCCCGAACACGCACCGTCGGTGAAAATATCAACTTTTTTAAGCTCAGCCATAGAATAATTCTCCGCTTCAAATGGTTACAACAGGAATTATATCATCATTCTTTCATTTTAACAAGTGGATTTTCGGTTATTATTAAGTTTATTTGTCCATAATATAGTGCGATCGGGATTTTTATCCGTGTGTGCGGTGGTGATATTCAAGAATAAATTGTTAATATTATGTAATTATTATATATATT
>CAZPMK010000008.1:0-55416 GCA_964587915.1 uncultured Clostridium sp.
GTTTGATATAAAGTCACTCTCTGAAATCCTTGGTCACAAGAATGTGTCGTTTACGCTGAATGTCTACGGAAGTGCAAACCTCCAACAGAAAGTTAAGTGCATGAATCTCTTGAACGATTTATTATAGCCACATTATCGGAGAAACATATAGCTTGCTGCCTTCTTGCAATTTTACTATTACCGAAAAATCATGTAGGACGAATGATGCGCCCGTCGCTACGGTTGATCAAAACGGTGCAGTAACTGCCGTTGTTGAGGCATGCGTATTGATTTAGTGGCGAAAACAGGCTCTATATCTACGTTTCGATTACAACGCGGGACGAAACTAAATCGTACTTTTTGCTGAAAAATCTTTAAAACCTCTCCGTCACGGATAAAGCAAACAGCCCTCAGAAATATAGCACCGTCTTGGAGCGGCGGTATTCTATAAATAAAAGGCACAATCAGCGGATTTTGTCCGTCGGTTGTGCCTTATGTTTTATTTGAATGTGGGAGATAATCGACCTTAGGTTGATGACAAACAGTCGAAAATTGTTACCGTCAAGAGCGGCGGGGTCATCAATCGTCGTCGATGGTGGAGACTTTATTGGTCAGCTCTTCAAGAACATCGAGAACGATTCTCACCGTATCGAGCGAGGTGAAGGTAGTCACTCCGTTATCTACGGCACAGCGGCGCAGCTTTTCTCCGCTTTCGTAATGAACACCCGAGAGGATTGCTCTTGTATTGATTATATAGCTGACATGACCCGAACGTATGGAGTCGAGAGTTGCTTCACTGCCCTCATGAATATTGGCGAGTTTTTTGCATTGTATGCCGTGCTCCGCAAGAAAATCCGCCGTACAGGTAGTCGCTTCAATATTAAAACCGATATCACGGAAGCGGCGAACGAGGGGCAGAGTTTCCTCCTTGTCCTCATCGGCAACCGTAACAAGCACCGTGCCGTAATTCAGCATCGGAATGCCCGCTGCCTGAAGTGCTTTATATAAAGCTCTGCTGAGGCTTTTGTCGTAGCCTATTGCTTCACCGGTGGATTTCATTTCGGGAGAGAGGTAAACATCCATGCCCGTGAGCTTTGCGAACGAAAAAGCGGGAGCTTTGACATACCAGCGATTTCTGTTATCGGGACGCATATTTTCAATGCCCTGTTCGGAAAGAGAAATTCCGAGCATTGCCTTTGTTGCGATTGAAACAAGGGGACAGCCCGTGGATTTTGAGAGGAACGGAACACTTCTTGATGCACGGGGATTGACCTCGATAACGTACACGTCATCATTTCCGTCAACGATAAATTGGATGTTGAACAGTCCGACAATTCCGATTCCGAGGCCGAGACGGGTGGTGTAATCAGCGATCGTATCGCAAACCTTTTTTGAAATTGAAAAAGGCGGATATACGCTTGTGCTGTCGCCCGAATGAACGCCGGTACGCTCCACAAGCTCCATGATTCCGGGAATGAATACCTGCTTGCCGTCGCACACGGCATCGACCTCAACCTCCTTGCCCATCAGATATTTATCAATGAGCACGGGCTTATCGACATCCACTTCAACGGCGGTTTTCAGATATTTTCTCAGCATTTTTTCATTTGCGACAATTTCCATTGCTCTGCCTCCGAGAACAAAGCTCGGGCGGACGAGCACGGGATAACCAATGCGTTCTGCGGCGGCAACACCGCTTTCGATATCCGTAACGGCTTCACCCTTGGGATTCGGAATGCCGAGTGAAAGTATGACTTCGTTAAATGCATCGCGGTTTTCGGCTTTTTCTATGGCATCGCAGTTTGTGCCGATGATGTGAACGCCCTTGTCGGCAAGCGGCTGAGCGAGATTTACCGCGGTCTGACCGCCGAGAGTGGCGATAACTCCGACGGGCTTTTCAAGATGAACGATATTCAGCACGTCCTCGGGAGTAAGCGGCTCAAAATACAGCTTGTCGGCGGCGGTATAATCGGTGGAAACCGTTTCGGGATTGTTGTTGATAACGATTGCCTCATAGCCGCAGCTTTTAATAGTGCGAACGGCGTGGACGGTGGAATAGTCAAACTCAACGCCTTGACCTATACGAATCGGACCCGAGCCGAGAACAATGATTTTTTTCTTGTCGGAAACAACGGATTCGTTTTCCTCGGCATAGGTTGAATAGAAATACGGAACATAGCTGTCAAATTCGCTTGCACAGGTGTCTATCATTTTGTATACGGGGAAGATATTTTCCCTGCATCTCAGCTCGTATATGCTGTCCGCAGAGACGTTCCAAAGCTCCGCGACATAGGAATCCGAAAAGCCGTAACGCTTCGCCTCACGCAAAAGAGGAATCGAGGCAGGGGAGGCTTCAAGCTCCTTTTCAAGGTCAACGATTTTCTTGATTTTGTCGATAAAGAACATATCTATCTGCGTAATGTCACAGATAAGAGAGGCATCAACGCCCATCCACATGAGCTGAGAAATGGCATAAAGTCTGTCATCGGTGCCGTTTTTGATGTATTCCAAAAGCTGTTCAACGCTCATGTGAGCGGAATCGAATTTTTCAAGATGAATGTGATTTCTGCCGTCCTCCAAGGAGCGTATCGCTTTAAGGAAGCTCTCTTCAAAGCTCCTGCCGACACTCATGACCTCGCCCGTTGCTTTCATCTGAGTTGAAAGAGTGTTGAGAGCGGTCGGAAATTTGTCGAACGGAAAACGGGGCATTTTTGTAACAACATAATCGAGAGCAGGCTCAAAGCAGGCGGGGGTGTTGGCAAGCATTATTTCTTGGAGCTGCATACCGACGGCTATTTTTGCCGAAACACGGGCAATGGGATAGCCGCTTGCTTTGGATGCAAGAGCCGATGAACGGGAAACACGGGGGTTTACCTCGATTACATAGTAGTTGAACGAATACGGATCGAGAGCAAATTGCACGTTACAGCCGCCCTCAACCTTTAACGCTCTGATTATCCGCAACGCACTGTCACGCAGCATATGATATTCTTTGTTCGTGAGCGTTTGACTCGGAGCAACCACCACGGAATCGCCCGTGTGAATGCCTACGGGGTCGAGATTTTCCATGTTACAGACCGTTATCGCCGTGTCGTTTGCATCACGCATGACCTCGTATTCTATTTCTTTATAGCCCTTAATGCTCTTTTCAATCAAAACTTGATGAACAGGGGAGAGTGTAAGGGCATTTTTCATTTTTTCGCAAAGCTCCTCGGGGTTATCCGCAAAGCCGCCGCCTGTTCCGCCGAGAGTAAAAGCGGGACGCAGAATAACGGGATAGCCTATTTTTTCAGCGGCATCAAGAGCTTCTTCGGTGCTGTAAGTTATTTGAGAGGGGACAACGGGTTCGCCGATTTGTTCGCACAGCTCCTTAAAAAGCTCTCTGTCCTCGGCTCTTTCAATGCTCTCGGCACTTGTGCCGAGCATTTCTATGCCGCATTCCTTGAGCACACCTTTTTTTGCAAGCTGCATTGCAAGGTTCAGACCCGTCTGACCGCCTATGCCGGGGATTATCGCGTCGGGGCGTTCACAGCGGCATATACGGGCAAGGTATTCGAGCGTGAGCGGCTCCATGTATACCTTGTCGGCAACGGAGGTATCCGTCATTATCGTTGCGGGATTTGAATTTGCAAGGATGACCTCATAGCCCTCCTCTTTAAGAGCAAGGCAAGCCTGAGTGCCTGCATAATCAAATTCGGCGGCTTGACCTATTACTATCGGACCCGAACCGATAACGAGCACCTTTTTGATGTCATTTCTTTTCGGCACAAGTCCTCGCCTCCTTCATGCTTTGTGCGAATATGTCGAATAAATATCCGCTGTCCTGCGGACCCGGTGAGCTTTCGGGGTGATACTGAACGCTGAATATTCTGTCTTTTTCACAGCGTATTCCCTCCACCGTGCCGTCAAGCAGATTCGTATGAGTAACGGATAAGCCCGTTCCCTCAAGGCTTTCACGGTTAACGGCATAGCTGTGATTTTGAGAGGTTATCTCTATTTTGTTCGTAAGTGTGTTCAAGACGGGATGATTTCCGCCGCGATGACCGAACTTCAGCTTGTAGGTTTCAGCACCGTAGGCAAGGGAAATTATTTGATGACCGAGGCAAATTCCGAATATGGGATATTTTCCGCGGAGCTTTTTAACCGTTTCGATAACGGGAGTTACGTCCTGCGGGTCGCCGGGGCCGTTCGAAAGGAATATGCCGTCGGGCTTCATAAATTCGATTTCTTCGGCGGTGGTGTCAAACGGTACAACGGTGACGTTACAGCCGAGACGGTTAAGACTGCGTACAATGCCGAGCTTTATGCCGCAATCTATCGCAACAACGTTGAACTGCGGATTTGCCGTGCGGGAATACCAACGCTTTTTACAGCTTACTCGGGCAACGGCATCATGCGGTACGGGTGTATCCTTGATTATTTCGATCGCCTTTTCGGTGGGAGTGGAGATATCCGTGATTATGCCTCTGCGTGAGCCGAAATCTCTTATGCTGCGTGTCAAACGCCTTGTGTCAATGCCGGATATGGCGGGAATGCCGTTTTCCTCCAGAAGCTCCGAGAGAGTTTTAGTGTATCTGAAATTGGAGGGTCTGTCGTTATAATCGTAGACGATAAAAGCTCCGATACTCGGATTCTTGCATTCAAAATCGTCATCGGTAATGCCGTAATTTCCTATCAGAGGATATGTCATTACAACCGCTTGATCCGTATACGACGGGTCGGAGGCTATTTCCTGATAGCCCACCATTGAGGTGTTGAAAACAAGCTCGCAGACCCGCTGAGCATCACTGCCAAAGCCGTAGCCGCAGTATTCGCTTCCGTCCTCAAGAACGAGCTTTCTGTTGACAGTTTTCATTATTTTTCGCTCCCGAGCTTTTGGTCTATATCGGGGCACAGCGTTGCCGCCATGACCGCCTTTATTGTGTGCATACGGTTTTCCGCTTCCTTGAATACAACGGATTGCGGTCCCTCAAATACTTCATCGGTAACTTCCATTTCCGTTCTGCCGAATTTTTCGCCCATTTCCTTGCCGATTGTTGTTTTGAGGTCGTGGTATGCGGGCAGGCAATGCATGAATATCGCTTCCGGAGATGCCTTTGACATGAGTGCGGAGTTTACCTGATAGGGCGAAAGAGCGTTGATTCTTTCCTCCCATACCTCAGCAGGCTCGCCCATGGAAACCCAGATATCCGTGTAAATGACGTCGGCGTTTTTGACCGCTTCATCGGGAGAGGTGCAAAGGTTGATTTTTGCACCGGTTTTTTCTGCAATTTCTTTGCACTTTTCAACAAGTGCCTTGTCGGGGAAATATTCCTCGGGAGCACAGGCGGTGAAATCCATACCCATTTGAGCACAGCCTACCATGAGAGAATTGCCCATGTTAAAGCGGGAATCGCCCATGTATACGAATTTGATGCCCTTGAGATATCCGAAATGCTCCTTGATTGTGAGAAAGTCGGCAAGTATCTGTGTGGGATGAAATTCATCCGTAAGACCGTTCCATACGGGAACGCTTGCATATTCCGCAAGCTCCTCAACTATTACCTGACCGAAGCCTCTGTATTCGATGCCGTCAAACATACCCGAAAGAACACGGGCAGTGTCGGCGATGCTTTCTTTTTTGCCGATTTGTGAGCCTGAGGGGTCAAGATATGTACAGCCCATGCCGAGATCTCTTGCTGCAACTTCAAAGCTGCAACGGGTGCGTGTGCTCGTTTTTTCAAAAATCAAGGCAACATTTTTGCCCTCGCAATATCTGTGTGCCTCTCCCGCTTTCTTTTTCGCTTTAAGAGCGGCGGCAAGGTTTATGAGATATTCAATGTCGCTCCCGCTGAAATCAAGGAGCTTCAAATAGTCTTTTCCGTAAAGGTTCATTGCGTTTTCCTCCTTATTCCTTGCAAGCATCTTTGATGACGCTTACGGCTTGCTTCAATTGCTCAAAGGGTATGTTGAGTGCAGGTAACAGGCGAACCTTATCCTTTGCCTTGATAACGAGAACGCCGTTTTCCATGCAGTAATTTATGACTTCAGCGGCGGGCTTCACCGTTTTCACGCCGAGCATAAGTCCGAGACCGCTTACGCCGACAATGCCGGAAGCACCGCAAAGCTCGCTTTTGATATATTCCGAGCGTTCGCAAACGCCGTCAAGAACCTCCTGAGTAAGTCTGCCGAGAATGCTTACGGCACCTGCACAGCAAACGGGATTTCCTCCGAAGGTTGAGCCGTGATCGCCGCAGGTAAAGGTGTTTTCAACCTTTTCTCCGAGAAGTGTTGCACCCAAGGGAAGACCGCCCGCAAGACCCTTTGCCGTTGAAACGATATCGGGTGTTATGCCGTAGTTCATGTACGCATACAGCTTGCCGCTTCTGCCGTTGCCCGTTTGAACCTCGTCGCATATGAGCAGGGTATCCGTTTCGGCACAAAGAGCGGCAAGAGCCGTGACATATTCACCGTTAAGAGGATTGACACCGCCCTCTCCCTGTACGATTTCAATCATGACGGCGGCACATTTATTTTCGGAAAGCAGATGCTTCACATCATCAATATTGTTGGCCTCGGCATGGAGAAAGCCCTCGGTGAGCGGAGTGAAATCCTTGTGGAAAACCTCCTGACCCGTTGCTGCAAGGGTAGTCAGAGTTCTGCCGTGAAAGCTGTTTTTGAGGGTGATTATGTTGTAATATTCTTTTCCGTGCTTTTCTGCGGCGTATTTTCTTGCCGCTTTAATGGCACATTCGTTTGCCTCCGCACCCGAATTTGAGAAGAAAACCTTTTTCATTCCCGTTCTTTCACAAAGCATCTGTGCAAGCTGAGCACACGGAGAGGTGTAGTAGAGATTTGACATATGCTGAAGAGTATTTAACTGCTCCGTTACCGCACCTATCCATTCTTCATCGGCAATGCCGAATGTATCAACGGCAATTCCGGTTGAAAGGTCGATGTATTCCTTGCCGTTTTCGTCCCAAACAAGAGAGCCCTTGCCTTTAACTATTGTGAGCGGAAATCTTGCATAAGTTCCCGCAACGAATTGTTTGTCTTTTTCCTGTACAGTCATAATAATTACTCCGTAAACATTGTTCCGATACCTTCATCGGTAAGCATTTCTATGAGAATTGCGTGGGGGATTCTGCCGTCGATGATGAAAACACGCTCAACGCCCCATTTTACGGCATTGATGCAGCATTCAACCTTGGGAATCATTCCGCCGCTGATTATGCCCTTTTCCATAAGCTCGGGAGCTTTGCTGATTTCTATTTTCGGGATGAGCGTGTCGGGATTGTCCTTATCCTCGAGAATACCGCTTATATCCGTCATGGAAATAAGGCTCGTTGCACCGAGCTCGCCGGCTATTTTTGCGGCGGCGGTGTCGGCATTTATGTTGTATACATTGCCGTCGGAATCACAGGCAATGGTTGAAATTACGGGGATATAGCCTTTTTCGATAACATCAAGCACGGGCTTTACGTTGATGCCGGTTATTTCTCCGACAAAGCCGAGAGCTTCGTTTTTGACCTTGGCGGTTATCATGTGACCGTCAATGCCCGAAAGACCTATGGCACTGCCGCCCTTGCTTTCTATAATGTTTACAAGACCCTTATTGACCTTGCCCGCAAGCACCATTTGAACGATATCGACCGTTTCCTCATCCGTAACACGCAAGCCGTTTACAAACTCGCTTTTTTTGCCGACCTTTTGGAGCATTTCGTTGATTTCGGGTCCGCCGCCGTGGACAAGCACGGGCTTTACTCCGATGAGTGAAAGCAGAACGATATCACGCATAACCTTGTCTTTCAGCTCATCATTTATCATTGCGTTTCCGCCGTATTTGATAACGACGATTTTTCCGAAGTATTCCTGTATGTACGGCAGAGCGTGAACAAGCACCTTCGCACGCTGAGCATTTGAAATATTCATGCTTTTATTCCTCCGTTAAGTACGGTAATCACCGTTGATTTTTACATAATCGTATGTAAGGTCACAGCCCCATGCCGTTGAGCTTTCCGAGCCGTAATTCAGCTCAACGAGAATGTTTATTTCATCCTTCAAAAGGATTTCTTTGGCTTTTTCCTCGGAGAAATCAACGCCGCAGCCGTTTTTGCAAACCTCGATTTTTCCTGCCTCGGAGCTGAAAGCAACATCCACTTTGCTGATGTCAACGTCCGCACCGCTGTAGCCTATTGCACACAGCACTCTGCCCCAATTGGCATCCGCACCGAACATAGCCGCCTTTGTGAGGGAGGAGCAAATTATGCTCTTTGCAACCGTTTTGGCGGTTTTTTTATCCGCTGCACCGCTGACGACGCATTCAAGCAACTTCGTTGCACCCTCTCCGTCTGCGGCAATACGGCGGCAAAGCCAAACCGTAACCGTGTTGAGAGCCTTCATAAATGTGTTGAAATCTTCACCCTGTGCGGTTATTTCACAGTTACCTGCCATTCCGTTTGCAAGCACCGTTACCATGTCGTTTGTTGAGGTATCGCCGTCAACGCTTATCATGTTAAAGGTTTCCGCAACGTCTCCCGAAAGAGCCTTTTGAAGCATTTCACTGCTTATTGCACAGTCGGTGGTGATGAAAACAAGCATGGTTGCCATGTTCGGGTGAATCATGCCCGAGCCCTTTGCGATACCGCCTATTCTGCATTCCTTGCCGTCTATTTCAAAGCTGACGGCAATTTCCTTTAATTTGGTGTCCGTCGTCATGATACCCTCTGCGGCATCGGCTGAAGAATTGCCGAGAGAAGCACAAAGAGAGGGGATACCCTGTGCTATCGGGGTGATGTCAAGAGGCTGTCCGATAACGCCGGTGGAAGCGACTACAACATCGTTTTCGTTTATCCCGAGCTCGTCGGCAAGCAGCTTACAGGTCTGCTGTGCGATTTCAACACCGTTTGCGTTGCAGGTGTTGGCATTTCCGCTGTTGCAGATGACCGCTTGAGCCTTGCCGTCTGCAATGTGATTTTTTGTTACGGCAATGGTAGCACCTTTTACAAGATTTGTTGTATAGACCGCCGCCGCACTGGCAGGAGCTTCACTGTATATCAAAGCGAGATCCTTTTTGCTTTTGTTTTTACGTATTCCGCAGTGTACGCCCGATGCCGAAAAGCCCTTTGCGGCGCATACACCGCCCGAAATCATTTCCATTTTGTTTACCTCCGTTGGTAACCGCTGTTCAATCGGCGGTTATTTTATGTTAAGTCCGTAATTTTTTTCTTTTCCGAGAATAAGATTCATACATTCGATTGCCGCACCCGACGCACCCTTGCCGAGATTGTCGTATATCGCCGTCAAAAGTATTCTTTCTTCATTTCCGTAAACGCAGATTTTCATGCCGTCCGTGCCCGAAAGAGCCGACGCCGAAAGGAATCCGCCACACGCTTCGTCACCGCAGGAAACAACGGGACCCGTGTATTTTTTTGCATATACGGCTTTTATTGCTTCAATGTCGGCACCGTTTTCAAGCTGTTTTGCAAAAATCGGTACGGTGACCTCCATTCCGCTGTAGTAATCGTCAACTATGGGAGAAAAAATCGGAGCATTTTCTATTCCGCATACGGCTTTCATTTCTTTGAGATGCTTGTGCTGCTGTGAAACACCGTACTGTCTCGGAGCGAAAAGCCGGGGAGCTTTACCGTAATCCTCGTATTCGGCTATCATTTTCTTGCCGCCGCCGCTGTAGCCCGTGAGGGAATGACAGGATAAAAGAGCGGATTTTGAAAGCAGACCCGCCTCAACAAGCGGAAAAACAAGTGCGATAAAGCCGCTTGCGTGACAGCCGGGAACGGCAATACGTTTTGAATTTTTGATTTGAGCCTCAAGCTCGGGCGACAGCTCGGGAAAGCCGTAGGTCCACTCGGGAGAGGTTCGGTGTGCCGTAGAAGTGTCAAGCACCGCCGTCTTGGGATTTTCAACAAGTCCGACCGCTTCGATTGCGGCGGCATCCGGCAAGCAAAGAAAGGCAATGTCTGCGGAGTTTAATGCCTTGCTTCTTGCGGAAATATCCTTCCTTTTTGCTTCAGGTAATTCGATTAGCTTAATGTCGTCTCTTTCGCTCAAACGCTCATGGATACGCAGCCCCGTTGTGCCGGCACTGCCGTCAATAAATACTTTTTTCATGGAAAACACCGTCCGAAGAAACACCCGAAAACGCAAATTCTATCGTATAAAACCGTGCGCAGAGTGTATAATAGTCAATTTTAATGCATATATACTATCACAATTCGTATAATTATGCAACACTTTTTAATCAAAAATACCATTTTCGGCGTCCGTATATCGCAAAGAGCAAATGAACGACCCAAACTTGTGTATTTTGCACAATTCATCGGGAAGATTTTTTACGCCTTGACTCCTTGCACCGCAAAATTCCGTATAATTTATGTATCTATAATTATATTTGCAAAATATTTTTAAGAAGTATTGAACAATGATAAAAAATGTGATATAGTTATATTTGTAAGATAATTGTAATAATTTGCCAAAAACGTGAGAAAAAGGCAAAAAAATAAGGACCTCACTTAAGAAGTCCTTGAGCACACCGTGTGCGGCCGCATAAGCGGCGGTTAGAGTTAAACTTTTATTTGAACTCGCAAGTGTAATTTTGTAGGGGTCTGCAAAACTACATTTATATAATATCACCTTGAAAGGCGGTTGTCAATATGCAAAATGAAAAATATTTTATCGGCTTGGATATAGGCACGGATTCCGTGGGCTATGCCGCAGTTTCGGAAAATTACGACCTTTTGAAATTCAAGGGGAAGCCTGCATGGGGTGTCACTCTTTTTGATGAAGCACAGCTTAATACGGACAGGCGTGCATCCCGTACCGCACGACGCAGGCTTGACCGCAGACAGCAGCGTGTTCAGCTTGTGCGTGAGCTGTTCGCACCCGAGATTGCAAAGGTTGATGAACGGTTCTTTATAAGACTTCAAGGCTCTGCTTTGACTCGTGAGGATGCCGGTGACAGATATCCCGTGTTCAATGATGCAAATTATACGGACAGGGAATATTATGATAAATACCCGACAATTCACCATTTGATTGCGGAGCTTATGAGAAGTGATGAACCGCACGACGCACGCCTTGTATACATAGCCTGTGCATGGCTTGTTGCCCATCGAGGTCATTTCCTGAGCAATATTGATAAAGACAACATTGAGGCGTTTCGCGATTTCCGAACCGTTTATGAGAGATTTTTCGAATATCTCACTGCAAACGAATATGCCATGCCGTGGAGCGAAGATAAATCCGAAAAGCTCGGAGAGACCTTGAAGAAAAAGTGCGGTGTCAATGCAAAGAAAAAGGAGCTTATCGCCGTGCTTTATGACGGCAAAAAGCCCTCAAAGGAAGCAACGGAGGACTTTCCGTTCAACCGTGAAGCGATAATTTCACTTTTGGCGGGCGGCAAAGTGAAACTGAAGGATATCTTTTTGAATGACGAATATGCCGAGCTTGATGCGATAGCTCTGGGTATGGACGAGGATGTTTTGCGTGAAAAGACGGCGGATATCGGGGATGACTTTGAGCTTATCGAGGAACTCAGAAAGCTGAACGATTGGGCTGTGCTTGCTGATGCATTGGGCGAACATTCAAGCATATCCGAGGCAAAGGTTGCGGTATACGAGCAGCATAAATCGGATTTGGAATTTTTGAAAACCTTTATTAAAAAGTACGCACCCGAAAAATATTCGGATATTTTCCGCAAGGTAGGTAAAAATGTCGTCAATTATCCGCACTATGTCGGTCATACGGATGAAAATGATATCTCGAATTTTAAGTCTGTGGGCAAGGATGATTTCTCAAAATATCTTCTCGGAATCGTCAAGGGCATTGTTCCCGATGATGACGACAAAGAAAAATACGATGATATGATTTCACGCCTTGAAACGCGAATGTTTCTTCCCAAACAAAAGGATACGGATAACCGTGTTATCCCGCATCAGCTTTATTGGTATGAATTGCATTGCATATTAAAGCAAGCATCCGCATATCTTCCGTTTTTGACTCAAGCCGACGGGGACGGACTTACCGTTGCGGACAAGCTCGAATCGGTATTCCTGTTCCGTGTGCCGTATTTTGTCGGACCGCTCAACAAGAATTCCTCCTTTGCGTGGCTTGAACGAAAGGCAGGGAAAATATATCCGTGGAATTTTGAAAAAATGGTTGACCTTGATGCGAGCGAGCAGGGCTTTATAGAACGCATGACAAACACCTGTTCCTATTTGCCGGGTGAGCCCGTATTGCCGAAGGATTCGTTGCTCTATCATAAATACACCGTTCTCAACGAGATAAACAATCTGCGTATAAATGACGTGAGGATATCCGTGGAGCTTAAGCAGCGGATATACAACGAGGTCTTTATGAAGAAAAAGAAAGTGACAAGGAAATATCTTGTTTCTTTCCTTGAAAAAGAGGGGATTATCGAAAAAGGCGGCGATGCCGATATCAAAGGCATAGATATCAATATCAATGCAAATCTTGTCCCGAATATAGCATTTAATCGTCTGCTTGAATCGGGTGCAATGACATGGGATGATGCCGAAAAAATCATAGAGCGAGCCTCCTATGCCGAGGACAAGCCGAGGTTCACAAGATGGCTTGCAAGGGAATATCCGAATCTTTCCGAAGCCGACAGAAAATATGTATCTTCACTGAAATTCAAGGATTTCGGCAGACTTTCACGCAGGTTTTTGTCGGGAATTGAGGGCGTTTACAAAGAAACCGGCGAACTGATGACGGTAATTTCCGCTCTTTGGAATACGCAATATAATCTCATGGAAATAGTAGCGTCCGATGACAATTTCACCTTCAAAGCCGTTATCGAGGAGGAAAAAAGAAATTATTATTCCGAGCACCCGAAAACGGTTGATGACCGACTCAATGAAATGTATGTTTCCAATGCCGTGAAACGCCCGATATATCGCACGCTTGCCGTTGTCGGCGATGTTGTCAAAATATTCGGCAGACAGCCCGAAAAGATTTTTATAGAGATGACAAGAAAAGAGGGCGAAAAAGGCAAGCGGACAAAGACGAGAAAGGATCAAATTCTTGAGCTTTACGAGAAGTGCGACACGGAAGATGTGCGTCATTTGCAGGAGCAGCTCGAGGAAATGGGTACCGCCGCAAATACAAAATTGCAAAGTGAAAAGCTGTTCCTTTATTATATGCAGCTCGGCAGATGCCTCTATTCGGGCGAACCGCTGGATTTGGACGAGCTTGCAACGGACAGATACAATATTGACCACATATATCCGCAGGCGTCTGTTAAGGACGACAGCATAATCAACAATAAAGCTCTTGTGCTTTCCGTCATAAACGGCGAAAAGGGTGACGATTATCCCATAAATCCGGATATTCGCCAAAAAATGCACGGAACATGGGAATATTTGAAGCACAAGGGACTTATCAGTGAGGAAAAATTCAAGCGTTTGACAAGAAGCACGCCTTTTACCGAAGATGAAAAATATGAGTTTATCAACCGTCAGCTTACAGAAACCTCGCAGTCAACCAAGGCGGTCGCAACGCTGCTTAAAGAGCTGTATCCCGATACCGAAATTGTTTACACCAGAGCGTCGAACGCTTCCGATTTCCGTCAGGAATTTGACCTCTATAAGTCGAGAACCTTCAACGATTTGCATCATGCGGTAGATGCCTATATTAACGTTGTGGACGGCAATGTACGCAGTATGCGTTTTAACAGAAAGTGGTTCAATGTTAACTCAAAGTACAGCCAAAAGGCAAAAACGATTTTTACACACCCTGTTGTTTGCGGCGGAAAAACCGTTTGGGACGGTACACCCATGCTCGAAAAAGTTAAGAAAACCGCCGTTAAAAACACGGCAAGTCTTAATTCCTTTACCGTATTAAAAACAAGCGGACAAAGCGGTGGATTCTTTGACCAGAATCCCTTGAAAGCGGCGGAAGGCTTGATTCCTCTCAAAAAAGGATTACCCACAGAGAAATACGGCGGATATAACAAAGCGACGATCATGTTTTTCATTCCCGTTAAATACTCCGTCGGCAAGAAAACGGATATTATCATCATGTCCGTTGAGCTGCTTTACGGAAACAGATTTTTATCCGATCCCGATTTTGCTCTTGAATATACAAAATCAAGGCTCAAATATATTCTCGGTAAAGAGGTAGGAGATATTTCTTTCCCGCTCGGCATGAGGCCGTGGAAAATCAACACCATGCTGTCTTTCGACGGCTTCAGAGCGTGTATTTCCGGTAGTTCAAACAAAGGAAAAAGCCTTGTTCTTAAATCCTTTATGCCGTTTTCGGCAAGCGGTGAATGGCGCTTCTACACGAAAAAGCTCGAGGAGCTTGCCAAAAAAGCTGATGCTAACCCGGATTATGTCTATAACGAAAAATTCGACAAGGTAACAAGCGAAAAGAATCTTGAGCTTTACGACCTCTATATCGACAAAATGAAAAACACCGTTTATTCCAAACGCCGAAATACGCCCACGCAAACCTTGATAAACGGAAGAGAGCGTTTTATTGAGCTTGACATTAAGCAGCAGACCAAAGCCCTTTTGAATATTCATCAGGTTTTCGGAAGAATTGCCGGCGGCATAGACCTTACTCTTATTGGCGGACAATCAAGAGAAGCCGCGACGATCATCAGTACCCAAATTTCAAATTGGAAGAATTACTATACGGATGTCAGAATTGTGGATTCTTCACCCTCGGGCTTGCGTGAAAAAATGTCCGTAAATCTTCTTGAGCTGTTATGAGCCGGAGAACGGTAATAATCACGGGACAGGCAAAGCTCGATTACAAAATGGGCTTGATGACTGTTCGCGGCGAGGAGACCAAAAAAGTGGTTGTTGACGAAATTGCCGTGTTGGTTATTGAAAATCCCGCCATGTGGCGTATATTGGAAAGCACGGTTTATGTTGACGGTATGTGCAGAAGCGTTTCGGATGCGATCAAGATTTACACTCGAAGTGTTTTTGAAGCGATAAATGACAAGGATGCTTCCGAAATCAAGCATTACACCGCTGCCCCGAAAGCGACTATATTATTGATATATGAGCAGCCTGAGATTTATGCGAATAATAGTGTTTTTTGACTTACCGACCGAAACAAACGAAGATAAGAGGGCGTACCGTCATTTCAGAAAGGCTTTGATGAAGGATGGCTTCATAATGATGCAGGAATCCGTTTACACCAAGCTCTTGACAACACCCTCCGTTGAAAATTCCGTCAAAAATTTAATCAGAAAGAACAAGCCGGAAAAGGGCATAGTCCAAACGCTGACGGTTACCGAAAAGCAATTTTCAAAGATGGAATTTGTCGTGGGAGAATATCATTCCGACATAATCGATACCGAAGAAAGATTGTTGATACTGTGAAAATATTTTTTTCCGAAATAGACTATCTTTTTGATACGGAATGTGGTAAAATCAATACGGTAATAATTGAAAATCCGAAATTGCTTTGTTCCGTTCTCTCGGATATAGCCGAACAGCTTTCGGGCAATGACGGCAAGTCCGTTCTTTCAAAAGGTGATAAAATCTTGCGTTTGAGAGCAGTGTAATTTTGTAGGGGTCTCAAACCAATTTCGTCGCAACAACGATAATGTCGTTGTTTGAGAGCAGTGTAATTTTGTAGGGGTCTCAAACAACACATTAACTCCCAATTACTCACCCCCTGTTTGAGAGCAGTGTAATTTTGTAGGGGTCTCAAACCTTATGATGAGCTGTGATAATAAGCAGCTGTTTGAGAGCAGTGTAATTTTGTAGGGGTCTCAAACGTATTTGAAATTAAAAACGGACTAATCACGTTTGAGAGCAGTGTAATTTTGTAGGGGTCTCAAACACGAGAAGCAGACGGATGATGTATGAAGAGGTTTGAGAGCAGTGTAATTTTGTAGGGGTCTCGGATCGGGAATTAGGAATTAGGAGTTAGGAATTAGGGGTTAGAAATTTGAGATTGAGAATCGGAAGCGGAATCGCAAGCCGCAAAGATTTAATCTTAAAGTTTGCCTGAAGCCTAACGGTTGAATTAAGCGTGAAACAAACGGCGAAAAGCCGATAAGGAGGCAGAATATGATACTTTCAATTATTAACGGATGGGAAGAAGGCCATTTCAAGGCGGTTGCGGACAAGGGCTTGCACGGCGTTGAATTTTGTGCCAACGACAAGTATGATTCGGCTGAAATCCTTGCAAAAGCCGATGAAATCAAGGCTAATTCCGAAAAATACGATGTCAAGGTTGTCTCGATTGGCAGATGGGGTATGCAGAGACTCGATGATGACGGTGAGATAATCCCCGAGGCACAGGCACATGACAAAAATCTCATCACCCTTGCGTCAAAGGTCGGCTGTCCCGTGTTCAATGTCGGTGTCAACCGTGTTGAAAAACTCTCTTTTTATGACAACTGCATGGCGGCTGTCAAATATCTCGGTGAGCTTATTGAATTCGGACGGGATAAGGGCGTCAAAATAGCGGTGTATAATTGCGACTGGGCAAATTTCATTTATGACGAAAAGGCATGGTCGGTTGTTCTGGGTGCTCTGCCGGAGCTTGGAATAAAATATGATCCCTCACATTGCCTGCACCGTCAATGCATTCATCTCAGCGACGGCGATTATCTCAAGGAAATGAGATATTGGGGCAAACGCTTCTATCATTTCCACATAAAAGGTGCTCTTTATGTTCAGGGAGAGCATTATGACGATCCGCCCGCAGGTCTCGACCAAATAGACTGGCGTTCCGTCATGGGTATGCTGTATACGGTGGATTACAACGGTGCTCTTTCGATTGAGCCGCATTCATCAAAATGGCACGGCAAAAAAGGACAGTGGGGCATTGATTATACCGTCAAATATATTTCGCAGTTCATCATGCCCGATGATTACGAATGTGACGACAGCCCGTATATGCCCTAAAATATTCTGTTATTTTACAGCCGTCGGGGCTTCTCCGGCGGCTTTTTGCACTTTATATATTGCATTTAACGGCGATTCGGGTTATAATAACTATTATATTACACCCGTTCACGGAGGAAAATGATTTGAAAACCCGAATTGTAGATATAAATAATGCTGCACAGCTCGATGCGTTTTGTGCTTCGCATCCCAACGGCCATTTCTTGCAAACCTCTCTTTGGGGCAGGGTAAAGAATGATTGGAAATGGTTCGGAGTTATCTGCGAAAATGACGGCGGTGAAATAACGGGAACACTCGGAGTCCTGCTTCGGAAGATATCAAAGCTCCCGTACCACATGATGTATGCCCCGAGAGGTCCCGTCTGCGATTTTGATGATGTCGAAACCTTTAACGCCCTCATCAATGCCGCAAAGGAGCAGGGTAAAAAATACAATGCATATGAACTGAAAATTGATAAGGATGTTCCCACCGACAACGAGCAATACAAGGCGATTGCAACGGGTGCAGGCTTCAAGCTCAAAGAGAAAACGATAAATTTTGAGGATTTCCAATGTCGATACGTTATAAGAATACACATTAACGGCAGAACGCAGGACGAGGTCTTTGCTTCGTTTCATTCCGACCACCGCAGAAAAATACGCATTGCTCTCAAAAACGATGTGGAGATTAAAATCCACGGCAGCGAAAAGGCGGATGTCTTTTATTCCCTGATGAAAGAAACTTGTGAAAGAGACGGCTTCGAGCTTCGCAGTGCCGAATATTTTGCACGCATACTCGACTGCTTCGGCGAAAATGCAAGACTTTACATGGCTTACCATGACGGAAAGCCCATTGCAGGAGCTGTTTCCGTTTTGTGGGGCGACAAGGTTTGGTATTTCTACGGAGCCTCCTCGAATTCGGACAGAAAGGTTATGCCGAACTATTTGCTCCAATGGGAAATGATAAAGTGGGCAATTGAAAGCGGCTGTAAAATCTATGATTTTCGCGGCGTTGCGGGCGTTATAGATGAGAATAACCCGCTGTTCGGGCTTTATCGCTTCAAGCATCGCTTCGGCGGAGATTATGTTGAATTTATGGGCGAAATGGATCTTGTGATAAAGCCGACGGCGGCGAAAATCGTTGCGGCATCACAGGAAATTATAAAAAAATTAAGATAGGAGAGTCAGCATGATAAGAGTTACCGTTTGGAACGAAGGATTACACGAAAAGAGCAGTAATGAAGTGGCGGGAGTTTATCCTGCCGGCATTCACGGATGTATCAAGAATTTCCTTTCCACGCAGGAGGATATCGAGGTTCGCACCGCTACGCTTTCTCAGCGTCGTTGCGGTCTTTCCGATGAAGTGCTCGAAAGCACGGATGTCCTCATTTGGTGGGGACATATGGCACATGATAAAGTGCCCGATAAGCTCGTTGAAAAAATACATAGCCGCGTTCTTGCGGGTATGGGTCTTATCGTTTTGCATTCGGGTCATCATTCAAAAATATTCAAGGCTCTTATGGGAACGACCTGCAATCTCCGCTGGAGAGATGCCGACAGAGAACGCATTTGGAACATCAATCCCACGCATCCCATTGCAAAAGGCATTCCCGCTCATTTCAGCATTCCCGTTGAAGAAATGTACGGAGAACAGTTTGACATTCCCACTCCCGATGAAATCGTTTTTCTCGGCTGGTTTGCGGGCGGCGAGGTGTTCCGTTCGGGCTGTACCTGGAAAAGAGGACTCGGCAAGATATTCTATTTCCAGCCCGGTCATGAGAGCAATCCCACGTTCCACAATGAATATGTACAGAGAATCATAATCAATGCGGTGCGTTGGGCAAAGCCTGATTTTACGGTAAAAGAGCCCATCGACTGCCCGAATAAGAAAATTCCTCCCGAAGAAAAATACAAGGAGGAGCGTATAAGAGGATGAATCTCAAAATAAAAAAGGTCAGAGATAATGCCAAAATTCCGTTCAGAGCAACCTCGGGCAGTGCAGGTATGGATTTATACGCCTGCATTGATGAGCCGATTACTCTTGCAGGCGGCGAAAAGGCGGTTATTCCCACGGGTATAGCCATAGAGCTTCCGAATGAACAGCTTGCCGCATTCGTTTTTGCAAGGAGCGGTCTTGCGATAAAGCACGGAATAGGTCTGCTCAATTCCGTCGGCGTTATCGACAGCGATTACAGAGGAGAAATCTGTGTCGGACTTATAAATCAGCTTAAAGAAGAATATACGATAAATCCCGATGAACGCATCGCTCAGCTCGTTATCATGCCCGTTTCGGTGATAGAACCCGTTGAGGTTCGGGAGCTTGGCGATACCGAAAGAGGCGAGGGCGGCTTCGGCTCAACGGGAAAGGCGTAAGGGGTGATAGTGTGAAATCGGCAAAAAAGAGCATTTTGAACATTTTTTCATTTGTCGATTTGGCGGTGCTTGTTTTATGGCTTGTCGTCTACGCACTTGCAAGACTTACCGCCGATACCGCCGCAACCGATTATTTTTCCGCAGCATTCGTCATTGTATACGTCGCGGCAATCCTCTGGGTGCTGTTTTATACGGTCGCTTCAATCGTTTTGATGATAAAAAAAGCTCCGTTTTCGCCGGTACCGCTGATTGGTGCCTATGCGTTAAATATCGTTTGGATTATCGTTTTGGCGGCGGTAATCAAAAATATGGCTGCTATGGGTTCAGCCCTGCTTTAAGGTGAAAATATGAAGAAAATTATTAGTATTTTTTGCGTTGTCGCAATTGTTTTTTCGTCACTTTCACTCTGCGCTTTTGCTGTCGATACGCAGTACAAGCCCTATGCCGACAGCAGATATTTTGAATACGGCGATTATGATATCCACTACAGAATTATCCCCGCAAAGGGTGAGCAAAAGGGCAGAATCATGATGCTTCACGGCTTCCTTTGCTCTACATATGCTTGGCGTAACATGGCTGAAATTCTTTCCGCCGAGGGATATGAATGCGTGCTTGCCGATTTGCCGAATTTCGGCTACAGCACAAGAGAGTATGACGGTATCAATCTCGTTGACCGCGAGGAGCTTATCATCCGATTGATGAAAAGCATTGCACCGATGAGTGAATGGATACTTGCAGGGCATTCTATGGGCGGCGGCGTTGCGGTAAATATTGCCGAAAAAGAAAAATTGAAGGCGTTATTACTGTACTGTCCCGCTCCGCAGAGCGAATTTCCCGAGGCATTCGAGAATATTGTTACCTCCGATTTGATGAAAAATCTTATGAACGGATTTTTCAAGTACGGAACACGGATTTCACCGCTTGTCAAACTCATCATTTATGCCGCAACGATGGATTGGAATTTTGCCTTGAGCTACGATGTTGCGGGCGTTACCGATGCGGTGCAATATGACGGCTTCGGTGCGGGAATGTGTGAGATGATGTATAACGTTAAGCCGACCGACCTTGAAAATGCCGATAAAATTACCTGTCCCGTGCTTGTCTGCCAAGCGGAAAAGGATATAATAATCACTTCCTCCATGAAAGAGCAGATGAATGATGCTTTCCCGAATGCGGAGAAATATACCGTTTCGGGCGGCGGACATCAATGCATAGAAAACAGAGCCGACGAGCTTTGCAAAGTGACGATTGATTTTCTGCACAAAAAATAAAAACGAAGCCGTCCGTGTCATGCGGGCGGCTTTTCTGTGAGCTGCGGCTCGATTATTTCCGTTTCGGGGTAGTAGTGTATTAGAATTTCACGCCATGAGCTTCCCTGCCGTGCCATATAATCCGCACCGTATTGACTCATTCCGACACCGTGTCCGTGTCCATTGCAGGTGATTTTGAATTTGCCGTCCGAATAGGTAATATCAAAAGCGGTGCTTTTAAGCGAAAATGCTTCTCTGAAAACAGCTCCGCCGATTTCGGTGCCGCAAACGGTGACTTTTTCTGCGTAACCGCCCTCAGCCTTGACGATTTTTCCTATCCATTCGTCGGCATTTCCGCTGACGGATATACCGGCTTTTTCGGCGGCAGAGCGAAATTCGTTTTCGGTAAAATACGATTCGGAAATATATTCGGGAGAGAGCTTGTCACCGGGACTTTCAACGCCTGAAAGATAGGGAATATCGCTGCCCCAAAGACTCTTTGCCGATGCCGTTCTTCCCGAGCTTATCGAATGATAAACGGTTAAAGCGTAATCACCCTCAAAGGATATGTAAGCTCCGAGAACCTCATCAACAGCCGCAGAGATTTTTTGTTCGTATTCATCGAATTTGTCACCCCACAGCTCCTTGCGGGCGTTTTTGTTCAAATATCCCTGATGCGTGCCCGTGTCGTCGGTTATGTCCGCTCCCGAAAAAAGAGTTTTTTTGCTCTCCGAGTTATTCTTCATTATCCTTTTTGCATATGTATAGCTTGCCACCGCTTGAGCACACAACGCCTGAGAATGATAATTTGCAGGCATTTCCGCGGCGACACAGCCTATAAGATATTCCCGAACGCCGACTCTTGATATGCTCGAATCCGAGGAGGCAAGAACGCTGATATATTCTTCGGTATTTTCGGAAATCACGGCTTTACTTTCTGCCGGAGCAGGATTTTCGCCGCTCTTTCCGAGAGCCGCTATGGGACACAAAAGCATGGAGAAGCCGAGAATCAGAGAGATAACGAGATTACTTTTCATTTTGTCTTTTTCCTTTCGGATTTATCTTTTCCAAACAGCCGTGCTTGACATTTTAATATACTTTGATGTATAATAAAAAATAATTATAATGGAGATAGTATTCAAACAAAGCAAAGGAGGTATGCGAATATGTCTACCATCAATTCACAGGTATCTTCCGAGCACATTAAAGAATTATGCTCGCAGATTCTTAAATATAACCACATAGATTCCGAGGACTTCAACCGCTTCAACGTAAAGCGTGGTCTGCGTAACTCCGACGGAACCGGCGTAATGGCCGGAATTTCCCGTATCTGTTCGGTCGAGGGATATTATATCAGCGACGGCGAACGCATACCCAAGGACGGCAGACTTACATTCCGAGGCATAAGCATGGAGGATATAGTCAAGGGCTGTTCCGATGAAAATCGTTTCGGCTATGAAGAAATAGTTTGGCTTCTGCTTTTCGGCTCTCTGCCCACAAAGGGACAGCTCGACAAGTTCTGTGAGCTTCTTTCGTCATGCCGTGAGCTTCCCGACAATTTTGCCGAGGATATGATAATGAAAGCACCGTCACCCGATATCATGAATAAGCTCGCCCGTTCGGTGCTTGCACTTTATTCGTATGATGACAACCCCGACGATACGTCGCTTGAAAACGTTTTGCGTCAATGCATAAGCATTATTGCCGAAATCCCCGTGATAATGGCTTACGCTTATCAGGTAAAACGCAGACACTACTACAAAAAGAGTATGTATATCCACCCGATAAAGCCCGAGCACAGGACTGCTCAGGCGGTTCTCAGTGCTGTCAGAGCGGATAAATCCTTCACCGATGAAGAAGCAAAGCTGCTCGATACCTGCCTTATGGTTCATGCCGAGCACGGCGGCGGAAACAACTCTACCTTTGCAACGAGAGTTCTTACCTCGAGCGGAACGGATACCTATTCTGCAATAGCGGCGGGTATCGGTGCTCTCAAGGGACCCAAGCACGGCGGTGCAAACATTAAGGTTTCGCAAATGGTTGAATTTATCCGCAATGATGTTGCGAATATAAACGATGAGGGACAGGTTGCCGATTATCTGAGAAAAATAATCAAAAAAGAGGGCGGTGACCGCTCGGGTCTTATATACGGAATGGGCCATGCGGTCTATACGATATCCGACCCGAGAGCAAGAATACTTAAAGAAAGAGCAGGTAAATTTGCGGCAGGCACCGAGTTTGAAGAGGAATTCAATCTGCTTCAAAGCATCGAGGAGCTGACTCCTGCCATCTTTGCCGAATTTAAGGGAGAAAGAAAGAATATTTGTGCAAACGTGGATCTCTATTCGGGTCTTGTTTATAAAATGCTTCGTATTCCTCCCGACCTGTTCACCCCGATATTCACAATAGCAAGAGTTGCGGGCTGGTCTGCACACAGAATAGAGGAATTGCTGACGGGCGGCAGAATAATCCGTCCTGCTTATAAGAATATAAATCCCGCAGGAATTTACGTTCCCATTACAGAAAGATAAGAAGAAGGAATTTCCATGCAGAAGAAAATCACCGAAAATATTTTCGGAACGGGAATAATCGTTTTTACCGTTGCCGTTGTTGTTGCATTGCCTCTCAGGATGATTCAGTATTTTACCGTCCTTGAACCGTCAACGGGCTTCTGTTCCGAAACGGGATTTACCGTTTGGGCACTGTACGGCGTGCTCTTGATTGCCGCCGTTGCTCTTGCGGTTTTGGGCTTTACCAAAAGAAAGACCACGGCTCTTTCCGACCAAGCCGAAAAACTGCCCGGCTGCGGAGCTTTTTCTGCCGTTGCCGCCGCAGGATGTATTTTCGATTTCATCAATTGCTTTATGACGATAAGCAAAAACAGTGAGGAAATTCTCACAACTGTCAGCGGGGAAGCAGTTTCCTCCTTGCAGACACTCAATAAGGTGTTTGTTTTTCAAGCGATTTTTGCCGTTGTTTCCGCACTGTTCTTTATACTCAGTGCTGCAGGCTTTTTTACCGGAAAGGGTAGCGGCGATAGATATAAGCTGCTTTCTCTTGCACCCGTTATGTGGGAGATATTCAGACTTATATCCCGCTTTACTCGCTCAATCAGCTTTATAAGAGTGTCCGAGCTCATGCTTGAAATGCTGATGATGGCGTTCTTCATTCTGTTCTTTGCGGCTTATGCACAGGCAAATTCAAGAGTAGGCACCGCCAAAAACGGCAGCAAGATTGCATCCTACGGTCTTATAGCCTCAATGCTTGCGTTTGTATGCTTTGTTCCGAGATTGATTTTAACACTTTTCGGCAAGGCTGATCTCCTTTATTCGCAGGCACAGCTTGAATATTGCGACATTGCGTGTGCTCTGTTTGCGGTTTGCACCGTTGCAACGAGAATAGTATACGCAGACCCCGATGCTCCGATAGAGAGCGAAAAAGAAAACGGTACGGTCGGAGAATAATTTATGTTTCTTCAAAATGTTTTAACTGCGGCGGAGCAGGTAGCGGTACTGTATATTATAGTCGCCGTCGGTGCTTTTGCCGATAAAGCGGGCATCTTCACCGAAAAGGTTGCCAAAAGCTGTACCGATATGCTTTTTTACATAGCAACCCCCGCCATGATAATCAACAGTTTTTTCTCGCTTGAATATAATCCCGAGACCGCAAAGGGACTTTTTGTCGCTTTGGGCTGCGGATTTTTACTGCATACAGTGTCGGCTCTCATTGCCGAAATCGGATTTATTCGATGCGATAAGGATAAGGCTTGTATCTTCAAATTTGCGGCGGCATACGGCAATTGCGGCTACATGGGACTGCCTCTTGCGGGAGCGGTCGTAGGCGACGAGGGCGTGTTTTATTGCTCAGCCGTCATAATATCATTTCAAATTTTTTCTTTTACACACGGCGTTTATTTGATGAACAAGGGAAACGGCAAAACCGAGTTTAAGTTGAAAAATCTTTTGCTCAATCCCGGAGTCATAGCTGTTATAGCGGGAATGCCCGTATTTTTACTTTCAATAAATTTGCCGAGAATAGTTACGGCTCCGATAGGCTATGTTGCCGATATAACAACGCCGCTTGCAATGCTGATTTTCGGCACGTACATAGCAAACACAAAATTCGCTTCCATGTTCCGTGAATGGCGTATAGGAATAACGGTGCTGTTAAAGCTCATCGTGCTTCCCGTGCTCCTTTTGGCTGTTTTCAGATTGATGGGAATAGGCGGAACCCTGCTTGCATCGCTTATAATTTGTGCTTCCGCACCGTCGGCTAACAATACGGTAATGTTTGCGGCAAAATACGGCAGAGATACGGGTCTTGCGTCGCAGACCGTTACGGCGGTGAGCTTTATTTCCGTTATTACAATGCCCGTTATGATAGCACTTGCACAGACGACGGGCTGAAATATGAGAGGAGAATTACCGTGAAACTTATTGTTGCAATCATCAATAACGACGATTGTGCCGTTGTAATGAGTGAGCTTACAGAAAAAGGCTTCGGTACAACGAAGCTCTCAACCTCGGGAGGCTTCCTCCGAGCGGGAAATTCCACCCTGCTGATAGGTACGGAGGATGAAAAAGTGGATGAAGTCATCGCTGTTATCAACGAGTTTTCGCGAAAGAGAACTCAGATGGTGCCGCCGTCACCGTCCTTTATGACGGAGGGCTTTATTTCAAGAGCGGTAGAGGTAACGGTCGGCGGAGCAACGGTGTTTGTTTTAGACGTTGATAAATTTATTAAGCTGTAAGGGATATTTATGATAATTAAAGGCTTTGACCCTGATATATCTGCCGAAAGCAGACTTGCACAGGCACTTTCATCCGGCAGATTTCCCCATGCTCTTATTATTGAGGGAGGCTTGCCCGAGGAGCGCATGACCCTTGCAAAAAAGGTTGCGGCGGCTCTCGTGTGTTCAAATAAAGAAGAAGCTCCGTGCTCCGAATGTACCGATTGCATTAAGGCGGCGGCAGGTTCTCATCCCGATATCCCCGTATACAGCGTTGAGGATAAGCCGCGAGCTTTCAAGGTTGATACGGTGAGAGAGCTGCGGGCGAGTGCATACATCGTTCCCAATGAAGCGAATAAAAAGGTTTTTATCCTTGAAAATGCCCACACCATGGGTCAAGAGGGTCAAAATGCCCTTTTGAAAATCCTTGAAGAACCGCCGTCATACGTTGTTTTTATTTTGCTTTGTTCGTCAAGCACGGGATTTTTGCCTACGGTTCTGTCCAGAGCAACCGTTTTTTCTCTCGGAGAGGCAGAAAAGGAACATACCTCCGAGGCTTTACAGGCGGCAAAGGAGGCTGCAAGGGATTTTGCAATGTCACTTGCTTCCTATGAGGAATTTGATACGGTTAAGACGGTGGCGGTGTTTGAAAAGGATAAACAGCTTTTATATGATGCGATGCCGATAATTCAGCAGATACTTGCACAGGCACTGAGATATAAATATTCCGCTTCCGAGGAAACGGAGTTTGACAGCGAGGCACGCTTCATAGCAACACGGATATCCAAGAAATCTATTTTGAACGCCGTTGAAGGATTGAATGATTTGATGAATGCGGCGGCAAGCAACGCTAATCACAACTTAATGTTAACAAGGCTTTGTACCCTGCTTCGCAGGCGTGCCGGGCATTAAATACGGAGGTATATATGGCAGAAGTTATAGGAGTACGATTTAAGGAAGTCGGAAAAATATATTACTTTGACCCCGACAGCAAAAAGCTGAAAAAGGGTGAAAAGGTTATAGTCGAAACCGTCAGAGGCGTTGAATGCGGCGAGGTTGCTCTTGAAAACAGAGAGATATCCGATGAAGAAATAGTAAAGCCGCTCAAAAAGCTGATAAGAAAAGCTACCGAGCGTGATTTGGCAACCCTCGAAGAAAACAAAAAGAAAGAGGCAAGTGCCTTTGAAACCTGTCAGCGAAAAATAGCGGAGCATAAGCTCGATATGAAGTTGGTTGACGTTGAATACACATTTGACGGCGGCAAGGTGCTTTTCTATTTCACGGCAGACGGCAGAGTCGATTTCAGAGAGCTTGTTAAGGATTTGGCAAGCGTTTTCAGAACGAGAATTGAGCTTCGTCAAATAGGCGTAAGAGATGAAGCTAAAATGGTCGGCGGTTTAGGAATATGCGGCAGACCGTTCTGTTGCAGGAGCTTTTTGGGCGATTTTCAGCCTGTTTCAATTAAAATGGCAAAGGAGCAGGGTCTTTCTTTGAATCCCACAAAGATAAGCGGAACCTGCGGCAGACTGATGTGCTGTCTCAAATACGAACAAAACGCCTATGAGCATCTGCTCAAAATCACGCCCAAGCCCGGAGCAATTGTTGAAACTGCTGAAGGTGTGGGCACGGTGGTTGACTTCAGCCTGCTTACGGGAACTCTCAAGGTCAAGCTGAATAATAATCCCGATGCAATGCCGAAAGCATTTTCACGCCGCGACGTCAAGCTCTTAAAGGATGCGAGAATCAAGGTTGACAAGGCGGAGATGGAGGCATTAAAGGGCATAGTGTCCGATAATTAAAAAAAGCTATTGCATTTTTAAAATAATGTGTTACAATAGTTAAAAATACAAAAGGAGGATTACTGAAGATGGCATACGTTATCGGTGATGATTGCATCTCCTGCGGCGCTTGTGCAGCAGAGTGCCCCGTTGAAGCTATCTCCGAGGGCGACGGCAAGTACGAAATCGATGCTGATAAGTGCATTGAGTGCGGTGCTTGTGCAGATGCTTGCCCCGTTGAAGCTCCCAAGGCTGAGTAATTCAAAGCAAATAAAGAAACGGCAGGAGAATTTTTGTTTCTCTTGCCGCTTTTTTATAGGAGTCAGCCACCCAAAAAGTAAGCCGCCGAGTGTTGAAATGCACCCGACGGCTGATTTTTATTTGGATTTTTTCCTTGCCGCTGCACGCTGAATCGCTTTGACTATTTCAACCAAAGGAATTATCAGGAATGCAAGTCCGATGGAAATGAGATATGCTTCAAGGGGAAGATGCGTGAAATCGAACATATCCGCAAGGAAGTCAATTTCAACAACTGCGGTGGTGAGCAGGAGCGAAAGAAGCATTGCACCGTAGAGAACGATGTTGTGCGACTTTTGTCCGAAGCTCATTGCGAGAGCCGAGCCGTGCTGTGAACGCATATTGAACGAGTGGAATATTTCCGCCATGGACATGGTGAAGAACGCCATTGTCATGCCCTCATTGCAGTCTGCAATGTTTGAGAATACCCATTTGCCTGTTTCGAGATATTCGCCGATAAAGAAGGCGGCAAGCGTGAGCAGAGTGGTGAGAACACCCTGATAGAGGCAGTCAAAGCCCATTCCGCCGGCAAAAACGCCGTCCTTGCTGTCACGGGGCCTGCGGTTCATGATATCTCTTTCGGGCTTTTCAAGACCGAGTGCAAGAGCGGGAATACTGTCCGTAACAAGGTTGATAAAGAGAAGATGTACGGGTTTCAAAATCGTGAAATTGAGTATTGTTGCGGTGAATATTGAAAGAACTTCCGAAAGGTTTGAACCGAGGAGGAACTGAATCGCTTTGCGAATGTTATCGTAGATTCTTCTGCCCTCTGCAACGGCGGAAACGATGGTGGCAAAGTTGTCGTCGGCAAGAACCATATCGGCAACATTTTTGGTAACGTCCGTTCCCGTGATGCCCATTCCGATACCGATATCGGCACTCTTTATGGAGGGAGCGTCGTTAACACCGTCGCCCGTCATTGCTGTTATCTTGCCCTTTGCACGCCATGCGTTGACTATTCTTGTTTTATGTTCGGGCTGAACTCTTGCATAAACTCTGAACGTACCGACCTTTTCGGCAAATTCTTCGTCGTTCATTTCGTTGAGCTGAGCACCGGTGATAGCTTGAGAGGGATCGTCAATGATTCCAAGCTCCATGGCGATTGCAACTGCGGTGTCACGGTGGTCACCGGTTATCATTATCGGCGTGATGCCTGCCATACGGCATTCCTCGATAGCGGCTTTAACCTCGGGACGGACAGGGTCAATCATACCGGTAAGTCCGATGAAAATAAGGTCACTTTCAAGAGCGGCAGGGGAGGTATCCTCGGGAGCGGCGGCATATTCCTTATAAGCAACCGCAAGAACACGCAGAGCCTTGTCTGCCATACGCTTGTTTTCGGAAGCAACGGAGGCTCTGAGCTCATCTGTAAACGGAACAACATTGCCGTTTATGAGTGCGTGAGTGCATTTTTTGAGGATTTCATCGGGAGCACCCTTTGTATACTGAACGACACCCTGAGCCGTGCTGTGGACGGTTGACATCATTTTTCTCGAAGAATCAAAGGGAGCTTCGCCGATTCTCGGGCTGTTTGCGGAAATATCGTTTTTGTTGAAGCCGAGCTTGTCGGCATAGACAACGAGTGCCGCTTCGGTGGGTTCACCCGTTACGTCGCCGTTTTCATCGATTTCCGCGTCACAGCAAAGAGCCATTGCTTTTGCTATAAGAGCTTCATTGTCGCCGTAGTGGTCAACAACGGTCATCTTATTTTGCGTGAGCGTACCGGTCTTGTCGGAGCATATAATCTGAGCACAGCCGAGTGTTTCAACTGCGGTGAGCTTGCGTATGATTGCGTTCTTTTTCGACATATTTGTAACGCCGATGGAAAGAACTATCGTAACGACGGCAACGAGTCCCTCGGGAATTGCCGCAACTGCAAGGGAAACGGCAACCATAAAGCTGTTGAGAGCCGTTTCAAACGGGAAGCTGCCGAATTTGACGAACGACTGAATTGCCTGGAATGCGAAAAGGAATACACATATTCCGAGAACGAGCTTTGTAAGGATTTTTGAAAGCTGAGCGAGCTTGAGCTGGAGAGGTGTTTGACCCTCTTCCGCTTGAGCGATTGCATCGGCGATTTTGCCCATTTCGGTATCCATGCCCGTTGCAACAACAACCACCTTGCCTCTGCCGTAAACAACGGTAGAGCCCATGTATACCATGTTCTTTCTGTCGCCGAGAGGAATATCCGAGTCACTTCCGTTTCCAGGAACGGCTACGGATTTTTCCGACGGTACGGATTCGCCGGTGAGAGCCGCTTCTTCCGCTTTAAGACTTGCACATTCAAAGATGCGGCAGTCTGCGGGAACTGCATCGCCCGCTTCAAGAATTACGACATCACCCACAACGAGGTCTTCACTGCGAACGGAAACGAGCTTGCCGTCACGCAGAACCTTTGAGGTTGCCGCACTCATTTCCTGCAACGCCTCTATTGCGGCTTCTGCCTTGCTTTCCTGAACAACGCCGAGAACGGTGTTAATAAGGACAACAACCATGATAATTATGGTGTCGGTCGGAACGCCGATGCCGTTTTCTATCCATTCCGTTGCGGCGGAAATAACTGCCGCTACAAGAAGAATAATAATCATCGGGTCGGAGAGCTGAGCGCCTATGCGGGATAAAACGCTTTTCTTTTTGCCCTCTTTGAGCTTGTTTTTGCCGTTTTCGTTCAGTCTTTTTTCAGCCTCCGAGGAGGTAAGACCGCCTTGTGAGCTTTTGACATGAGAAAAAACAGCATCGGGGTGCTCGAGGTAGAACTTCATGCCGGTTCATCCTTTCAAGATTTTATGTTTAATAAAAAGACCTTCGACAGAGAACTTGCTCTGCCAAAGGTCTTGCCTCCAAAATAAATCGGGTGTTGTGCCAGATGCAAGAGCATCGGTTGTTGACAGAACACTCGGGAGCACGAAAATCGGCTCCTTTAAGCTACTCCCCTTTAACTTGTAATGCTATTGTAACACGCCGACGGTGGTTTTGTCAATGGGTCATTTTCACAAAACTGTGGGAACTAAATAAATCGGAACCACCGAGAACGGGAGCTTTGAAAAAAGAGCTTTCGAACCTATTACGGGATACATGATTTTTATATAATGCCGAACGGCAAAAATCTCGGTAATGATACATAAAACGGAAAGGACGATGAATATTTTAACTCACCCCGTGTAAAAAACTCCTATGTATTCAACGAGAGCACGGCAAACACCCGCATACATAAATTTAATGTATGCCTCTTTTTGAAGAAGATTTACGGCACTTCCGCTACTGCTTTGAATACTCGGGTAGCTTTTTTGTGCTTGTCCGTTTAAGCGGACAAGGTCGGTTTCGGAATATCCTGCCGAAAGAACGGTACTCATTGCATTGCGTAATTCGGTGCATTCGCCTTGAGCTTCTTTGATAAGATAGCTCAGAAGATAGACATTGCTTCCGTTTGGGAGCGTTTGAGCAAAAGCCGAAAGGTCAGCGGTGAGAGACTCCCATTCGCTGATTTTTTGAAGCTCCTCGGCAACCGAAAACGCGGTGTTCTTGCCGCTTGAATCGGGAGTATAAAGACGGTTGATTTCGGCAAAAACATCAAGGAGCGATTCAATGTCACTTTGTTTCCAGTTGTATTCACCGAGCCGAGCCGATGCAACGGAGAGCTTATATTCGAGCGATTTCACCTGAGAGGCAAGCTCCTGCGAAAGGACTGATGAGTTTTTTGAAATTGACGCGGCACGCTCGCTCCAAGAGAAGAAAACTGCGGAATCAAAATCGGTGAGCATCTGCGGATAACGCAGGTCGATATCTATACGCAAATCGAGATAGTCGGCAAGCAAATCGGACTGAGTGCCGGAGCAATGCTTGTTGACGGCTTCTGCGGAGATGAAATCTTCATTTACCGCTTTTTTCTGTGCAACGGAGAACAAAACGGGATTTTTCAGCAACCAAACGGCAATAAGAAGCACTATCAGGGCGCAGATGACCGAAGCCGCAATGATAAACGGCTTTTTTTCATTGGTTATGTTGTTTTCTTGACGGTTCATCATTTGCAAAGCTGTAACTCCTTGAATTTTTTGAAACAGGCATTAAAATGTGCCATACAAGAGCATTATAACACATTTACACAAAAATTTGAATATCAAATGTAAAAAAATTTTCGAAAAAATATCAAACATTTGTTTGCATTTTATGAACATTTGTGCTATAATAGGGGTGCAGAACTTACAGATAACGGAAAGAGGTATTATCATGAAGCCGATAACCCCTATTCAACAGCGTATATATGAATTTCTTGTGGAGAGAGCAAAAGAGGGAATGACACCGAGCGTGCGTGAAATCGGAGCGGCGGTCGGCTTGCGTTCAACCTCTTCGGTTCAGGCAAATCTCGATTCACTCGAAGCGGCGGGATATATTCAGCGTCCCCCGATGCTTAAAAGATGTATAAGAATTGTCGGTCAGTCCGAGAATGTAACCCATGTTCCCGTTTTGGGTACCGTAACCGCCGGCTCACCTATACTTGCGGTTGAGGATATCGAGGGCTATTTGCCTTTTTCCATGCCCGGTTCGCAGGATAAGGAGCTTTTTGCCCTTAAAGTCAGAGGCGAAAGTATGATACAGGCGGGAATACTTGACGGAGACATCGTCATTGTCGAGCGTACTCCCACCGCCCGCAACGGAGAAATGGTGGTTGCTCTTATTGAGGATTCCGCAACGGTCAAGACTTTTTATAAAGAAAACGGTCATTTCCGTCTCCAGCCCGAAAACGACACCTATGAACCGATTATCGTAAACGAGGTTATAATTCTCGGCAAGGTAATTGCAAGCTACAGATACTATTAAACAATCAAAGAACTGCTTTAAGTTAAGAAGTTTCTTCTACTCAGCCGCCGAAGATAAATCCGAAAAGCAATTATGATATTCTAAAATAAGCCAAACTTTTTCGTTATTGCAATTAAAAAAAATTAAACAAACACTAAAAATGTGTTAAAAAAGCATGAAATTTGCAATTTTTTGCTTGACAGTTGTTGCTTTATATGATATTATTTAATTTGCAGTATGGTTTATGTGTTTTTATGACCACAAAGAATTCGCAATAAATAACGGAAAAGGAGGAAATATCATGTTTTCAGGATTCATAAGAGAAATTGATTCAGTCGGCAGAGTGGTTATTCCCATGCAGATAAGAAAAGAACTCGGCATCGTCTATCCGGGCAGCAAGGTTGAGATGTTCTCGGACGGCAAGCAGATTCTTGTTAAAAAAGCTATCCCCGATTGCATATTCTGCAAATCTTCGGAGGATCTTACCACCTTTGAAGGAAAATGCATTTGCAAAAACTGCATTGAAAAGCTGAAATCAGCTGAATAATTCAAAATCGCTTACCGTCGTGCTTCGGCTCGGCGGGATTTTTTTATCCCTGCATGAATATATATGTGAAGAAAAAAGAAATTTGCAGGGGGAATAAAAATGAATTGGCATTCCGAACGGGCGTCGGCGGTGATTGATAAGCTCGGTAGCGATGAACAGGCGGGTCTTAGCGAGCACGAGGCAAAGAAGCGGCTTGAGGAATACGGTGAGAACCGACTTGAGGATAAAAAGAAAGTATCGCTTTTACGGCAGTTTTTGAGTCAGTTTTCTGATTTTTGCGTTATCATACTTTTTATAGCTTGTGTAATTTCGTTCGTTACGGGAATAATCGACGGCAGCCGTGATTTTGCCGACCCGATAATGATTTTGACAATAGTGATAATGAATGCGGTGATCGGCGTCGTTCAGGAAAGACGAGCCGAAAGGGCGATAGAGGCTCTTAAAAAGCTGTCGGCACCGACGGCGAAGGCTGTTCGTTCGGGAAAATTCGTAAAATTGCCTACGGAATCGCTTGTTCCCGGAGATATAATTTTGCTTGAAAGCGGTGATCTTGTACCTGCGGATGCGAGGATTATTTCTTGTGAGGGATTAAAGGTGCGGGAAAGTGCCTTAACGGGTGAAGCCGAGGCTACGCTAAAAACTTCTGCGGTGATAGACGAAAGCGAATGCGAGCTTGCCGACATGAAAAACTGCGTGTTTGCTTCAACAACGGTTATTGCGGGGAGCTGTCGTGCCGTTGTCACCGAAACGGGGATGAATACAAAGGTCGGGCGTATAGCGGATATGCTGAAATCCGAGCCTGCACCGCAAACCCCTTTGCAAATTCGGCTTGCGAGTGTCGGCAAGGCTCTTGCGGTTGCTTGCGTGATAATCTGTGCGGTGGTTTTCGCGGTCGGAGTACAAAGGAAAAGCGGAGTCATGAATTCGTTTATGCTCTCTGTCGGGCTTGCCGTTGCAGCAATTCCCGAGGGTCTTCCTGCAATAGTTACGGTGGTTTTGTCAATAGGAGTGCAAAGACTTGCCAAGAGCAATACCATAATCCGTCATCTTCCCGCCGTTGAAACTCTCGGAGCGGCTACATATATTTGTTCCGATAAAACGGGTACACTCACCAAAAACAAAATGACGGTTGTTCGTCTTTGCGGTGTCAACGGAGAATTGCAAACCAAAAGCGAGCACGGCAAGAGGCTTGTGCTGTTCGGCTCCGTTTGCTCCGATTCAAGAGCGGAAAAGCGAAAAGGCAGGCTGAATTTTAGCGGCGACCCAACGGAAACGGCAATTCTCGAAGCGGCGTATAATTCCGGTGAAGATGTCACAATGCTTGAAAAGAAATATCCGAGACTCGGCGTAACACCGTTCACCTCCGAAAACAAGAAAATGTGCGTTGTCAACCGTATCGGCGGAGAATTACAGCTTACCGTAAAGGGGGCACCCGATGTTTTGCTTCCGCTGTGTACGCATTACGAGGAAAACGGCAGAGTGATGAAATTCACGCAGGAGCTGCGGAGAAAAACAACGGTGCAAAATGAAACGATGGCGGGGGAGGCGTTGCGAGTTATTGCCGTTGCATATCGGAAAGCGGCATCGGGCGAGGATAAAAAAGAAGAGGAGCTCATATTCTGCGGACTTATCGGTATGCTTGATCCTCCGAGACCCGAAGCGGCAAGGGCGGTCGGCATTTGTAAGCAGGCGGGAATAACGCCGGTAATGATAACGGGAGATCACATTTCAACGGCGTGTGCCGTGGCGGAAAAGCTCGGAATATATCAAAAAGGTGACCTTGCGATGACGGGTAGGGATATTGATGCCTGCGGCGATGAAGAATTTTCTCGGCGTGTTATGCAATGCAGAGTTTATGCGAGAGTTACCCCCGAACACAAAATGCGTATTGTAAAGGCTTTGCGGGCAAACGGCGAAACGGTTGCAATGACGGGTGACGGAGTGAATGACGCACCGGCTTTGAAAGCCGCCGATATCGGCTGTGCAATGGGCAGTGGCGGGACGGATGTTGCGAAAAATGCTGCCGATATGATTTTGACGGACGACAATTTTGCCACCATCGTCAAGGCGGTCGAACAGGGCAGGGGAATATATGATAATATCAAAAAAGCCGTGCATTTTCTGCTCGGCACCAATATCGGCGAGATATTAACTATTTTCTTTGCTTCAATTCTCGGATTTGAAACGCCGCTTGAAGCGATACATCTTTTGTGGGTGAATCTTGTCACCGATTCACTTCCGGCAATGGCACTCGGAACCGAAAAGCCCGAAAAAGGAATAATGAACCGAAAACCTCTGCCGCAAAGTAAGGGCTTTTTCGCCGATGGGCTTTGGCTTGACATATCGCTTGAGGGAATGCTCATCGGAGCACTGACACTCTTATCTTTTGCGGTAGGAAGATTTATTTTGCCGAGTGAAAATCCGCTTGTTCTCGGCAGAACAATGGCATTTTGCACCCTCAGCTTTTGTGAAATAACGCATTCGCTGAATTTGCGTTCATCTCAGCCGATACTGAAAACGGGTCTGTTCGGAAACAAAATGATGAACATTGCCTTTCCCGTATGCACCGCCGCACAAGCCGCTGTTGTTGTGATACCGTCACTTGCTCGGCTGTTCGGAGTCGTTCCGCTGAATTTTCTTGAATGGGTGATTGTCGGGGCAATATCCATGGTGCCTCCCGCAGTGGGTGAGACGGGAAAAATTCTTTCATATCTTGCAAGACAAAGGGCGGAGCGGACGCTCGGAAAAGCAAAAGCGGAAATAAAAAAAGGAGGCTGTTAAAAAAACAGCCTCCGCAACTTTATAATCAGTCGCTGGTGTAGGGAACAAGAGCAACCTGACGGGCACGCTTGATAGCGGTGGTCAGTTCACGCTGATGCTTTGCACAGGTGCCGGTAACACGGCGGGGAAGGATCTTTGCTCTGTCGGAAGTGAACTTGTTGAGCTTTGCAACATCCTTGTAGTCGATGTACTCAACCTTGTCTACGCAAAATGCGCAAACCTTCCTGCGACCCTTTTTGTTGGGTCTTCTGTCGCTTTTATCGTAAGCCATGGATTAAACCTCCTTTTTCAGTTTACATACGGACGGTCAAAACGGAAGATCGTCCTCGGGTATCTCTTTGAAATCGCCTTCATCTGCGTTCGAGTAAGAGGGGGCAGGCTGAGAAACGGCATAGCTGTCATTTCTTTGAGCGGTACCGGTTTCACTCTTTGAACCGCAGAAGCTCGCACTGTCTGCGACGATTTCAACGGCTTTTCTCTTGTTGCCGTTCTTATCCTCGTAGGTTCTCGCCTGAATGGAGCCTTGAATTGCGATCATTGAACCCTTGCGGAAGTATTTGCAGATAAATTCTGCATTCTGTCTCCACGCAATAACGTCAATGAAATCAGTCTGACGCTCCTCGCCCTGACGGGCATAACGGCGGTCAACCGCAACGGTGAAGGATGTGACCGAGATTCCCGATCCTGTGGTGCGAAGCTCGGGGTCTGCAACGAGTCTGCCCATTATAACGGCACAGTTAAGCATTACAAGACCTCCTTAGTTTTTCTTGACAATGAGAGAACGAAGTACGCCGTCCGTTATCTTGAAGATACGGTCAAGCTCTGCGGGAAATTCGGGAGCAGCCTGATAGTTGAAGAGAACGTAGTATCCCTCGGGTTCGTCGTTGATAAGATAAGCAAGTCTGCGCTTACCCCATTCATCAACGCTCTCAAGAGTGCCGTTAGCCTCAATCAGAGCCTTGAACTTCTCTACGAGCGGCTGAGCAGCTTCTTCGCCGTTGGCAACTGAAAAAACCACCATTGTCTCATAGCTGTTGTTTGCTGACATTCTTAAAGCACCTCCTTTTGGTCTTTGGCCACGGTGCATCCGTGGCAAGGATAAAATGAATTTTTAATCCTAACTGTTTATTTCACAGCGGTTTATAATTTTAGCAAAACACGGACGGTTTGTCAAGTGCTTCGCAAAATATTTTTGAAAAACGGGAAAAATAGTTTTTTATTTGGCGATTATGTATCTTGTGAGCGTGGTACTGCGGTTTTCTGCGGTACGGTCAACAACGCAAAATACGGGATATCCGTTTGCGTTGGCATAAACCGTCATATCCTCCGCCTCATGGTCGGCACCTATTGCTCTTGTCATGAAGGTTTCAACCTTTCCGGTAAGGAGATTTACTTTGAATATGCTCTTTTCGTCAGCCTTTTCATCGGCAGAGAGATAAAGGAAATCGTCGAAAACCTCGCCGCCCTGAACCTGATCTATTTCTTTGCTGAGGGGGAGAGAATACAGGAAATTCATCGTGTCGAGCTTAAATACATTGAGAACCCTTGCGTTTTCCCATTCCGCAGTATAGAGCAGACCTTTTTCGGCGTTGATTGCACACCAGGGAACACCGTCAACATGAAGAGACGGAGGAAGCTCATAGGCTACGCCGGTGTATTCGAGAGTTTCCGCGTTGTAAAGAGCGATGAACGGATGCTGATATGCGGTGCCGTCCTCGATGGCAGCATAGATTTTGCCGTTATAGTAGCTGAGTCCGCCGATGTGATTACAGCCTTTTTCCGCAAGCTCGTCGGGAATTGCATTCGTCATTATGAGACGAATCTCGCCGTCCTCGATTTTAGCCTTGCCGAGGTTCTTTTTGCCGCTGAAATAGAAATATTCGCCGTCGTTCGTTATGCCTTGATTGGACATATATCTGTCCTCGAAAAAGTAGTAGGACTTATCGAGAACCTCCATGCCGTCGGGAACGGGAATGTTCGCCTCGGCAGGACCGACAATAAGCATCATGATGAGTGAAAGAATGGATATGCAGCGCTTGAAAAGCACATAAAGAAAGCCGTAAGAAACCATTGAAACATCTCCAAGTTTTATTTTTAATGATATTATATAGCCTCGGAAGAAAAAAGTCAACCTAAAGAAGCATTTTTTATGCTTGCGGAAATGACAATATTAATGTATAATAGAAAGGTACAGGGGGTGAGCTTCATGGACGAAAGAATGTCACGACTGAGAAAAAAATCGATGAGTCTGCCGCTGAATCCCGGCGTCTATTTAATGAAAAACAAAAAGGGCGAAATAATATATGTCGGAAAGGCAAAGGCTCTTAAAAATCGAGTCAGCTCGTATTTCGGTTCACAAACCAATCATACCGTCAAGGTTCGGCGTATGGTTGAAAATGTTGAGGATTTTGATTATATTCTCTGCGACAGCGAATTTGAAGCACTGGTGCTTGAATGCTCACTGATAAAACAGCACAGCCCCAAATATAATATTCTGCTTAAAGACGACAAGGGATACAATTATATAAAGGTTGTTGACGGAGAATGGCGTAATTTCTTTGCGGTCAAGCAGCAGCTTTGCGACGGTGCAAGGTATATCGGGCCCTACACCGGCTCATACGGAATAACCAATGCCGTTACGGAGGCGAAAAAGCTGTTCCTTATTCCGCAATGCTCAAAGCAATTCCCGAGAGACTACAAAAAAAGCAGACCGTGCCTGAATTATTATATCGGTCAGTGTGCAGCTCCGTGTGCAGGCAAAACGACGAGAAGCGAGCACAACGAAGCGGTTGAGTCGGCACTGAATTTCATCATGAACGGCTCGGGCGAAACGATGGATAGACTTACAAAGCAAATGCTTCAGGCATCGGAAAATCTCGAATTTGAAAAAGCCGCAAAGCTCAGAGACAGGATAAACGCCCTCAAAAAGGTGACGGAAAAGCAAAAGGTCGTTGCGGCATCGGTCGAGGAACAGGATGTTTTCGCCATAGTCGGAGCGGCACACGGCTCATCTCCCAAGGCTTGCCTCTCGGTGCTGAGATTCAAGAACGGCAGACTGTATGACAGCGAGCATTTCATGATAGACTTACCCGAAAATCTTCCCGAGGCAAGGCATGAGCTGATAAGAAGTTATTATTCCATGCGGGATTTTGTCCCGAGACGCATTGCTCTTGACGGCGAGGCAGAGGATTCCGAGATTTTGTGCGAATGGCTTTCCTCCCTTGCGGGCAGAAAGGTCAGTATTGTCGTTCCGCAAAAAGGTGAACAGCATTCTCTTGTTGAAATGTGTCGCTCCAATGCGGCACAGAAGCTGGCGTTGTATCTCGGAAGAACGGGCAAGGCTACGGCGGCATCGGATGAGCTTGGCAGTCTGCTCGGCTTAAAGGCTCCGCCCGAATATATTGAGTCATACGATATTTCTCATACTGCGGGAAGTGACAACGTTGCGGGCATGGTTGTTTTCAAGAACGGCGTTCCGTATAAAAAAGCGTACAGACATTTTGCCATAAAGAGTTTTTCGGGACAGGATGACTATGCTTCAATGGCAGAGGTGCTTGAACGCAGATTTTCCGAATATGAAAAAAACAAAGAAACGGGAGAGGGCTTCGGCAGACTCCCCGATTTGATTTTGCTTGACGGCGGCAGAGGACAGGTCAACGCTGTGCTTCCCGTCCTTGCAAGGTTCGGCTTGGATATCCCGATTTTCGGCATGGTCAAGGATTCCCACCACAGAACCCGTGCAATAACCGGCTCGGGCGAGGAACTTTCACTGACCTCCAAAAGGGCGGCGTTTACTCTCGTTTCAACCATTCAGGAGGAGGTACACCGCTTTTCGGTTTCGTATCACCGCTCAAAGCACGGCAAGGCATCTCTTTCGTCGTCGCTTCTTTCAATAGAGGGAATCGGCGAAAAAAGATGCAAGGCGTTGCTCAAAAAATTCAAAACACTCAAAGCGATTGCGGCGGCAAGCGAGGAGGAAATTTTCCAAACCGAGGGCATGAGCAGAGCGGCGGCAAAGGCTGTTTTTGCCGCATTTCATCAGGAATAAGCACATAAAACAAGGATTTTTTGAAAAAAACGGATATATCTCAACAATTTGACTTGACAACACCTTGTGTTTAGTGCGATAATAAATTGATTATAGGGTAAAAGGCTTGGTTGCCTTTTTCCGGCATTAAAATATCCCGCCGCCAATCAACCGATTTATTCGGCGGTTACTTCGGAGGAACGGAATGAGAGTAATAACAGGCTCCGCAAGAGGCATGACACTTAAAACGCTTGACGGAAACGATGTCAGACCTACTACCGACAGGGTTAAGGAAGCCGTTTTCAGTGCGATACAGTTTGAAACGCAGGGCAGGAGAATCCTCGACCTTTTTGCCGGCTCGGGTCAGCTCGGAATAGAGGCTCTCAGCCGCGGAGCAAAAGAGGCTGTTTTCGTTGATGCCGATAAAAACGCAATACGAACGGTTAAAGAAAATCTTGCGAAAACAAGGCTCGATGCAAATGCAAGCGTGCTTCAAACAGATTCTCTTGCTTTTCTCGGAATGACGGATAAAACCTTTGATATCGCTTTTCTCGACCCGCCGTATTTGACGGGCTTGCTTCAAAAGGCGTTATCCCGTGTCGGAAATCATATGGCAGACGGCGGCGTTGTCGTGTGCGAGCATCCGTGTACCGAACAGCTCCCCGAGGAAAGCGGCTGCTTAAAAAAGCATAAGGAATACAGATACGGCAAGGTTGCCGTTACGATATATCGGAAGGAATGATAGAATGAGAATTGCACTTTGCCCCGGCAGCTTTGACCCCGTAACCTGCGGTCACATTGATATAATCCGCAGAGCGGAAAAGCTGTTTGACAAGGTGATAGTTGTGGTCATGGTTAATTACCACAAGCCGAACAGCTGTTTTACCGCACAAGAAAGAGCGGAGCTTTTGCGTAAAAGTCTCGGTGACGACGAAGGCGTTGAGGTTGATGTATACGGCGGCTTGCTTGCCGATTATGCAAAGCAGAAAAATGCGTGTGCGGTTGTAAAGGGTCTGCGGGCGGTATCCGATTTTGAATACGAGTTTCAGCAGGCATTGACGAATAAAAAACTTAATCCCGAGCTTGAGACGGTATTTCTCACCGCAAATGCCGAGAATATGTACCTCTCATCAAGCGTTGTTAAGCAGGTTTGCGAATTCGGCGGAGATATAGGCGAATTTGTCCCTGCACAGGTTCGAGACAGCATTATAACCAGAATAAAGGAAAGGAACAGACTTGCATGAATATCGAAAAATTACTTGACCAAATCGAGGATGTAATCGAATCGGGAACAAAGGTGCCATTCAGCAGTAAAATAAGCGTTGACGTTGAGGCGATAAAGACGGCGATTGAGGATATCAGACTCGGCTTGCCGAACGAAATATCACAGGCGAGAGCGATAGTCGCCGACCGTAACAACATTCTTGTCAAGGCGAAAAATGAGGCGGTTAATGCGGTTACAAGCGCACAGGAGAAGTCCAGAGCGTTGGTATCCTCCGCCGAGGATAAGGTCAGAGACATCGTTCTCAAAACCGAATCCTATACAAAGAGCAAGATAGAAGAAAGCGAAGCTCAGGCGAAGCAGATAATCAATGCCGCAAACGAGGATGCAAAGGTCATCAGAGCTAACGCACAGCTTGAAGCGGCTGCGATGGTTGAAAACAGCGAGATAGTCATTCAGGCAAAGGCTACCGCACAGGCACTTACTACGAGTGCTCAGGAGGAAGCGGCATCCACCATAGCAGGTGCAAAGGCACAGGCTGAGAACATTGTGAATGCGGCGGCGGAGCAGGCGGCGAGAACCATCGAGGATGCACGCATACGCTCCGATGATGCGATAGACAAGGCAAATAAATGGTCAGCCGAAATAAGAATTGCGGCGGGCGATTTCATCGAGGATATAATGAAAACGGCAGACGATGCAATTGCAAACAGTCAGCGTGAGATTCGTGCGGCAAGAGAAAATATCAAGAATGTCACGGGCAAAATAGAAGCTCCCGCAGAGCAGTAATAAAAAGCCCCCTGTTCTTTCGGACAGGGGGTATAGCAGTAGCCGACGGTTAGTCATCGGAGCTGTCGGATTCTTTGGCTATCCAAGGACCGACGGCATCCTCAAGCATGACGAGCTTTGCGGTTTCGTTTATTATCTTTTTTCTTATACTGTTTCTGTAATAGGTGAGAAGCCTTTTTTCGTCGTCCGTCATCGGCAAATATTCTGCATCATCTTGAATGGTGCTGACCTCGGCGGCGAGCTTCGGCTTGATATCCGACTTTTTACGCCTTGTTTTGAAGCAAGAAGCAAATGTGGAAACCTCAACACGGTACAGTTCGGCAAGGTCAAGAAGGCATTTGAGATCGGGCATTCGGCCGTTTTCGTATCTCGCATATGTTGAGCGGTCGATATGAAGATAATCCGCTACCTGTTGCTGTGAAAGGTTGAGTCCCACACGACAGGTGCGAAGGAGCTTGCTGAGTCGGAGCTTATCATTCTCTTCCGATATTGCCATTGAAATCCCCCCTGATATCTGTTTACGACATTATACAACAAGATTTCCCAAAATAGAAGTCCATGTGACTAAATGTCACAAAAAATTAACAATTGCGTCACGCTGTGTACGCACGGAGGTTTGAATATATGGAGAACGGCAGGATTTTTGAAAAGACTAAGTATTTTATTATTGATATGGACGGCACGTTTTATCTTGGAGGAAAAATAATCCCCGGTGCCGCCGATTTTATCAAAAAGCTCAGAGAAAGCGGCAGGGATTTTTACTTTTTTACGAATAATTCCTCGAACAATGTTGAGGTATGCCGTGCGAAGCTCGAAAAAATGGGCTTCCCCGTTGACGAAAAAAGAGTTATAATTTCATCCCATGTTGCGGCGGATTATTTAAATGTAAATTATAAAGGAAAGCGTGTATTCCTGCTCGGCAACGAAAGACTCACCGCCGACCTTGAAAAGGCGGGAATTTGCCTTGTTGACAGCGACCCCGATATCGTTTTGCTCGGTTTTGACACCACCCTTACATACGAAAAGTTGCGTAAGGCGATAAAATATATCGACGGCGGTGCTGTTTATCTTGCAACACATCCCGATGTCAACTGCCCGACCGAGGACGGTTATATGCCCGACACCGGATCGATGATAGAGCTTATTGCCGCCTCCTCCGGTAAAAGACCGCTTGTGCTCGGTAAGCCCATGACTGCCACGGTGGATTACATCACCTCTTTGCTCGGCTGTGAAAGGGATGAGCTTGCCTTTGTGGGAGACAGGCTTGCAACCGATATCGCCATTGGAGCAGACCACGGCATTCCCTGTGCTCTTGTTTACAGCGGAGTGACAACTCCCGAGGAATACGCCGCCTCCGATATAAAAGCGAGTGTTGCGGTTGAAAGTCTCGGAGCCTTGGCGGAATATCTTTAATATAATCGGAGATAAAAATGCAAAAGAAGAATAAAACAGTCGTGCTTGCACAGGGTGCCGTGATAGCCGCCATTTATGCGGCAGCAACCTATCTCAGCTCGGTGCTCGGTATAGCGTACGGACCGATACAATTCAGGTTTTCCGAAGCGTTGACGGTTCTTGCCGTGCTGACTCCTGCGGCGGTGCCGGGGCTTGCAATAGGGTGCATAATCGGAAATATAGGCAGTCCCATGGGCGTGTGGGATATAATTTTCGGCTCTCTTGCAACGCTTTTTGCGGCTTTGACGGCACGGCGGCTCAGAAAAATCAAAATAAAAGGAATACCCCTGCTTTCGGTTCTTATGCCCGTTGTGTTTAATGCGGCGGCGGTCGGAGCGGAAATAACCTTGCTTATTCCTACAGACGGAGCAAAGGCAGTTGCTTTTGCGTTGAATGCTTTGCAGGTCGGAGCGGGCGAGCTTGCCGTTTGTCTGCTCGGAGGGATTCCGCTGTACCTTTCTTTAAGAAACAAAAAGATACCCGGCTTCGGCGAATAAGCTGCGATTTTTTGCTGTTTCTCTTAAAATTTAATAAATTGTTAAAAAATAACTATTCCATTTTCAGTTGAACTGTGATATAATGCAAATGTAAATACCCTTTGGACGATACATTCCGTTGCATCGTTTAGGGGAAAAATAAAACGGAGGATATACAAATGACAAAAATTTCAAAGAAGATGCTTTCCCTTGTTCTTGCCCTGCTTATTGCTTGCTCCTGCATGGCAGTCACGGGATATGCGGCAGTCAGCGTTGATAAAATAACGCTTAGCGCAGACGATTGCAAGTTCGTAAGCGATGATTACGGCAAGCGTATTGAGGTTGCAAACAAAACCGTCTCCGTTGACGGCACTCCCTATGATGTAACTTATGTTGCTACCGTTAAGGACGGCACCGACACTCTCCCTGCAACTCAGGATACCGAGAATAACAAGACTCAGTTTGCACTTCCTCTTACCGCATCAAAGGTTAGCTATGTCATTACCGGAACAATAACGGTGGGTGAGGAAACTGTCGATGCAGTAAATGCTTATGAAATAAAGATTAAAAATTCCCAGTCTCAGCCGGCAGCTCCCGTTCCCGTCAGCATTACCTCAACAACAATTGAGATAGCACCCGTCACGGGCTGTGAGTATAAAATAGATGACGATGCATGGCAGGCTTCGGCAAAGTTCACCGGTCTTACTCCCGAAGGAAGCTATAAGATTTCGATAAGATATAAAGAAACAACCGATGCGTATGCAAGCGCCGCCGCTTATGCGACCGTTAAGACTCTCAAGGCGGCATCTGATAATCCTGCAAGGCAGCCTGAACTTATTGATAAGACCAAGACTTCGATAACCGTCGGCGTTCTCAACGATAAAAACGAGGTTGACCCGAATTACGAGTATTCCATCGACGGCGGAAAGAATTGGCAGAAGAGCGGCGTTTTCAACGGACTTACCGCAAACAAGATGTATTCTTTCGTATCAAGAGAAATTTTTAACCCGCAGGAGCAGGATCCCAGCACCGTAAGCTCAGAAATCAAAATTACCACGAACAGCATGGATCCCTATGCTGCAAGCCTTGAAAAGTCTACCTTTAAGATTACAAGCCAGCCTCACGAGGACGGTATTTATGCGGGTGACACTATCGGTTTTGCCGTTACGGGCGATTCAAGAGCTAATGCAAATGACGTACAGTACGGCGATACAAGATATGTTCCCGTAAAGTTCAAGGCAACACAGGATAAGCCCTCAGAGACTCCTCTTTTGAACGGAAGCGGCACGATCACCACCACGGGCAAGGCCAAGGTAACCGTAACCGTTATCTATGATAAGCAGAGATTTGACGGCGAGTGGGAAACCGTAGGCACCGATTCCCGTACCTTCTCCTTTGAGGTTAAGGAAGAATACAACGGCGTTAAGAAGTTCTTTGAGAACCTCCTCAACATTTTGCTTGACACCATTCCCGGTATCCTTGCGAAGCTCCTTGAAATGGATCTTCTCGGTAAGCTCATCGGTTTGATAACAGGCAAGTAAATAAGAATTATACCCTCGGTTCGACCGAGGGTATTTTTACTGCAATGCAACCGCCGAAGCGTTAAAGTTCAATTTTCCAAAAGGCGACGTTCAGCCGCTCATAGGTATATGAAATATAGAGACAGCCGTTTTTGTACTCGATTGCGGGGTATGAAAATTCGCTGTCCTTTTTTTCTTCTTCAAGTGTGAGCTCCGTGCTCCAGCTTGCACCGTTATCACGAGAAAGCTGAAGAGTGAGCGGACTTCTTTCGCCCCAATTTTCGCTGACGGGATTAGAGAGAAGCCAGAGACTTCCGTCGGGAATTTTAACAACATCAATACCGCTGTTGTTGTTCGGCAAAACAGTGGGATACGCTTCACACCAGCTTTCGCCGTAATCCTCGGAGTCGCTTCTGTAAATTTTTCCTACCGAGGTGCGGGTAAGCATATGAACGTGACCGGGGGCGGATTCCCACAGCGTCGGCTGTATCATCGGAATGAGATTACTGCAATGACCGTTTTGCGAATTCAGCAGGGGAGATATGTATTCCGTTCTGACCTTGCGGCTTTTACGCCAGCTTTTTCCGTCATCATCGGAAATGTCAACAAAGCAATTCCAGCCGTGATTTTCCGTTGAAGCGGGTGCAAGTATTCTTCCGTTCGACAAACGCAGACACTTGTTTTTTACGGGACCTCTGCCGCCGCTTGTGTCTCCCTTGACAAGCTCATGAGGTTTTGAAAAGGTCAAGCCGCCGTCATGCGAAACGGAAATAAAGGTACGCCAAGAGGGTATATGTCTGCCGACCTTAAAAAACAGGAGAATATCGCCGTCCTTGTTTTGTGCAAGAACGGGATTCCAATGCGGGAGCTTTTTGGCGTAGGATACGGCAAAGGGCTTGCTCCAGCCGTTTTCGTCACGCCGTGCCACCCAGATATCAACATCACAGGCACTTTCTTTTGTTCCTCCGAACCAAGCGGTAAGCACCGTGCCGTCATCGAGAGGCAAAACACTTGTTGCGTGGCAGTTTGCGGTGGGAAGCGGATTACATACAAATTCTTTAACAGCCTTCATTTTTACACCTCACAGCTCGAAATCCGACGGGTCTGCGTGTTCAAGCTCGGGCGGCTTTTTCGGAACACGCTTTAGCGGATCATACGAATAAGAATGACATTTTTCATCTGCGGGGACGATGCCCTTTTTTATGCAAAGCACGGAGTTACCGTCGGGTGCGAGCTTTCCGTGGCGGCAATAGGAACAGCTTGGCGGATATTTCTTTTTGTTAAGGAGCTTTCGTTTCATGCTTTCAACAACCTTTCGATTTATTCTAACACTTTTTTCGCTTCGTATCAAGGTCTAAAATGAGCAGAGCCGACAAAAACAGCAAAGAAATTGATGCGGGAGCGGAATGTGACCACAAATGTGACTCTCCGACGGTTGCAAGAGTGGCTTGCGATACGGGAAAAAGTATCAAAAGGAGCTTGCATACCGTTGCGGAAAATATGGCGTGGAGTGTTCGGAAAAGAAAGAATATTTTTTTGCACGGAGCCGCGTCGCCGCTGAGTGCGAATATCTGCATATGTATGCAAAGTCCGCCGAAAGCACACTCGGCACAAAGAATTTCAAGAGGTACGGTGCCTGCACAGGAAATACAGCCGTTCGTCACCTCGCACAGCATTGTAACTGCACGCCGTATATTCTCGTTTGGAATAATCACTTCGGCACAGGCGGTAAGTCCCGAAAAAAGCGAAACGAAAGCACAAATGGAAAGCATAGAATTTGCACAGGCGGTTACGCTTCCGACGAGCACTTGAGAAAAATCGACGGTATTACAAGAGGGAGCGGATACATAAAAATCGGATTTTATTATATGCTTTGCGATAAAGCCGAGAGGCAGAACGGAGATACATATGCTTGCGAGAATCACCGTACCGGCACGGCGAGAGGACAGCATGGCACCGCCGACGGCGTTCACGCAAAAACCGATACCGGGACTTAAACAAAATGCGGTGAGTTTTTTTGCCTCACTCTTGCTTATTTTTCCGCCGCCGAGTAATGCCCTTGTTGCCGTTGCAACGGTGGGATATCCGCCGAATAATCCGAGAAGTAAAGCGGGAAAGGCCTCTGCAGACAGCCCGAAAAGAAATTTCATCGGTACCGAGATAATTTTTTTGAAGCGTTCGGGCAATTCTCCCGAGCCGAGAAGTCCCGATGCGGCGGTGAAACCAAAAAGTGAGGGGATTATAACCTCGGCACAGCTTTTCAGTCCCGCAGATACTCCGAGAGCAAAAACGGCGGGTCGGGCGGCAATTGTCGCAAAAAGAATTAAGCCCGTCAGAGTCAGCATATATCCGTTCTTTTTCATGTTCAGTATTTCACCTCCGTTCATTCTATGCACCGCAGGTTCTTTTTATCGGCTTTTGCTCATATTTTTTGTGTAAGGAGTGAGCGTATGAGTGCAAGAGGCAGTAGAAGAGATGAAAGAATGGGGCGGCTGCTCGAAACGGTGAGCAGGAGCTTGGATATTCCGCAGGATACCTTCGGCGGCTGTGCCCATGTTGAAATAAGAGGAAACCGTGAAGCCATAGTTGACGGCTGTTGCGGTGTCCTCGAATATTGCGATGATGCCATAGCGTTGAACACCGGCAGAATGACAGTTCGTTTTCGCGGCTGTGATTTAACCATACTTTCAATGCAGAACGGTCAGGCTGTCATCAAGGGCATGATAAGCTCTCTTGAATACGGAAATTAGGTGAAGTGATGCTGCTTTTAAGATTTTTGAGATACATTTTCGGATATGTCGCCTTTACCGCATACGGCGGCTTTCCCGAAAGATTTATAAATCTGTGCGAGCACAAAAAAATTCTCATTTGGGATGTCCGCAGTAACGGCGGTGAGATAAAGGCTTGTACCGACAGAAACGGCTACAAAAAAATGCGTGAGTGTGCCCGCCGTTCGGGAATGAAGCTGAAAATAAACAAAAAGTGCGGTCTGCCGTTTTTTATGAACCGACACAGCCGCAGGTTCGGCGTGATAATCGGAATTTGCCTTTGCGGTGCAACGCTTCTTATTCTTTCAACAAGGCTTTGGAGCATTGATGTTATCGGGAATGAAAGAATTGCAAGCGATAAAATCATTGCGGCATTTGAGGAGGCAGGGGTACGGATAGGTACTCCCTGCAACAGAATTGATGAGGATGCGGCGGAAAAAGCGGCAATGAACAGGCTTGACGGCATACTTTGGATGAATATAAACATTCGCGGCAGCCGTGCGGTTATCGAAGTCAGAGAAACAGTCGAACAGCCGACGGTTGAGCAGGATGACACTCCGCTGAATATAGTAGCTGCAAAGGATGGACAGATTGTCATCATTCGTCCGTTCAGCGGTACGCAGGAGCAGAAAACGGGTACTGCCGTGCTCAAAGGTGAGCTTCTCATAAGCGGAATGAAAGAGAATAAGGATTTGACGGTTTCCTTTTGCCGTGCCGAGGGATATGTTGTTGCACGAACGACAGCCGAGATTTCCGCTTCCTGCAAAGTGTCGTTTAATGCCGAAAAAACAGCGGACAAAAGAAGGAGCATACGCCTTGACTTGCTGACCTTTTCATTGCCGATAACTCCGCAGACGGTGCAGGGATATACGGAAAAAAAGCGGCTTCGCCTAAACGGTGTTACGCTTCCTGTCGGAATAACCGTTACAACGAGCCGCGAGAGAAGTGAAAGTGAAATCAGTCTGACTTCCGAGCAGGCAAGACTTGCGGCACAATCGGAATTTCTTTGTTCCTGCACAAGAGCATTCAGATACGCTTATGCCGAGAACGGAGAAATACGGGAAGCGGCTGACAAAAACGGCTGTACGGTGTCGGGGAGCTTTGCGGTTCTTGAAAATATCGGAAAGAAAGAGCCAATGGAAATAAAAACGGAGACACCGCAGTAAATCGGTGCCTCCGCAGAGCTGTTTTTTATTTAAGGAAGCCGTTGATGATTACGTTTTCGGCTTCTTCCTCCGTCATTCCGAAGGTCATCAGCTTGACGAGCTGGTCGTTGTTTATCCTGCCTATTGCCGCTTCATGCACGATTTGAGCATCGGCTGAATTTGCGGTGATTGCGGGAATTGAGCTGACTGTTGCATTATCCATGATTATCGAATCGCATTGCACGTGAGCACGGCATTTTGCGTTTCCCACGGCGTTCGGGTGAAAAATCTGCTTTGAAGAATCCTTTGCCACGGAGCGTGATATTATTCTCGTTGAGGCATCCTCGCCGTCAAGCACGACCTCGATATCCGAACGGGCATGCTGATTTCCGTGGGTAAGAAGTCGTTCGGTAACAATGAGCTTTGCTCCCGCCGCAAGAGTAGCCTTGGTATCTCTGACGGTGGAATCAACACCCTTGATTTGCACCATCTCCATTTCACAAACGGAATTTTCGTCCTGCTCAACAACGGTAACCGGATTGAGTATGCGTTCACCCGAGCCGTTGCCCTCTCCGTAATGCTTTTCAACATATTTTATCTTGGCATTTTTGCCGATATGGAACGTATGAATGCCGTCATGCTGCGATTTTTGTGAGCCGTCATTGTGGATTCCGCAGCCCGCAACGATAAGCACATCAGCACCCTCGCCGATATAAAAATCGTTGTAAACAACATCATCAAGCCCCGATTCCGTGAGAATTACGGGAATGTGTACGCTCTCGTTTTTGGTTTCGGGAGCGATTATAATGTCGATACCGGGCTTGTCACTTTTCGGTACAATTTCAATATTTGCGGTGGAACGCCTTGAAAGACCGCTTCCGTTTTTGCGTATATTGTATGCCCCCGACGGAATTTCGTGAAGGTCGGCAACTGCTTCAAGCAAAGAAAGATCTGTTTTTTCCATTATTCGTTGTCCGCCTTTCCTCTGAAATCGCATTTACCGTTGATTTCGCCCATCAATTCGGGGAATATTTCTTCCTTACTGCCGACACTCTTTACCTTGCCGTCGGCAATAACTATCATCGTATCCGCAAGCTGCATGATTCTTTCTTGATGAGAAATAACCAAAACGCTTTCGTGACTTCCCGAGCTCATCGCTTTGAAGCTCTCAACAAGCATTGAAAAGCTCCACAGGTCAATGCCCGCTTCCGGCTCATCGAATATCGCAAGACGGAGCTTTCGTGCCATGAGGGTCGCAATCTCTATTCTTTTTGCTTCGCCGCCTGAAAGGGAGGAATCCATTTCACGGTTCAAATAATCCTTTGAACACAGACCGACGCTTGTGAGATATCCGCAGCATTCGTCCTCGGGAAGCTCCGAGCCTGCGGCAAGAGAGAGCAGACGGCGAACGGTAAGACCCTTGAATCTCGGGGGCTGCTGAAAGGCATAGCCTATGCCTCTTTTGGCTCTTTCTGTTACGGAAAGATTTGTAATATCCTCTCCGTTGAAAAGTATTCTGCCCGAGGTGGGCTTTTCAATGCCCATTATCAGCCTTGCGAGAGTTGATTTTCCGCCGCCGTTCGGACCCGTTATGACGGTGAATGCACCGTCGGGTATTTCGAGCGTGATATTATCAATTATTTCAAGGTCCGAGCCGTCAACTCCGACCTTAAAGGAAACATTTTCGAGCTTTAACATACAAAATCTCCAATTCACCAAAATAACATCCGACAAATATTATACTTTGCCGAGGAGAAATTATCAATACTCAAATAACATAATTTTATCACGGATGAGGAAGATTTTTTCGGTAAGCCTCCATAATATCCTTGAAAACCTCACCGTTTGAGGGCGGAGTCCATGTTATCGCGTTTGCTCCGGCTTCAATCGTTTTCTTTATGCTTTCTCCCGTTTGACCGCCCGTTGCGATTATCGGTAAATCGGGATGCTTTGCTCGAATCGAAGCAACAAGCTCAGGCGTTTTTGCGGCGGCAGAAACATTGAAAATATCCGCACCGGCGTCTATTCTTGCATCAATATCGTCCGTTTCCGAAACGACCGTGACAACAACAGGGATATCAATTGACTTTTTCAGCTCACGGACAACATCGTTGTGAGTAGGTGCATTAACGACAACACCGAGAGCACCCTGATATTCGGCGTGCAGAGCAAGATTGATTACACGCTGACCTTGTGTGAGACCTCCGCCGACTCCGACAAATACCGGGACGTCTGCGGCAGTCATTACAGCCTGAGTGATTATCGGCTGTGGGGTGAACGGATAAACCGCTATTACCGCATCGGCGTTAGTGTTGCGTATGATGCTTGCATCGGTGGAAAAAAGCAGGGATTTTATGCGTCTGCCGAGTATTCCTATTCCCGAGCAGGCGTAAATTTCTTTCGGAACGGTCAACATAAAGTCCCGAAGATAGCCCTTTACGTGGGGCATTACCTTGTCTTCCATTTTATCGGCTCCTTCAGTAATATTTTTCTTTCCCTTTGCCTCATTTTGTGATACAATAATACCATAAATTTATAGCGAAATTTTGAACAAACGGAAAACAACCGAAAATTATGACAGGAGAATAACCATGAAAAAAATCGACATCAGAGATATCAAGGAAAGTCCCGTAAAGCTGATAAGCGACGATTGGGCATTGCTCACGGCGGGAAGCGAAAAAAAGTTCAATACCATGACCGTCAGCTGGGGTGCCGCAGGCGAGCTTTGGGGCAGGGATTCGGTGTTCGTGTTCGTGCGTCCGCAAAGATATACGTTTGAATTTATCGAGAACAGCGAGCTTTTCACTCTCTCGTTTTATCCCGAGGAATATAAGGATGCACTGCGGCTTTGCGGCAGAAAAAGCGGCAGGGATATAAATAAGCCCGCCGAAACGGGACTTATACCGATTGAAACGGACGGTGCGGTAACTTTTGAGCAGGCAAAATATACGATAGTTTGCCGAAAAATTGCTTCGCAGTATCTCGACCCCGCCGGCTTTATTGATAAAACGATAGAAGAAAATTATTCAAATAATGATTATCACAAAATGTACGTCGGCGAAATAATCGCGGTGTATGAGCATTAACAAAACGGAGCTGCTTTTCGGCAGCTCCGTTTTTTATCGGCTGTGGTTAGCTTTGACTGACGGCATTGAGGACTTCTGCTTTGAATTTGCCGTGTATTTTATATTTTTTGGAATAAACGATAAATGATACGATAATCATTATCGGCGGAACAACAAACATCAGGAAAGTGATTGCGTTGGTTGCCTGTGCGGACTGAACGGCAGCCGAGCCGTCATATCCCGTGAGGCTGAATGCCGCATACATGATGACGGATTGAACGGTGTAAGCCATTTTTTGAAGAAAGCCTTTCATTGAAAAGGTGAGTGCCTGATTGCGTTTCCCGAGCTTGTATTCGCCGTAGTCCACAACGTCGGCAAGCATTACGGTTTGATTTACGAACATACTGCCGATTCCGATGCTTGCGAGCAAATAGAATACGCCGAGCGCGTAAACGTTGCCGTTAAAGCCGTATCCGACAACAGCCATTCCGATATATCCGAATGCGGCAAGGGAGAGAGAAAAGCGGTACGCCGAACGGTTGGACATAAACTTTGAACAAACGGGGATAACGAGGAGCGAGAGCACCGTTCCGACCGTACCGAACATATTGAACGTCGATTGGAGCTTGAGATTGCCCGCAACACAGGTGAAATAATAACTGCTTATGCCCGAGGTCATGTAGTAGCCGGCGTTTGAAATCATCGCAAAGAGCATGAAAACGAGGAGCTGGTCATTTTGCTTTATAACTCCGAGAGCCTCTTTGAATGAAAATTTCCCGTCACTTGCAACGATTCTGCGTTCTTTGGTGGAAGCAACGCTTATGACGGCGAAGAAAACCAGAGCGGCGGCAGTTACCATTGACCATTTTCCGAAGCCTGTTTTGAGGCAGGAGGCGTCCATGCTGTCGAGCTTACTGCTGCTTGAACCGCCGAAATATGCAACGGCGTATGCGGTGAATATTGTGATGATTCCCTGACCGAGACCCGAAAAGGTTCTTGCTATGGTGGATACAAGATTTCTGTCCTTTTCTTCACTTGCGAAAGACGGAATCATTGACCAAAACGGAATATCGGCAAGCGTGTTTGTCATTCCCCAAAGCACATATAGAACGGCAACATAAACATACAGCCCCGTTGACCCCGAAGCGAATCCGAGGTCGTTGAACAGCAGACACAGCACCACGGAATTGAGAAGTGCACCCGTTAAAATCCACGGACGGTATTTTCCCATTTTGGTGTGGGTTCTGTCTACAATCATACCCATCATCGGGTCATTGATGCCGTCCCAAAGCCTTGCAAGGGGAGCGAGAATGAGCAAAAACAGCGGCTTTATGCCGAGAGCGTTGGTGAGATACAACGAGAGATAGGAATAAAACATTCCGTAGCTTAAATCAAGACCGACGGCACCGACACCGTAACCGAGCTTTTCACGCAGGGAACCTTTGTTCATATTATCACGCCTTAAAGTGTTTTTTTCATTTTAACATATTTGCGTGAATATGGCAACACAAATGCAGAAAAATATAATTGTGAGCGGAGGTGACACAATGGCTGAATTTTTCTGCAACGACCCCGTTATTAAAGCGGAATTTGAAAAGCTGCCTGCAGCGGTGCAGGAGAGCATAATGGAATCGGGCGTGCCGATTTGCACCGTGGAGGAGCTTAAACAGCTTGCCGACAGCATAGAAAAGAATATGTAACGCAACCGCACCCCGAAAGCCCTGTGCTTTTGAGGTGCGGAGGTTTATTTATTCAAATGATTCAAGTAAACACCTAAAAGTTCAATGGCTGTTTGCAATTCACTTTCGGTGCAGAGATCAAGTCTTTCAACCATTTTGGATTTGTCAGCGTGCAAGTGGTGTTCGTTTTTTACCAGAATGTCATTTGGAGTAACATTTAATGCGGAACATATCCCAAGGAGAGTTTCAACGCGCATATTTGCCGTACCTCTTTCGATGTCGGAATATGCTCTGTCGGATAGTCCTGAGCGTTCGGCAACTTCACTTTGAGTCAAGCCCCTGCTTTTGCGGATATCTAACAGCCGATTTCCTATTTCTTGTAAATTCAACACAAGCATCGTAACACCTCCGAAAGAGTATATTTGAATTATACTTCATGTTTTTCTTGACAAAAAGGAAGCATAGGTGTATAATTCAAGAAGAGAACTTCTGAATTTTTGTAAGTTGACTGCTTATGGTATAGTGTAGTGATATTTTTTGAAAAAAGTTGGAAAAAAGCTCGAAGAAAATATTAAAGATATTATTGTTGTTTTTCTGATGTTAATTTACAAATATATGGGGTGTCCAATAAGATTTTTTACAGGAGTTCCATGCCCCGGTTGCGGGATGACAAGAGCGGTTATTGCTCTTTTGAAGTTTGAACCAAAAGCGGCGTATCAATATCATCCAATGATAATTATTATGCCGTTTATCGGGCTGTGGTGTTTTGTAAGCTCAAGGTTGAGTAAAAGAATGAATTACATAATAACCGTAATGGCAGCGATTCTTTTGGCAGTATGTTATGCAGAGCGCATTATTGAGGGAAAAATAGCGGTAAATATATCGGACGGCTTTATTATTAAGCTGATTACCGATATGAAATAAAAGGAGGAATTATTCATGTCAAAAAATGTAACAATTGCGTTGGCGGCAGATAAGGATCTTAATAAGGTTATCGAGCTTGCCAAGCAGCAGCTTCAAAGTCAGGGCTATGAGGCTGTCGGAACGGTTATGAGCAACAATATGGCTACATTAACCGTACAGAAGGACAGGGACGGAATTAAGAACATAATCGGTCTCGGTGTCGAAAGTAAGGCAACCATAACGGTAATGGGTAACAATACAGCAACGGTCAATGTTGAGAGTGAATGGGGCAACAAAATATTGGCATGTGCTGTTGGCTGGTTTGTCTGCTTTGTACCGTTTATCACCGGACTTGTCGGCTGCTCTTCACAGAGTGGATTGCAAAACAAGCTGATACAGGCATTGCAGTCTGCAGTAGCCACCGCATAAATCATAATCCGGCATCTGAATGTTTACTTAAATCGGATGCCGGTTTTACATTTGTAAATGAAAAAAATCGAAAAAATCACTTGACATAATCGGCACAATATGATAACATATTGTAGCAACTTACGGAGAGATACCGAAGTGGTCATAACGGAACGGTCTTGAAAACCGTCGTACCTTACGGGTACCGTGGGTTCGAATCCCACTCTCTCCGCCACTATAGATTACAACATTATATCTTATATAAGTTACCATGGAGAAGTACTCAAGTTGGTGACGAGGCGCCCCTGCTAAGGGCGTAGGTCGGGTAACCGGCGCGGGAGTTCGAGTCTCCCCTTCTCCGCCAGAAAAAAGCACTTGCGAAAGCAAGTGCTTTTTTCAATTAAATCCGCCTCTTGGACGGACTTATTTCATCTGCAAAGCTGATGAAAATTGAGTTGTATTTTTGCCTTGATGACAACGGCAATACCGCCGCTCCAAGGCGGGAGTGCGACTATATTTCTGAGGGTGTTTCTTTGCGGAGCAAAAGACGGAGGGAGAGAA
>CAZPMK010000009.1:0-54944 GCA_964587915.1 uncultured Clostridium sp.
TACTCCAGTCAACGACCTTGTGAAGTTCGGTTTTGAAAATCAGGTCGAGCCAAATGCGAGTGCTGCACCCATTTCCTTCTCTGAAGGGGTGGGCGATATTCATTTCCACATACTTTTCGACGATTTCATCAAAGGTGGACTGGGGCATTTTATCAATGTTTTGAAGAGCTGCCTGCAAGTACATCAAGGGAGCAAAGCGGAAGCTGCCCTTTGCAATATTTACAGTTCTGAGTTCTCCGGCAAAGTCGTAAATCTCATCAAAAAGGTATTTATGAACTGCTTGAAGCGAAGAGAATGTTCCGGCTTTCAATTTATCGAGCATACCGCTTTCAAAAAGCTCAAGTGCCTTTTTCTTACTGATGCGTTCCTCCTCACGGGCAAGATCGGCGGAGCTTGTCAGTCCTAATTTATTTTCAAGTGCCATATCGCACCTCCAAAACAATTACTTATTTTGATTATGAATCTCTTTTAAGTCCTCAATAGCGAGAACGGGATCCATTGTGTGAAACATCATATAATTGCGTTTCATTGTCTCTATCGGGGCTTGTTTATAAATTTTTGCACTGTCCTCGCCGTTATAATAATGCCAATAGCGGTAGATGTAGCCGATCCAATAAAGAATATCCTTTGAGAATATTTCTCCGTCGGCGGAAAGCATATCGCCGGCATCGGCGACAACCTCCTCAAGCAAATATTCTTCGCCCGCCCACTGCATACGGTTGTATTCGGAGTCGAGTGCCTTGGCGGTTTCCGATGTCATAAACGCCTTAATAAATGCCGTGCTGTTATATTGTTTTTCGGCAGATAATTCAAATAGTCTGCCCTGAATATCGCAAAGCTTTAACTGAAGAGAGTTCATTATTTACCTCCCGTTGCTCCGTCGAGAATCTCGTCAAAAAACATACCTTCACGGCGATAGTTCTTGCAAATATCATTGGCAAGTGAGATTCCTTTTGTACGGTTTTCCTCGGCGACTTCTTTCATAAACAGTCTTTCAAGATAGGAAAGGCTTACCTCGGCTTCAATGCGAACCGCATCACAGCCCTTTTGCGAAACGGCTACATACTGCTTGCCGAGCTGCAAGGCGGAAAGGCTGTGAACCAGGGCGGTATCGGTAACATTGCCGACAAAGAAGTTGTCGATTACAAAAAACATACGGTCGTTGGCGATGTTTCCGATAACCAAATCCTTGTTCGCCGTCATATCACGGTACTTGTTATAAAAATCGCTACCGTTTATTTTTTCCATTCTTCCTCTGTGATATGCCACAAGCATTGCCCAGTCGATGTCGGCAGGGACTTCCACTTGTGCAAGGCTGTCGGCGGCAACGGAGACGATATAAAACTTGGATTTTTCATAATCGCAGATGAGCGTGAGTGCCTGACTCGGCTCTGTTCCCATATAAAATCCTTTTCCGAAATCGCACTGCTTACGGCTTTTCGGCTCTATTTCACCCTCAATACCCGACTTTGAGCCGTGATAGAGAAGTATGCGGCTGCTGTCCGTTTTTACGGCTTTCGTGGCTTCTGCGATTTTATTTAAGGTCATCTCATAAACGGGGACAGACTTACTTTTGCAAAGCTCATACATCGTTGACTGTGCCAATCTGTTCGGCACAGCACGGCCGTTTTCCCAGCGATTAACCGTTTGAAAGGTAACATTCAGCCGGTTTGCAAATTCGGTTTGGCTCATATTCAAATGTGTTCTTATTTGTTTAATAAGTGTCTGCACGATGCCACCTCAAAAATATAACATTTTTTCTACTTAATATTATACTAAATGTTATACTCTATGTCAACGATTTATGCCCATATGTTTCAAAAAAATCACAATTCAAATTGCAGTGAAAAAGCCTTCTTTCGAGATGATCGAGAGAAGGCTTTTGTGCCGTTTTCTATGCAGCTTTCACACACTAAGACATACTTATGCTACACGCTGCGCAGAACATGGAATGAACGCAAAAACCCTAAGTCATTTGCTCGGACATTCATCATCAGCAACAACTTTGAATATCTATGTGCATCCGTCATTGGATAAAGCAATGCAACATGTAGAACAGATTTATTGTTCCATATAAAGGGGGTCATTTTTATGGTCAAAAAAGGTGGAAAATCTTAGTTTTAGTGGGCTTTCGGGTTGTTTTACATAGAACCTTTAGTTCTACGCATAATTTGTATGCTGTAAAAACTGCCCGATCAAGCAAAAGCTCCACATTAGTTGAACAGCCAACCTCTCACTCCGCCCCATGTGCCGTTCGATATACATCGGCTCAATTATATAAATATAAAGACTTGTACGCTTCGGATATGTCATCCCTGCGTGCAAGTCTTTTTTCGGCATAATCGGTAATCGTTACCGAACACCGCTACTATATAAGCGGACGGCGAACGCGCCGCTGCGGCGGCTTGGTCGCTCGCGGTCACAACAGTCCACCGGACTGTTGCTCTGTACCGCTCGTCCTTCGAATCCCTTTATAAAAAGAAAGAGCCGATACCGCAAGGGTATCAACTCTTTCTTGGCGGAGAGTTAGGGATTCGAACCCTAGGTGAGTTTCCCCACACAGCATTTCGAGTGCTGCACCTTCGACCTCTCGGACAACTCTCCGTATACATATTTGCTTTGACCGTTGAAAAACGGCACAAGAGCGTTTTTGAAAGCTGAGTTTCAGCCCCATTATTTTAGCAGATTAACTCTCCTTTGTCAATTGTTTTTTGCAAGGTTTACAATTTAAAGCGGCAGAGGGCATATGCTCTCCGCCGCAGTTTTTATTTTTTCAAAGTTTTCATTATCGCATCCGCCGCCTGAGCCGCCTCGGTAAACGAATTGTTTTTCCAATACGAAGCAAGGGCGACAACGACCATCACTACCACCGTTACGGCATTTTCTACGGTCTCGTTATCGGTAAAGTTTCCGCACACTCCGGTGATTTTCATTCCTGCGCCCGCAAGTGAAGCGATGAGCAACGCCAGCCGCACCCACGCACCGGGAGAGACCGATTTTGCCTTTTCAATGATGCTCTTCATCACAGCTCCTCCTTTGAAAATTCTCCTCAATATTCTTTATTTTAATTTCGGTTGCCGTCATTCTTTCAACCAAATTGTTATGCTTATCGACCCTTGCTTCAAGCTGTTGCAATCGGTAATTCGTCAGCCTTTGGGAGGCAAGAATACCCGCAACGCACCCTGTTGCAGAGCCGAGAAACGAAAAAAACACATTCCAGTCCGTTTTAAGCCCTCCCGACATATTTGCTTGACAGACTTATCCATCCTCTGCCGTCGGCAAGTCTGCCCCATTTTTTTGATGAATCCGTTTCGGATATTTCGACCGCGGCACCGCTCCTCAAATAGCCCGTCGGTTCGTACTGCGTGCCCGCACCCTTACGAATGTTCAGACTCGGACAATTGACTTTGACTCGGAACGCCTCCTCTTTCCCGTCCGTCAAGGCATTACGAAGTCCGTCGGCGATTGCTTTTCCGCATTTTCTCATGCCCTCGTCGGTCTTTACGCATTCGAGATCCTTTGCGGTATCAATGAACACGGTTTCAATGAGAATTGCCGTAGGCTTTGTGTCGCGGATTATTCCGAAATAGTCCTTGCCGTTTTTGCCGAGCTTGACCTTGGCTCCTCGGTTGCGGATGCCGAATGCCTCGGAAATTTCCCCGCAAATCGCCTGTGCCGCTCTTTTTCCCGTCGGTGAACCGTGATAATAATAGGCTTCCGTGCCCGTTCCGCCGCCCGCATTGAGATGAATTTCCGCAATAAAATCATAATCCGCGGCATTGACCGCCTTGATTCTGTCCGTCAAATACAGGCTGCCGTCATAATTCATCAAGTCGCATCCGAGATATTCGCTTGCATATTTTGCTATCTCTTTTGCGATGCGAAATTCGTGATACTTGCCGTCACCGCTCACCGCACCGCTGTCATATCCGCCGGAACGGGAAGTGCCGTGACCGACAATGATACATATTTTACGCACTCGGTATAACGCCCTCCTTCAATAGCTTGTAAAATTCAACCGGATAATATCCCGCCACCGTCATGGCACCGTTTTTCAAGGTGAAAACGTAGAGGCGTGTGGGCATGAAATATTCCTCGACCTCCTCGTAATTTTCGTTATAATAAGACATATTTCCGAAACTGTTGAACGTAACAACTGCCGCCTTTGCACTCTCGTCCGCAACATTGCAGGTCAAATCCATCAGCACTCCGTTATCGGGACTTGCCGTCTCGTTTACGCTACCAATCACGTCTTCGTTATCAATAAGAATTAAGCCGACTATGCTTGCAAGCATCTGCACATAATCAATTCCGCCGTAATTCGGAACGGCATAGCCGTTTTCATCGAGCGAAACGGGGGAGTCTTCATCCAACTTAAAGCCGCCGACCGTGTTTTTATCGGCATACGGAACCTCTGCCGTGCCTGCACTCGACTCTCTTTCCTCAAGAGCGGTAAGTCTCTTTGCCAGAGCCGCCGCAAGCAGACGAAGCTCCGTTTCCGCACCGCCCTTAAATTCGCCTTGCTCCGCCGCAGAAGCCATGGACGGCTTGAAATTTATATTTGCAACCGAGGTCAGCTTTCTGACGGTCAGACCATTCTCCACTTTGATTCCCTCAATCTCGAGGCTGAGCTTGCCGCCGCACGTTAAATCACTTGTGAGATTTATATACATCACTCCGTCCTTTACATACGGATTTGTGTCGGAATCGGTGCCCGCCTCAAGTCTCTTGACCGCACCGAGTGCCGTGTTTCGTACATAAATCGCATAGGAATCAAACCCGCCGAAGCCGCTGAGGTCAACAACAAGCATTTCTGCATTGCTGTCACCGGAATAGCCCGTCACCGTTTCTGCGTTCAATTCTCGATTTTCGTCGATTGTTGCATTTATTACTTTCATATTTCATACGCTCCTTTCTTTTTTGTGTCTTTCCTGCTGTAATAACCTTTGAGGTACTCGGAAATGTCACGCATTTCTCGATGCTCCTCGTAGAGAACACGAAGCTCCCTTTTAATACTGTATGCCTCATCGGAAAGCTCTGTTCCGAGCCTGTGAAGCTCCTTTCGCTTGCGTGTGATTCGTTCCTGCACAAGCATTGCCGCATTCTCGTATTCCTTGCCCAGCTCGTAAAGATTTTTTTCACGCATTTACGGCACCCTCCTTTTTCTCACTTCCCGACGACATGAGATAATCTGCCGTTACCCCGAAAAATCCGCTCATGAGCACAAGCTCCCTTGCGTACATCGGCTTGCCCTCCTCGATGGCTCTGAGCCGTTGTGCCGTCATTCCCAAGGCATTACTCATTTCGGAGGATGAAATTCCCTGCGACTCTCTCAAATGCCGTATTTTCTCGCCGACCGAATGCGACGTTGCATTCCTTGCGGCGGCTATCGCCTTTGCTCTTGCAAGTGCCATGGGTAACGCCGTCTCCTCGTTCAATATATCGTGCTGATACATCACGGCGTAGCGAAGTGCTCTTTTGAGCTTTTCCCTTGCCCGTGCGATGGTGTCGCTCACCGCCGCAGTGCTGATTCTTCTAAGCCTTGCAATTTCGGAAACGCTGAGAGACTCAAACCAAAACGCCCGAAGCGTGTCCCTCTCGATGCTCGTAAGCTCGCTTTCCATCGCCCTTTCGAGCAGAATGGACATATCCACTCCTCGCTTCCTCCACGCATACGCCGCCGGTGCCTCGCAAGCATTGCACGGTCTGCCGCAGCACACCGCCTGCGCCGCCTTTGCCTCCTCCTCGCTCGGGTAGTTGAAGAAAATTTCGCAATCGCTGTTTCGTATATACATTGTATCCTCCCCTTTCTCGTACCGCCGTCCTCGTCAGCGGTAAGTATTAGCAGCACTATTGATTATAGTGAACAAATGTTCTGTTGTCAAGGGTTTTTCTAAAAATTCACAGAAAATGCTTGACTTTTTCAATAGCACGGCTCATAATATGTATAGCCGCAAAATCAAAAAAGCTCAGCACTTCCGAATTGCCTCGGAGTGCCGAACGGGGGATATATTATGGAAAATATTATTAAGAAGCTGCGTATTCAAAGAGGGCTTTCACAGCGTGAGCTTGCACAGCTTTGCGGCGTGCATCAAACGGCGGTCAGTCAATGGGAGAACGGCAGAACCACGCCCGACACCGAATGCTGTCGTCTGCTTGCAAGAGCTTTGGATATCTCCGTTGACCGTCTCATGGGCGGCGAGGGAGACACGATAAAGATACCCGTTCTCGGATATGTTCGAGCCGGCATTCCCATGGAGGCTGTCGAGGATATTCTCGACTATGAGGAAATCCCGAGGAGTATGGCGGCTCGGGGAGAATTTTTCGGACTGAAAATACGCGGGGACAGTATGTATCCTCTGTTTCATCCCGATGATACGGTCATAATTCGCCGTCAGCCCGATGTTGAGAGCGGAGAAATCGCCGTGGTGCTCATAAACGGAAACGATGCCGTGGTAAAAAAGCTGATAAAAAAAGACACAAGCGTTATACTTGTGTCTGAAAACTCGGCATATGAGCCTATGATTTTTTCAAAGGATGACATTTTGTCTCTGCCCGTTACCGTTGTGGGCAAGGTTGCGGAGCTTCGCAGAAAATTCTGATTACGCCGCAAGCATATTCAACGCCGCGGCAAGCTGATTATCCTGCTCATCGGTGAGAAGCGAGAGGTTGGAATCGTCGCCCGTGCTGAGGGTTATTTCAATATTGGGAGTTATTCCCACCTTATCGTATACCGCCTGTGCTCCGCCCTTCGGCTCAACAAGTGCAACGGTGAGCAGAACCGCACCGCCGTCCTCGAGAGCAAAAAGCTCCTGCATCGTGCCGACTCCCGCACTCGTCGTTCCGATTATCTGTGCTTGGCAGATATCCCGCAGGTCGCAGGCAAAAAGCTCCGCAGGGCCCGAGGTGTAAGAATTTATCAGCACCGCAAACGGCATGGAAACGCTGCTGTTTTCCGCCGTGTAAATTTTGTTTTTGTAAATATTTCCGCTCTTGTCCTTGGCGACGGCGATATTATCCGAAATTGCGGGCACTATCACGTCGATAACCTGTGCTGCATAATCAATCGTGCCCGTCGAGGTATTGCGGACATCGAATATCATGCTTTCCGCCCCCTGTTCACGGAGCTTTGAAACGGCTTTCTTGAACTCGTCGGCGGTATTTTTATAGAAGCCGGTGATGCGAATGTAGCCGACGTTTCCTTTGAGGGAGCCGACTATGCTCGGAACGGAAAAGCCGAGAAGAGGCTCGACAACCTTGGTTTCGCCGTCTCTTTCATACTCGATTTTAACCGATGACAAACGGCTTCCGTAGAGCTTTTCGCTCAAAGCCGCATAGGTGTTCCGTCCGACCGTGATGTTATCTATCGCCGTGATTTTGTCCCACGCCTTAAGCCCCGCCTTTTCTGCGGGAGAGCCTTCATAAACATGGGTGATGATAAAAGCCGCCGTGCCGTAATCGTAGGCAGCTTCGATTCCGACGCCCGTAATTCCGCCTTCGAGCATCTCGGTATACCGTGCATATTCGTCGGCATTGAGATATGTGCTGTTTACATCGCCGAGACCGTTTACGTATCCCTCGGTCAACGCCGCATTGAGATAGCTTCTGTCCTCAACGGTGCCGTAAAAATAGTTTGAAATGATTTTACTTATTTCATCCACCGATTCATAGGTTTGAGAGCGTTGTGAAATATTGTTGATTATTCCGTTGTATATCTGCTTTGAAACAGCCATGGTAATTGCAAAGGTTGCCGTTATCGAAATGATTATCAAAGACAGACACATTCCGACGGATATTTTTTTATTCACGGCCTTCTCCTCCTGCGATATATAAATTATCGGGGCTGTCGATATAAACCGACAGTCCCTTTGTCATTTTTTACGGCTTTGAAACATAGTTAAGCGGATTTACGCGGCTTACCGAGCCGTCCGAATTTTTAACTCTGACCTCAAAATGAAGGTGCGGGCCGGTTACGTTTCCGGTATCTCCGATAAGACCTATCTGCTGACCTCTCTTTACAATGTCGCCCTTTGATACGGAGAGCGATTTTGAGTGAGCGTAGAGCGTCATGGTGCCGTCACCGTGGTCGATAACGCAGTAATTGCCGAAGCCCGAATTCCAGTTGCCGTCATTATAAGCAATGATTACCTTACCGCCCTGTGCGGCATAGTACGGCTGACCGTAGGAATAGCTGTTGCCGTTGTTGTCTCTCGTGCTTCCGTTTGAGCCGACAACGCAAATGTCAATTCCCCAGTGAGGATTGCCGTTTGAATATGCGGGATAGCCTGCGGTAACGGTGGTTTTTCCCTTGACGGGCCACATCATTCCGCTGCCGTCATTTTCGTATTCCTCGGGAGGCGTATCACCCTGAGAGGAACCGTGCTCCTTGATATAATCGTCAATCTCTTTTTCAAGAGCGGCTCTCTCCGCCTCCAATTTGGCGTTCGCCGCCTTATAAGCAGCACTGTTTTTATCGAGCGTGTTTATTATTGACTGAACCTCTTTGTATTTGGCGGTGGCAGTGCTCTTTTTGCTTTTCTGCTCATCCATACTGCTTTCAAGGTCGGTCTGGCGGGTGTTGAGAGTATCCATCTCGGTATCGAGCTGAGTTTTCTTTTCTTCAAGCTCTGCCTTGCTCTCGGAAAGCTGCTTTTGCAAATCCTCAAGCTCCGTTATTTTATGGGAAAGGTCGCTGATGAGAGCGGCGTCATTCTCCGAAACACGGGTGACAAGCTCCTGCCTTGCAAAAAAGGTTGCAAGGTCGTTCGAGGAAAACAGTATTTCAAGCGTAGAGGATTCGCCCGACATATAATTCTCTCGGATTCTCGCAAGCAGCATTTCCTTGGTTTCCTGCATAAGGATTTCCGCCTGTGACATTTGAAAATTTATCTCGGCTATTTGCTCGTTTATTGCATCAATATCGTTTTGAGTAAGATCTATGCTTGATTGCAGAGTGCCGATTTCTCCGTTGAGCACGTCAATACGATCCTGAAGAATATCGGTCTGCTTGTTTATTGCGTCAATTTGGTCATTGAGATTTTCGAGTTTTTTTTCGTTGCTTGCTATGCCCTGCTGAGCATCCTGCAACTTCTGCTCGTTCTGCTGAATCTGCTGTTCGATTTTGTTGTATTCATCCCGCATTTCGTCAAGCGTTTGCTCGGCGGAGGCTACGGGAGCACCGTAAGGCATAAGCACCGACAGAATACAGCTCAGTGAAATCAGCAGGCACAGGCTTCTTTTGAGCAGGGTGTTTTTCTTAGTCTTCAAGCTCAACGAACTTCCTTTCCTTCAAATATTTTCTTATTGAAGTCGCACTGCCGAAAACGCCCGTGAATATGCCGATACCGACAAATGCCGCAACCAAATAGGGTGCATAATCGAGGAAACGGACTTCTTTTATGTTGCCGAACGATGAAAGCATCGAGGTGAACGAACCGAGAGCAAGCTCATAAATACCCCATACTGCTCCCGTTGCGAGAACGCCCGCAATAACGCCTATTATAATGCCCTCAACCATGAACGGCCAGCGGATAAACGAATTTGTTGCACCGACGCTCTTCATTATGCTTATCTCAAGGCGGCGGCTGAACATTGTCACCTTTATGGTGTTTGAAATTATGAAAAGAGAAACAATGAGCAGAAGCGTTATAACGCCCGCACTGATGTATGTTACCGAATTACGCAAGCCCGAAAGCTGACGGGCAAGGACACTGTTTTCGTGTACTCTCGAAACGTTTGAGAGGGTTTTTATCTCCGAGACGACCGCCTCAAAGCCCTCCATATCGGAAACGGTTACTTTATAGGCATCGGGCAGAGGATTTTCTCCCGTGCTCTCAAGATAGTTTTTAAGTCCGTCATCAAGCTCCGAAAGAATCTGCTGATATGCAGTCTCCTTTTCAATCATTTCAACGCTTTCAACGTTTGGTGTTGCCCTCAGCTCATTGCCGAGACGAACATAGTCATAACCCGTTGTTTCGTCATTTACATAAACCATGATAACGTTTTCGGCTTCTATTCCGCCGATGAACGCTTCGATGTTGACAAGCATCATAAACGCAATGCCCACAAGCATAAGACAACTGAAAAGAACGGTTACGGAAGCCACCGTCATGAGCTTGTTTACCTTGAGGTTACGAAAGCCCTCCTTGGTAAGATATCCTAAATTTCCCATCAGTTTTCGCCTCCGTTCACAGAAACCGCCCGAGAGTCAACCGTTTCATCCGCAAAATCGGACGGAATCGTGCTTATATAGGCGGAATAATCCTCCTCGGGAGGGACAACATAATCGTTGGTAACCTCGTTCACCGCATTGATGTGGGAGGTTGCCGCTTCACGGCTGAGAGTGCCGCCGTCGGAGACGACCTCGCCGTGCTCGAGTATGATAACACGCTTATCAAAGCAGCGGACAAGGCTGTGTTCATGCGTGACCATAATGACCGTCGTGCCCGCCTCATTAAGATGCATAAGCAAATCGACAATCTCATAGCTCATCTGCGGGTCAACATTTCCCGTCGGCTCGTCCGCAATTATTATGTCGGCATTGTTTGCAAGTGCTCTCGCAAGGGCGACTCGCTGCTGTTCACCGCCCGAAAGCTCCTGCGGGAAATTTCTCGCCTTGCCGTTAAGTCCCATAAGACTGAGAACGAACGGAACTCTCCTGCGGATTTTTTTCTCCTTTGTGCCGATAACACGCATTGCAAACGCAACGTTATCGAACACCGTCATATTGGGTATCAAACGGAAATCCTGAAAAACTATGCCGAGCTTGCGGCGGAATTTCGGGATATCCCGTTTTTTTATCGTATTGAGCACCGTGCCGTCAACGGTAATCGTGCCGGAGGACGGAACCTCCTCACGCATCATGAGCTTCAAAAAGGTGCTTTTACCCGCACCCGATGAACCGACGACAAACACAAATTCGCCCTTTTCAATCTTTATATTGATATCCTTCAGCGCAGCGGTGCCGTTGTCATATTTTTTTGAAACATTGTTAAATTCAATCACAGTATCATTTCCTCAACAGTTCTAAATAAGAAATATGACCGCCGATGACTGCCGAATCAATACTTGACCGGCTTTGCGTCAAGGTACTTCTTAACCATGAGTGCTACCTTGAATACGATTGCATCGTCAAATTCTCTCAAATCAAGACCCGTGAGCTTCTTTATCTTTTCAAGACGGTAAACAAGGGTATTTCTGTGGACAAAGAGCTTTCTTGAAGTCTCGGAAACATTGAGATTATTCTCAAAGAAACGCTGAATGGTGAAGAGAGTTTCGTGGTCAAGGCTCTCTATTGAGCCTCTCTTGAACACCTCTCTGAGGAACATATCGCACAGAGTGGTGGGAAGCTGATAGATAAGACGGGCAATGCCGAGATTATCATAGCTTACGATTGTTTTTTCGGTGTCGAATACCTTGCCGACTTCAAGAGCGATCTGTGCCTCCTTGAACGAACGGGCAAGGTCCTTTATTCCCTCAATGGTGGTACCTATGCCGACAAGAACATGAGTATACAGCTCGGTGCTCAATGAATCGGAAATCGAGCGGGCGAGCTTTTCAAGATCCTTCGGCTCTATATTATTTTTAACTTCCTTGACAATGGCGATGTCATGCTCGTTGATGTTGATGACAAAATCCTTTGTTTTGTCTGGGAACAGATTTTGAACGGCATCGAATACGGCGGCATCGTTATGGTCGGTAATTCTTATAAGAAGAACGACTCTCGTTGCCTCCGCATTAAAACGCAGCTCTCTGGACTTGAGATAAATGTCTCCGGGCAGGATATTGTCGAGAATAACATTTTTGATGAAATTGCCTCTGTCGAATTTTTCTTCGTAATACTGCTTCAGATTTTCGAGCGAAACACAGCACACAGCGGCAAATCTGCCCGCAAGCTCGTCCGTTCCCTCAACAAACACGGCATATTCAGTCTGAATATGTGAACCGAAATTGCAGAAGGTACAGCCGTTGATGTAATGAAGCTCGTTATCCGAGAAAACATCTGCGGCGGTAGAAATAACCTCACCGATTTTGCTCAGCTCACTGCAAGCGATAATTGTTCCGGTTTCGTCAATCACGCCCAAAGTCCTGCCTACCGCATCTCTCATTTGATGAACAAGACCCTGAAAAATTCTGTTTGACATAAGTAATACCCCTAACTGTATTAGTTTTTACAACCTTGTGATTTTAGACAAAATGACCATCGGGACATATACATTTTACACAATAACGCGGCATTTTGCAATAGATATCTGCGGATTTTTTCAAATATTTTTTGAATTTATTATGAATTTTGCCTTGATTTTATTGAAATCTACCAAAAGAAACAAAATTTTCATGTGTCAAAGTCCTTTTTTCGGATTCTGTTTCGCTTGAATTTTTTTGCTTTTTTCGTCAAAATCCGCTCGAATATTTTGTGGATTATTACTCTTTACCGACTAAATTCCGCTTTTTTCGCATTGCACGGATTCGTCAAAAAGTTAAAACCGTTTTCTTCCCGAAGCACGAATATTTCCCGCACAAAGAAAGTGCCTTTTATCAAATGTACCGCAAAAAATCACACATAATAATATCGAAAAAAGGGCAAAAACCGCCGATTTCCTCTTTTGTGTCAAAAAAATAATATATTTTTTGCATTTTGCTCTTTTCAAAAAGATAAAAGAGTGTTATAATAACTGCGTATGACACTTAATACTGCGATTTTATATACAATGATAAGTACGGAATGAAAGAAGGAAAGCAATTGGAGAAAATAGTTATCAACGGCGGAAAGCCTCTGCACGGTGAGGTAACGATAAGCGGTGCAAAAAATGCCGCTCTTGCGATAATTCCCGCCGCCGTTCTTTCTCAGGATGTTTGCGTTATCGAAAATCTTCCCGTTTCAATCAGCGATGTCAGTTATATGATGAAAACCCTGCGTAATATCGGTGCAGGCGTGAAGCTCATAAATAATAATACAATAGAAATAGATGCCCGCAACGTCAATTCATATGTTATTTCACATGATATGACGAAGCATTTGAGAGCCTCGTATTATTTCATCGGTGCTCTTTTGGGCAGATTCGGCAGAGCAAAGGTTGCAATGCCCGGCGGCTGCTATCTCGGCCCTCGTCCCATCGACCAGCATATCAAGGGCTTTGAGCTTTTGGGTGCAACGGTATCCATTGAGGATAACGCCATAGTCGAAGCAATCTCGGACAGGCTCACCGGCTCACCGATATATCTTGACATGGCATCCGTCGGTGCAACGGTAAATATCATGCTTGCCGCAGTCAAGGCGAGCGGACTTACCATAATCGAAAATGCCGCAAAGGAACCGCATATCGTTGACCTTGCGAACTTCCTGAACTCCATGGGAGCCGATGTCAGAGGTGCGGGTACGGACGTTATCAAAATCCGCGGCACGGATAAGCTCCACGGCTGTACCTATTCAATAATTCCCGACCAGATAGAGGCAGGCACCTACATGGTTGCCGCCGCCGCAACAAAGGGAGACGTTCTTATAAAGAATATTATCCCGAAGCATTTGGAATCCATTTCCACAAAGCTGATAGAATGCGGTGCTTTCATTGAAGAATTTGACGATGCGATTCGTGTTTCGCTTGACCGCAGACCCGATAAATGCAATATCAAAACGATGCCTCACCCCGGCTTCCCCACGGATATGCAGCCTCAGATGGCGGTGCTTCTCTCCCTTGCAAACGGCACGAGCATAATATCCGAGAGCATATGGTCAAACCGTTTCCGTTATGCGGAGCAGCTCAACAGAATGGGTGCTTCAATAAGCGTTGACGGTCAGCTTGCCGTAGTTCAGGGCGTTGAACAGCTCAAGGGTGCTCCCGTCAGAGCGGACGACCTGAGAGCAGGTGCGGCAATGCTCATTGCGGGACTCAGTGCAAGCGGCACCACCGAAATTGAGGATATTTTGCATATCGACAGAGGATATGAAAATGTCGTTGAAAAATTCCGCGGACTCGGTGCCGATATCAAGCGTATAAATTGTCCCGAGCCGAACGCTCTCTCGGATGCGGGCTGATAACAAAAATTCGGGACTGTTCTCAAAGGGACGGTCCCTATTTATGATTCAGAGGTACATATGGCAAGATTCTGTTCTCTTTTTTCCTCCAGCAGCGGCAATTGCACCTACATAGGAACGCCGAGCGGCGGCATTCTGATTGATGTCGGCGTAAGTGCCAAAAAGACCGAAACGGCATTGCATGATATCGGTGCGGATATCTCGCAAATCAAGGCGATATTCGTAACGCATGAGCACACCGACCACATAAACGGCGTGCGTGTTCTCGCCAAGCGACACAACATTAAAATATATGCCTCCGAGGGAACTCTCGAGGGGATGTACGAATACGGTGCGTTGCGTGACGGAATGAGCTGTGAAACGATTTCCCCTGACGGTACAGAGGCGGCGGGAATGCTGATAAAGCCGTTCCGAACTCCGCACGACTGCCGAGAAAGCACGGGCTTCACCGTTACGACTCATGACCTGAAGCGTATATCGGTTGCGACCGATATCGGCGTGATAACTCCGACGATAATGCAGGCAATCAAGGGGAGCGATCTCATTCTGCTCGAATCCAACCACGATGTCGGAATGCTCCAAAACGGCCCTTATCCGTATATGCTCAAGCGGCGTATACTTTCCGACAAGGGGCACCTTTCAAACGAAAGCTGTTCCCGTGCCGCCGTGGAGCTTGTTGACTCGGGCACCACTCGGCTTGTTCTCGGGCATTTGAGCAAGGAGAACAATCTGCCCTCCCTCGCATACGAAACGACCCGTTCCGCCTTGTCCCTTGCAGGGGCGACGGAGAACACGGACTATCTGCTGAGCGTTGCCGGAAACGGCTGCGAAATGATAACATTTTGACGATATGCTGAACATTAACATTATTTGCATCGGCAAGCTGAAGGAGAATTATCTCCGCGATGCCTGTGCCGAATACGAAAAAAGACTTGGGGCGTTCTGCCGTCTCAAAATAACCGAGCTGACCCCCGCAAAGCTGCCGGAGGAGCCGAATCCCTCCCTGATTTCTGCCGCTCTCGCCGATGAGGGTAAGCGGATTCTTGCCTGCATAAAGCCGAACGATGCGGTATTCACGCTGTGCATAGAGGGCAAGGAGCTTTCCTCTCCCGAGCTTGCAAAGGAGATAGAACGCTGTGCCGTCGGCGGCTTCGGAAGTCTGTGCTTTATTATCGGAGGCTCGCACGGACTTGCTCCCGAGGTAAAAGCTGCCTCGAGACTCAGACTCTCCATGAGCCCGATGACCTTTCCGCATCAGCTTGCAAGAGTAATGCTTTTGGAGCAGATATACCGTTCGTTCATGATAACAAGCGGCGGAAAATATCACAAGTAAAGCCGCAAAAGCGTTTTTCCCTCATAAAATAATTTTCACCCGCCGTACCTTGCCGTACAGCGGGTGATTTGTTTGTTTTATGATATATAGTTTTTGGGATTCTGCGTTTCGCCGTTTCGGATAACCTCGAAATGCAGGTGCGGTCCCGTTGAGTTGCCCGTTGAGCCGACCTTTCCTATGGTCTGACCCGCCTCGACATACTCGCCCACGGAAACGGTTATCGAGCCGCTCACCATGTGGGCATAGCGTGTTTTGTATCCGTCGCCGTGATTTATCAGCACCATGTTTCCGTAGCCCGAATTACTGCGTTGGACAACCTCAACTCTGCCGCTTCTTGAAGCGATAACGGGTGTGCCCAGAGCACCGCCGCCGCCTCTTGTAAGGTCAATTCCGTTGTGCCAGCCGCTGCTTCTCCAGCCGTAGGGGGAGCTGACATAATGACAGCTCGGTGCAGGCCAAAGGAAGCCCTTTGATGAAGCCGAACCGATATATACTCCGCCGTATGAGGTTCTTGTGCCGACGGAAACTATCTCGTCTGTCGGTTCTTCAATCGTCTCATAGGAATAATCGGTATTATAAAGCACGCCGTCAATGTATATATCCGTTTTGGTGACTCTTTCTCTGCCGTCAACGCCCCTTTGCAGAACCTTGCGGTATCCGCTGTATTTGGTGGCATCCTTTTTCGTCACGGTGTCGTAGTCAATATCTCTTACCGATGAGGTGGTTATTGTTTTCTTTATGCGAATATATTTTTCCGCCGTCAAAACGGTGATTCTGTCGCCCTCGGTGAGATTGTCAAAATCATAATTCGGATTTTCCTCTCGAAGCTCCTGCTCCGTCATTCCGAATTCGCTTGCAATACTCTCGAGAGTGTCATCCTCAAAAACGGTATATTCGGATTTTTCCGTTTTCTTGCCCTTCAGCGTTTCTTCAAGCCTTGCGGCATCCCACATCACGCTCGCATCGTCCCTGTAAAGACCCTGAACATAGTCAATGCTCTCGGCAAAGCCGACAACGTAATCGTTTGCCGCCGCCTCCTTCTCATAAGGGGAAAGAATATCGTAAAATACCGTTTTCGCATCCGCTTCATTTTTAACGGCACATACAAAGCTGCCGTCGATATAAATTCCGCAGGCATGGGTGAGATTATCCACGGAATTTTCAATCATCTTATCCGATATCGCCTGTGCATCGTTAAGCTCCTCGAGCGAAACAAGGGCAAGCGAATAATGTGCATTCAGATTTGATGCGGAGGCTACGGTCGCTTCAACGCTCGATTTATCCGTGCTCAGCCTCTCTTTAACAAGGTCGGTCGCCTCAATATAAACCGATTCGTCGCTGATGTAGCCGATTCCCGTGCCGTTATACACCACCTCTAAGGCAAAGGTAACGCCGTTCCAATAATTTATTGTCAGAACGAAAATTACAAGTGCCGCCACGGGGAGAGCCGTATTTGCAACGGTTCGCAAAAGCTGTTTATGCCGTGTAAATGCTTTTTTGAAATAATGAATGAGCACCGACGGCAGGGACAGCGGCTTACGCAATGCCTTTCGTATGGATTTAACCGCCGAACGGATTTCTTTGCGGAAATATGCCAGCTCTGCAAGCGTTGCGGAAACATATCTGCGTGAACGCTGCTTTACGCTTTCAGTCACCGAATTGAAAAAGCCGAAAAATTTAACAAACGGGAGCTTGATTACGGAAAAAATCAGCTTCAAGACAAAATTCACTCGGACAATTACAAAATCTCCGATATCGCACACCGCATCGTAAATTCCCGCATTCCGTGCTTCTTCTTCCTCATCGTCCTGCGTATTCTCGGTGCTTGCTTCGTGCCGAGGCTGCGGATTTTCGGGCACAACCGTCTCCGCCACCGTTTCGCTGTTTATGATTTCATCTATTCTGTCAAGCTCCTCACGAACCGTCTCACGCTCATTTTCAAACTTCATCGTAAGCGGCTCGCGGCGATTTTCATTCTCCTGCTTTTCCGTATTGCTCTGAGCTTCAATAAGCTGCTGAGAATAACGGCGTTCGATATCCTCACGGATTGCCTGCATCTCACGCTTTCTGCGTCTCTCGGCTTCCTCTCTGCGTTGAGTTTCCTTGTCTGCGGGAGCGGACTTCGCCGCCTTTTCCTCCGCCTTGGGAGAATAAAGGGCACTCAAATCGTAAAAGCCGTCCATTATTTCGTCAAAGGCACTGCGTGTGTCTTCGACTTCTTTTTCGGGGTGCGGTATATTTTTATTATCCATCACCGAAACTCCAAACATAAGAAATATACTTTATTATAACGCTTTTCGTCCTGAATTACAAGCGGAAAGCCGACAATTTACAAAACGGAAACATCGCATTCCTTCAGGAACCTTCTTAGGGCGTCCTGCCATTCGGGAAGTCTGCAAAAGCCCGCACGGTCAAGCGATGCCTTCGACAGCCTTGAATTTTCGGGTCTTACCGCAGGTGACGGATATTCCGCCGACGGAATCGGCACGATTTTTGTATCCGAATCGGTCTGCCTCATTATCTCGGCGGCAAGCTCCGCCCATGAGCAAATTCCCTCGTTCGTTGCGTGATACACGCCGTATTTCTCCGTTGATATCATGTCACACAGAAGAACGGCAAGGTCTCGGGTGTAGGTCGGTGAACCGACTTGGTCATCAACAACACGGATTTCCTTTCGCTCCTTTGCAAGTCGGAGCATGGTCTTGACAAAATTTTTGCCGTTTTTTCCGAAAACCCATGATATACGCACCGTAAAAAGTCTGCTGCACGCCTTTGCCGCTTTTTCGCCCGCGAGCTTCGTTTCTCCGTAAAAATTGCAGGGAGCGGTCGGGGACTCCGTTTCAAAAAAGCCGTCGCCCCTGCCGTCAAAAACATAATCCGTGCTTATATAAATCAGCTTCGAGGCACACTTTTCACAGGCACGGGCAATGTTCGCCGTACCGTTTTCGTTGATATTTCGGCATTTTTCACGCTCCGTCTCGGCAAGGTCAACATTCGTGTAAGCGGCACAATGTATAACTCCGTCCGGCTTCTCATCACGAAAAAAAGCATCAACGGCGGCGGCATCCGTGATGTCAAGTACGGATAAATCTGCCGCAACCGCAGTCATTCCGAGCTGTTCAAGACGGCTGACTACGTCGGTGCCGAGCTGTCCCGATGCACCTGTAACGATTATTTTCATACGGTATCTTCCTTGATTTTTTTGATATTTTACCACATTTTCGGCGAATACTCAATATTTTTTCAAATTAAACTGTTATTTTTAACATAAATATGTTATCATTATTATGTACAAGACTTCGGAGGTCCCATTATGTCTTTTAAGAATATCGTAGATTTGCATACACACACCGACAATTCCTTTGACGGCAATCATTCCGCCATGCTCCTGTGCGAAACGGCTTGTGCAAAGGGCATTCGTGCTCTTGCATTCACCGACCACCTCGAAATGGACGCATTCTACCGTGACAGCTTTGACCGCACGGCGATTCAGGCTTACTTTGAGGTTGCCAAGGCAAAATCCGCTTTCAGCGGCAGACTGATAGTCTGCAACGGTGCGGAGCTGGGGCAGGCGATATACGATTTGCCCGTCACCGAAAAGCTGCTCGGCACAATGAAATATGATATCGTCATCGGCTCCATACACAATCTCCCCAACGTACAAGACTTTTACTATATGGATTTCAGCGACGAAAGCATAGATTATTACGCCCTGCTCGACGAATATTTTTCCCTCGAATTAAAGCTCGCCGAGTGGAACGGCTTTGACACCCTCGCCCACCTGACCTATCCGCTCCGATACATTGTCGGCAATTACAAAAAGCCCGTGGACATGACGAAATACGACGAGATAATCGACGAGATTCTTCTCACCCTCATCAAAAACGAAAAAGCCCTTGAAATAAACACGGCGGGGCTTCGTCAGCCCATCGGCGTTACTTCTCCCGATGAAAAAATCGTTTCCCGATACAAACAGCTCGGCGGCTCCCTCATAACCATCGGCTCCGATGCCCATTTTGCCGAACATCTCGGAGCAGGCATTGAGCAGGGCTATGAGCTTGCATTAAAATGCGGTTTCAACAAAATAGCTCTGTATCAGAACAGAGAACCGACCCTCATTCCCATTGAATAAACGGAGGTAAAAGCCATGTTGACTGTCAACGCACCGGCAAAAATCAACCTTTTTCTTGACATTGCGGGCAAGCTCGACAACGGATACCACAGCCTTTTCATGATTATGCAATCCGTCGGACTTTCCGACACCGTAACGCTCGAAAAGCTCCCCTCGGGCATTGAGCTGACCTGCTCGGAGCCGAAATTGCCGTGCGACGAAAAAAATATTGCGTACAAGGCGGCAAGGGCATTTTTTGATTTTACCGAAATAAAAGGCGGCGTGAAGCTGCATATAGAAAAGCGTATCCCCTTTGAAGCAGGTCTTGCGGGCGGAAGTGCCGATGCGGCGGCTGTTCTCATCGGCTTGAACGAGCTTTTTGCCGCAGGACTTTCCGTCACTCGGCTGTGCGAAATCGGGCTGAAAATCGGCAGTGACGTTCCGTTCTGTATCGTCGGCGGCACCTGTCTGTCACAGAACACGGGCGGCGTCCTTTCTCCCCTCAAGCCGTTGAAAAATTGCTCGATAGTCATCTCAAAGCCCGAAAAAGGAGTGTCAACCGCAAAGGCATATGCGGCGGCGGACAATACATATCTTTATCATCCCGACTGCATAAGAATGCTCGATGCCTGCGAAAAGGGCGATTTTGAGGGCATTTGCAGATATGCAGGAAACGTGTTCGAGCAGGTGGTTGAAGTCGTTGAACGCGTTGAAATCAAACGGATAATGCGTGAACACGGTGCTGTTTTGGCTCAGATGAGCGGCAGCGGGCCGAGTGTTTTTGCCCTTTTTGAGGACAGCACGGCGGCGGAAAAATGTGCCGAAAAGCTCCGTGCCGTCTGCCCCGAAACCTTTGTAACCTCTCCCGTCCCCCACGGAGCGGCACCCTGTAAATAATCAGAGCGAATATCGCTTTCCGAAAGGAGATTATTCATATGAAGAAAAAACAAACCTGCTACATGGTCGGCAATGCCCATCTTGATCCCGTCTGGCAATGGCGTTGGCAGGAGGGAAGCGGCGAAGCAAAGGCAACCCTGCGTTCCGCTTTGGACAGATTGAAAGAATTTCCCGATTTTATATTCGTGTGTTCTTCCTCCGTTATATTTGAATGGGTGGAGGAATTTGCTCCCGAAATGTTTGAAGAAATCCGTCAGCGTGTCAGCGAGGGACGGTTCGTCATCGTCGGCGGTATGTATGTTCAGCCCGACTGCAACAACCCCTCGGGCGAGGGCTTTGCACGGCAGACTCTGTATGCTCAACGCTATTTTCGCGAAAAATTCGGCGTTACTGCCCGTATCGGCTACAATGTTGACTCCTTCGGTCACAATCTTATGATGCCTCAAATACTGAAAAAGAGCGGTATGGACAGCTATATTTTTATGCGACCCGGCGAGCACGAAACACACATGGATAACGATTTGTTCAACTGGGTCTCTCCCGACGGCTCCTGCGTAACGGCACACCGCATCCTTGACGGCTACGCTTGGAATTTCCGCAGCATGGAACAGCTTGAAGCCCGTCTGCGTGATGTGGACACCAAAACCGCCACGGATATTGACGAGGGCTTTTTGTTCTACGGTATCGGCAATCACGGCGGCGGACCGACAATTCAAAATTTGCAGCTTATCGAGGAATATCGCCGCACTCACACGGATAAAACTCTTCTCCATTCAAACATAGCCGATTTCTTTGATCGCGTTCGTGCCTCGGGTCTCAAGCTGCCCGAGCACCGTGACGATTTACAGCATCATGCGGCAGGCTGTTACTCCACCGTCTCCGCCGTTAAAAACGGAATCCGCCGAGGCGAATGCGAGCTCGGTGCCGCAGAGAATTTTTGTATGCTGTCCCGTCTTCTGTGCCGCAAAGAAATTCACACCGAGGAATTCCGAAAAGCGTGGAAGAATATTCTGTTCCTGCATTTTCATGACGCCATGGGCGGCTGTGCGATTCGTGAGGTTTATGACGATGCCGCTTATCAATACGGTGCCGCTCTGAACATCGCCGCAACGCAGGAAAACAACGCTCTGCAAACAATTTCATGGAAAATCAACACCTCGGGCAACCGCAGCGGAATCCCGATTATCCTGTTCAATCCGAACGGCTTTGATGTTGATGAGCTTGTTCGTATTTATCGCTGTGCCAACAGCTTGCAGGACTGCAACGGAAACGATATTCCGTACCAGAAGATTTATTCCACCACAGAGGAATGCTTTTGGCGTACCGACACCCTGTTCAAGGCACACGTTCCCGCCTTGGGCTATGCCGTCTATTATCTCAACGACGACTGGACTTCTCGGGAAATACAAATGGAGCTTCCTCGTCAAGTGCCCGAAAGTATTGTCAAGGCGATTCCGTATACCGGTTACCGCACCGCAAATGACCATGCCGGCACGGTGCTTGAAAACGATATTTACCGCATAGAATTTGAACTGCACACCGGATATATCATCTCTTTCCGAGACAAACGCAGCGGAAAAGAGCTTATTACGGGACGGGCGGCAGTCCCCGTGGTGGCAGATGAATATTATCACGACACCTGGAGTCACTCAAAAACATTTTTTACCGACCATATGGCTCGCTTCAGCGATGCCGAAGTGACTGCTCTTGAGGGCGGACCGATTCGTGCAACCGTCAAAGTCGTAAGCCACTACAACCGCTCCACGCTGACTCAGTATTTTTCTTTGGAGGCGGGAAGCGAAAAGCTCTCCGTGCGTGCAGAGGTGGATTGGCATGAGCATCACAAAATGCTGAAGCTCGCATGGCCCATGGCAATTGAAAATCCCGAAGCGTTCTACGAAATTCCTTTCGGCGTTATCAAACGCCCGACCGACGGCGAGGAGGAGCCGGGTCTGAAATGGACTGCCGTTAAAGGAACAAACGGAGGCTTCGCCCTGCTCAACAACGACACTTACAGCTCCTCGGTACAGGGCAGTACAATATTCCAAACCGTTTTACGCAGTCCCATCTACGGCGACCACGGCGGCTCCCGCACGGAAGAAAGCGAATTTACCGAACAGGGTGCCCGAAAATTCTCGTATGAACTTATGCCCGTCGGCGACGGCTGGTCCTCCGTTATAAAAGCCGCCCGACAGCTCAACCGCCCCGTCACCGTTGTTACCGAAACTTGGCATGACGGCGTGTTCTCCGATCAACCGTACAGCTCACTGCAAATAAGCGCGGACAACATCATGCTTTCCGCCTGCAAACGCAGTGAGGACGGCAACGGTCTTATCCTCCGATTGTATGAAACGGACGGAAAGCAGACCCCCGTTACCGTCTCGGGAGATATGCTCCCCGTGCCGCTCGAAGCAACCTTCACCCCCTGGTCAATGCGTACCTACCGCCTGAACGACGGTGAAAACGCTTGGAAAGAAGTCCTCTTAACCGAATACGATATGTAACACAGCTTCTAAAATAAATCAAAGCGTTCAAGGTTTTGCCTGCCATACCAACAACACCTATAGCCGTCGTTGGCGTTAATGGTGCTGCGAGGCACAAAGAAAAGCCGTCCGAGGTCGGGCGGCTTTTCAATTGTATTTGTGCGAGAGCAACCGGCAAATCAGCCGAGCTTGGCGGGGGGAGTTCGGTGTTTTCTTTCCTTTTCCTTGGGCTTTTCGGTGATATCTCCCGCCTTGGTGAGGGCGATTTTGGTGAGGACGGGTCCGCAGAGCTCGTATATGAGCACAGAGAAAAGGATAATATTCCTGATTATCGCACCGATTTCACCCAGCTCCATGACGGTGACGGACATTCCGAGGGCGACGCCCGCCTGCGGTAAGAGGGTCACTCCGAGATAGCGGGTGGTTTTCTCGTCACACTTTGAGATTTTACAGCTCGAATATGCACCGAGATACTTGCCGGCGGAGCGGGAGAGGATATACGCAGCACCGATTCCGACGATTGCGAGATCGGAAAATACGTTCAATTCAAGCTCCGCACCGCTGATTACAAAGAACAGAGCAAAGAGGGGAGCTGTCCAGCGGTCGGTTCTGTCCATGATTTCGGGCGAAAAATCGCAGAGATTGCAAAACATCGTGCCGAGCATCATGCAAACGAGCAGGGCAGAAAATCCCACATGAACGCCGCCGATTTCAAATTTGAGCTTTGAAAGAGCGACGGTAAAAAGAACGAAGGTCAGGGAGAGGCAGAGCCGCTTGCTGTTGGAATTGAAAAATCTTTCGCAGAACGTAAACAGTACGCCCATGAGAGCACCGAGTGCAAGAGAGCAAACGATTTCTATTATCGGTTCAACGGCAATGGAAATCATGCTGAACTCACCGTTCACCATAGCACGGGCAACGCCGAACGAAACGGAGAAAACCACCAGACCCACGGCATCGTCGATGGCGACAATGGGAAGAAGCAAATCGGTCAGCTTGCCCTTTGCCTTGTACTGACGAACGACCATGAGGGTTGCGGCGGGGGCGGTTGCGGCAGCTATTGCTCCGAGAATGAGAGCCATGGGAATCGGGAGCTTGTCGCCGAGAACAAAGTGCAGTCCGATGAGTGCGGCATCAACGATTAAGGTTGTTATCACCGCCTGCATTATGCCGATAAAGGTTGCCTTTCCGCCGATGCTTTTAAGCTGTGAAAGACGAAATTCGTTACCGATTGCAAAGGCGATGAAGCCGAGGGCAACATCAGAGAACAGTCCGAGAGACTGTACGCTCTCTGCGGAGACGAAGCCGAGTCCCTCGATGCCGAGTCTGCCCAGGCAGTAAGGACCTATCAAAATTCCTGCGACAAGATACGCCGTGACTGCGGGCAAGCCCAATTTTTTAGCGGGACGGGTCATGAAAAGACCTGCACCAAGTGCTATTGAAATGCAAAATAAAATTTCCATACAAATCCCTTCTCAATGTTATTTATTGAAGAATTTTTCGATTTCCGTTTTTGAAGCCGCAACGGAGCCTTGAATCATATCGGGCTTTCCGCCGCCTCTGCCCTGCAAAGCCGCATTCAGCTCCTTGCCGAGAGGACGGACATCCGCCGAACGGCTGACGACGGCATATTTGTATCCCGTGTCATCATTTCCCGAAAATACCGCCGCCGTTTCCGCTTTATCAGCAAGCATATCCGCAAAAACTCTTGCATCATCGGCAGAACCGGAGGGGTCAAAACGCAGGGCAAGAGTGCCCGAAACGCTTTCACATTCGAGAGCAAAAAGGCGTTTTTTCAGTTCGGAATATTGATATCTTTCGGTGCGGAGCTGCTCCTTTAAGCGTTCCACCGCCTCGGCAACCTCGTCGGTTTTGGCACACAGCAGATTCGATATCGCAAGGACGGAGGAATTTTTTCTGCCGTAATCCGCAAGTGCCCTTGCACCGATGAGCAAGGTTATTCTGACTCCGGATTTATAGTGAACGCAGGAGACCGCCTTTATCATGCCGACCTCGCCCGTGAGTGAAACATGAGTTCCGCAGCAGGCACAAAGGTCAACGCCGTCAATTCGGACGAGCCGAACCTGCCCCGAAAGCTCTTTTTTGCTTCTGTATGAGAAATTTTCAAGCTCCTCAGCGGAGGGAAGCAGAGTTTCAACGGGGATATTTCTGTATATCGCATCGTTCGCAAGGTGTTCAATTTCGGAGAGCTTTTCTGGAGTGACGGTGCCGTTAAAATCAACGGTAACGCTGTCCTCGCCCATGTGAAAGCCCACGTTGTCAAAGCCGCAAAGCGAATGCACGAAGCCGGAAAAAATATGCTCGCCCGTGTGCTGCTGCATATGGTCAAAGCGGCGTTCGTAATCAATTCGGCAATGTACGCAGGTGTTTTCGTCAACGGCATCGGAGCAAAGGTGGATAACTTCCCCGTCACGCTCTTTTGTGTCGAGCACCCGAGAATTTCCGATAAATCCGATATCCGCGGGCTGACCGCCTCCCTCGGGGAAGAAAGCGGTTCTGTCGAGTACGATTTCATATTTTCCGCCGACCTCGCGGCAGGAAACGACCCGAGCGGTAAATTCCTTCAGGTAAACATCCTTGTAATACAGTCTTTCGGACATAGCAGCCTCCGTCATATACAATAATATAAGAATAATACCACATCTGCCGCCCGTTTGGAATGGTGAAAATGATTTAAAATGGGGTACAAAATGTTACAAATTTATATCAAATGTGCATATTTCATTGACAGCACCCTGTTTTATTGCTATAATCATATCGCACTTGAGAAAAAATTTACAAGAACGGGGGCTCTTTATGAAGAGTTACTTCAAGCGGCTTTTTGCCGAATGTCCGAAATACCGCATGATAATTTGGTGGATATTCAGAGCGTTGATGGTTTATGCGTTTATCAAGGGATTTTTTCCTGCGGAGGGTGAAGCGTTTGACATCACCGATCCCTTGCAGGTAGGTGCAAACTTTGTATGTATGTTCGTTTGGGAAATATTTATGATGCTTCCCGAGAAAAATTCGCTCCGTCATGTACCCTCGGTGGTGCAGACATTCCTTATCGTAGGAATTTTTGCGGCATCGTTCGGCGGAAAATTCATGAATTTCTACTATGACCTTCAATATTGGGATACAATTCTCCACCTCGTCGGCGGCGGAGCCTGCGTATTCTTCGGCTACGAAATTGCCACGGCGATGCAAAAGCGTGACAAGGCGGAGGCTCCCCTCTCGCTCGTATTGCTTGCCGCAGTCGGCTTTTCGTTCCTTGCCTCCACGGGCTGGGAGCTTTTCGAGTTCACCTTTGACCAGATAGCCTGCAAGAGTGCCTTTGAAGCGGGCAATATTCTCAAGGCGGGCGATGCACAGCATTGGAGTCATACGATTGCAATGGCGGCGGAGTCACCGAAGATCGAGTCACTCTTTGAACCGTATTTCCAAGAGCGTTGGGCGATAATGGATACCATGGCGGATATCGTGCTGAACACGGTTGGTGCTCTTGTTTCCATAATTGCAATAAGAATTTATCCCTACAGACACAAGGGCAGATTCAAGATCGACCTTACAAAATAAAATCATATACATATCAAATACATATCAAAGCCCCCGACCGAGTCGAGGGCTTAATTTTATGCTTTCATCGAGGCGGCGATGAGCTTCATTTTTTCGTTTGCCTCATTGCTTACGGGCAGGAACGGACGGCGGCAGGGGCCGCAGTCGATTCCCATGTGGGTGAGAATTGCTTTTTCGCAGGGCATGACGCCGTATTTGATAAGCTCGCCGATTATTGCGTTCGCTTCGTTTTGGATTGACTGAGCCTGCTCGATTTTTCCGCTCTTGAAGCAGTCGTAAAGACGGAGAAATTTATCCGCCATGAAATTATACGTGCTTCCGATTGCACCGTCGGCACCCATGGAAAGACCGCCGAGGCACATTTCGTCAAAGCCGTTGAAAACGGTGATATTTTTAATTTTCTGCTTGAATTGCTGAAGCGTAAACAAATCGGTTGAGGTGTGCTTTATTCCGATAAATCTTTCGTCCTTGAAGATTTCTGCGGCGATATCGGCAGTAAAGGTGAAGCCGTTTCCGCCGGGGAAATTGTAAATAATCATCGGGAGCCTAACGCTCGAAACGATATCGTCATAGTATTTGCGTATTGCGTCATAAGAAAAAGAATAGTAATACGGAGCGACGGCGGATATTGCGGTGTAGCCGAGACTTTCAGCCTCCTTTGCCATGGAAACGGCATCATCCGTGGATACGCTGCCGCAGTGTGCAATGAGGTCAACCCTGTCTCCCGCCGCTTTTTTTACCGTGCGGAAAACCTTTTTTCTTTCGTCGGGGGACATGAGCATTCCTTCGCCCGTGCTTCCGCCGACATAGAAGCCGTTGACGCCCTTTTGAAGATTAAATTCAACGAGCTGTTCAAGTGATTTTTCGTTTATCGTATAATCGCCATTAAACGGGGTGAGCAATGCGGTGAATATTCCGTTCATATAGTCACATCCTTATTAAATAATTCGGTTCGATATATCTTAACATTGTTGATATCCCAAAGTCAAACGCCAATATTAACAAAAAAGACTTGTAATAATCGGATAAATAGGTTATACTGTATGGTAACACCTATAAGGAGATGAAGCAATGGATCCCATTAAAGTTGATTTTTCAAAAAAGGACGGCGGAAGAAAAAAGGATATCGTAATCCCACCCGAAAAGGCAGCTCTCAAAATAGTTCTCAGCCTGCTTTGCTCGGCTGTTTTTGCGGCGGTGCTTTTCTATTTTATGCTTCCCGCTTTGAATTTTAAGGCGTACGATCTTTACATTTATATCGGTGCGGTTGCCGCATCATATATTGTGTTCAATGCGATTTTCGCAAATGTTTTCGGCAAGCCCGAGTATGTTCCCTACGTTAAACGCAGAGCGGTAGTGCCCGGCATCATCATTGCGGCGCTGCTCGTCACCGTGGGCGTGGGCTATGTTGTGTCATGCGAATTTTTCAGAGCTTCAAGCTACAGCCAAATAATCGAGGTTGATACCGAACGCAGCTTTGCCGACGACCTTGAAGAGCAGACGGCAGACAGCTTCAGCGAAATCCCGAAGCTCGACGAAGCCTCAGCCGCACAGCTTGCCACAAGAGCACTCGGTGCCCTTAAAGACATCGGCTCGGTTTCTCAGTTCACCATTGCTCCCGAAAATTCACAGATAAACTATCAGGGCAAGCCCCACAGAGTTGTTCCGCTCCGGTATGCGGATATAATCAAGTGGCTCGTCAACACCCGTGACGGCTTCCCCGGCTATGTTTTGGTCAACATGGCGGATGAGAGCACCGAATTTGTCGAGCTTAAAGACGGCTCAATAAAGTATTCCGCTTATGAGCATTTCAACAAGCTCCTTAAAAGACATCTGCGTTTTGAATATCCCACATATATGTTTGCCGATGCAACCTTTGAGGTCAACGACAACGGCGATCCGTTCTGGATTTGTGCCCGTCTCGATAAGACCATAGGAATGTTCGGCGGTACGGACGTTATCGGTATCGTACTTGTAGATGCCATAACGGGCGAATGTGTTGAATACAGCATGGAGCAGCTTAAATCCGATGCTTCGCTCCAGTGGATAGACAGAGTTTACGATTCGGATCTTATCATTCAGCAGTATGACTTCTACGGTAAGTATCAAAACGGCTTCTGGAATTCACTTCTCGGTCAAAAGGATGTTATCAAGACCACCGACGGCTACAACTACATTGCGAAAAACGATGACGTTTGGATGTACACGGGCGTTACCTCCGTCACCTCCGACCAGTCGATTATCGGCTTTGTGCTTGTAAATCAGAGAACCAAGGAAGCGTCATTCTACAATGTTACCGGCGGTACGGAATATTCCGCACAGCAGGCGGCAGAGGGCAGAGTCATGGACCTCGGCTATTCGGCAACGTTCCCGCTTCTTCTCAACATCGGCGGCGAACCGACCTATTTCCTTTCTCTTAAAGACCCCAAGAACCAGATAGTTCAGCAGTATGCACTCATAAACGTTGCGAATTACAACAACAATCAGATGGGCGTTACGGGCACGGATTTGAGCAAGTGCCTTGCAAGCTATATCGAATCCCTTAAACAAAAGGGCATAACGGTTGACATCAATCCCGATGATGTTGTTACTCCCGGCACGGACGAAACCCCCGTTGCCGTCAGCAAGGAGAGCGTGACGGGTGTTATCACCGATATCAGAACCGCAGTCATGGGCGGCGAGAGCTATTATTATGTAAAGCTCGACAACAATGCGGCATACTTCGTTATTGCGGCGGTTAAGGAGCAGGGCGTTGTCATTCTCAACAAGGGCGACACCGTAACCGTAACCTACAGCGGCGAGGGAAGCATAATTTCCGCAGACAGCATTAAAAAATAACTGACAGGCGAGGGCTGCTGCTTCGGCGGCGGCCCTTTGATAATTTGATTATGGAATTTTACGAAAACAAACAAGAGCCTGAAAAGGCGGTGCTTATTGCCGTTGATACGGGCGAATACGATTGCGATATTTCACTTGACGAGCTTGAGGAGCTTGCCGAAACGGCGGGTGCCGAGGTCGTGGGAAGAATGAGCCAAAAGCGGGACAAGCCCGACGGCGGAACTTTTCTCGGAAGCGGCAGATTGGAGGAGCTCGGTGAATTTTGCAAAAACAACGAAACCGACCTTGTCATTGCGGACAGCGAGCTTTCACCCGCACAGCTTCGCAACATCGAAAAGGCAACGGGAGTCAGAGTAATAGACCGCACCACGCTGATACTCGATATTTTTGCCGACAGAGCAAGGAGCAACGAGGGCAAATTGCAGGTAGAGCTTGCACAGCTCCGATATTCTCTCCCGAGGCTCACGGGTCAGGGCACAAAGCTCTCCCGTCTCGGCGGCGGCATAGGAACGAGAGGTCCCGGTGAAACGAAGCTCGAAAGCGACCGCCGCCACATAAGACGAAGAATTAAATCTCTCGAGGATGAATTTGATGCACTCGAAAAACGCCGCACCCTTGCCCGTTCCCGCAGAGAAAAAGACGGCGTGGAAACGGTTGTTATCGTCGGTTATACAAACGCAGGCAAATCAACGCTGATGAACACCCTCACCGAAGCGGGCGTGCTTGCACAGGATAAGCTGTTCGCAACGCTCGACCCCACCTCAAGAGCACTTGTTTTGCCCGACGGCAGAAAGGTCATGCTCATTGATACCGTCGGTTTTATCCGCCGATTGCCGCATCATCTTGTCGAGGCGTTCAAATCAACGCTTGAAGAAGCGGCGTGTGCAAAGGTGATACTGAATGTCTGCGATGCCTCCGACCCCGAATGTGCCGAACATCTCGAGGTCACGGCACAGCTTCTCGAGGAGCTTGGCTGTACGGGCAAGCCGATAATTCCCGTGTTCAACAAATGTGATCTCCCGCAGGCGGACGAGGCGGCAATGCGGCTCCCGAATGCGGTCAACATCTCGGCTCTCGAGGGCAAGGGACTTGACGAGCTGCTTGAAGCGGTTGCAAAGGCTCTCCCGCCGACCCGTGCGAGGGCGAAGCTGCTTATTCCGTATTCGGACGGAGCGGCGGCAGCGGCATTCCGAAAGGACGGCGTTATCACGGCGGAGGATTACCGCGAAAACGGGCTGTATCTTGAATTAACCGCAGATACGGCGTTGATTGACAGATATCAAAAATATTGCGTATAAGGAACGATAATCCATGCAAAAAACAGTTTCTGTGATAATGAGCTTCATTTTTGCGGCGGTATTTAATATCTATCCCGCAACATATGAGCCGATAAGCGAAAATCCGAGCCTCACCTTTTCGGTTATTTCGGATATCCACATGGAGAGCAACAATCCCGACAGGCTCAAACGCTTCCCGAAAATTCTCATGGATATAAGCGGAGCGAAGCGTAAAAGCGATGCCTTGATTCTTCTCGGAGACAACACGATGAACGGTCAGTTTATCGAGCATTGTGTTTTGACTGCACAGCTAAAGCTGTTTGCAAATGTGAAAAATATTCTTCCCGTCATGGGAAATCATGAAATATTCACTCCCGAAAACGGCTACGAAAAGGGCAGTCGCAAATTCCGTATGTTCGCAGGCTGTCTTGCCGGCGAGAAGCTCGATAAAACGTATTATTCAAAGGAAATAAACGGCTGTAAATTTATCGTTTTAGGCTCCGAGGCGGATATGGGCGTTCAGGCATATTTGTCCGACGAACAGCTTTCATGGCTCGATTCGCTCCTTGCAGAGGCGGATAAAAACGGCACTCCGTCATTCGTTTTCTGCCATTTTCCCATTGACGGCACGGTCGTCAGCTTTTGGCAGGAGGGCATGATAGGCGAGCAGGGCGAGAGGCTCTATGAAATTCTCACATCGCACAAAAATGTGTTCTATTTTTCGGGACATTTGCACAATGAAGTGACCGTTTCGGGCGTAACGCAGAAGGACGGCGTAACCTTTATTGACCTGCCCTGCCTGCTCGGCGAGGGAATCGGCTGTGAGGCGGAGTATCACGACGGCACCGTGGAGCTGAGGATGAGAAATCACGAAACGGGCGAGTGGATCGAGACTTTGTCACGCTCAATCAGCCTTAATTAGCAATTTCCCCGCCTTGTTCACATATACTTAAAGGTTTGTTACTTGACATGAAAGAAAAAATGCGGTATAATAACGCCGTAAACTGCCGTGGTATCCGAGCTTTTGCACGGTGCGGCGGAAATAAAACAAGGGGGAAAATACAATGGATATCAGCACTGAAGGACTCCAGACTCTCATTCTGACGTTCCTTGACGGTCTTGCCAACCTTGACCTCAAGAGCCTTGACCTTGATTTCATCGGTGATATTCTCACCAAGATTGCTCCCATTTGGAATCCCATCTGGGAAATTATCACTGCATGGCTTGAGAGCAATTTCGGCTTCTAATCAAAAAATAAAATTTTTGGCAGGTCTGTCTACGGGCAGACCTGTTTTTTCTTGAATATTGGCTTCGTATCTGTTATAATATACTTTGTATAATAAGTTTTTGGGAGGACAGAATGGCTGATTTTGAAACGCTGAGAAAAGAAAATCCCGAATTTCTCTACGAGAGCTATTCCGTTACACGCCGTGACGGTGAAATTGAGCTTTCCTTTCGCTTCTCCATGGGTGACACGGTATTCACGCCGACGACCCGAATTAAAACCGAAAATCTGAAAATCTTAAACGCCTTTGATTCAAGCACCGCAAGGAAAATCGTCTTTTGTCTGGGCATGACGGAGACAGTCAGCTATTGGAAAGCCGCCTGTCCGCCGAAAGTTCGCGTGCTGTGCGGCAGCCTTGATGACGAGGATATCCTGTGGTTCAAAAAGCTGTGGTTCAGCGGCCTCGGAGAATTTTTCTACAGGAACAATATCACAACGGATTTTGAATCGTTCGTTGAAATCGTCTGCGAGGGAGAACCGATTTATTCTGAAAAGAAATTTAATTCCTCGGGCATAAATATTATTCCCGTGGGCGGCGGCAAGGACAGTGCGGTGACAACGGAGCTGATGTCGTCCTTCCGAGATAAAAATATGTTTTTCACCGTCAACGACCAGCAGGCAAGGACAGATTGTGTGCTTGCGGCGGGCTACGGCGAGGACAGAATCATCAAGACCTACCGCACGATTGACTCGAATTTGCTCGAGCTTAACCGTCGCGGATATTTGAACGGTCACACTCCGTTTTCGGCAATAGTGGCGTTTCTCGGCTGCTACTGTGCCTATATTATCGGAGCGGAAAATATAATTCTTTCAAACGAATCGAGTGCCAACGAATCGAATATCAGCGGTGCCGAGGTCAATCATCAATATTCAAAATCGTATGAATTTGAAAAGGACTTCTGCGATTTTACCGCAAAGAATTTCTGCGGCGGGATTCATTATTTCAGCCTGCTCAGACCCTTCAATGAAGCACAGATTGCAAAAATGTTTGCCGCATATCCGAAGTATCTCGGCGTTTTTCGCTCCTGCAATGCGGGAAGCAAGAAAAATATTTGGTGTGCGAATTGTGCAAAATGTCTTTTCGTTTTCATCATTCTTTCGCCGTTCGTTGAGAGAGACAGGCTGATCGAGGCGTTCGGTGCGGATATGCTCGATAAAAAAGAGCTTACGGAGGAATTTGAGGGCTTGTGCGGATTTTCCGGCGTAAAGCCGTTTGAATGCGTAGGTACTGCTCGAGAGGTATGTGCGATGCTCGAGCTTACGCTCAAAAAATTCGCAGGAGAGGAAAAGCCGTTCCTTCTTTCCGAATACGAAAAACGCCGCAATCCCGTTTCTCTTGAAGAAATAAAGGGGCTGTTCGGCGAATATAACGATATTAACGGCGTCGGCGAAAAATTCATTCCGACGGTCAAGGAGATGTATAAATATGTTTCGGCAATTGATTGAATATCTTAACGAGCGGCGTGTGCTGATTCTCGGCTTCGGCAGAGAGGGACGTTCCACCTACGATATGATACGCCGTCACCTGCCCGATAAGCATTTGGGAATAGGCGATGTTCGGGATATCGACCTGCATGACGGCAATGTTACCGTCTACGGCGGCGACTGCTATTTTGATGCGATGAAGGATTACGACCTTGTAATAAAAACCCCCGGAATTGCATTCACCGATGTTGAGATTCCCGAGGGTGTTGAGGTTACGTGCCAGACCGACCTCTTTCTGCGTTTTTCGCAATGCACCTGCATCGGCGTAACGGGAACAAAGGGCAAGACCACCACCTCGACGCTGATATATCAAATGGTGAAAAAGGCAGGCAAGAACGCCTGTCTAATAGGAAATATCGGCATTCCCGTGCTTGACCGTCTTGAAAGCGGAGAGCCTGAAATTGCCGTTATAGAAATGTCGTCGCACCAATTGGAGTTCACCACCGCTTCGCCGCACGTTGCGGTAATGACGAATATTTACCCCGAACACCTTGACCACTACAACGGCTTCGAGGGCTACGTTGCGGCAAAGATGAATATTCTCCGTCATCAGACCGACTGTGACTATTTCATCTGCAACGCTTTTCAGGATTTTGCGAAATATTTTGATTTTTCGCTTGTTGTTCCCACCGTTTTGCGTGTCTGCTCCGACGGTTCGCGTGAGGATGAGCCTCTGCTCAAGGCGGTTGCCGAAAACGAGAGACTTGCGGGCAGTCACAACAGGCTGAATGTCTGCCTTGCGGCGGCGGCAGTCAGATGTCTCGGAATCGAGGAAGAGGCAATAATCGAGGCGGTTCGTGATTTTGCCGGAATAGAAAACAGAATGGAGCCCGTCGGCGAATACGGCGGAATTAAGTTCGTCAACGATTCGATAGCAACCATTCCCAAGGCGGTTGAATGTGCCGTTGAAGCTCTCGGTGATGTTGATTCCCTGATTTTCGGCGGAATGGACAGAGGCATAGGCTATGATGAATTTGTTGAATTTCTCAAAACCTGCCCGATAAGAAATCTCATCGGCTTGCCCGACACGGGTACTCGCCTTTGTGAGGAAATCATCGCACAGGGCTGCACGAAAAATATTATTCTTGCCGAGGATATGGAGCAGGCGGTGGATGCCGCATTCCGCTTCACCGAAAAGGGCAAGACCTGCCTTATGTCTCCCGCCGCTTCAAGCTACAATGTCTACAAGGATTTTGAGCATAAGGGAAATCATTTCAAAACGCTTGTTAAAAATCACGATTAAGGAGCTGTTCCGAGAAAGGAAGGTATCGCATGACGGAGCTTAAATATTGGGAGAACCCGTATATCATAAAAGAAAATAAAGAGGACGGTCACAACACCGCCCCGACCTATCCCACCGTTAAGGCGGCTCTTGACGGCGGAGAGGCACCGCTGAGAGTTTCGCTCAACGGAACGTGGAAATTTTATTGGCAGCAGGGCGTTGACGATATCCGCACGGATTATTATGCCGACGGCTTTGACGATTCCTCATGGGACGATATAACCGTTCCGTCGCTGTGGCAGTTAAAGGGCTACGGAAAGCCGATATATCTTTGTTCCTATCTTCCGAACGCTCTTTCAACGGTGAAAAGTGAAATTCCGAAAATAAATCATTCACTCAACGAGATAGGAATCTACCGCCGCGAATTTGAAATAGGCGATGAATTTTCGGGCAAAGAAATATTTATTCATTTCGGTGCGGTGAAAGCAGGATTTTTCCTCTACATAAACGGTCATTATGCAGGATATTCCCAAGGCTCGATGACTCCCGCCGAATTTGATATCACCGAATACGCAAAAATCGGCAAAAATCAAATCACCGTGGAGGTCTATCGCTATACGGACGGCACATATCTTGAAGATCAGGATATGTGGTTCCTCTCGGGAATTTACAGAGATGTTTATGTTTACGGCGAGGAAAAGTTGTGTATTCGCGATATCTTTGCGAACGCCTCTCTCGATGATGAATATAAAAACGGTGTGCTAAAGCTCGAAATTACGCTTAAAAATTATGAGCTTCCCGCAGATTGCACCGTTGAGGCGGCACTTCAGGTTGGCGGAAAGGCAAAGAAAATAGCCGCTGAAAAGCTCACCGCCGCAAAGGGCAAGACCGTTCTTGAATTTTCACATACAGAAGAAAATGTCAAGGCGTGGTCAGCGGAGGAGCCTAATCTCTACAAGCTGGTTGTGTCCCTGAAGCAGGGCAGAAAAACTCTCGGTGCAAAGTGCATACGCATCGGCTTTAAGAAAATTGAAATTAAAGGAAACGTTCTGTTTGTCAACGGCAAGCGTGTTATCATCAAGGGCGTGAACCGTCATGATTTTGACCCCGATAACGGCTGGGCTGTTCCCCTCGAAAGATATTATCAGGACCTTCATTTGATGAAGCGAGCCAACATAAACGCAATTCGCACAAGTCACTATCCCAACGCCGAGATATTCTATGAGCTTTGCGATGAGCTGGGCTTTTATGTAATGGACGAGGCGGATGTTGAAAGTCACGGTGTTCGCCGTAAAAATTGCCCCGGTGACAATCCCGAATTTAAGCAGGCGGTTGAGGACAGGGCGGAGCGTATGGTTCTGCGTGACAGAAGTCATGCCTGCGTATGCTTCTGGTCCCTCGGCAATGAGGCGGGCGACGGCAGTAATTTTGTCTATGAGAAGAAAGCAATCCTTGCTCTTGACAGCTCCCGACCCATACACTACGAGGGAGATTTTGACTTCCAAAAGAGCGATTTTATCAGCAGAATGTATCCTGTTGAATCGATAGTCGATAAGCTCAGACACAAAGAAGAAATCAAAACGACGTTTTACGATAACGTTGCGAACGTCCTTGCCGCAGACAACAAGCCTGTTCCTGCCGAGGTATACGAGACTCATCCCGTCATCTATTGCGAATATGCCCACGCCATGGAAAACAGCCTCGGCAATTTCAAGGAATATGTTGACGATTTTGAACGTTATGAGCATATGTGCGGCGGATTTATCTGGGATTATGTTGACCAGTCGATACGCAAAATCGAGGACGGCGAGGAAAAATGGCTCTACGGCGGAGATTTCGACGAGGGCAATACGAGCTTTTATTTCTGTGCAAACGGAATTATAACGGCGGACAGAATCCCGCAGCCCTCATATTACGAGGTCAAAAATGTATATTCAAGCCTTGAAGCGGCTGACTGCGATGCGGCACGAGGCAAAATAATCATCAAAAATAAAAATCTTTTCGTTTCCACCGAGGATGTTGCTCTGCATTGGAGCGTAACCGTTGACGGCGAGAGCGTAAAGAGCGGAGAAATAACCGATTTTGTTGTTGAACCGCAGTCCGAAAAAGAGCTTGATTTGCCCGTTGATCTCTCGGATTTCCCCGAGGGCGAGGTGATTCTCACGGTATCGTTCCACTTAAAGAACGCAACGCCGTGGGCAGAGGCAGGATACGAGATTAGCTTCAATCAGCTCATGCTCCGAGAAATGACCGCCGCAAAGAAAAAGCCTGCCGTGGGCACGCTGAAATTCGCCCAAAAGGGACAGAATGTGAACATAATCGGCGACGGCTTTACCGCAAAAATCACGGCGGGTGCTCTTTCGTCGCTTGCCTATGACGGCAAGGAGCTTATTGAGGACGGTGCTCCGATGAGACCCGATTTCTTCCGTGCTCTGACCGATAACGACAGGGGATATCTCAATTTTGCTCCCACCTTTGCAGGTGTTCATCCGCTCTATCAATGGAAACGCACCACCAATCAGACCGTGGCATCATCGGTTAAAGCGGCATCCACGCCGTCGGGAGTTGAGGTAACGGTTAAATGGAAGGCACCGTTTGTTGCAGGTGTTTCAACGGTTTATCTGTTCTCACCCGCAGGAGATGTGACGGTGAAGCACACGGCGGCAGGATTGTTACTTCCCATGCTCAAGGTCGGTGTCCGTATGGGAATAAAGAGCACGCTTGAAAATGTATCGTGGTACGGCAGAGGTCCGCAGGAAACCTATTGTGACCGCAAGACGGGTGCAAAAATCGCACGTCACACCTCCACCGTTGCAAAGCTCGAGCATAGATATATGCGTCCGCAGGAGAACGGTCACCGCACCGATGTCCGCTCCCTTGAAATCACCGATTCCGCAGGCACGGGATTTGTCGTTGAGTCAATGGATATTCCGTTCGGCTTCAATCTCGGCTACTACACTCCCGAAAAGCTCGACAAGGCAAAGCATCTTTTTGAGCTTGAAAAGGATAACTGCATAACTCTCTGCCTTGACGCGGCACAGAGAGGTGTCGGCGGAGATATGCCCGGCTGTGCGTATCTTCATAAGCCCTATAAGCTCAAGAGCGGAAAGAGCTATTCCTTTGAGTTCAGAATTTCCAAGAAATAAGGTATTGCAATGAACAAAACGAATGTAATGCGGCTTCTCGAAGCGGCGAAAATTCCCTATGAGCTTATGGAGTACGAGGTGGACGAAAACGACCTCTCGGGAATGCACATAGCTCGGGAGCTTAACGAGGATCCGTCACGGATATTCAAAACGCTTGTGTTTTCGGGTGAAAAAAACGGCTTCGGCGTGTGCTGTATTCCCGCCTGCGAGGAGCTTGACCTCAAAAAGGTTGCAAAAATTTTCGGCGAAAAGAAAATTGAAATGCTCCATGTCAAGGATTTGCTGAAAACCACGGGATATATCAGAGGCGGCTGTTCGCCGATAGGAATGAAAAAGCAGTTCCCGACCGTAATCGACGAAACTGCAATACTGTTTGATAAAATTTATGTCAGTGCCGGTATGAGAGGTGCCGCCGTCGGCGTTGAGCCGCAGGTGCTTGCCGATTATATCGGAGCGAAAATGCTTGATGTGACAGTATGAAAAATGACCGTAGTTGCTTAGTGCAGCTGCGGTCATTATTGTTGCGGTTTAAGGCTCAATTCCGTTCGTGGTGTCCGTGATTTCTCGATTTATGCACCCGTTGAATCTTCGAGATATTGATATTTAATCGTGTAGCTTTCACGCAAAAGTGCAAGGTCCTCGGAAAAAACGGAATATGAGGCGATTTTTTCATCAAGGGCAACAAGCCACATGGAATCGTCAAATTCCGCACTCGTTCCGTCCAATTCTTTCTTTGCATTTGTGTACGCTTCAAGATTGTTGTAGAAATAATATGAGCATTCGGCGGACTTTTTTTCACCGATGTAGTCGGCAACAACATACTTGACAAAATTATTTCCGTGTGCATAAGCGACGATTCTGTCGGTATTATAAGTAATGCCGAAGCTCGCAATTTTTTCGAGCTGGTCATCATTTACGGGGATTTGCGTAAATTCGCCGTCGTGCGTACTGCCCGTGCAGGCGGAAAAGACGGTGAGCACCGTTGCGATAAGAAGAATAACGCCGATAATCTTTTTCATAACACATTCTCCATAGCTGTTTTTAAACATTATATATAATGCCCGCAAAAAAGTCAAACATTTTAGACTAATTTGGATTTTTTGCTTGACAATTTCCTTTGCTTCTGCTATAATCTTTTTTGCAGTTGCGGATGTAGCTCATCCGGTAGAGCGCCACCTTGCCAAGGTGGAGGTAGCGAGTTCGAGCCTCGTCATCCGCTCCATAAAGCACCGACTTTGTCGGTGCTTTTTTACTACCGGATTGGTGCCCGCCTTGAAGCGGCGTATTGCTCCTTATTTCTTCACTTTACCGCCTCACTTCATCTGCCACAGGCGGCGTTTCGGCAGTTCGCCCCCTACAGGGGAGGCAAATACAAATCACAGCTTTCTGCTGAAACCTCCGCATTCCTAACTCCTGACAGCCTAAAGCCTTACATTTCAAAGAGGTGACTTATGCAAAAGCGATACAATACAGAAAAAATGCAAAATTTCCGCGATCTCGGCGGCTATCCCTGTGACGGCGGCGTTACCGCATACGGCAGGGTGTTCCGCTGCGGAGTGCCGGACGGAGCGAGCGAGAGTGACATCGAGCTGATAAAGGCTCTCGGCATTCGCAGGATTTTCGATTTGCGGGGCAAAAACGAGTGCGACGATTACCCGAGCGGACTTGATAAGCTCCCCGAAATCGAGCATTTTTGCATTCCCCTGCTTGAGGTCAATCCCGATACATCGAAAAATAAGACCCTCACCGAGCTGTATTCCTACAGTCTTACCGAAAATTCCGACCGATTTGCGGGCGTCCTGAGCCTCATTGCCGAAACGGATGCACCCGTCATGTTCCATTGCTTCGGCGGAAAGGACAGAACGGGTCTGCTCTCGGCTCTCATTTTGGGAGCGGCAGGAGTGTGTGACGAGGATATCGTTGCGGATTATCAGGTGTCTTTTACCTATCTTCGCCCGTTTTACGTTCAAAAAATTGCGGAGCATTCGCCGATAGTTTGGGAAACCGACCTCTCCAAGCTCGAATCAAGACCCGAATACATGAGAAGCGTTCTTGATTTTCTCAGGGAGAATTACGGCGGAATACACAGATATCTTTCGCATATCGGACTTGACGAAAAGGAAATCGCCCGTCTGTCAGGTCTCTTAAAATAACAGAAGATGATATGAAAATCGACCCGTTGCACAGGCAGCGGGTCGTAATTTTATTGATTTAATATCCGAAAAATTCAAAGGGATTTACATATTGAACGGCGGTTGTTTCTTCGGCAATCGAGCCGCTCTTATCCTCAACGAGAGTTGCCTCAACATCAAATGTATCGGTGGAATAATCGCTGTTTACTCTGCAAAGGGTGAGGGTGATTTTGTCGCCGACCTTGGAGTTGTCAATCTTTTCAAGGAGAATATCCGCCGTCGTCAGCTCTTCACCGTTAACCGCAATTATCATGTCATATTTTGATGCGTTAGTGCCGGAAAGTGAGCTGTTTGAGGAAATTTCATTGATGATGAGCGTTCCTGCGGGGAGTCCCTTAATCTGGGCAATCATGTTGTACTGTGCACTTGCACTGACGGGATAATAGGTGATGCCGAGCATGGGTCTGTTGGGAACGTAGCTGTAGGCGATGAGATCCTCGATTATTGCTTTTGCGGAGGTGATGGGAATTGCAAAGCCCATGCCCTCGTATTCGGTGCTGGCAATCTTCTGAGAGTTTATGCCGATGACCTGACCGTACTGATTTACAAGCATACCGCCCGAATTGCCGGGGTTAATGGCGGCGGAGTGCTGTATACATTTCATGGAATAACCGATTGAACTGCTGACGGGTCTTTGAATTGCCGAAACGCTGCCGTCGGTGAACGAACCGAAAAATTCAACGCCGCCGGGGTTGCCTATCGCATATACGGGATCGCCGACCTGCAGGGCGTTGGAGTCGCCGAATTCAGCGGCTTTAAGTCCCGTTGCCTTTATTTTGAGAACACCGATATCGGTTTTCTTGTCGTAGCCGGCTATCTGTGCATCAAAGGTTTGACCCTCATTGGTCTGAACCTTTACGCTGACACCCGCATCGCTGATAACATGGGCACAGGTGATGATATATGTGTATTCGCCCGCGGCGTCCTCGCCCATAACAATGCCCGAGCCTTCACCTGCCGAGGAATTGGAATTGCTCGAATAAACAACGATTCCCACGTTGCTTTCTTTGAGCTTTGCGTATATCTGAGTGGGAGTGAGTGTACCCTCGATGTTTGTCTGAGTGGGGCTGACGGGAGAAGAATTGATATTCAGGCGTGCGTCCGCATCCTTGTTGTCCCGATAGGATTGCTCGTTTGACGGTGCATCAACCTTGGGGCTGTTCCCTGCCTTGAATATGGAGGCTACCCCCGTAACAATTGCAAATACAACGACAATTGCAAGGCAGGCAACAAATACTTTTATGCCTCTCTTGCCCTTTTTGGTCTGTATCGGAGCAACCGGCGGCTGATACTGCTGATACTGATACTGCGGCTGTTGATACTGCTGCTGATATTGATATTGGGGTTGCTGATATTGATATTGCGGCTGACCGCCCGTCTGCTGATTTGTGTTGAATTGGGGATTTGAACCGTAATCGGTCTGCTCCTCTACCTTTGCTTCAACGTGGGGAATGTTGTCCTCCTCATGAGCGGCACTTTCGGCAGGCTGAGTCTGTTCCTGCTCAACGGTCTGTTCTTCCGCTTGTGCCTGAGACTGCTCCTGTGCGGCAGTCTCTTCGTTTTCGTTGTTGTTCTCAAATTCTCTTGAAAATTCGTCCATAGTATTTGCCTCCTGTTGTTTATGCACTCAGTTTAACGCAAGGTTGTTAATTTGTTTTGAACTGCGGGTGAATATTCTTTCAAAAAAAATGGTTTATTTTATTAAGCTCGGGGAATAAAGAATACAAATTCCGTATATTCATCGGGAATACTGCTTACGGAAACCTGACCGCCGTGTAATTCCACAATGGTTTTTACAAGATAAAGACCCACGCCCGCACCCTTGACATCGTAGCTTCGGGACTTATCCACTTTATAGAACCTCTCGAATATTTTGTCTGTTTCTTCACTCGGTATTCCCTTGCCGCTGTTACGCAGCTTGATTATGGCTTTTTCGCCGTCGGATTTTGAAACCGCCTCTATCCAACCGCCCTCGGGAGTAAATTTTACGGCGTTGTCGATGAGATTGTAAACAACCTGGTTTATCATGTCTCTGTCGGCAAAAATCTCATTGGCACTGAGCGTGTCAAGTCCTTTTATTTCAATGTTTTTCTTTTCGATGAGCTGTTCAAAGCTGAGCAGAGTTTGGAAAATCATTTCGGAAATATCGAATTTTACGGGCTTCAAGTCAAGCTCTCCGGCTTCTATTTTGCTCATGTTGAGCATTCCCGTCACAAGGCGGGAGAGGCGTTTCACCTCGTCCGATACGATTCTCAAATACTGCTGTTCCTTTTCGGGCCCTATCGTGCCGTCAAGAATGCCGTCTATGAATCCGCCTATGGTCGTCATCGGAGTTTTCAGCTCATGAGAAACATTGGCAACAAAGCTGCGGCGTGATATTTCGAGGGTTGCAAGTGCCTGTGCCATGGAGTTGAAAGCCTCGGCAAGCTCGTCAATTTCGCTTTTACCGAAAAGCCGTGACCGCTTCACGCTGATTCTTGTTGAGAAATTTCCGCTTGCGTATTGGCGTGTGGCGATTGACATTTCACGCAAGGGCTTTGTGAGCCTGTAAGAAATGATATATGCAAAGATGAAAGCTATCGTGAACGCAAAAAGTGATGCGATAAAGAACATTTTGAATATTGCCGCAACATACGGTGAAAGACCGTCAACTATCGGCATGGTGGAGAAAACGGCACCGATTATCTCACCGTCTGCGGTGAGGGGAACCCCGACAATAAAATGAATGCTGCCGAGCTGACCGCCCAAATCACCCGCCGAGCTGTATTTTTTGCCCGAAAGCACGGTTTTCAGGATATCCTGCGGTATGGTATATTTGCTGTGAACGATGCAATTGCCCGTGTAAAGTACCATATCGGACTGCAAAACGTCCTTGCAGTAGGCAACATGACCGTCAAGACCCGTGATAAAAACATCGGCATTAACGGCATTGGAAATCTGTAAGAGATTGTTGCATATGAGAATTACGGAGCCTCTTCCGCTCTGCCCGATATAGTCCGATTGCAGAACGTCACGGGCGTTTGAGGCAACATTCACGGTGTTATCGGAGAGAAGATCCCATTTTTCATCCATCCACAGCTTGGATACTAAAAGAAGCAGAGCTCCGCCGATAAAGACGAAGCTTGCAAGAATTATTGAAATGGTTCCCACAAAATATTTGCGAAAAAATCCGGAATACCTTGTTCGGTTTGACACGCAAATCAGTCCTTGGTTGCAAATTTATATCCGACGCTCCAAACGGTTTTAAGCTCCCATTTGTCGGAAACGCCCTCGAGCTTGCCTCTTAAACGCTTAACATGAACGTCTACCGTTCTCGAATCGCCGTAATAATCGAAGCCCCAGACCTCATCAAGAAGCTGATCACGGGTGAAAACTCTGTTGGGATTGCTGGCAAGATGATAAATCAGCTCAAGCTCTTTGGGGGGCGTGTCCACTCTCTGACCGTCAACGATCAGCTCATAGTTTGTGAGATTTATAACGAGCTTGTCGAAGCGAACCTCCTTGACGGCGGTATCTGTGGTCGTTCCGCTGCGGCGAAGAACCGCCTTGATTCTTGCCATGACCTCTTTTGCATCAAAGGGCTTGACCACATAATCGTCCGCACCCAGCTCGAAGCCGAGAACCTTATCAAAGGTTTCGCCCTTGGCGGTGAGCATGATGATGGGAGCGTCGGAGAATTTTCTGACCTCGCGGCATACCTGCCAGCCGTCCAAAACGGGAAGCATGATGTCAAGAAGCATCAAATTCGGTGAAATCTCCTGAAAGAGCTTGACGGCATCACCGCCGTTGTGAGCTATTGTAACCTCATAGCCCTCCTTTTCAAGATAAAGACGAAGCAATTCGCAAATGTTATTGTCATCATCGACAACAAGTATTTTTTCCGCTGCCATAGTGATCCTCCTGTTTTATACTTTCGGAATGAACCGATAATCAGCCGCAAGGCGTCAGATGTATTGCACGGACAACAGCCGACAATACCGTACAATTAAATTATACACTATTTTTTAACAATTCTGTGAATGAGGAAAAAATTATTTGTTACAAAGTCATGCGGATTATTAACGGATTTGTAACATAATTATAGCGTATTTCGGATAAATATTCAATACATTATTATAATACGGTGCGGAAAAATTTAAGCGAAACAAGGACGAAAGGCAACGACACGCAAAGTACGAAACGCGATATCTTCTGACAATACGCAGTGTATCAAAAAGACCTCAGGCTTCGGTGGAGCCTGAAGTCTCTTTATATTATGTGCTTTTGCGTGTCTGCGATGATTATTTCTTTACTGAAAATCTGAAAACGGTTGTGCTCTTGAACGGCTCACCCGCTTCATAGGTACACTGCGGAAATTCGGGAATATTCGGAGTGTTGGGGTAGAACTGCGTTTCAAGGCAGAAGCCGGCGTGCTTGATGAGAGGCTTGCCCTGCTTGCCGGGATTAGTGCCGTCAAGGAAATTACCGGTGTAAAGCTGAACGCCGCAAAGGTCGGTGAATACCTCCAAAAATCTGCCGCTTGTCGGTTCGTACGCCGTGATTGCGGGGCCGTCACCGTCATTGAGGCAGAAATTGTGGTCGTAGCCTCTGCACATGACAAGCTGGGGATCGTCGTTTCCGATATCTCTGCCGATGGGCTTCGCCTGTCTGAAATCGAAAGCCGTTGACTCAACGGGTCTTATTTCGCCCGTGGGAATGCTTCTTTCATCCGTGGGAGTGTAGGCATCGGCGTTTATCATCAGCTCATGACCGAGAACGTCACCGCCGCCCGCAAGATTGAAGTAGGCGTGGTTTGTGAGATTGAGGATGGTCTTTTTGTCGCTGACGGCATAATAATCGAGCTTGAGGGAATTATCCTCAAAGAGGGTAAAGGTCAGTTTGAAATCAACATTTCCGGGGAAGCCCATTGCACCGTCGGGGCTGTGATATGTCATCTCGAGGCTGTTGTCATCAACGATAAGAGCGTTCCAAACTGCGGTTGAAAGCTCGGAGCCGCCGTGCAGACAGGTAATTCCGTTTTCGTTTTTGACCGCTTGATATTTAACGCCGTCGATTGAAAATTCACCGTTTTCGAGGCGGTTTGCGTATCTGCCGACGGTCATGCCCTCATAGTCGGAATATTTTTCGTGCCCCTCAATGCTGTCAAAGCCGACAAGAACATCGGCAAGCTCGCCGTTGCGGTCGGGTGCAAAAAATTCGTTAATCGTTGCACCGTAGGTGAGAATGGTGGCGGAAATCCCGCTTGAATTTGTTATTTTGAACGAATCAACCTGCTTGCCGTCGGCGGTGGTGCCGAAAAAGTTTTTTACAATCATTTTAATTCTCTTTTCTTAAAATATTATATACATTTATATATGCGATGCGGAGCATCAGGTACATTCTAACATCATAAAATTTTTTTGTCAATAAGTAAGACGGGAAAAGCGTGGCATACTATCAACGGGCAAAAAGCTCATATCAATTTATTTCCGTCGAGGACGGAAGAAAGGAAACGAAAAATGGAAAACAATAATCAGAAAAATCAGCAGGAACAGCAGAATCAGCAGCAGAATCAGCAGAACAAAAAGCAAAATCAGCAGCAGAATAAGAAGGACAGAGAGAACTTCTGAGTGCCGCGAAGCACGTTTCGGCGTGCTTCTGTTACATATATTACAATTTTGTTACTGTTTTTTTACTTGATTTTAGTGAATTTAAGTACTATAATATGCTTTTAAGAAAGAGGGTGTTTTCATGGACGAAAAGAAGCTCACGGTTGGCGAAGAAACGGACGATCTCGGCAGGGTCATAAAAAATCTCATTGATTACGATGCGAAGCAGAGAGCGGTGGTTTCCGAGTCACTTAAAAAGCGTGAAGAAGAGAAGAAAAGTCTTGCCGCTTTGAAGGACGAGATAAATGCCGAGTACATAAGGAAAGCGGATGAAAGGCTCGCACGGCTTGAAAAAGCGGAGAATGAGAACGCCGAAAAACGCATAAGAGCGGCAAAGGCGGCGGCGGATAAAAACATTGCGGAGTTTGACCGAACGGCGGAAAGCAAGACGGCGGAATGGGTCGAACAGCTTTATATCCGCACCTTGGAGTAAATCGAGGGAGGCGGCTGAAATAAAAAACAAATCGGCAAATGCGGTTATGACGAGAGTAAGAGCGAAGTGTTCAAGCCGTTTGACCGCAAAGGATTATGAAACGCTGTCGGGCTTTTCCACTCTCGGAGAGGCGGCGGCGTATCTTGCCGCAAACAAGAACTATGAGGCATATTTTTCGGATGCATCGGGCAAGCGTGAGCTGACAAAGGATGAATTTGAACGCCGTGTTCAAAACGCTTTCTTCTCAACGGCAAAAAAGCTGTGCGGTTCACAAAGCGAGGCGGGCAGTCACATATACCGCTACCTTGCTCTGGGCATGGAGAACGATATCCTGCTCGAATACATAATAAATCTTTCACTCGGAACGCCCGAAAGGATGCTTTTGTCTGCGGTACCCGAACTGAATACGGGCACAAAGCTGAGCTTTTCACAGCTTTTCAAGATAACCGATGTCGGGGAGCTTGGCAGATATCTGTCAAAAACGAAATATGCAAAGCTCGTCACGGCTCTGCCGAAAGCAAAGGGAGAAAAATTCGATATTTCCCTTATAGAAACGATGCTCAGCAAGATAAAATATTCAACGGCGTTCGAGGAAATCGAGCGGTGCTACGGCTCGGAGACGGCGGCGGTTTTGGAGGAAAGCATAAAAATCCGAATTGAGCTTGCGGATTTCCTGACCGTATACAGGGCAAAAAAGTATTACGGCATGAGCGAGGCAAGCATAAGAACAGCTCTTACGGGCTACCGCATAATGATAAATTCGGCGGTGTGGGACAGGATTCTTTCCGCAGAAACGCAGGAGCAGGCGTTGGAGGAGCTTCGCAATTCCGGCTATTCACGCATAATCGAGAGGTTCGGCACCGAAAATCTTGAATTGCTCAAGGAACAGGCAGCGGCGGTAACGGATGTAAAAATGTTGCATTTTTCCGCCGACCCGATAACGGTGCTTGCCGCTTTTCTGCGACTGTTCCGTGACGAATGCGACAATCTTATTAAAACGGCTCAGGGCATAATTTACGGTATGCCTCGGGAGGAGATAATGAAAAATCTCATACTTTTAGGAGAGGAGTGCGGATAATGGCTGTTGAAAGAATCAGACTTTTGAGTATTTTGGGACCGTATGACAGCCTTGACAAGGTTATACGCGTGTGCATTGACAGCGGTTGTTTTCAGCCGGAGAGTGCATCGGGCTTCATGGGTGATTCCGAGGGCTTTTCGTATTTGAACGAGGAAAACCCGTATTCCTTTTCACTCATGAAAATCCGTGAAATATTTTCACATTTCGGAAAAACGCCCGAATACATACGAGACTGTGAATCCGTTGACCTTGACGAGGCAAAAAGAAAAACGGATGAGCTTTACGAAACAATAAAAACCATAAACGACCATGACGAACGGGTAGAGGTAAAAATCGAGGAGATACGGCGTTCGGTTGAAATGCTTTCGCATTTTGAGCATTTGGATATCGACCTTGATGATGCGTTCAACTGCGACTATATCCGTGTACGCTTCGGACGGCTCCCGTTTGACGGCTTTGAAAAGCTCAAGAAATACAACAAGGATATCGGCTCGATTTTCTATCCCGATTCGAGCGACGATGTAGGCTATTGGGGAATGTACGTAACGCCTGTTGCAACTGCGGACGAGGCGGACAGAGTGTATGCCTCGCTGTTCTTTGAAAGACTGCGGCTGCCCACCTTCAGCGGAACTCCCGCCGAAACACTTAAAGCCCTGCGTGCGGAGCTTGAAAGTCTTGAGGAGAGCAAAAAGGAAATCGACGACAGCGACGATATCTATTTTGAGAAAAACATAAGAAAATTCGAGAAATACTATTCAAAAATCAAAACGCTGAATGATTTGTTCGAGATAAGAAAATACGCCGCAAAATATCACAGCAGCTTTTTCTTTGCGGGCTGGGTTCCGAGGAGCGGCAGCAAGGAGCTTATCGACGAGCTTTCAAAAATCGAGGGTGTTGAGGTCGAGGCGGCTCATCCCAAGGATGTCAAAAAGCTGACACCGCCCACCAAGATGAAAAATTCTCCCTTGACTCGGGCGTTCCGCTTTTTCACGGAGATTTACGGCGTGCCGTCATACAACGAAATCGACCCGACGCCGCTTGTGGCAATCGTGTACACCCTGCTGTACGGAATAATGTTTGCGGATCTCGGTCAGGGCTTCGTGCTTGCAATTGTCGGCTGGCTGATGTATAAGCTCAAGGGCATGGCTCTGGGCAAGGTGCTCATTCCGTGCGGCATCAGCGGAATGCTTTTCGGCACGGTTTTCGGAAGTGTTTTCGGAAACGAGGAGCTTCTCAATCCGCTGTATTATTCTCTCGGATTTAAGGAAAAACCGATTGAAATAATGTCCTCTGCGTTGATGTTCATCATTGCCGCAATAGTTATCGGAGTTGCGGTTATCATTGTTTCCATGCTTTTCAATGTATTTTCGAGCATAAAGAAGCGAGATATCGGCAATGCATTGTTCGGTCACAACGGACTTAGCGGAATCGTGCTGTATTCCTCCCTGATACTGCTGCTTGTAAATATGTTCATGGAGCTTGGCATCAAAACAAAGACGCTTGCGATTTTCGGAATACTTCTTCCCGTCCTGTTGATATTCTTCAAGGCTCCGCTCGGGAATATCATTTGCGGAAAAAAGCCGGAAAAGGAAAGCGTTTCGGATTTCATCATTGAGAATTTCTTTGAGCTGTTCGAGGTTATTCTCAGCTATATGTCGAATACTCTCAGCTTCCTGCGTGTGGGAGCGTTCGTGCTCATTCACGCCTGCATGATGATGACCTTCTCGGCACTTTCGGAAATTGTCGGCGGCGGAGTCGGCTCCGTAATCATCATGGCGTTCGGAAACGTTTTCGTTATCGCTCTGGAGGGACTGCTGGTGGGCATTCAGGTTCTTCGACTTAATTTTTATGAAATATTCAGCCGCTTTTATGACGGAGACGGTGTGCCCTTTACGCCTGTTACCGTCGGCGGCGAAAAATAATACATAAGGAGTTATCAATATGTCAAACTTAACAATTGCTCTTTGCGTTATTCTCCCGATTCTTTCATTGGTGCTTGCCGTTGCCGCTTCAATTCGTTGCATGAACAGAACGCACAGCGGAAAAAAAGCGTTCGGAAAGCATATATTCGTGCTTGCACTTACCCTCATAATAGGCTTCACCTGCACGGCGGCGGCATATGCGGATAACGATACGGCGGCTGCTCCCGAGGTCGGAGCGGTTCAGGAGGTTGAAGAAGCAGCCGAGGAGGAGACCGACGGCGGAATCGCTCAGGGTCTCAGCTTTATCGGTGCAGCTCTTGCGATAGGTCTTGCGGCTATCGGTGCGGGCATTGCTCTTGCTTCCGGTGCTCCCGCGGCAATCGGTGCGGTTGCGGAGGACCCCAAGTCGTTCGGTAAGGCGATGATATTCGTTGCATTGGGCGAGGCGGTTGCGATTTACGGCTTCATAATCGCATTCCTCATGATTCTTCCCACGCTTCAATAAGATATGAAATTCAAAATGATTAGCGACAGCCGAGATGCGTTGACGGGTATGCGGCTTGCGGGAGTGGAGGGCGTTTTTGCCGAGACTCGTGAGCAGGTATGTGCCGAAATAGAAAAATGCATCGAGGACGAGAGCATCGGAATAATCCTCATTACCGAGGGACTTGCCGCCCTTTGCAAGGACACTCTTGACGAGCTGCGACTCAACATGAGCAGACCTCTTGCGGTTACGGTTCCCGGTTCAAAGGATGACAAGTGCACGGATGATATCATGCGGTGCGTTCATGAGGCGATAGGCATAAAAATCTGAACCGAGGCGGTGAGATAATGATTCAGCAAAGCAAAATAAACGGCTTCATCAAGTCGATAACCGATGTTGCCGAACAAAGAAAAGCGAGGATAGATGCCGAAACGGACGATATCCTTGCGAGCGAAAAGAAACAGCTTGAGCTTGCCGCAAAAAAGGCGGCAGATGAATATTACAGGGTCAAATCCGCCGGAGTAAAGCTGGCGGCGGGACGGAGAATATCCGAAAGCTCGGCAGAATACAGAAAAAAAGTATTTGAAAGAAGAAACGAAATAGAGCGGACGGTATTTTCGAGAGTTGAAAAAAGGCTTGCCGAATTTACCGAAAGTGAAGAATACAAGGAATTTTTACTTGAAAGTGCACGCCGAATAACGGCGGAATTTGACGGCGGTACAGTAACCTTTCTTCTCAGAGGAGAGGATATGAAATACGCCGAGCTGCTGTGCAGTGAAATTGACGGTGCGAGGGTGCAGGAGGATTCATCGGTGCGTATAGGCGGACTTCGTGCAAGAAGTGCAAGTCAGCCCTTGCTTGTTGATGATACGCTTGACGGCAGATTGAAGCAGCAGACACGGTTTTTCGAGGAAAATTCGGGGCTGTACATCAGCATGGGACTGTAAGAAAGGAGCGGATTATGTCCAACACTATCTTCGGAATCAACGGTCCCGTAGTCACGGTTGCCTCCAAGGATTTTTCCATGCAGGAAATGGTCTATGTGGGCAATGAAAGACTTGTCGGCGAGGTAATTTCAATTGACGAAAATCTCACGACGATTCAGGTCTACGAGGTGACAACGGGCTTAAAGCCGGGTGAACCGGTTGTGGGTACGGGCAGTGCAATGTCCGTAACGCTCGGTCCCGGAATAATCAAAAACATATATGACGGCATTCAACGCCCCCTTCGCAAAATAGCGGAAAAGAGCGGCGAATTTATCGCAAGAGGCTGTACCGCCGACGGAATCGACCCCGACACTCTGTGGGAGGTCACGGTCACGGCAAAGCAGGGAGACCGTCTTTCTCAGGGTGAGGTGTATGCAACCTGCCCCGAAACGCCGTCGATAACTCATAAAATGATGGTGCCTTGGGGAATAGAGGGCACGGTTACCTTTGCCGCAGAGAGCGGTCACTATACGGTAAATCAGAAAATCCTCGAAATCACGGATGACGGCGGGCGTGTTCATGAGCTGACTCTTTGCACGAAATGGCCTATAAGAACGCCGAGACCCGTTGCAAAACGCCTGCCCTGCAATGTTCCCTTGATAACGGGACAGAGGGTCATAGACACTCTTTTGCCCGTGGCAAAGGGCGGAACGGCGGCAATCCCCGGCGGCTTCGGTACGGGAAAAACCATGACACAGCATCAGCTTGCAAAGTGGAGCAATGCGGATATAATCATCTATGTCGGCTGCGGCGAAAGAGGAAACGAAATGACGCAGGTTCTCGATGAATTTGGCGAGCTTATCGACCCGAGAACAGGCAAAAAGCTGACCGACAGAACCGTGCTCATTGCCAACACCTCAAATATGCCCGTTGCGGCGAGAGAGGCATCCATATACACCGGCATAACTCTTGCCGAATATTACAGAGATATGGGCTACGATGTTGCAATGATGGCGGATTCCACCTCACGCTGGGCGGAGGCGTTGCGTGAAATATCGGGCAGACTTGAAGAAATGCCTGCCGAGGAGGGCTTCCCCGCATATCTTCCCTCAAGGCTTGCCGCTTTTTATGAGAGAGCGGGCAGAGCCGAGACCTTGGGCGGCGGCGAAGGCTCGGTTACCGTCATCGGAGCGGTATCTCCGCAGGGCTCTGATTTTTCGGAGCCGGTTACGCAGAACACGAAGCGTTTTACCCGAGTTTTCTGGGCACTCGACAAGTCTCTTGCATACGCAAGGCATTATCCCGCAATAAATTGGACGGACAGCTACAGCGAATATGCGGGCGAGCTTACGAATTACTACAACGAAAATGTTGATATTTCCTTTATGGAATACAGGCAACGCCTTTTGTCGCTTCTTCATGAGGAAAGCAAGCTCATGGAGATAGTGAAGCTCATCGGTGCGGACGTTCTTCCCGATGACCAGAGGCTTATAATTGATACGGCAAGAGTTGTGCGAGTCGGCTTCCTGCAACAGAATGCCTATCACAAGGACGATACCTACGTTCCGCTCAAAAAGCAATTCCTGATGATGAAAACGATACTTCATCTTTACGAGCGGGGCAAGGAGCTTACGGCGGCGGGCAAGCCGGCAGCAGGAATCGAGAGGTCGGGCATACTTGAAAAGCTCATCAAGATGAAATACGATATCCCGAATGACAGGCTCGATATGTTTGATGAATACATTGCCGAAATTGATTCGGTTATTGATGCTCTTTCGGCAAAATAAAAAGGGTTTTAACTATGATTAAAGAATACATCGGACTTAACGAAATATCCGGCTCACTTGTGGTGCTTGACGGCGTTAAGAATGTGGGCTTTGAGGAGGTTGTGCAGTTCAGCATTGCCGACGGCTCACGCCGCATGGGCAGGGTCATAAAAATTGACGGCGAGCGTGTTGTGGCACAGGTTTTTGAGGGCACAAAGGGGCTTTCTCTCACGAACACCGCAACCGTTCCGACGGGCAGACCCATGGAGCTGGCTCTTTCGGGCGAGATGCTCGGCAGAGTTTTCAACGGTACGGGCAAGCCCATTGACGGCTTCGGAGAAATCTATCCCGAAAAGACCGCCGATATCAACGGCTCGGCGATAAATCCCGTGTCGAGAATTTATCCGAGAAACTATATTTCCACGGGAATATCCTCGATAGATGCACTTTCCACGCTCATACGCGGTCAAAAGCTGCCGATTTTTTCGGGCTACGGCATGAAGCACAACGAGCTTGCCGTGCAAATTGTCCGTCAGGCAAAAATCACGGGAGCTTCGGAAAATAATTTTGCAATCGTATTTGCCGCAATGGGCGTAAAAAACGATGTTGCCGATTTCTTCCGCCGTTCATTCGAGGAGTCGGGCGTGCTTTCCCGTGTCGTAATGTTCTTGAATTTGTCGGATGACCCGATAATAGAACGAACGATAACTCCGCTTTGTGCACTCACGGCGGCGGAATATTTGGCATTTGAAAAGGGAATGCACATTCTTGTCGTGATGACGGATATGACGGCGTACTGCGAGGCGTTGCGTGAATTCAGCTCATCAAAGGGTGAAATCCCCGGCAGAAAGGGCTATCCCGGATATCTTTATTCCACCCTTGCATCGCTCTATGAGCGAGCGGGCATGATAAAGGGCTGTGAAGGCTCGGTAACGCAGATTCCGATTCTTACCATGCCGAACGACGATATCACCCACCCCGTGCCCGACCTTACCGGCTACATCACCGAGGGTCAGATTGTCCTTGACCGTTCGCTTGACGGAACGGGAATATATCCGCCCGTGAGCGTTCTGCCGAGCCTTTCGAGGCTTATGAAGGACGGCATTGGCGAGGGGTATACGAGGGAGGACCACTCGAGTCTTGCAAATCAGCTTTTTGCATCGTATGCCAAGGTTCAGGATGCCGTTTCGCTTGCGGCGGTAATCGGTGAGGATGAGCTTTCGCAGACGGATAAGCTGTATTTGAAATTCGGCAGGGAATTTGAAAATCGCTTTATAAATCAAGGAATGAACGAAAATCGCACGATTGAAGAAACTCTCGACTTAGGCTGGGAGCTTCTGCGGATTCTTCCCGAAAGCGAGCTTGACCGTGTGAGCACGGAGCTTTTGGAAAAGTATTACAGAAAATAAGGAGACGGATATGGCAGTCGGGGTGTCGCCCACAAAGGGCAATTTGATGAAAATTAAAAAATCCCTGGAGCTTGCAAAGGTAGGATATGACCTGCTCGACAGAAAAAGGAATATTCTTATCCGTGAGACAATGAGCCTTATTGACAGCGCATCGGATATTCGCCGCAGGATAGAGGAGAGCTACGGCATTGCCTATCGAGCACTTGAGGAGGCAAACATGAGCATGGGAGCGGTTGATGAATTTGCCGCTTTTGTGCCCACGGAAAACGGACTTTCCATATCTTCACGCAGTGTCATGGGCGTTGAAATTCCGACCGTAACGCTCGATGCCGTGCCCAAGGATAATTATTTCGGCTTCCGCAGAACAACGGCAAAGCTCGATGAGGCGTATTGCCGCTTCAATGAGGCGAAGGAGCTGACGGCGGAGCTTGCTCAGACGGAAAACAGCATTTACCGCCTTGCAACGGGCATAAAAAAAGCCCAGAAAAGAGCAAATGCCTTGAAAAATATAATCATTCCGAGATTTGAACAGCAGGTAAAATCCATTACCGCCGCCCTTGAAGAAAAAGAACGGGAAGAATTTTCCCGCCTCAAAGTAATCAAGAGTATTATAGATGAATGAAAAAAGCCCACTCGGATATTACCGAATCGACCCCCCAAAGTTAGACCAAAAATCCAACGATTGGGAGGTCGGCTTTATTTATACCCCTCATTTGCAATTTCGTGAATTTCGCTGAAGCAATTGCAGGCAGCCATCGCTACAATTCAAACAGAAAGTGCATACCCCTTATAAAATTGATAAAAATCAGTATTATGCTTTATGCTGAATACAACTCCAAACGGTATATAATACTTATTCTACGCCAAGCAATGATTTAAGGAAGTTAACAAATCTCTCAAAAAACTCTTGAACTTTAGCGAAAACTTCCTCTATCCGGCTTTCATCGCCATCTGTGTCAAAACCGACTCCGGTTCACACTTCAAGTTTATCGGAAACGCATCATTGTTTTTCAACAGCAAAAACATCTGCCATATGGCAAAGGAATTTATTGACATCATCACCGTGTCACCTTATTGCTGCACGCAGAAAGAATCATTTAATATTCTTGATGAGGAAATAAAGAAACTCGAGCCGGAGCTTAACCCCGACAGCAGAAAAAATTCCACTCAAATTTTTTAGTAAGATTGAAGAAATAAAAAATTCCGTTCACTTTCGAGAACGGAATTTTTTGGTGGAAGAGGGTGGATTCGAACCACCGAAGTCGATGACGGCAGATTTACAGTCTGCTCCCTTTGGCCGCTCGGGAACTCTTCCAAATATTAAATTTGCACTTTCAAGGATTGGAGCTGGTGGACGGACTCGAACCCCCGACCTGCTGATTACAAATCAGCTGC
>CAZPMK010000010.1:0-52958 GCA_964587915.1 uncultured Clostridium sp.
AATTGACCAAATCAATTAATTAGATATAAACAAAAAATCCGAACCCATTTCCTATTAGGAAAATTTGGTTCGGATTTTTCAGGTTTGGTGCGGGTAACAGGACTTGAACCTGCACAGCCTTGCGACCATTAGAACCTGAATCTAACGCGTCTGCCAATTCCGCCATACCCGCATATATTGTTGCTCCGCAAATTTTACACGGCGGGAGCTTACCGAGGCGATATCGCATAAACATAGACTTAGTAAAAAGAGGATTCCGTTGAAGGAATCCTCTCCTGGTGCGAGAGACGGGACTTGAACCCGTACGGGATTACCACACGCCCCTCAAACGTGCGCGTCTGCCGATTCCGCCACTCTCGCGTTCGCTGTTCCTCTCGGAACGTTGACTATTATATCAAAGACCTGCGTAGATGTCAAGCATTTTTTTAATTTTTTTGAGATATTTTTTATTTTTCTTCTTCGTAAATTTTTTCGCTGATTTCTTTGAACACCGGAGCACAGCTCACCGCTCCCTCTCCGCCGTTTTCTTTGAGTATCACCACGGCATATTTCGGGCTTTCCGCCGGAAAAAATCCCGAAAACCACGCATTATAGATTTCTCCGTTTTCATCGCTTTTACCCGTCTGTGCCGTCGCCGTTTTCCCCGCAGAGGTAACGATTTCGCTCTTTGCACGCTTTCCGCTGCCGTTCGTGACAACCTCCCTCAAAAAATCCGTAAGAAGCCTCGCCGTACCCGCTGAAATTATCTTTTTTCTTTCGGTATAATGCTCCGCCCTTATCATTTCGCCGTTTTCGTCAACCTCGCCCTCTATGAGATATGCTGGGACATATTCTCCTCCTCTTGCGATTGCCGCAGTCATGGCACATATCTGTACGGGTGTTGCGGTTAGAGAACCCTGACCGAATGAAATATTTGCAATTGCCGCCTTGGAATCAAGCTCCGCTGCTTTCGGAAGATTTCCCGCCTTGGATTTTATCCCGTTTGCAAGCACCGTTTCTGTTCCGAAGCCGAATTTTTCCGCTGTTTGTATCAGCTTATCCCGCCCGACCTGCATGGCAAGTGCGGCAAAATAGGTATTGCAGGAATCTGCAACGGCACTTTTCATATCGACCGTGCCGTGACCGTCCTTTTTGTGGCAATTGAAAATAACTCCGCTGTATTCGGCATTACCCGTGCATTCATACTTAAAATCCGCCGTTATACCGCTTTCCAGAGCGGCGGCGGCAACAACGGGCTTGAAAACGGAGCCTACGCTGAACGGAAGCAACGCACGATTTATGAGCGGTGAATCCGAAGCATCGAGACTTTCCGCAATATTGTCCGCATCAAATGACGGTCTTGATGCCATTGCCCTTATCGCACCGCTCTCAACCTCCATCACAACGGCACAGCCCTTTTCAACGCCTGCCGCATCTAGTGCCTCCTCGGTTATTCGCTGAACGGTGCGGTCAATCGTCAAAACAACGCCCGTGCTGCTGTTTCCCTCGGTCAAAATTTCTACGCCCGAGCCGAGAAGCATATCACCGCGTGCATCGGCAAAAAAACGTGCCGTGACGGTTGAATTTCCGCTGTTCAGAAGCGTATCATACGCCTTTTCGATTCCGCTTATGCCCTGTCCCTGCGAATCCGTATATCCTATCACATGGCAGGCAAGACGGCTTTTTGAATATCTTTTCGGTGTTGCGACTATCTTTACGTCCTCGCCTCCCGCCGTTGGTCTCTCCGTTTTGTATGCCACGGGACTGCCCTTTCTCATGCGTTCCCTTGCCGCTTCGAGAACCTCGGGACTGAGCATTGCTTCAAGCTGTATCGCCGCCTGTGCCGTCGGCTTTGCCACCGCCGTATATTCCTGTTCGGAATTTGTCAGCGTTCTCAGCTTACAGTCATATATCGTGCCGCGTATTTGTGCTATTTCAATTGACTTTGACGACGGAACATATCCCGCCTGCGTGTCATCGGTTGCGAGCTTTTCCATACGGAAAGCGACCGACCCGAACAGGGTCAGCAAAATCATGAACACCGATGCTGCTCTCTTTTTCAAAAAAATCCCCCCGTGTTATTCATTCCACGGGGAGAGAGTTATATGCAATTGTATGTTGATGTCACACATTGAAGCGGAAGAGAACAACGTCGCCGTCCTTCATTACGTATTCCTTGCCCTCACTGCGGACAAGTCCCTTTTCCTTTGCGGCGGTCATTGAACCGAGCTCGATAAGATCCTCATAAGCGATAACCTCGGCTCTGATGAAGCCTCTTTCAAAATCGCTGTGGATTTTTCCTGCCGCTTGCGGTGCTTTGGTGCCTTTTTTGATTGTCCACGCTCTTACCTCGGGCTGACCCGCAGTAAGATAGGATATGAGTCCGAGCAAAGCATAGCTCTTTTTTACAAGCAAATCGAGTCCGCCGCTCTCAACGCCGAGTTCGGAAAGGAACATTTCCTTTTCTTCCTTGTCGAGAGATGCGATTTCCGCTTCAAGCTCAGCACAAATCGGCAGAACCTCGCTACCCTCAGCCTGAGCTATTTCGCAAACCTTTTTGTAATTGGCGTTGGAGTCAATGCCGTTTGCAAAATCATTTTCGCTCATGTTGCAGGCATATATAACCGGCTTTGCGGTAAGCAGTGCAATCTCGGAAAGCCACGCCTTTTCGTTTTCGTCGCATTCAAGATTTCTTGCGGGGATATTATCCTCAAGTGCTTTTTGCAGTCTCTTGAGAAATTCAAGCTCTCCCGCAAGGCTCTTGTCGCCCTTGAGAGCCTTGGTAACGCGGTCAATCCTGCGTTCCACCATTTCAATATCGGAAAGAATAAGCTCCAGATTTATGGTTTCTATGTCACGCTCAGGGTCAATGGTTGCATCAACATGAACGATATCATCATCCTCGAAGCAACGGACAACATGAATTATCGCATCGACCTCACGAATATGGGACAGGAATTTATTTCCGAGACCCTCTCCTCTTGACGCACCTCTGACAAGACCCGCAATATCAACAAATTCAATGAAAGCGGGGGTTATTTTTACGGGATTATAAAGCTGTGCGAGCTTATCCAGCCTTTCATCGGGGACGGAAACAACACCGACATTCGGTTCTATCGTACAAAAGGCATAGTTTGCGGACTGTGCACCCGCATTTGTTATTGCATTGAAAAGCGTGCTCTTACCAACATTTGGCAAGCCGACGATTCCGAGCTTCATATTATTATTCCTCCGTTATGTTTCTGAATATTTATTATATATTATCCCGCTCAAAAAAACAACCTGAATTTCAAAAATTGTTTTAAGCTAAAGCCGTCCTGCTGCGTATAACAGAGGACGGCTGATTTCGTATTAAGTTTGCCTCATCAGGAATTTATGGTTTTGGAGCTTGCCTGAACGAGCTTTGCGTTCTTGCCCGAGCCGACCTGACGGAATATCTGCTCCTCGGTGGGCACAAACAATTCGAGCTTACCTTTTTCGCCTCCCGAGAGCTGTAACGCCCAATGTGAAAACAGCGGAAGGATAAACGGCATGATGAAATCTCCCGTAACGCCGTTCCACATGGAATATGCGAAATAGGCACAATTGAAGAACACATCCCAATGGTTCAAATATCCGTCGAGCTTATCATTGAGCTTATCAAGCTCCGCTTGATTGAGCGTGACGGTTTTTGACCAAATATCGGAAACATGGTCGTCACGATTTTCGCGGTGGGCTTCAAGATTATAATACAGTCCCCAGCCGTCGGAAACGGAGATAGACAGGCTTCCTATCGAAACGCCCTCACCGACGGGAACATCATAAAGTCCCACATGCAACGGCTTGTCGGTAAGATTTTTTACATAGATATATGTGTGACCCGCAATAACGGGTATCGACATACTCGAACATACGGAAAACTCCGCAACCGCTTCATCGCCGTTTACCGTGCTTTCGTTATACGCAAATCCCGAAAGGCAGGATACCGCAATAATCGCCGCCGCTAAAATAAGTGCCGCCGCTTTTTTCATTTTCATTTTAATTGCCTCCGCACCGTATCATCACTTGGAGCTGATGCTTGCCTTTATCATCTTGAATATGCTTTCCAACATGACCCGTATCGCCTTGAAGAACGAGACCTCCCATCTGTCGGTGGTAGTCATGTTTTGTACGGTCAAGGGAGATATGGTTCTTGTTTCCGAATTATAATACATATACTGCGGAAATTCCTCGCTGTCAAACACCGTAAAGCCGTCCGTGTTGATGATTTTGGCGAAAAGACTGTGGATTTCATCGGGAAAGTCGGTGTGCCTCAAATTCTTAACAATCCATGTGGTATCGGGGAAAAGGCAAGTTGAAGCATCAACCTGCAAGTCGGGAGAAATATATTTGAAGGTGCCGTTTGTCTTGGCATTTTCGATATACTCATCGCTGAATTTTTCCGTTAACTTGCAGGTGGTTGCACCCATGGAGCTTGCGGTGAGAGTGCAGAGACCATCCGCAACGGTGTCGTTTTCCATTGAAATAGGCATATTTTGATAGCCGTATTTTGCAACATTGGAAAATTCAACGCCCTTTGCTTTCAAGGCAAGGCAATTGTCATCCATTTTGAGTCTGACATTTTGATGGTAATTGTCGATTTTCTGAATAAGACCCGCATACTTTTCAAGGTCGGCACCGTAGAATACGGTTTCCTTTGCCTTGTCGTAATGCTCGGCATCAATCATGGCCCAATATCCGGGGAACGTGCCGAATGACTCAATCATTATCTGCGGTACGATTTCAAGATAGATATCTTTATATACATTATTTACCGCCCACGAGGCGATATCGAGACCGTAGGTTTTGTTGAACAGCGTAACAAAAGCCTCGATAAAATCCTGTATATATTCAACGTCGGAAAGCTCGGTATCGTAAACGTATCTTTCGATGCCGTCCGGCTCAAGACCAAGCTCACCCGTGAAAGCCTTGTTGCAAAGCGTGATTCCGTGGGAAGCACTTGTGTAGAATATGCACTCTCTTATGTACTCGCCGCTGTATCTTGAAAGATAGGCTTGAACATGGCTTGAACCCTCGCAGCGACCGAGAATTGCAACTTCCTTTGCACCGGTGACATCCATAACCGCCTCAATGTAGCTGTGGAGATCCTCGGCAATATTCCACGGGTCAAGACGCCAATCGTATCTGTATACATAGTCCTCGATTCCGTAGGTGCCGTCAACGGCGGTATCGGTCAGTTCTTCCTTTGTCCATGACCAAAGAATGCCGCTGTTATCCATGGGCTTACCGTCGGGTCCGAGCTTTATATCCTTGAACACGGGGATAAGGCAATCCTGCAGGGCAACGCAAAATTCCGACCATTCCTGAGTGAAAAATGCCTCGGCAAAAACGGGGAGATACTGCTCCACCTTTTCGTTAATGTAGTTTTCGGGAAGCTCGAGAGGATAAATTTGTTCCTGCTCCTCGGTGCCTCTGTTTCGGTAAAGACCGTGACCCTGTCCCTCAAGATAGATGAGAGGAATGTCGATTCTGTCATCTGCCGCAAATGCCGCCGGTGCCGCAACAACGGCAACCGAGACAAGAATGCAAACACTCAGTAAAAGTGAGATTATCTTTTTCATTTTGATTTTCTTTCCCTTCCTTAATTTTTCGTTTCCTTCGGCTTATAGGGAAGCTCCGTTTCGGTTTCAACATGGGAGAAGAAGAATTCGCATCTTTCCTCCGAATTGATTATCGTGACGGGCTTTATCTGATTGAGGACTCTGCCCTTTGAACGCAGGAATTCCTTATAATCCCAATATGTTTTTTCTTTGAGGAAAAGCACCTCGGGTCTGTTTATCATGCCCCAACGGCGGTACTTGAAATACTTTTCGTTGACATCCTTGAATTTTTCGTCAACAAGATCAATATATTTCTGTCTTTCCTCCTGCGTGACGGGATTTTTAGCCTCGACAAGCATACAGTAACGGGGCGGATTTGTCGAATGGTCGGCGTAAAGGCTGTAACCGACAAATTCGTTACCCATTTCCTCGGCGGTATTTTTTGCAACGAAGTCAACCATCTGCGTGGTGGTCTTTTCGTTGGCAAGGTTCATGCCGAGATTTCGTCTGTAGAGGAATTCAATTTCGGGAGTATTGTTGTGCATTCTCGTAACGGTGACAACATCCTCCATGCGATATCTGTAAAGTCCCGAGAAATTGGAAACAACCAGCTCATACTTTTTGCCGACTTCAAGCTGATTTATCAAAAGCGGAGCGGCGTTTTCATCGGGATCTTCCTCGTCATCGTTGACGGGCAAAAATTCAAAGAAAAGGCAATGCGGAAGCAGAACGCCGTCATGCACGTCAAGCTCCGTAGCCATTGCAAAAAAGCCCTCGGCGGCGGCAAAGCCCATGTTGTGAATGGGGATATCGTCTCCTATATGTCTGCGGAGCTTTTCAACGTAGACCTTAAGATTTGAGCCGACCATGCCGTATGCCCATGTGAGTCTCGGCCAAATACGGGGAGCAATGGGTGTATCAAAGCCCTTTTCAAATTCCCTGCGAAGCTCGGCGGCTCTTTTGGGATTGGGCTTGAATTTCTTTTTATATTCATCGTAAAGCTCGGGGGTTATCTTGATGCTCGGATTTATTATGCCCTTTTCGATATCGTCGCAGAGCATCTGCCAATTCTCCTCAAGATAGTCAAACATCGTGGTGAGAAGCGTTACGACAAGCGAACCGAGATAGCTGACCTTTCTGTTTTCGAGAGCAAAACGGAGCTGAAGATATGAAGTATCTATAAGCTCCTCATGCTCGGGATAAAGCAGAGAATTGGGAGAGGTGCAGAAAAACGGCGTTATCGCTTTCAAATATGTAAGGGGAACCTGACCCGCACCGTTGCACTTCTTGCCGTCCTCGAGCGGATGACCCGTCAGTATGAGAACAAGCGGTCCCATCTGTGAGGGCATTTTGATTCCCTTGACCTTTTTAAGATAATGTGCCGCCGTTGCAACCGTACACGAAAAGCCGATGCACTGCATATTCCAAAGGTCTTTTATTCCTTTGGGCAAAATCTTCGGCTTTCCGACACTGCCCGATGATGAGCAGTAGCGGATATTCGGACCGCTGAACATGAGATTTTTCTCTCTGTTGTGTATCATGCGTTCAACATAGGGCTCGTAATCGGCATACGTTGAAAGCGGAACCGCCTTTTGATAATCCTCAATTGTTTTAATATCCTTGAAATTGTATTTTTTGCCGATTTCGCAATTTTTATTTCTTCTGATGATTTTTTTAAGCGTGCTCTGCTGAGCTTTCATCGGATCTTTTGTAAAATGCTCTATCTCCCAAAGAGAGACATCCCCGAGCAAAATACCGAAATCTGAAAAAGACGCCAAAATCTTCACATCCTTTGCGTTTATTTTAACTGGCAAGTAGTGTTATTTTATCAAAAATCGACATGAAAATCAATAGATAAATATTGTGTATGTGTACGAAAATGTATATTTTTTTACATAATTATACAGCACCGTCGATAATTTTGTGTAAGCAAAATTCGTAATTCGCTTTTTCCTCCTTGAAAATACGGCATTTTTGGTGTAGAATGATTTTATCGGAGGGATTGGTATGCTTAGAGTCATTTCCGTAATTCTTACAATAATACAATTCTGCACAATATCCTTTGCAGGGCTTTTCGGGAGGCATATGATTTTGATTGACACGAGCAAAACATATCAGACTTTTGAGGACTTTGGAACAAGCTCCTGCTGGTGGGCACAAACGATAAGCGATGAAGCCGAAGCGGAGAAAATCGCAAAGCTGCTTTACAGCGAAAAGGACGGTCTCGGGCTGAAAATTTTCCGTTACAACATCGGCGGCGGAGAGGCGGATAATCCGCAGAGCAGAATAGGCGACCCCGCTCGCAGAACCGAGAGCTTTTATGTATTCAACACCGAAAAGCAAGCATATGAATATGACTTCACCCGCGATGCCAACGCAAGAAGAATGCTTGATTATGCGGTGAAATACGGTGCGGAAAAAATAATACTTTTCTGTAACAGCCCCCATTTTTCCATAACGAAAAGCGGTCACGCCTCCGGCGGTCTGACGGAATATTCCTCCAATTTGCCGAAAGAAAATTATCCTCTTTTCGTGGATTATCTGCTGACTGTTGCGGATTGGTTCGTCTCTCAGGGCTACCCCGTTTATGCGATTTCGCCGATAAACGAGCCTCAATGGTCGTGGGGCGGAGCTTGGGTCATTCAGGAGGGCTGTCATTTTGAGCCGGACGAAGCAATCGAATTGCTTGAAATGTTCGCCGTTGAAATGAAAAAAAGAAATTCACCGTACAGGCTGAGCTGCCCCGAGAGCGGTGAAATGTCTTGGAAGCATTATGAATATGTCAAGAAATTCTTTGCAAGTGAAATACTCTGCGATTTCTGCGACAGCTTCAGCGGTCACTCCTATTGGATGGATTCAAAATCGATGGAAAAGCAACAAATCGGTGCCAAATTCAAAGCCGATTATCCAAACAAAAAATACGAAATGAGCGAATGGTGTGAGCTTCCTCTTTCCCTTGACAGCAACGGCATCGACAGCGGCTTGCTGATGGCTCGCATCATAATTGAAGACCTGACGAAAATGAACGCCGTTTCATGGCAAAGCTGGACCGCAGTAAACGGTGACGGACTTCTTGACAGAGGAAACGGAGAGTTTATCCCCTACACCCGATATTACGCCTTTAAGCACTTTTCCTCTTTTATAAAAAACGGCATGGTTCGAGTGCGGATTTTTGATAATCTCTCAATGCAATCCGTTGCTTTTGCGGGAGAGGGTGAAAATGTCGTCGTGCTTGTAAATTCCGAAGCCGAGGCGGAGCAAATAAAGCTCTGCGGTCTTTCCGGCAAGGCGGAAATATTTGTCACCGATGAAAGCCGCAAATGTGAACGGATATATGACGGCGAAATCCCGAACGGCATTGAAATCCCCTCAAAAAGCATTGTTACAATTCGCATAACATACTAAAATAAAGCACTGTCGGTTGCGGCTGCAAAATCGACAGTGCTTGTTTTATTTATCATTTGTCAAATTTCCGTCACCCTGCACGGGGATTGCCTCTCCCAAATAGGTCGGCTCCGGCTTGAAAATTGACCAAAAAAAGTCCTTGTCCCTTGCAAGTATTTCACGGATATCCCGATACGCCTGCCCTGCATAGGTTCTCGGCATTGAAACAACTCCGCAGGCATCAAGCCCGAGAGCACGGGCATCGTAAATTGCCGTTTTCATCAGCTTTTTCATTTTTCTTCCTTTCTCAAAAGACACCTTTAAGCAGTTCAATAAGCTGTAAAATATAATGATACGCCACGGGTAAAAGCACCGACGGAAGCATATTCAGAGTTTTGAATTTGCCTTGGAGCAGAAAATTCAAGCCTATCGCCATTATTATTGCGTAGCCGACAAAGCATACCTGCCCGAGAAGCTCACCTTGGAGCAGACCGCTCAAAGACGAAGCAAGCAGAGTTATTCCGCCCTGATAAACAAGCAACGGGATGAACGAAAAAATCACGCCGAAGCCGAGGGTTGCACCGAAAATTATTGCGGAAACAAAGTCTAATGCACTCTTGACAAGGAGCACGGAGCTGTCGCCGTTTAATCCGTCATTTATTGAACCGATTATCGCCATTGCACCTATGCAAAAAAGGAGCGTACCGTTGACAAAGCCCGACGCAAAGCCGCCCTTTTTCAGCTTGCTTTCAATCGTACCGCAAAAGCCCTTGAAGCGATCCTCGAGCCGTAAAAGCTCACCCAGCAAAGTGCCTATAACCAAAAAAGCCACAAGCAAAAGCTCACCGCTGCTCGTCAGCTTACCGTCGGAAACGGTGAACATATTGGATATTACTCCGTTCACGCCGATAATGAACACCGCAAGTCCGAGAACCTTGTTTATGCTGTCGGCATAACTCTCTTTTATTCCCTTTTTTAAGAGCAGTCCCAAAGCTCCGCCCGCCGCCACAGCCGCACAATTTACAAGTGTTCCCGTCATAAAAATTTTTCTTCCTTTCTGATTTCAAATCCCTCGCAGGGAAGCTCAACAAGCACCCTGCCCGACGGTTCGGCTCCCGATACAGTAACAAAAATCGTGTTTTTTACGATTTCGATTTTGACCTCGGTTCTGCCGCCGTTTTCAATTGGATAATTTTTTATGTGAATAATATTTCCGTCACAAATCCATTCGTGCGGTACGCCTCTGCCAATGAGCAAATCTCCGTTCACACGCTGACATACAAGGCTGTCGAGCAACGCCTTTGTTGCGGTGGACTGACCCCAAATATGCTGACAGGAGCCTGCACCGCCCGAGGCGTGGGGAATGTCCCACGGCGAATTTTCGTCGGGAAAAGCTATGCCCTCCCACCAAGAAAACGGGCCGCTCATCGCATTGTCTATCATAAATTGATATGCTTTTATCGCACAATCACGGTATTCCGTGCCTCGGAGAGCCGTTGCTCCGTAGCCCGCATTATATGCAGAGCAATAATATCCGTGCGGATAGCCGCCGAAATTGTAAATCGTATCTGTTATATTCCGACGCCGCTCAAAGCCGTGACGGTAGGTTTTGTCGATAAGCTCCGACATTATGCCGTCCTGCCTTGCACAAAAAAGATAGCCGTCCCAGCCCCACCTGCCGAAAAGGAGCATGGAAGCCCAATTCGCATCGTGCGGGTCACTGCGTTTGCCGTTTTCGTTGCTTTCGTACATATTTATCGGCAGATAGTCAATGCCGTTTTTCTCAACGGTTTCGGCAACAACGGAATTTGCCGCATCGAGAAGCCGCAAATAAAGCTCATTCGCCCACCGTGCCTCATCATTTTCGCCCAACCGTCTGCAAATGTATTCATAGCTGAAAAGCCCCGTCAGAGCAGACCAATTGTCTATTGTCCAGCTTCCGTGCGAATCAATGGCGTTGGTCTTTTTCATGATTTTGCTTTTCGGGTCGATATCGCTTTCAATTCTGTGTGCATTCTCTTTGATTCGGGAGAATTTTTCCCTTATCAGGCTCTCGTCACCCGTTTTGAAAAGCCAATAGGCGAACACCCACGGATATTTCCATCGTGCATCGGGATATTGCGGATTTTTTAATATGTATTCGGAATATTCACGGATATTCTTGAAATCTCCCACAGTCATCAGCGAAACAAGAATGCCGATAACGTCATGGTCAAAAACACGGTCATAGCCGTTTTCTCCTACATGGAGCTCGTCACCGTCCTTGGCAATCATGGTGTAGACATATCCTGCCTTGTATGCGTTGACAAGCCTTTCATCGGGGAGCGTCACTATCTCGCAAAGCGGAGCAAGCCGCTGTGTCCAATATTCTTTCATGGCAGAATAATGCTCCTCAAAGCCGCCTGCCGCCGCAAGCTCAGCCCTTGACGGATAAGGATATTTCCCTCCGAAGCGATCGGCACCCGTGACAAAATCCGCCGTCACGCTCTCCCCTGCAGGAACAGTGCTCGGAAGCTCGCAAAGCGGAATGAGAAACGGAGATACTTTCGGAAAATCGAGCGGAGAATTTGAGTTGTTCTTTATGCTCAAGCGTGAATATACCGCCTCAAAAGTCCTGCCGTTTACGGTCAGCCTGTCGGCAAAATTCTCGATTTTATAGAAATTGCCGTCCTTAAAAAATTCACTTATGAAGCAGGGCAGCCAGCCCTCGGCATTATACCATTTGATTTTTGAAGTAATGTTTTTAATTCCGAACGTAATGAAGCGGTTTCCCCTGTCACGCAGGCGAAAGCTGCCGTCGATATACGCAATGGGTGCATCCTTGTCGCCCTCACAGCCGAAAAAAGCCGTAAGCTCGGGATATTTCTTGCAGGTGTATCCGCGTCTGCCTATCAGTCCCGGCTTAAAGGAAACACTCATTTTATTGACAACGGAGAAATACAATGCCGCCACATTCGCAAAAAGCGTTTTCTTTTTCTTTGACATCGTATCACTCCGTTCAATTAAACTTCAAATTTGTGTGAAATCAATAGCCCCACAAAAATCCGAGACAAATATACATAATTATAAATTGGAAGAATGAATATGAAACATTGACCGTGAAGCTCGCGGTATATCCGTCATATTCGACCGTAACGGTCTTATTGCCCGTTGAATCAAAATATGTCGGGGTAATAATATTGTAGCCCGAGGCAACGGTGCCGACGCTTCCGTCTGCGTGAATGACCGTCAAGGTAAGTCCGCTTGTGTTGAGGGTCTCTTTGTAGTTATAGCTCGTTTTGTTCGGCAGCTTGGCGATGCTTATTCCGGTTGTGCCGCTGTCCGTGCTCGCACTGCTTTTGACCGTGATATCAAAGCTCACGCTCTTGCCCTCATAAGTGACGGTAACTGCCTGAGTGCCGACATACGCCGCCGTTTTGGGGGTTACGGTAAATCCGCTGTGTACTATTCCGCTCGTTCCGTCATTGTAATGAACGGTAATGCTCAGTCCGCTTGTCGATATGCTCTCGCCCTTTTCGTATTCCGTTTTGTTCGGCATGGTATTCACCGTGATATGTGTCATTTCCTTAACGGCGGTTGTATTCTTGAGGGAATACGGAACGGAATTATTCTTCACATAGGTGTGTGCCGCCGAATTTTCAAAAACAGTTACCGTAAGAGCGGCACAGCCCATAAATACCCCCGTGCCCAATGACGTTACGCTTTCGGGAATTTCAAGATAAGTGAGAGCCGTGCAGTCCTTGAAAGCACCCGTCTTGATTTCGGTAACGCTTGACGGAATGAACACGCCCGTGAGATGTGAGCATTTTTCAAAAGTTTTTTCGTCTATGCAGGTAATTCCCTGCGAAAGAACGGCATTGACAAGACCGGAGCCGTAAAATACGCCTGAATAGCTTGCAACGCTGTCGGGCAAAACGATAATCTCAAGAGCGGGACAATATGCAAGAGCCATCGAGCCTATCTCGGTAACTCCGTCGGGAATGTTGATATTCGAGAGCACCTCACAACGGTGAAAAGCATAGGGACGTATCGTTTTAACGCTGTCGGGAAGAATGATGTCGGTCAGCTTTTTGCTCGGAGAGAACGCCGCGTCACCTACTGTCTGCGTACCCTCGGGAACGATATAAACGGTGTTGCTTTTTGCCACGGGATACTGAATGAGAGTTTTTCCGTCGGCACTGAAAAGAACGCCGTCAATCGCCTTGTAATTTTTGCTTTCGCTCGATACCGAGAAAGATGTAAGACCCATACAACTCACAAAAGCATTGGTACGAATGGCTGTTACGCTTGCGGGAATTGCAACAGAGGTCAGCGTATCACACTGTGCAAATGCGTTTGAATCTATGATTTTCAGCGTGTCGGGCAGAGAGATTTCCTTGATTTTTCCGCACTTTGAAAAAGCACTTTCACCGATTTCGACAAGTCCGCCGGGAAGCAGGAGAGTTTCAAGCTCCGTACACATTCTGAATGCCGCATCGCCGATAACTCTCGAATTGCTTTCAAAGGTGCTTCCCTGATAGGACACCTTTTTGAGCGTAAGGCAATTTTCAAAAGCTGACACTCCGATTTTATCAACGCTTGACGGAATGTTTACCTCTGTTATGCCGCCGCAGCCCTTGAACGCCTCCGCACCTATTTCGAGAACGGGCAAATCGAGATATGTATCGGGTATGCTTATCGTGCCGACTGCACTTTCGAGGCAGGAATTTACCTTGTAATATTCAATTACCGAGCCGTCATCCGCAGGTCTTGCCGCTTTTTTAAATGCAAGAGGCGAATCCGCACAGGCAAACGGCATGGCCGTGATTATCAATATTGCGGCAAGCACCGCTCCGAGTATTCTTTTTCTCAATTTCACTGTTTATCCCTCCGAATTTTAATACAAGGCGGCCCTTTCCGCCCGAAAATATTATATTACACGAAGCATTAAAAATCAATAGCTTTAAAAAAATGATGTATTTTCATTGACAAAGTTTAATCATATGTTAAAATAATTCAGTAACAATAATAATAATAAGTAAAGGCGTGATACCATGCTTGACGGGAACGGTTGCTTCTTTAAGCCCGAACGCGGTTCAACTCCTCAGCCGGACCACATAATGCTTTCGATATATGCAGATGCAAAAAGCTCTGCGGCGGTAACGTGGCGAACCGACGAAACGGCGGGAGAAAACTATATACTGTACCGCAAAACAGACGGCGGTGAAAATATAAGGCAGGCGGCGGTAAGTAAATTCCGAGAAACGGATATCGACCGCAGCGTTTATCATTGGGCGAGGCTCGAAGGACTCGAGGCGGGAACAAAATACACCTATTCCGTGGGTGACGAAACAAACCGCAGCGAAGAATTTACCTTTGAGACGGAGCCGGAAAATCTCGACAAATTCAGCTTTATCGTAATCGCAGACCACCAAAAAGGTACTCCTTGCCACCTGCCCGATTATTCGTGCGTCGGTGAAATGATGAAGAATGCCCTTAAAGAGCATCCCGAATGCCGCTTCATTCTCACGGCGGGCGATAACTGCGACAACGGCGAAAACGATTTGCAATGGAACGGAATGTTCGAGGGCTTAAAAGGAATTATCGAGAGTGTGCCGTACATGATGACGACGGGCAACCATGATAATCGAGGTTTCATCTCCTATTTTCCCGAACCGACGGGTAAATTCTATCTTGAGCACGCCGACTTCTTTGATTTTCAGTTTTCCCTCTCCTATCCCGAAAACGGTCCCGAGGGCTATGAAACGGAAAATTTCTCCTTTGACTACGGAAATGCTCACTTTCTCATCATGGGCATAAATGCTCCCGAAATCGTTGAAAATTGGGCATATGACGACCTGCAAAGCAGCAACAAAACTTGGAAGCTCGGAACATATCATTTTCCGATATATCCCGTAATGCCCGAGGGACAGAACGATGACGGCTATCCGTGGCTGAGAAAGCCCATAGAGCGGGGCAGGCTCGACATTCTCTTTGAGGGGCATGAGCATTCCTTCGCAAGAACCTTTCCTACCCGCAACGATGAGCTGTTTGACAGACCGTCTGAGGGTACGGTACATTATATCGTCGGAAACGGCGGCGGAAACATATACTATTCAAATTGCCAGAAGATTTGGCATTCGTGCTTTTTCCCGCAAGAGGAGCACACGGGATTTTACACCGTTGTTGAAATCGACGGCGACAAGCTGACGGCAACGGGCTACATGGCAGACGGCAGAATAGCCGATATTTTCACCCTCGACAAAAAAGCGGATATGATAACTCCCCACGCTCTTGCACCGCAGTACGGCATGACAAAAATGGTGTTCAAGGGCAGAATGCTTGAATTTGCCGCAAGGGGTATGTATCCCGAAAAGCGTGACGGCATATGGTATGCACCGTTCGGTGTGCTTATTCAAGCTATCGGCGGCAAGGTCGAAAAAGGAAAGGATTATCTCGTATGCGAGGCGTATGAGCACCGTGCGGTATTCACCGAGGGAAGCCGTTTTGCAAAAACGGAGCTTGGCACGGTGGAAATGCAGGGCGAACCGTATTTCTTTGACGGTCAGCTTTTTGTTCCCGTTGACGACAGTGCGAAAATGTTTGAAATGTCATGGTATTACGCCGAACGCAACAATTATATCAATTGGAATACGGCAAGCGAGGACAGAGTTCTTTATAGGCACAACTGACAAATCCCGCAAAGAGCTGAGTCAGTTTGCCGATTCTCGGAGGAATTAAATGAAAAAATTACTTATTTATTTGAAAGGCGAACGCACCGAATGCGTGCTTGCTCCGCTTTTCAAAATGTTTGAAGCTCTGCTCGAGCTGTTTGTGCCGCTGATAGTTGCACAGATAATCGACACGGGTATTGCCCGTGCCGACAAGGGCTATATCCTGCGTATGTGCGGACTGCTCGTCCTGCTCGGTGCAGTCGGCTTGATATTCTCGATAACCGCTCAATTCTTTGCGGCAAAGGCGGCTGTTTCATTCACAAAAAAGCTCCGTCATGCGGTGTTCGAGCGGATAAATTCTTTCTCATATTCACAGCTTGACCGTCTCGGCACTTCAACGCTCATAACACGCTTGACAAGCGATATGGACGGCGTACAAAACGGCCTGAACATATCCTTACGTCTGCTTCTCAGGTCTCCCTTTGTCGTAATCGGTGCAATGATAATGGCTTTCACCGTTGACGCTAAGGCGGCTCTGACCTTTACGGTCGTTATCCCCGCACTCTCGGCGGTGGTTTTCGGCATTCTCATTTTCACCGTTCCCCTTTATAAAAGGGTTCGCTCGTCGCTTGACAGAGTTCTCTCCGGTGCAAGAGAAAATCTCATCGGTGCAAGAGTCATTCGTGCTTTTTGCAAAGAGGATGAGGAAATGCGTGAATTTGAAAAGCGTAACGATGCCCTCACCGCAATTCAGGAATATACGGGCAAAATTTCCGCTCTGCTCAATCCCCTTACCTGCGTGATAATAAATCTCGGCATTGCTTTTCTTATATATATCGGAGCGGTGCGTGTTGATGCGGGACTTATAACTCAGGGTGCGGTAGTGGCATTGTATAACTATATGTCGCAGATTCTCGTTGAGCTTGTTAAATTCGCAAATCTCATAATAAGCATTACAAAATCGGTTGCCTGTGCAGGCAGAATAACCACCGTGCTTGAAACTCAGCCGGAGGCGGACAACGGAACAGACTCTCCCGACGCTTCTTCAAATATTGCCGTTAAGTTTGAAAATGTTTCGTTTGCATATGACGGAGCGGGCGAAAACTCGCTTGAAGATATCAGCTTCACCGCTCTGAGGGGCGAAACGGTCGGAGTTATCGGCTCCACCGGCTCGGGAAAAACCACTCTTGTAAATCTCATTCCCGCTTTTTATAAGCATACGGGCGGAAAAATCACCGTTTCCGGTCGTGATATATCGGAGCTTTCTCTCGAGGAGCTGAGAAGCCGTGTTGCCGTTGTTCCTCAGCGTTCGGTGCTTTTTAAAGGTACCGTAAGAGAAAACCTGCTTTGGGGTAAGCCCGATGCAACCGAGGAAGAAATGCTCACCGCACTTGAAGCGGCTCAGGCAAAGGATTTCATCCTTGAAAAAGACGGAGGACTTGACGCTCCCGTTGAACAGGGCGGCAAAAACTTCTCGGGCGGTCAGCGGCAGAGGCTTGCCGTTGCAAGAGCACTCATCAAGGCTTCCGATATCCTCATTCTCGACGACAGCTCAAGTGCTCTTGATTACGCAACGGATGCCGCAATGCGTAAGGCGATTTCCGCTTCTCAGGGAGAAAAAACGGTATTCATCGTATCTCAGCGTACCTCCTCAATCATGCACGCCGATAAAATAATCGTTCTCGACGACGGAACGGCACAGGTGGGCACTCACGCAGAGCTTATGGAAAGCTCCTCCGTCTACAGAGAAATTCATCTTTCACAATTTGATTCCGAGGAGGTGGGAGCATGAAAAACAAGCAGAACACCCTGAAAAAGGTTCTTTTCTATGTCGGCAGATACAAGCCGCACCTTGTCTTTTCAATTATACTCGCCTCCGTCAGCGTTGCGGCAACGCTCTACATTCCCGTGCTTGCAGGTAACGCCATTGACGGAATCATCGCCCCCGGCAAGGTGGATTTTGATTATGTTATTCCCATGCTCATCGGAATAGGCATTCTTGCCGCCGTATCCGCTCTTGCCCAATGGATAATGAACGCCCTGAACAACAAGGTGACCTTCGGTGTCGTTCGAGATATCAGAAACGCCGCAATGAAACGCGTTCAGATTCTTCCTCTCAGCTACATTGACACTCATCCCGCAGGCGAAACGGTGAGCCGTATCATAGCGGATGCGGATCAGTTTGCCGACGGACTTCTCATGGGCTTCACTCAGCTTTTCACCGGCGTGATAACCATTCTCGGCACAATAGGCTTCATGCTTTCAATCAGCGTAAAAATTACTCTCGTTGTAGTTATCCTTACTCCCCTCTCGCTTTTTGTTGCAAGATTTATTGCAAACCGTACATTCTCCATGTTCAAGCTCCAATCGGAGACTCGCGGAGAGCAAACGGCATTCATCGAGGAAAAAATCGGCTCTCAAAAGGTCGTCAAGGCATTTACCCGTGAAGAAAAAACGGTTGCCGAATTTGATGAAATAAACGAACGATATGCAAAATGCTCGCTGAAAGCCATATTCTTTTCCTCGCTCACCAATCCCTCAACTCGCTTTGTAAACAGCATGGTATATGCCGCCGTCGGACTTACGGGTGCTCTTGCGGCAGTCGGCGGAAGCATAACGGTGGGCGGTCTCTCCTGCTTTTTGAGCTATGCAAACCAATACACAAAGCCGTTCAATGAAATTTCGGGCGTTATTGCCGAGCTTCAAAATGCTCTTGCCTGTGCGGAAAGACTGTTTGAACTTATTGAGCAGGAACCGCAGACTCCCGACTGCCCCAACGCTCTCACTCTTGAGAATGCAAAGGGCGATGTTTCAATGAAGAATGTTTCTTTCTCATATGTCAAGGATAAAGAGCTTATCAAAAATCTCAACATTGACGTGAAGGCGGGCAGCAGAATAGCGATAGTCGGACCTACGGGCTGCGGAAAAACCACTCTGATAAATCTGCTCATGCGTTTTTACGATGTTGACGGCGGAATCATCGGCGTTGACGGCATTGATATCAACGATATCACCCGTTCGAGCCTGCGTCGCAGCTACGGAATGGTGCTTCAGGATACTTGGCTCAAGGACGGCACGGTTCGGGAAAACATTGCAATGGGCAAGCCCGATGCAACGGATGAAGAAATCATCGCCGCCGCCAAAGCCTCCCATGCTCACAGCTTCATAAAGAGAATGCCGCAGGGCTATGATACGGTTATTTCGGATGAAAATTCGGGACTGTCGCAGGGTCAAAAGCAGCTTTTGTGTATAGCAAGAGTTATGCTCTGTCTGCCTCCAATGCTCATTCTCGATGAAGCGACCTCCTCAATCGATACCAGAACGGAAATCAAGATACAGCAGGCGTTTTCCCGTATGATGCAAGGCAGAACGAGCTTCGTTGTGGCACATCGCCTTTCAACGATAAAGCATTCGGATTTAATTCTTGTTATGAAAGACGGCAACATAATCGAGCAGGGCACGCACGCTCAGCTCATGGAGAAAAACGGCTTCTATGCCGCACTCTACAACAGCCGTCTCGACAACGGTGCATGATATGGAACAACTGATAAAGCGTATCTCCGAGCTTTTGGAAACACAGAGTCGAGCCGTTATTGCAATTGACGGTCAAGCCGCATCGGGAAAAACGACTCTTGCCGAGGAGCTTTCCCGTCGCTTTGGCGGCTGTGTTATCCACACGGACGATTTCTTTCTTCCCGCCGAGCTTCGTACCCCCGAACGCCTTGCCGTGCCCGGCGGAAACATTCATTATGAACGCTTCTGCGATGAGGTCATACGCGGAATTATAAGCGGTGAGCCGTTTGAATATTCCGTATTTGACTGCGGCAGTATGAGCATTTCAGGCAAAAAAGCAGCGACTCCCGAGGGAGTCGTCATAATTGAGGGATCCTATTCGCTTCATCCGAAAATACCCGATATATATGATATAAAGGTGTTTCTTTCAGCTCCGCTTGAAATTCGTCTTGAACGCATTTTGAAGCGGAACGGAGAGCAGAAGCTGAAAATGTTCACCGAAAAATGGATACCGCTCGAGGAAGCGTATTTCGCCGCCTGCGGCACAAAAGAAAAATGTGATTTCGTGATACAAAAAACCGCCCTGCTTTGAGCAAGGCGGTTATTTTACTGTCTGTTATCAGTTATCCTTCTTTGTTTTAACAACTGCGGTTACGCCTGCCGCAAGAGCAAGAAGAGCTACTGCGGGAACAACAACGCTGCTGCCCGTTGAGGGAATGGTATTGTCAACCTTTGCGGGCTTCTTGGTGGTGGTTGCCTTGGTGCTGTTTTCGTCGGGATCAATATAGTTGGTCTGGCTTACCGCCATGGTCTTTGTTACGTCGGGAGAGGTGGTGGTTACGGTTGCGGTCGTAGAATCGTCTTCCTTTGTGGTAGAGGTAGTTTCATCAGCCTTCGCAGTAGAGGAGGTTTCTTCTGCTTTTGTGGAAGATGTTTCGGCTACAGTAGTGGATGTGGTTTCTCTTTCATCAACAGGGTCATCATTATCGGGTGCCGCAAAAGCACCGATCGCAAATGTGCATACGGCTACCGCAGCAAGGAGTACTGCAAGCAGGAGAGAAACTGTCTTTTTCATTGGTAATTACCGTCCTTTTTATCATGTTTAATATTATACACTTATATTTATACACTTTGGGGAGGCTTTTGTCAAGTGTTATAATTCCCAAACAAAACAAATGATGAAATTTAACATTTAGTTAATTTGAATTAAATCCGCATTGCCGTAAATGATAATATTGAATCTTTCCGAAAGGAGCATCAACGTGAACGGCAACGGCAAGAAAACCATCAAAACAAAAGCACAATGGCACTTCAAAACAGGGGAGCCCGAAAAGGGCTACGATTTGAATGACACCGACATTCACACCGATGTGCTCGGGAGTTATACGGGAACGCCGTACAACGGAATCGAGCCTGAGCAGGATGCCGATGACCTATAAAACGGGCTTGGCGGAGCACAATGTGCCTTTGTGCTCCGCCGCACTGCCGTCTTTTGTTCCCCCATATGCAGCTCCTTTCCCCAAAGAAGCTGCGGGAGTCTATGTGGAATCCACCTTGTGAGCCCTCCATCCGATTTCAGGTCAAGTGGAATTTCCTTTTATTTTATTTTTATGCTTGAAAGCACGGAGCTGTCTTTTATCGAGAACGCTACAACCTTTTCGCCCGATATGGTGTAGAGATTGTCATCCGTCACAGCCGCTCTCGAGGCGGTATCTCCGACGGTCTGCGTATCATGAGTGTAAGCTCCCACGGGCGTAATCTTGCCCTGTGCAACGCTGAACAACATATAGCTTGAAATGCTTGTGCCGTCAGAATTTACGGTTACGACGGGTATGCCGAATGTTTCTGTTTCGGAAACAAGAATTATTCCCTTGCCGTGTGCCTCCGACGGAATAATCATGTTCGATTCAAGAACATATCCCGCCACCTCTTTCGGCTCGTTGGAATCCGTTACGTCAAAGAGAGTTATCGTTGCACCGGCACCGTTTCCGCCGTCCTTTATGCCTATCAGCTTCGTTTCTCCCACCGAGAAAAGCTCGCCGGAAAAGCCGTCGGTATCAATCGAGCCTGCGATTTTCGGATTTTTCGGGTCGGAGAGATCAACTATTTTTGTCTTGCTCGTACCGTTTTCAACAACATAGGCGTTTGTACCGGAAAATCTTATGCTTTCCGCTCCGTTTTCGCAGACATTTTTAATTCCGCCGACATATTCCATGCTCTCGCTGAGAATGTGGATATCCGTGGATTTTCCGTCCGATGCCGCCATACGGAGCATACCGCTTTTTTCGTCTGCCGAAATATCGGTAATCACCGAGCCTTCAAGAGTGTATGAGCCGGAAAGCCCGACACCCGTTCCGCTTACTGCGAATCTGTATATTTCCGTAAGGTTTTTATACTCCGATTTTTCATCGGTCGAAACAAATTCTCTTGAAATATAAACCGCCTTTGACGAACAGTAAATTTCACTGCCGCTTCCGAGAATCGCCAGAGAGCCGACGCTGAAATCGCTTCCGTCAAAATCGGTAACCGTGATGAACAAATACGATGCCTCGGGTGCATTTACGGATATGAAAACATTATCCGCACTCAGAGCCGCCGCCTTTCCGTCAATCGAGAAGCTCGGCAGGAGCTTGCCCGCCGCCGCTGCCGCCTTTGCGGCAAGAGCACTTATGGGCTTTGCGGTTACAAGACAAAGTCTGCCGCCGTAGAGCTTTGAGGTTACATAAGAACCGTCCTGCACGTGTTCACGCACCTTGACGGGAGCAGTCGGGTCGGATATATCGTAATACAGTGCCGCCGTTGAAAGCTCGCTCGCCGCAGAAGACTCCGTCATTGCGTAGTCATAACGCTTCATCATCGCTATGAGCTTGGTGCCTCTCAGGTAAATTTCAAAGCACTCGCTGAACTGTGAGGAATTCGACGAATCGGAAAGCACTATGGTTGAAACAACCTTCATTTCCTCTGCCGGAACAGCCTTGATAATCTTTATCTGTTCGAGCGGTCTGCCCGTTTGAGAATCCGTCCCCGTTGTGACAATATACAAATATTTGCCGTCGCTTTTGACGATATCCGCCGTTTGCGAAAGGCTCTCCGATGAACCGCCAACGGAGGTCATAACCTCGTTTGAACCGAGTACAAGCGGAGTTTCGGGAAGCGAAGCGACATATCCCGTTTTATTATCTTTGCTTGCGTTTTCGGTTTTTTCCTCGGAGCTTACCGAAGAATCGAGCCGTTCCTCATTTTGAAGAATTTTGCGTACCGCCTGCTCGACTTCCTCATAGCTGCTTACGCTCTTTATCGGGTCGTCCATCTCGAAGCCCTCATATGCAGGGTCATGCACAACCGTGGTCGGGCCCACATTCGGCTTCATAACAAGCAGTGCCCCCACGACAACGGCAAGCATTGCCGCAGCCGCCGTAATTCGTCTGAGTATTATTATATTGTTGTCCTTATGTCCCGTTTCACAAGAAAAATCCCTTTGTGTTTCTTGGCTCTTTTTGAGCATTTCAACGATATTTTCTTTTTCCAGTCTTTTCGGAATCCTTGTTTCGGATGCCGACTTTTCAAAATCCCCTTTAAGCTGTTCGAGGAGCTGCTTATCCTTTTTATTCATCTGTTTCGCCCCCTTTCTCATCCGTTCTCGTCCATATATCGGCGCAGCTTTTCAAGCGATCGCTTGAGCTTTGAACGCACCGTAGCGGACGGACAGTCGAGTATTTCCGCTATTTCATGACTTTTGTAATTTCCGATAACGCTGAGCAGTACGATTTCTCTTTCCTGCTCCGAGAGTCTTTGCAATGCAGATTGCAATTCAACGGAAACATTCAAATCCTCCGCCGCCGTTACGTTATCGAAGCCCCCGTTTTCGTCGTCAAGCCAAATAACGGATTTTTTCTTTTCGTTTTCGGTGTAGTATCTTTTGCAAGCCGCACACAGTATCTTAAAGAGCCATCCTTTAAATGCCGAGGGCTTACGCAAGGAGCCTATCTGCCGAAAAGCAGACAGCACCGCATCCGAAACCGCATCCTGTGCAAGGCTTTCACTGCCTGTAACACAGCACGCATAGTAATACATTTCTTTATAGTATATTTCATACAGCTCGCCGAAAGCGTCGGCATCGCCGTTTTTCGCAAGAGTAACGAGTTCGTTTATTTGAGCGCTCAACCTCGACCCTCCTTACCGCTTCATTAAATAAGTGTGCTCATTTTGCCGTTTTGTTGCATCGAATTTAAAAAAATTTAATTTTTTCGCCGATACGGGAATACTATACATGATTTTATATGATAAAGCAAGGTGTGTTTTGTGAAAAAATCAATTTGCGTACTTTTACTTTTGGCGATTTTGTCGTTTTGTGCCTGTACCGGCAGAAGTACCCTTGAAGAAAATGATGCCGCCGCTCCCGTAACGGTTGAGGATACCGGCAGAAAGGCACTTGAAAGGGTGAGCTTTTCCGTTCCCGACCCCTACAACGCAAGGGGACTTCCGACGAAAAAGATTGAGCACAGCTACGGTGTTGCGAAAAACGGTCAGGTACACGATATTTCAAAAGCCGCTCAGAGCTTTTTTGAAGAAAAGAGCTACAGGGCTTTTTGCTATGACACCTCGGAGGGGACAAAATCCCTCTATCTTACCTTTGACTGCGGATGGGAAAACGGTTACACGGCAAAGGTTCTTGACGTTCTGAAAGAAAAAAATGTTCCCGCCGCTTTTTTCTGCACGCTCGAGCACATTAAAGAGGAGCCGGAGCTGATAGCCCGAATGATAAGCGAGGGACACATTGTCGGCAACCACTCTTCTCGGCATCCCGATTTTGCAAAAATCACCCGTGAACGCATGGCGAAGGAAATACTTGAATGTGATAATTTCCTGCGTGAAAATTTCGGCTATACCGGTGCGTTTTTCCGTTTTCCCGAGGGCTCATATAATGAAAGTGCCTTGGAGCTTGTCGGCTCCATGGGATATACAAGCGTATTCTGGTCGTGTGCCTATGCCGATTGGGACGTAAACGATATTCGCGGAAAGAATTATGCTTTTGAGACCGTGACCTCCCGTCTGCATCCCGGAGCGGTAATTCTTCTGCACTCCGTTTCTCCCGACAACGCCGCCGCTCTCGGAGACATCATTGATTGGGCACGGCAAAACGGCTATGAATTTAAGGCTTTGACCGAATACGGGGCTTAAATTTTCAAAAAAATTTTCCTCCGACTATTGCATTGAAACGGCGATAATGCTATACTTTTAGAATAGTTTTAATTCGGAGGGTTCAAAATGTATAAGCTGTATATTCCCGAGGGTTATCACTCTCTTTTGAGCCGCAGGCAAACTCAGCTTGCCATTAAAAAGGTTAAGGATTTCTTTGAAAGGGATCTTGCCATTCAGCTCAACCTCACCCGTGTTTCCGCACCGCTTTTCGTGGATTCAAAATCGGGACTCAATGATACGCTCAACGGGGTTGAAAGACCCGTCAGCTTTGACATCAAGGGAATCGACACGGGCGATGTTGAAATAGTACAGTCACTTGCAAAGTGGAAAAGGCTTGCGTTAAAGCAGTACGGCTTTGAAGCGGGCGAGGGACTTTATACCGACATGAACGCCATTCGCCGTGACGAGGATACGGACAATATCCACTCCGTTTTTGTTGATCAATGGGATTGGGAGAAGCATATCGAAAAATCGGAACGCAATGAGGAAACTCTCAAAATTGCAGTCAGGGCGATTTACCGTGCTCTCAGACACACCGAAAGATATGTTGCGGACGACTATGATTTTGTCGAGAAGCATTTTCTCCCCGATAAAATTACCTTTGTCACCACGCAGGAGCTTGAGGATATGTATCCCGACCTCACTCCGAAAGAGAGAGAAAACCGCATTGCCCGTGAGAAAAAGGCTGTATTTATAATGAAAATAGGCGGCAAGCTCAACAGTGGCGAAATCCACGACGGCAGAGCACCCGACTATGACGATTGGGAGCTTAACGGAGATATAGTTGTTTATTATCCCGTTCTTGATATCGCATTTGAGCTTTCATCAATGGGCATAAGAGTTGACGAGGAGTCTTTGACTCGCCAGCTTGAAATAAGAGGCTGTCCCGAACGCAAGGAGCTTCCTTTCCACAAGGCACTTCTTAACGGCGAGCTTCCCTATTCGATAGGCGGCGGCATAGGTCAGTCGAGAATTTGTATGTTCTTCCTGCGTAAGGCTCATATCGGCGAGGTTCAGGCATCGGTCTGGCCCGAGGAAATGATAGCGGAATGCAAGGCTAAGGGCGTTGACCTGCTTTAATCGGAGAGCTTTTATATGAACGGTTTACTGCCCGAGGAAAAGCTCCTGCTTGCGAGAATTGAGGATAAAGCACGCCTTTGCAGCGATAATTCCATGCTTGCAAACAGCGATTTCCTCAATATGCACGAACAGTCACTTGTCAAAAATATGCGTCTTTCTTACTCGGACGTTCGCCTTGTGCTTTACAGTCCTTTGCCCGATTCGGAAAGACGGATTGCCGTGTTTCTTCCGCCGTATATCGAAGCAGAGGATGCCGACGGTCTTGCCGAATATTTTGAAAGCGACCCCGACTCCGACCCGATAACGGTTCTTCAAGTCAAAAAGGACAGATTTTCTCCCGAGCTCAGTCACCGCGACTATCTCGGTGCTCTCATGTCTCTCGGAATAAAGCGTGAAACGACGGGAGATATCCGCGTCACCGAAAACGGCTGTATGCTTGCCGTGCTGAACAAAATTGCTCCGTTCATCGTCGAAAATCTCGGCAGAGCGGGCAAAGGAACTTTAACGGCAACAGCGGTGCCGCATTCGGAGCTTAAAGCTCTCGGAAATTCGGATAATGCGGTTTGTGCGAGCTTCACCGTTTCCACTCTGCGGCTCGACAGCATAGTAAAAAACGGCTTTTCCGTATCACGCTCCGCCGCCTGCGATGCCATAGAGCACGGCCTTGTTTTTGTCAACGACTGTGAATGCATGAAAGCGGACAAGCGTATCGGAGAGGGCGACAAGATTGTTTTTCGCCGCAAGGGTCGGCTCATCGTCACCGATTGCTCCGCCGTGAGCAAAAAGGGAAGAATCATCGTAAACGTAAAAAAATATACATCATAAGAATCAAGCCTTTTGTCTCCTTATCGAGATGAAAGGCTTTTTCTGTCAGGCACGGACGGAAAATTGTTGAGTAAATTCAGGTTGTTATTTTCCCTCAAATATGATAAAATTGTTTCATGAACAAGGAGGGCTCAAAATGGGAAAGCGAATCATAGTGGCAGGTCTCGGTCACGGCGGTATAGCCGCCGCCGCTCTGCTTTCAAAAGCGGGATTTGACGTCACCGTCTACGAAAAGAAGGCGGAGGGCACTCTCGGCTACGATTGGACGGATATTTTTGCCCCCTCCTCTTTGGATGCGGCCGGAATAGAAATGCCCCCGGAGGAAAAATTTGAATACAAAGAGGATATGACCTTTTTCGCTCCGACAAGCAAAAAATCGCTTCAGCAGCACATTCCCAAGGAACAGCTTGAAATAAAAATGGAGCGGCGTGACATTTACGACCACCTGATAACCAACGCTCTCAACTGCGGTGTTGATATCGTGTACGGCTGTGAAATATCCTCTCCCATCATTCTCGGCAACAGAGTGGCGGGGATTTCAACTGACAAGGGCGATTTTTACGGTGATCTCATCATTGATGCCTGCGGTCTCAATTCACCCCTGCGTCGCAATCTTCCCGATGCTTTCGGAATTGACAAAGAGGTGCTGAGAAAAGATAAAATCTCGATATACCGTGCTTTTTACAACATCGGAAGCGATGAGAAGCCCGAAGCAAAATTCAAGGTCATGCTTTTTCCGGATAACATACGGGGTATCGGCTGGATAGCCTCCGAGGAAAAATATACCGACCTACTCATCGGCAGATTTGAGGATTTTGACCTTGCCGAGGTTGAACGGTTCTCCGATGAGCTGAGAAAGAGTAATCCGAGACTCGGCAAAGAGCGTGTAAGAGGCGGTCAATTCGTTGAAATACCCGTTCGTCAGCCCCTTGCCGTAATGGTTGCCGACGGCTACGCCGCAATAGGCGACAGTGCTTTTATGACCGTCCCGATGATCGGCTCGGGAATTGCAAACAGTCTGCGTGCCGCCCGTTGCCTTGCCGATGCCGTAATAAGCGACTCCTCACTTGCGTACAGTGCCGAAACTCTGTGGAAATATCAGGTATCATATTATCACACCGTCGGTGCGGGGCTTGCTCCGATTGCCTGTGCAAAAAATATGGCACTCACGCTGAAGCCCGCCGAAATAGATTATCTTTTTGAAAGTGAAACGCTGACCTCGGAGGATATCAACATGGGTGCGGATTTCACAAGTCTTGCTTCTCTCATGTCGGGCGTTGATTTCAAGAGCCTCGGCAATAAAGCAAAGCAGGTTTGCCGTGACAAAGAGCTTCTTCGCAAAATTCTCAACTGCGGCACCGATATGGGAAAGGTAGCCGCAACGTGTGCCGTCATTCCGAAAAAATGGAACAAAGACCGTGTTTTCGCATGGGCTAAATTGTATAATTTTGCTTTTAAGTAAAAATGAGAATAATGTTCTCTAATATAAATTTAAGGAGACAGATACCATGAAAAAAATCCTATCCGCCATCCTTTGCATTGCAGCAATACTTCTTGCTTTCCCGTTTGCGTATGCCGATAATGATACTTCGGAGGAATACCCCTTTGTTTTCGTCCACGGAATGATGGGCTGGGGCGAATATCAAAAGCTCGACAGCTTCATGCCCTATTGGGGAACAACCTCGGGCGATGTTCTCGGATATCTTGAAAAGCAGGGCTACGATGTTTGCTCCGCCACTCTCGGCGGCGTTTCCTCCGCTTGGGACAGAGCCTGCGAGCTTTACGCTCAGCTCACGGGAACAAGGGTGGATTACGGCAAGGCTCACTCCGAGGAGCACGGTCATGCACGCTACGGCAGAAGCTACGACAAAAAGCTCTGTGAGAGCTTCGGAACGACCGATAAAAACGGCAAAATCAACAAGGTCAATCTTGTCGGTCACAGCATGGGCGGTGTTACCGTTCGCCTGTTTGCTTCAATCCTTGAATACGGCGTTCCCGAGGAAATTGCCGCCGGCGGCGATACCTCCGATTTCTTCAAGGGCGGCAAGGGTGATTACATCCACTCCATAAGCTGTGTTTCCGCTCCTCACAACGGTTCGCTTGCCGCAGACCTTGACAACTTTGCCTATGTCAATTTAATTCTGAACGGATATTATTACATGGCGGGCATGATAGGCAACACGGCTCTGCGTCCGCTCTGGGACCCGATGCTCGACCAATTCGGCTTCTCCGACTGCCCCGAAACGGGCGTTGAGGGCGATTTCAGCAAGGAGCTTATCGAAAAAATGATAGCCTCCGAGGATTCCGCTTACTACGATTTGACCCTCAAGGGTGCAAGTGAAATAAACAAAAGAATCAAGCTCGTTGACGATGTTTATTACTATTCATATTATTCCGAATGCGTTTTTGAAGGCCCCGTCACCGGCAGACTTTATCCCGAACCGACACTCAATCCCATCTTCATTCCCGTTGCTTTGAAAATATGCAATTATGAGGATGCCGAAATTGCCGGCTATGAGATAGGCGATGATTGGCGGCTCAACGACGGCATTGTAAGTGCCGCTTCCTCAAGATATCCCGAGGGAGACCCGCACACGCAATACGATCCCGAAAATGTTAAAACGGGAATTTGGAACGTGATGCCGATGGAAAATTCCATGGATCACACCGACTACATGGGAGTTTTCTGCAACCCCGTTGAGATAAGAAAATTCTATCTCGGCGTGTGCAACAACGCCTGTAAATACTGATAAAAGAGCCTCGCTTCACGGCGGGGCTCTCTTTTTGCAAGCTGATGTTCTATTCTGCTCCGATGCCGAGGCTGACTGAAAGTGCTCTGTCAACACGGGTCATATCTCTTTCGTCGAGATTGCCCATTTTTTCTCTCAGCCGTTTTTTATCAAGCGTTCTGACCTGCTCAAGGAGCACAATGGAATCCTTTGCAAGTCCGCACCCGTCGGCGTTTACCCGTATGTGAGTAGGCAGACTCGTTTTGTAGCGTTGGCTCGTTATTGCCGCCGCGATTACGGTCGGACTGAATTTGTTTCCTACGTCGTTTTGCACTATCAGCACCGGTCGTGTTCCGCCCTGCTCCGAGCCGACGACGGGACTTAAATCGGCGTAATAGATTTCTCCCCGTTTAACGGTCACTGTAAATCACTCTCCGTAAGTTTGAATGCAGTATTATTTTGGTCACGGACATAGGCAAATAATCGTTTTTTGAAATCGGGGAGCAAAAAAATTTCAAAATCGCCTGTCCCTGTTACAGTATATTCCCGCTTTTTTCTTTTGACATCGACTAAAACACAATGCCGCCCCTTTTTGTTCGGGACGGCATTTTTATTGCTTATTTCTTATTAACTTCTTTTATCCATGCAACGGTATCTCTGAGTGATTGCTCCGCACTCATAGGCTTATAGCCAAGCTCCTTTGCCGCTTTTTCGTATGTAAAATTACAATTTTGGCAAATGATGCTTATTGAAAGCTCGTTGAGAACGGGCGGCAGCTTAAAGAGCTTGAACACCTTTTCGATAACGGGCAAAAGGGTGAGTATCGTCTTTTTGCTCAGCTCGATTTTCGGCGGCTTCTTGCCCTGAATCTTCGCAAGAGTGCCGATGAACTCGCTGACACTCATTTTTTCACCGCACAGCAGATAATTTTCTCCGCCTCTGCCCTTTTCTGCGGCACCCACCATACCCTTTGCAACGTCACGGACATCGACGAAATTATATCCGCCGAAATTCAACGACACGGGGAACAAGCCTTTCAGATAGAGCTTTATCATCGTGCAAACGCTCGAAGTCTGTTTGATATCGTTCGGGCCTATGCAGCAGCTCGGGTGAACTATGCAGGTTTTCAGCTTATCGTCGGAGGCTTCCTTGACATACTGACTTGCGGCAGCCTTTGACTTGCCGTAAGCACCCTTAACAAGCTCGGGGTCAAAATGCGACGGCTCGCAAACCTTATCCATATCGTCCGAAACGGGAATTGCATCAACCGAGGAAACATATACAAGAGTCTTTACGCCGCACTTTTTGCAGGCTTCAACAACATTCTTCGTGCCCTCATAGTTTACTTTCCAGACGAGCTTGTCCTTTTCTCCGCTGATATCGACAAGTCCCGCAACGTGATAAACGGTATCCGCACCCTCAAATGCCTTGAGAAGATATTCGCTGTCGCAGATATCGCCGATGACCTTTTCAAAGCCGAATTCGTCAAAATCCGTGCGAACGCGGGAAAATGCAAGACGAACGTTATCCCCTCTCGATGCAAGCTCCTTTACAAGTGCATAGCCGACATATCCTGTGGCACCCGTAACAACACTTAATTTTCCCTCCATACTAATACCTCCTTTATAAGTTGGAAATATTATACATCTTTTTGGCAAAAAAAGCAATATGCAAGTTGACGATTTCCTCGACTCTTACCGTTTTAACACTGTGCGAAGTTTCTCCGCAAGGGCATAATAAAATACGCTGAGTGTGCATGAAATGAGTATTCCGCCGATTATATCGGTAAACCAATGAACGCCGGAGAGCAGTCTCGATATGACCGTGAGCACCGCAACGGCAATGCAGATTACCTTTACGGCAAGAGCGGCTTTTTCGGGCAGTCTCTTCTTAAGGGGCAGTATAGCCGTAAGCATTATGCACACGGCAAGCATCGTATGCGTTGACGGATAGGACGCTTCAAGCTGTCCCTCCTCCAAAATCGGTCTGTAATTTATTGCAAGGGCATCAAAAACCAAATATGCCGCTATCACAAGCACATAGAAAATGCCGAGTGCAAGTATCTCGGAGTCAACCTTCAAAAGTGCCTTGCGGGTGAAAAACTGAATGCCGCCTATCGCCGCAAACAAAAGCATAACGCCGATTGACAAAAATCCGAGAAGCTCCGAGAGCTTATACCAGCCCGTACTGACACCGATAAGCTCGCGGAAAAGCTCATTCGCCTGTGCAAATCCGACGCTCGACTGCAACGGACCTATTGCCTGAACGTCCACGTTTGCAATTGCCGCCGTGAAGAGAACAAACAGCAGCAGCAACGCTCCCGAAATCGTAAAAAGCAGGGTCGTTTTTTTCATTTTCATAAGAACACTTCCTATTTGACAAAATCGAAGCATCTTTCGGAAACAAGGGGACCGAATGTGTTTTTCATGTAGGCGACGGTCAATTCCTTACGCCCCGTGACGGGCTTTGCAATTTCAACCTTAAAGCTCGCGCTTTCGCCCGGAGCAAGCGTTTTTCCGAAGGCTCCGTCTATCTTTACGCCGTCAAATTCTATTGAGGTGAGGCGTATTTCATTCGTTGCGGACAAATTGGTGACGGTGAGAGTATCGGAGGAACCGATATGACCCGTCTTTTGACCCTCGAACACGGCGTTAACCGTGTAGTAGGGCTGGAGAGCTATCTGGAATTGCGGGAAGCTCTCGTATGTATAGATATCCGTTTTCTCCTCGGCGGTAAGCAGACTGTTAATCAGCTCAACGGTGTAGGGGTCCTTGGCGTAGGTTCCGTGATACTGTCCGTCGATGAACCATGTATTTTCGGGAAGATAGGCACTTGAAGCATCAACCTTCATTGACGGTGCAAGGTGGTTGTGTGTGCTGTCGTTGCAAGAGGTTCCCGCCGGAGTATAGTTATCGGGCAGCCGTCTGCCGACATCGGCACATACCGCACCGCTTACACGGGAGGCATCGAGGAGCATATCTGCGAGCTTTTGACCGCCGAAAGCAGTATAATCAACATAGTTGCACAAAATCGAGATGTTCGCTCCGCGTTCCATGCAGCGTGCAAAATTCGTCTTGTAATTCGGCATTACCTCATGGTGAACGATATCGCTCTTGCGGATTATTTCCGCATTCTCAACGGGATCAAGAAGTTTGTCCTTGAGGATTTCATAGTCCTCGGGCGTAAGCAAATCCCACAAACTGCCCCAACGGGACGGAAGAACGGATATTTTTTTAAGGAAAACCGATGCCAGCTTCTCGATTCTCGGGAGCTTTACGTTTTTGAGAAGTCCCGCAATATTCGTTTCACTGCCCAAAAGCGTTTCAAAGAGCGAAGCAAGGCTTGAAACGGGGAAATCAACCTCACCGAGGAAAAATCTCTTTGCAAAGGACGTACCGCCGAGAGCGGGCACGTCAAGTACAACATTGTTCACCGGTGCGGTATCGGCATAAAGGCTGAGATACGTTCCGCCGACGAAGCCGCCGTAGCTGATGCCAAAGATGTCAACCTTTTCCGCTCCCGTATAGGAAAGAACGGCTTTTACGAATTTGTCAAGCTCAACCGCCGCCTCATAGCCGCCCTTGCGGAAATCGTATTGGAAGCAGAAAACTCTGTCTCCGCCTCTGATTTTCGCCTGAGCCGCACAAAGCTCTTTTTCGTGAAGCTCCGTGGTACGGTTCTCGCTCAGATAATTATAATTTGTATATTTCGGGTCGTTGGGAAAATATTTTACATTGTAAAGCGACTCACCGTTTTCACCGCAAAACGCCTTATCGAGTATATTCATTCCGCCGACGGCAATTGCATTACCGAGGTCTTCAACATCCCCGCAAAGGAATTTCAGCACGGTAAGCAGAAAGGCGGGCAAATCCGATGAAGTCTGTTCGGAAATGCTGTCACCCGAAAGAGGCCAAACCTGCTGTGTCGTTCCGTCCTCGGCAATATAATACAGCGGTGATGAGCCGTATCCGCCCAAAACGATGAGGGGGAGCTGTTCATCTTCGCCCTGTGCAAAAGCAGGCACGGCAATTCCGAGCAGCATCGCAACCGCAAGAACGATACTCAGTAGCTTTTTCATTTTTCCACGCTCCTAAAATTATATTCGGAATTTGCTTATTTTATAAAAACATCTTAACACATATTTACGGAATTTTCAACACAAATTATCAGTTATTTTGTTGATTGTTCACAATTCCATTCACGAATGCGTTTTTTCATTCCGTCAATATCGAGAACGCCGTATGCAAAGCCCTTGCGGACAAGCTCGGGCGGCAAAAATTCATCATATTTTTCAAACAGCGGGACTTCGTTCTCATAGACAAGCTCCATCGGGTCAAAATCCTTTTCCGCTTCCCGTGCAAGCACCTCAAAAAACTTCTTTTCGTCCGCTTTCATCTTGAATTGTATGAAATACGGTCTTGACGGGTCAACCGAGGATATTTCAAGCTCCTTGGCACATTTGAGCTTCAAAAACCGCTCCATGGCAAGAAACGCATATGTTCCGAGCCACGGGAAAAGACACCACATATCGCCGCCCAAATTTATCAGCACACGATTTTTAAGGTCGGCATTTTTCGCCGTTCCTCTCGCCTGTGCAAGACGGGCAACGGCATTCTGCATAAGATACGGGTAGCTCTTTTCCTCCTCTAAAACACGCCGCATTCTTTCGAGCACGGCGGTATTTATGTCGCCCGGACACTGTCCGAAATACGCCGGCACCTTACCTTTAACAAGGTCGCAATAAACAAGTTTTCTCTTGTGGTCAACCTCTTCGACTATCCAAACATGACCCGCAATGGCAATCTTTTCGCCTGCCGGAGGCGGCTTTACGATAGTGCCCAGCTCCTGAGAGTGACTGCGAACGGTATATTCTTCATTCTCCTGAAAAACGGCGTAGAATTTGTAGCTGTTCACCTGTCTTTCGCCTGCAAGACCAACTATCAGCGTTCCCTCATCGGTGCGTTGAAGCTGATCCGTTGAAAGCAAGTGCCGCAAAAGGAGCTTGTAATCCTCCTGCGATACGCTTTTGAACGCACTCAGCGAAAGTACCTTGGAGGCAAGCACGGCAGGTGATGCCTCACCGCACGATGCAAGCGTTGCCATTGTTTGGTGATACAGCAGACTGTACGGCAGCTTACGCATTCTCTGCGGCTCAACCCATTTTTCTTCGGTATAGAGCTGAACAAGGGCTATGCCCTGAAGAAGCGTCCACGGCACGGTTGCGGGAAGCATTGCTCTTGCCTCGGGCTGTTCCTCACGCATTACAAACCACATTTCGGGCGGCATTCCCCGCCTGCCCGTTCTGCCCATACGCTGTAAAAACGATGAAACGGTGAACGGTGCATCAAGCTGAAACGCTCGTTCAAGCCTGCCTATGTCTATTCCCAGCTCGAGTGTCGCCGTGGTGACGGTTGTTTTGTATTCGTTTTCGTCTTTCATGACGCTCTCTGCGGTTTCTCGGTAGGATGCCGACAAATTGCCGTGATGAATCAAAAATCTGTCCGGCTCGTCATTTTCCTCACAATATCTTCTCAGCGTGGTAGTTACCGCCTCGCATTCCTCTCGGGAATTGACGAAAACAAGGCACTTTTTTCCCTTGGTATGCTCAAAAATATAGCCCATTCCGGGGTCGGCATTTTTCGGTGCGTTATCGGTTGCAACATCGAGAATCGGCAGAGCCTTCCGAGTGTCGGCGTTTTCGTATTCCGCTTCACCGCTCGTATAAAAATGCTCCATGGAAAGTCGCCATTTAACCTTGCCCGCCTCGATTTTCGGGATAACGGTTCTTCTGCCCGTACACTCCGACAGCAATCTGCCCGCACTCTCGGGGTCGCCGACGGTGGCGGAAAGTCCGATTATTCTCGGATTGGAGCCGGAAAGCCGTGAAAGCCGCTCGATGAGACACAGCGTTTGACCGCCTCTGTCCCCTCTCATGAGCGAATGTACCTCGTCAATTACTATAAAACGCAAATCGCCGAAAAGCCTTGAAACATAGGAATGCTTGTGAAGCAAAAGTGCTTCGAGCGATTCGGGCGTTATTTGCAAAATCCCCGACGGATTACGCAACAGCTTGTTTTTGTGGGACTGCGAAACATCGCCGTGCCAATGCCAAACGGGGATATCCGCTTCTCTGCAAAGGTCGTTGAGACGCATGAATTGGTCATTTATCAACGCTTTCAGCGGCCCTATATATATCGCTCCGACACTTTGCGGCATGGACTCCGAAAATAAAGTTAAAATCGGGAAAAACGCCGCCTCGGTCTTGCCCGATGCCGTTGAAGCACATAAAAGCACATTGCAATCGGTATTGAACACCGCATCCGCCGCGGCAACCTGCACCGCTCTCAGGGAGTCCCAGCTGTTTTGATATATAAAATCTTGAATGAACGGTGCGTAACGGTCAAATACATTCATATTTTCACCTTATATTTCAAATTCGGCAAATTCCGCATCAGCCTTTTCGCCGTCTGCATCGGAAACGGCATATTTGAAGTCCTCGGAAGCAAGAAGCTCCTGCACGGACAATTCGGAATTTTGGAAAGCTATGTTGAGAAGCTCTATAAAATCACGGATAACCTCACGCGGAGTTATGTTTTTATCCGCACCGATACGCCCGTATTCGATTTTAATAAAGGAAATAAGCTCCTCCTGCCCCAAGGTACGCTCGTAGTCGAAAAGTCCGGCATGAATATCGGCGAGCTTCTCGGTGAGAACAAGCATTTCCTCGTAGCTGAGCGGATTCAGCTTTATTACGGGAGCAAGCATATCGGCGTGCTCGTCGGAGCCGAATCTTCCCTGTTCGAGCCTCGAACGCAGAGCCTCATAGCTGTAAATTCCCCGTCTTTGATCCTCTATACATTGGAGCGTGCCGCTCATTATTATTCCGAGATGATGTGCTTTGCCCTGCAAAGCATCGTTGTACATGGTCAGAATTTTTTCGTAATTATACTGCCTTGTTATCGAATTGGGAATTTTATATATGTTTACAAGCTCGTCGATAAGGATTATCATGCCGTCATATCCCGCACGCTTCAAAAATTCCGCAAACAGCTTTATGTATTCGTACCAATCGTCATCGGTGATGATGATATTCACTCCAAGCTCCGCTTTAGCCTCGCTTTTAAGGGAATATTCACCTCTGAACCACTTGATGACCCGTGCCTTGCTCTCGTCATCACCGCCGATGTATGCACGGTAGTACACGGTCAGCAGCCTTGCAAAATCAAAGCCGTGTACCATTTCATTCAGCTCGGACATTACCGCTCGTATTCTTTTCTCCGTTTCGGCGGAAAGTCTCGGGTCGTCAAAGCCACAGCCGAGAGAATCCATTGCTTCGTTCTGTACGTTGCTTATCCAGCGGTCGAGAATGAGGCTGAGTGCTCCACCCTCGGGTCTTGTGCGTGTTGCCATATTGCGAATAAGCTCCTTATATGTGGCAAGTCCCTGTCCCTTTGTGCCCTGCAAACGGCGTTCGGGGGACAAATCGGCATCGGCAACAACAAAATTTCTGTCCATGGCATAGTTGCGTATCGTTTGAAGCAAAAAGCTCTTTCCGCTTCCGTATCTGCCCGCAACAAAACGGAACGCCGCTCCGCCCTCGGAAATTATTTCTATGTCGTGAAGCAGAGCGTTGATTTCACTTTCTCTGCCGACGGTTATATAGGGCAGACCTATTCTCGGCACGACACCGCCCTTGAGCGAATTTATCAGAACCGATGCTATTCTTTTAGGCACCTTCATTTTCTGTTACTCCTTTCAACTCCTGTGCATAATCCTCTATGATGAACGGGGTTTCACCGTCAAAATCAATGACGGTATCTCCGAAAAGGTCGAAATATTTTTCGTTTATTGAATCAACAAGTACCGACAGCATATATCCGTTCTCCCGCAAAAAGCCCTTGTAATCCTCGCCCGAAAGAAGCAGTCTTATCAGCTCGTTTTCCGGGGAAAGACTCTTTTTCGGAGCAGCAGCTTCGGTATGCGGGATTTCCGCTTCAGGCTCGGTACGGTCGATATCCGCCTCGGTGATCAGCTTTTCGCAGGTCGTTTTTGCCGCCGTGCGTATGCCGTCGAGCTTTGAAATATCTATGCTTATTTTGGGTCTTGATTGCTCGAGCCTGTAGGCATCATATTTATTTATACCTTTTATAATAAGCTCGTAAAGTCGCGTATCAAGGGGCATGGGCTTCAGAGCTTTAAGCCCCTTTCTTTTTCGCATTTCACAGTCAAAATCCTTGAGCAGGGATGCAATCACTCGGTCTGTTGACACCATTATGACAGCTTTTTCACGCATCCAAAAGCCGTTTCTGCAAATATAACGCAGGCTCGAATGCACCGGATAAACGCAGTCCTCATGCAGACTTTCGGCACAAAAATACATTCCGGGGAACATATAATAATTCTCAATCTGCTTTTTGCCGCAAAGCATATCAAAGGCGGTTTCGTATTCGTCGTAATCTCGGCACTCTTTGAGCTCCTTGAACACAAATGCCAACGCCTGCCGTGTTTCCTCGGGATATTTTTTATACAGTGCAGATTGCTCGATGCGGTATCTCGACATTTGCGAAACGGCGGAAAACAGCTCCTCGGGATTATCAAGATCGGCATCTCTCAGCGGTGCGGTATCGTCATCGAGAAGAACCAAGCCATCTTCGAGCAATGAGCGGTCAAGGCCGTTATATATGATGAGGTCATGCATCCAACGTGCATAATACGGGAGGATTCTGTAGTCGAATTCGGCGAATTTTTCTGCAAATGTATGCATCTTTTTAAGTGCATCCTCGGGAGATGAAGCACCGATTCCGTTTATCAGCTCAAACGCAAGCAGGTTTGCAAAGGCAAGCGACGACGGCAGTATTTCTCCGTGTCTCAATCGGGTTCTCCACGAAAAATAGCCTCGAAGCTCGTGGACGGTCAATTCGGAATAGGTCGGGAATAAACGCGGTATTTCACCGTCAAAGCGGTATTCATCCTCAAAATCCGCCATAAAGCGTGCCTGCTCCAAAAAAATTTTGGCATCGCGGTTTGCTGACGGCAATACATTTTCACCGATTTTTCTCATCTCGGCATATTTTTTCGGCGTAAAGTGCTTCATTTTGGAGGCGGGAAAAATCAGCGGTTCATCGGAATACTCTTTCTCCGACAGCCTCAAATTCGCCATAACCTCTTTTATCAGCTTATCCGTATCGCTCATTTTTCTCACCATCCTTCATCTGCGTATTCTTTAATTGCATAAATTTGATTTAATTATAACAGCACTGTGCAAATTTTTCAATAGAAAAGTGAACATTTGTGCGTTCTGACGATAAAAAAAGAGGCTGTTTCGCATTGAAACAGCCCCGAAATTCTCCGGATGCCGCAGGGCACAGCCCCGACGGGCAACCACAACCGACACATCCGAACGCATCCATTTCAGGTCGCAGAATTTGTTGGTTGCGGCTATATAAAATCACCCGCAGGTGATGTTTTTGCGAGGGTAGAGGCTTAGCCTCTGAGCAATGCATTCAGCTCAAAGATTTTAACGAGCTTTCTGAATGAAATGAATTTCTTATCCTCTGCGATTTCGTCCATCAGCTTCTTTTCAAGCTCAAGTTCAAGTGTGTTTTTCATAACATTCATCCTTTCTTTCTGTTGATGTCTCCATTATACTCACTTTTTCAAAAATGTCAAGTGATTTTGCACAAATATTCATAGTGATATATGTGCAACTTGCACAAGTAATGAACTCTTGCAAATTATCGAGTCTCAACAGAATCGTTGCTTCTTCAAAATGTTTTTTGTTGACTTTCACAAGAAAGGACTCAAAACTTTGTTGAATTTCCACAACAAGAAAGGATTTTCACCAAAAAAGCGGATTAAAGTTTGTTAAACTTTTTTCTTGGTAATCCTGAATTCAGCGAACATAACGCCCATTGTCGGCTCGCTCATTTCAAGGTCGATACAGCCGTTGCAAATGTAATCCCTCGGAATCGTATAGCTTGCACTGACAAGTCCCTGTCGAAGCATATCGGCATCGTACCGCTCATTCGACTCTCCGCCGAACTGTTCGCCCTCATAAATAACATGACCGTTTACGCTGATGCGGTGGCGGGCGTTCTCAATTTTGCTGTCAGCATACGACACGGTAAGAATATAGTCGCACGGTGCGGTCAATCCGCCTATCTTACAGCGGAACGACAGATTATCATATATATTGAAAAGAGCAGTCGGAATCGAGCCGTTGTTGGTTTGCGGTCGGTCGCCCTGAAAATTCATATAAATCTCGCCGCTCTGCTTGAAGCCGCATTCGGACAGCCCGTTGAGAGCAACCGAGAAATAATATTCATCCGCTTCAACGGTATTTCTCTCAAACATACGCCGCATATATTCGGCAGGCTCGTCAAGTGTTTCGGCATAATCGAGCTTTCCGAGAAGCCACTTGCGGTCGGTAACGGGCAAATCAATGGTTTCGAGCACCGCTCCCCGCTCCCAGCCGTCGGCATGATAATGCTCGATATCGAGCTGCATTCCGATAAGCTCAAACAGCTTTTTTGCAAGAACGGAAATATCACTGCGTTCGCTCAAATAACGCTCGTCATACGGTGCCTCAAGCAGCTCTCTGACTCTTGCCAAATCGCCTTTTTCGGCGGCACGCTTTGCACGGGCAATGAGGTCAAGCTCAAAAATCCGCCGTCTGCGTATTATGAAATCGCATTTTGCACGCATGAGAAGCTGTACAAATCTCCAATTTTCATTGAGGAACGGATATTTTTCGGCAAGGCGTTCAAACACGGCAAGGGTGGCATCAATGCACGGGTTTTCCGCAGGATCGCACTCCCAATTCAGCTCAAGTCCGAGTATGCCGTCAGCCGCATCCTCGGCGGGTACGCCGAAAAAGAACAGCCTTGAATAATCAAGCAGAGTTGTTCTCAAATCGCAATCGGAGAAATAATCCATATCCGACCACACGAATTTGTTTACATCGTCATTCACGCCCTCGGAATAGCTTACCGAACCGACAACATATCGGCTTGTCAGGCGGTGAAGATGCCTGTATTCTCTCGGTCTCGGATTGGTGCATTCACGGCTGAGTGCCGCAGTCAGAGCAAAATGCCAATCGTCCCTGTCAAAATGCACGGGATATTCGCACCGAACGTTATGGGTTATATCGGGATAAAATCTTATCGGATATTTTTCGGGGACAATGCGGCGAAGCTCATCAAGCTCGAACGCTTTATTCGGGCCCGTGATAACACCGTCAATTCCCTCGGGGAATTTTTCAAGCTCCGCGATAAAATCCTTGCCCCAATGCGGCTTTGAATGCGGTTGCTGTGCCGACGGCCACATCTCTGCCGCGGGATGCGAACGCTTCAGCTCCTTTGATATCGCCTTGCACCGAGCCATAAGCTCCGCCGCTTCAAAATCACCGGGGTCTCCCCCGGGAACGAACACGGCATTGAGTCTCGGCACACGCTCATACAGCCTTCCGCGTCTTGCCGCCGCCTGTTCGAGAGCTTCATCGTCATTGTTCGGATGCCAAACAGAAACGTCAAGGTCATATTCATCGGCGATTTTCGCCGCCTCAACAAGAAGCTCCTCCTCGTCATATTTCATCAGGCAATTCCGCTTTGATACGCCGTCCTCATACGGAATATGCTCCACGGTATTCGCCCCGAAAAACATCATATCAAGATAGTATCTGCGGTAATCCTCAACAGTCCACGCCTCGTAGGTATTCGCCTTTTTCCTGTAGCCCGTCTGGTGTCCCCTTATTTTTTTGTCGGGAATGTATTCACCTGCGATATCGGAAACGATTTCAATGCCGTTTTCGGATTTTACCGCCTTTCTCAGAAGCATACCTATTGCGTAAATATGCCCTCTTACACCGCTTGCATACATAGAAACGGCGTCGGTACAGTCAATGCGATAACCGTCCCTCGGAATGAGAGAATCATACAGCAAAAGAAAATCAGCTTTTTCCGCCTCGGATACTATTTTCACCCTGTCTCCGACTCTGCTTTTCAGCTCGTCCTCAAGCACTCGGGCGGCTGTTTTCGCACCGTCGGCGGCATATATATTAAAGCTGTTTATTTCTGTTTTATTCATCCGTCATTTCGTCCTTCATTTCAGTTACTCTGGCTTTTCTGCGTTCCTCAAGCTGTTCAAGCATACGCTCTTTCTCTTTGCCGTGAACATTGAACAAAAGCAGCGACAAGCCGTAACCGAATCTCGCAACCGCGGGAGCAAGGCAGAATATTCCCCAGATTCCTTTGAGAACCTTTGGATTGGTATGCGGAACAATATTGCCGTAGGCATCATGCTGAGGCTTGAATTTTATCCAGTCAAACACCGCACCCGAAAGCATGGCGTGAACGCTCGATGACAGCTTGTTTACATAGCTCGAAACGGCATTGACTATGCCCTCGTTTCTTATGCCCGTCTGCCATTCGAGATAATCGTACATATCGCCCTTCAAAAGCGGGTCGCAAACACCCATAACATGATTCGGCAGTCCGCAAATCGTAAGTCCTATAACGATAAGTACAAAATCGAGCCAATAATTTCCCGTAGGCTTCCAGCCCATGAAATAAAGAAGCGTGTAGGCAATTCCGCCGAACATTCCGGCAGATACCGCCGTTGTTCTGAGACCGAATTTACGAACCAAAGCGGGTGCAAGCGGAGTTATAACGTAATTGGGCAGACCCGTGAACAGGCTGCAAAGCAATCTGTTGGAAAGACGTCCCGTGCAGTTGAGCCAGAAGAAATCCTCGGAAGCACCGCCGACTCCCTTGATTCCGCCGAAAAAGTTTGACAGCAGCAACGCCGCAAGCGGGCGGCAGGTCAATATGGATTTCGCCGATTTGAAGAAGCTGACCTTTTGCATTTCCTCCTTGGTGGCAACGGAGACACGCTCACGCATATTGAAAAATCCGAATATTGCGGCGGCAACGGCAATCAAAACGAAAAAGACGGTGAAGCCGGTGTACACCTCGGGCTGAGTTATCGAATTGTTCGTGGCATTCGGCAAAAAGTCAACGAACACGGGCACGAGCGAGGGCAGATAGGTAAACAGATTCAGAAATTTTTGCGTTGCTATCAGCATACTTCGTTCATTCGTATTCGGAGTTATGTTGTATAAAAGAAGCTCCCAGCCGTTGAGATACGAAAAGCCGATTCCGTAAATTATTGTTGTAATAAGTGCATATACAAAGCTCTGGGTTGATGAAAACGAGGTCGGTACAATGTAAAAAAGTATGGAGGCTATTGCCCAAAACGGAATGGGGAAAATCAAAAACGGTCGCAGTCTTCCCCAACGGGTGCGGCAACGGTCTATGATAACGCCGGATATCGGGTCATCGAGAGCATCCCAAATTGTCGCTATAGTGCTCAGAGTACCGTAAGCCGTTCCCGAAAGTCCGAGAAAGCTCATCATGAAGTATTGCTTTGTTGCACCCACATAGGAGGTCAGGTTGTTAATACCGTAGGAGGTCAATGCATATGCGGCAACCTCACGGGGTCTTACAAGTCTGCGTTCTTCTCTTTCTTCGGTGTGAACGGTGTTTGAATCGGACATGAAGCTCAGCCCCTTACTTTGATTTATAGATTTAATATAACACGCACGCTTTTAAAAGTCAATTTATATTAGCAAAAAAGCGGAGCAAAGGCTCCGCCTTTTTTATTCGGAAAGAAACTGCTTCATCAGCGTATAACCGACGTCAACAAAATCTCCTGTTGCCTTTGCGGTGTTTTCGTTTATCGACTCAACGCCGCTTTGGATTTCTCCATTTTTATGATATATCATAAACGGGACGGGGTCACTTGCATGGGTTTTCGTCACTATGGGAGTCGGGTGGTCAGGCAAAATCATTATCTTATAATCCTCGCCACAGCCGTTCAAATAATCCAAAACGATGGGCAAAACTCTTTCGTCGATAAGCTCAATTGCACGCACTTTATTCTCCGGCTCATTTCTGTGGCCGCACTCATCGGGTGCTTCAAGGTGAATATACACCAAATCCCTGCCGTTTTTCCATTCCTCAACGGCGGCATTCGCCTTGCCCTCAAAGTTCGTATCAATATATCCCGTTGCACCCTCAACCTCGGGAGCGTTCATGCCTGCACAAATTGCAATGCCCTTGAGCAAATCAACGGCAGAAACAATGCTTCCCTTTATTCCGTAGGTCTGCTCGAAATCGGAAAGAACAGGCTTGCTGCCCTCACCCCACAGCCAGATTGAATTTGCGGGTGCCTTGCCCTCGGCAATTCTCTTTTTGTTTACGGGATGATCCTTCAAAAGCTCGTAGCTTTCTTTCATCATGGATATGAGCTTTTTTGCTTCGGGAGCCGTTGAAAGATGCTCACCGACAACCCTGCCCGAAATATCGTGCGGCGGAGTCATTTTGCCGAGATTAACGGTGCCGTTATTCCATATGAGACAGTGACGGTAGCTCACGCCGTTGTAAAATGCAAATTCATCATTGCCGAAATGCTCTTGAACCGTCTTGATTATTTCAGCCGCTTCCTCACTTGAAATATCGCCTGCGGAATAATCAAGCATGGTTTTATTCTCGTAGCCCTCTTCATCGCCGAGAGTGACGATATTGCATCTGAGGGCAACGTCGGTATCTTTCATTTTAACGCCGATGCTCACCGCTTCGAGCGGAGAACGACCCGTATAGCACACCTTGGGGTCATAGCCCAGAACGCTGAGATTCGCAACGTCGCTTCCCGGCTTCAATCCGTCTGCAACGGTCTTGACAAGTCCCACTCTGCCCCTTTGGGCAAGATAATCAAAATTCGGTTTTTTCGCAAGCTCCATGGGAGTTTTGCCGTCAAGTGCGGGCACGGGATAATCCGCCATGCCGTCGTAAAGCACCACTGCATATTTCATATATATCATCCTTTCTTGGTTGTTTTCGTTTCATGCGGCGAATCAATAGCCGTTTACGCCCTTTCTCTGCATTGCACCGAGAATTTTCTCGCGGACGTTACCGTATTTCTTTTCGAGAGAATTAAGGAACTGCTTTACTTCCTCTCTTTCGGTATTGCCGTCGGCAGGACATTTGCTCTTGACGACGGGCAGATTCTCCTTTCTGCAAACCCTTGCACAGTCACTTTCTCTTGCAAAAATCAAAGGCCGTATCATATAAATATCCTTGCGTGAAAGATATGTAACCGGCATGAAGCAGTCAAGCGTACCGCCGTTAAAAAGGTTCATTATGAATGTTTCCGCGACATCGTCAAGATGATGACCGAGTGCTATTTTGTTGCACCCTGCCTCCTTTGCGGCATCGTGCAAGGCTCCGCGTCTCATTCTTGCACACAGACTGCACGGATTACTTTCTTTTCTTATATCGAAAATTACCTCGGCAAGCTGCGTTCTTTTAATTATATACTCAACTTCAAGGCTTCTGCAAAGCTCCTCAACGGCTGAATAATCCGCATCCTCTCCGCCGAAACGGGGATCAAGAGTAATTGCAACAAGCTCGAATTTTGCAGGATAGAATTTTCTGAGCATCGCCATTCCCGCAAGCAACGCAACGGAATCCTTGCCTCCCGAAACGCCCACGGCAATTCTGTCGCCGTCATTTATCATATCGTACCGCTGACACGCCGAACGCATATAACTCAATAGCTTTTGCATTGTTTAACCTTCCGTCGTAACGGGTTCAACGGAAATCGCCTTGCCCGTTTTATTATCAATTTCAAAAATACAGCCGTTCATCATGCATTCTCCCTCGGCAGGATCAAATCGAGCAGGCATTCCCGTTCTGAGCCATTCAATGGAAATCTCTTTTTTTACGCCGAGAACCGACTGCTTAACTCCCGTCATTCCCAAATCGGAAATGTACGCCGTGCCGTTCGGGAGAATTTGAGCATCAGCCGTCATGACATGGGTATGTGTTCCGAACACCGCCGACACCCTGCCGTCAAGATAAAAACCCAACGCACGCTTTTCCGCCGTGGCTTCGGCATGGAAATCCACCAACTTTATGCGGCATTCCTCAAGCTCGGGCAAAATTTCATCCGCAACGGCAAAGGGATTGTCGCATCTGTCCATATACGCCATGCCCGATAAATTCACTATTCCGACCTTGACAAAGCCCATATCGACAACGGTAAGACCCTTGCCCGGATTTCTTTTATTGAAATTTGCGGGGCGGATGATATCGTCACGCTCATCGAGCATATTGAAAAATTCTCTGCGGCGATAAACATGGTTACCCGTCGTTATGATATCCACTCCGCTGTCAAAAAGATACTGAGCCGAAAACGGCGTTATCCCGTTGCCGACTGCCGAATTTTCGCCGTTTGCAATGCAAAGGTCAATCCCCTTAAATTTCTTGTAGGACGGCAAAATACTGCGTAAATATTCACAGCCTGCCGCCGACACTACGTCACCGATAGCAAGGATGTTCATTCTTTCCCTCCGAAAATAAAGAGGGACTGCCAAAGCAGTCCCCCATATGCTATGTTTACTTTGCGTAATCCGTGGTTCTGCTCTCTCTGATGAGGTTAACTTTTATCTGACCGGGATATTCCATACTGCTCTCAATCTTCTGAGCGATATCTCTTGCAAGCAGTACCATTTTTTCATCGGAAACAAGCTCGGGCTTAACCATGATGCGAACCTCTCTGCCCGCCTGAATCGCGTAGGAGCGTTCAACACCGTCAAATGAGGTGGCGATTTCCTCGAGCTTTTCAAGACGCTTGATGTAGTTCTGGACATCCTCTCGTCTTGCACCGGGTCTTGCCGCGGAAATTGCATCTGCCGCCTGAACAAGCATTGCAACAATTGTCTTTGCTTCAACGTCACCGTGATGAGCCTTTATTGCGTGAAGGATATTTTCATTTTCTTTATATCTCTTTGCAAACTCAACGCCGAGATCAACGTGTGAGCCTTCCATTTCATGGTCGAGTGCCTTGCCTATATCATGAAGCAAGCCCGCTCTCTTTGCCGTCTTAACGTCGGTGCCAAGTTCCGAAGCCATAAGACCTGCAATATAAGAAACCTCGAGTGAATGGTTGAGCACGTTCTGACCGTAGCTTGTACGGTATCTGAGTTTACCGAGGAGCTTGACAATTTCGGGGTGAACATTGTTTACGCCCGCATCAATGAGTGCTCTCTCGCCCGTCTGCTTAATGGTAGCCTCAACCTCACGCTTTGCCTTTTCGTACATTTCTTCAATTCTTGCGGGATGTATTCTGCCGTCGGCAATGAGCTTTTCAAGAGTAACTCTCGCTATTTCGCGGCGAACGGGATCAAAGCTGGATACAGTGATAGCCTCGGGAGTATCATCTATTATGAGGTCAACGCCCGTTATCATTTCAAGCGTGCGGACATTTCTGCCCTCTCTGCCGATTATTCTGCCCTTCATTTCATCATTGGGCAACGCAACAACGGAAACGGTAGTCTCCGCCGCATGGTCTGCCGCACAGCGCTGAATTGCAGTTGTGATAATCTCACGGGCAAGCTGCTCGGATTCATCCTTTGTTCTCTGCTCAAATTCCTGAATTTTGACCGCCTTTTCGTGGTCGAGATTTTCTTCGAGAATGTTGAGAATATACGATTTTGCCTGCTCCTGAGAGAAGCCCGATATTCTTTCGAGCATTTCAAACTGGCTCTTTTTCAAGCTCTCGATTTCTTCGAGCTTTTCATCCGCCTGCTTGATTTTTTTGTTAAGAGTTTCCTCTTTCTTTTCAAGGTTCTCGGTCTTCTTATCAAGCGTTTCTTCTTTTTGATTGATACGCCTTTCCATACGCTGAACCTCATTGCGTCTTTCACGAAGCTCACGCTCCGTTTCGGTTCTCTGCTTATGGATTTCGTCCTTTGCCTCAAGTATCGCTTCTTTTTTCTTTGCTTCGGCAGTCGCAATTGCATCGCTGACGATTTTGTTGGCTTCCTGCTCCGCTGAGCCTATGGCTGCCTCGGCAATTTTTTTCCTACGCAAACCGCCGAGTATGAAAAATACCACTGCACCCACTACGAATGCTGCGACGGCAATAAGAATAACAAGCCAAAGTTCGATAGTGCATTCCTCCTTTTCTGCTTTTTTGCGTGTTCATACACAAACAAATAAAAATAAAATTAAAAAATCAATACATGGTGCTTCGGAGGTCATTACCCCCGATCTTGGCACAATATAACACCATTGTATCTATAGTATACTTTTAGAGGGTCATTGTCAAGTTTTTTTATACATTTTTATTTAAATTTCTATTGACAACCTCTGCACACGGTGATAATATAGACAGGTAACATTGTAAAATCTGTGACGCAGACGGCACTTTTGTAACCGCCTTTTCCAGAGAACCGCTCCCTCGGCTGTAAGAGCGGTAAGGGTGTAAAAGTGCTACCACTGCCGAGTGCTTGTCGAAACAAGGCAAGCCGTTTCAGCCGCGTTAAGGCTGTAAGAGTGTCGGCGTATGCCGGAATACGGGTGGAACCGTGGAGCTTTTCGCTTCATCCTGTCTTGGGATGGGGCGTATTTTATTTTGTACGAAAGGATGATTTTATGATAAAAGTTACACTTAAAGACGGCGTTGTTAAGGAATTTGACAGCGGAATAACCGCCGCCGAGGTCGCAAAAAGTCTCGGAATGGGACTTTACAAGGCGGCTTGCGTATCCAAAATCAACGGCGAGGTAAAGGATTTGAGAACTCCCCTTACCGAGGATTGCTCTCTTGAAATTCTCACCTTTGACGACCCCGACGGAAAGTGGGCACTGCGTCACACCGCCTCCCACATTCTTGCTCAGGCTGTCAAGAGACTTTTCCCCGAGGCAAAGCTCGCCATAGGTCCTGCAATTGATAACGGCTTCTATTACGATTTTGACGTTGACGTTCCCTTCACTCCCGACGTTCTCGAAAAAATCGAAGCAGAGATGAAGAAGATAGTCAAAGAGGGTCTTCCTCTTGAAAAATATGAGCTTGACCCCGAGGACGCCATCAAGATGATGGAGGAAAAGGGCGAAGTATTCAAGGTTGAGCTTATCCGCGAGCACTCCGGCAAGGGCGAAAAGATTTCGTTCTACCGTCAGGGCGAATTTGACGAGCTGTGTGCAGGACCTCACGTGCCCGACACAAGCAGAGTCAAGGCGTTCAAGCTCACCTCCTGCACCGGTGCATATTGGAGAGGCGACTCCAAAAATAAGATGCTCCAGAGAATTTACGGTACCGCATTCACCAAAAAGGACGACCTTGAAGCCTATCTTGCCGCCATCGAGGAGGCAAAGAAAAGAGACCACAGAAAGCTCGGCAAGGAGCTTGGACTTTTTGCCATGCTCGACGAGGGCCCCGGCTTCCCGTTCTTCCTGCCCAACGGCATGACCCTGCGTAATACTCTTATAGAATATTGGCGTCAGGTTCACAAGAGATACGGCTATGTTGAGATTTCAACTCCCATGATGCTCAACCGTGCTCTTTGGGAACGCAGCGGTCACTGGGATCACTATAAAGAGAATATGTACACCACCGTAATCGACGAAACGGATTTTGCCGTAAAGCCGATGAACTGCCCCGGCGGAATGCTTGTCTATAAGCTCCAGCCGCACTCCTACAGAGACCTTCCTCTCAGAGTCGGCGAGCTCGGACTTGTTCACCGTCATGAGCTGAGCGGTGCTCTGCACGGACTTTTCCGTGTCCGTTGCTTCACTCAGGATGATGCCCACATCTTCATGACATGGGATCAGATGAAGGATGAAATAAAGAACGTTGTCCGTCTTTTCGATGAGGTATATTCAGTATTCGGTCTGACCTATCAAATCGAGGTTTCCACCATGCCCGAGGACCACATGGGCGACGTAAAGGATTGGAATTTCGCAACGGAAACACTCAAGGCCGCCGTTACGGAAATGGGCAAGGATTTCGTCATCAACGAGGGTGACGGTGCATTCTACGGCCCGAAGCTCGACTTCCACCTTTCCGATTCTCTCGGCAGAACATGGCAATGCGGCACGATTCAGCTCGATATGCAGCTTCCCGAACGCTTTGAGCTTGAATACACGGGTGCCGACGGCGAAAAGCACCGTCCCGTTATGATTCACCGCGTTGTTCTCGGCTCGATTGAACGCTTCATCGGCGTTATCACGGAGCATTTTGCAGGTGCATTCCCGCTCTGGCTTGCTCCCGTTCAGGTTAAAATTCTCCCGATTGCCGATCGTCATCACGACTACGCAAAGGAAGTTTGTGCAAAGCTCGAAGCAATGGGTCTGCGTGTTGAGGTTGACGAGAGAAGCGAAAAAATCGGCTACAAAATCAGAGAAGCTCAGCTTCACAAGATTCCGTATATGCTTCTTGTCGGCGATAAAGAAATTGAGGACGGCACTGTTTCCGTTCGTAAGAGAGGCGAGGGAGATCTCGGTGCAAGCAAGGTTGACGACTTTGCCGCCGCCGCTCTCGAAGATGTCGCTTCAAAGAAAATTTGGTAAAATTTTGAACAATTCCAAAAGCACGCACATCATTTACGGTGTGCGTGCTTTTTCGTCGGTTTTTTATTTTATCTCAACCGTTCTTTTTTCGGTGCTGTTTCGGAAGTTTTTCAAATGTTAGAAAATCGAAAATCCCCCTCAGCTTTATCGGGCTTTGGGGGATTTAACTCATTTTTACTTTTTCTTAACAAATTTCGGCATTAACAAGCACACCGCTATAACCGCTATTGCAACCACGGCGGCGACTATCACCCAAACGTGGCTTTGACTTCCCGTATCGGGTGAAGCACTTGCAAGCACCGAAGCATCTGCGGCAAACACGCTGACGGCGGCGGTCACTACGCCGAGCACCATGACGGCGCACAGAACTATGGCTACTATACGCACGAACAGACTGCGTTTATTCATAATTTATTCTCCGTTCCGTTAATTGATTTTAAGGAGGGCTTTCATCGCCTCGCCGAGCCTTGCGGCGGTATTTTCGGCATCTGCGGCATCCTTACCGCAACCGGTGATGTAGACCTTGATTTTCGGCTCCGTGCCCGATGGACGGACTATGGCAAAATTTCCGTCGGGAAGTGAATAGGCAAGAACGTTCGATTTCGGCAGACCCGTGCTTCTCTTTTCGCCCGTGTCGGTATTCGTTATCGTACCCGCATCAAAATCGTGTACCTCAAGCACTCTCATTCCTGCAAGCTCCGACGGCGGTGAAACACGGGTATCGTTCATGATTTCGCCCATCTTCACCATTCCGCTTGCACCCTCAAACATGAAGTTATACAGGCGGTTGCAGTAGAAGCCGAACTCGGCATACAGCTCATTGAGAACATCGACAAGCGTTTTGCCCTGCTCCTTGTAATAAGCCGCCATTTCGCATATCATAAGGGAAGCGGCAACGGCATCCTTGTCTCTTGCATGAGTGCCGATAAGATAGCCGTAGCTTTCCTCAAAGCCCATGAGGAAACGGTTTTCATCGCCCGTCTTTTCGAGCTTCGCTATAAATTCGCCGACATACTTAAAGCCCGTGAGAACATCGACAACCGTACAGCCGTATTTTTCCGCAACCTTATTGAAAAGCGGAGTTGAAACAAAGGATTTCGTCATAAACATTCCCTCGGTGGGAAGTCCCTTTTCACGCCTTGCGGATAAAATGTAGTTTGCAAGCAGTACGCCGACATCATTGCCCGAAAGCAGGACATATTCACCGTTCGTCAGCACGGCAATGCCCACTCTGTCGCAGTCGGGGTCGGTGGCAAGCAGGATATCCGCCTTTTCCGTCTTCGTCATTTCAAGTCCGCATTCAAAAACCTGACGGATTTCGGGATTCGGATACGGGCAGGTCGGGAATTTACCGTCGGGCAATTCCTGCTCCTTTACAACCGAAACATTTTCAAAGCCCGCTCTTGAAAGAATTGTTCTTACGGGGATATTTCCCGTGCCGTTAAGCGGGGTGTAAATTATCTTTATATCGCTTCTTTTGATGACCTCGGGATTTATCGGGCGTTGCATGACAAGGGCGTAAAACTCCTCAACAACGCTGTCGGGGATGTACTCGATAAGTCCGCTTTTCTCGGCATCGTCAAAAGGCACGGCTTTTATATCCGAGAACATATCGACCTTTCTTATGCACTCGTAGGTTGCCGCCGCCGCTTCCTCCGTCATTTGGAAGCCTGCAGGATCGTAGCATTTATATCCGTTGTATTTTGACGGATTGTGGCTTGCGGTGATGACTATTCCGCTCTTGCATTTAAGCCTCATAACCGCATAGGAAAGCAGCGGAGTGGGCATAAGACGCGGATAAATATACACCTTGATTCCGTTTGCGGCAAGGATCTCTGCACAGCGGCGTGAAAAAATATCGGAATTTATCCTTGAATCATAGCCTATCGCAACGCTCGGATTTTCGTAAGCACCGTTCAGATAATCGGCAAGTCCCTGCGTTGCCTGACCGACGGTATAGATGTTCATACGGTTCGTTCCCGCACCCAAAACGCCTCTGAGACCCGCAGTACCGAATTCAAGATTTTTATAGAATCGGTCAAGGATTTCTTCCTCGTTATCCTTGATTGCAAGCAGCTCCTCATGCGTTTGCGTATCGTTTTCGGTGCTTTCAAGCCACAGCTCATACAGCTTCTTAAAATCGTTCATAACGGCACTCCTTTATATATAATCTGCCGACCCTGCGGCACGGCGGTATTCTCCGATTATTATTTTACCCGTTTTCTTGCCCGTTGTCAATGTTTTGAATATAAAAGTTGACTATATGATAAATTGTTGCTATAATAGCAATACTTAAAATTGTGCTTTTTGGGGTGATTAAATGAACAACAAAAAATTAACGGCGGCAATTGTCACCGTTGCGGCGGCAATTGTATGCTTGGCGGCAATTTTGATAGTGAAGCATTCCGCCTCTCCCGCCGTCCGACCCGTTGAGGGAAGCGTTTCCGATGTGCAAAGCAGTACGCATTCGTATGTTTATCCGAGCGAAACAACATACACCGAGCCTGCTTCGGAGGCAGAGACAAAAACGGAGTCGGCAACCGATTCCGTCACCGAAAAAACAACGCTTGAAAAAATCACCGATAAGGTTACTGCGGCGGTGCAGACAACGGCGGAGCTTACAACTCTTGTTAAAGGAAAATTCTCCGAGGTATTCACCCTGCCGCAAGCACCGAAATACATTCCGCCCGACGTGAACATTGATTTCAACAAGGTAAACCTTGCATCCTACAAATATGATCCGAACGGCAACTATTATTACACCGACGACAAGGATTGCTGGCAGTCCAACTTCGGCTACAATGAGGGCTATGACAGCTTGGCTGTTGTAGGAGTCATGTATTACGACACCGTTCGCACGAAATTTGTATATGATAATAAAGAATGGCTCATTCAGATATGGAAAGGTCAGTACGGCTACTGCTTCGTCGGCGGAGAGGTAGGAGTTTACACAAGACCTATCGGCAAGAGCGGAAGTGCCTATTCCTGTGCCGCAAAAGAGGATTGGCTCAAAATGGAAATGACCTTACTGTGGAAGTTCAACGGCGGTGACTACGAGCCCGTTTTCACCCGTCCGTACACCGATTATTGGTGGTGTACCGGCTTCGTTGTCGGCTATGAAGCGGATGAATCACGCCTCAACCGCGAGCAGTTCAGAATGATAACGCACATCACCTTTAAGGATACCGCCATGGCGGAGGCTTTCTGCAAGGCGTTTGAAGCAAACGGATTTAAGCGTGTTTCAAAGCTCAATAATACCGAAAAGGATACCTTCGTTCAGCTCGGACCCGATGTCGCCTTTGTTTGGCAGAGCATAAATCAGCACATAATATAAATCATATTTCAGTTGAAGCAAGACAGCCCGCAGAAATCTGCGGGCTGTCTGTGCGTAAAAAGCAAATGCTGTTAAAAGGGATTGTAATTATCGAGCAAAAATACCTGAGAAGAAGTCACCGATGCTTTGGAATACCGATTCAAACCATGCGATAATTGCACGGAATATTCTTACAAGCCAGAATACATCGTCGTCATTGTCGCCATCCTCGGAGATCTTGTCGCCGTCCTCGGAGATCAAGTAAATCTCCGACACCTCGGCATCTTTTGGAG
>CAZPMK010000011.1:0-52013 GCA_964587915.1 uncultured Clostridium sp.
ATTATAAAGTATTCATAAAAAAATGCAAGCATAAATTTAATTTTTATTGAAATTTTATAAAAATAATACATATTTTATCCAAAGTGAACAATTTTGGATACACAGCAAGGAACCTGCGTAATTTCACACATTGTGCGAAAAAAATTTTAAAATTAAAAATGTGAGCAAAAATGAGTTATCGGGAGTATTTGGAAGTAAAAACGAGAAAAATATTTGAATTTTTTTGTTCGGAACGCCTTTTTCACGCTTTCTATAAAAAAATTGTTGACATTTGCGGATTTTTGCACTATATTTTATATTAACATTTGCCTGTAAGAAAAGGCAGAGAGGGGCTGCATAATTGAAACAAAACGTAATTATTGACTTGAAAAACATTTCCGTAACATTCGGAGATAATCAGGTGCTCAAAAATTTGAATTTGTACATTCGAGATAAGGAATTTATAACTCTGCTCGGTCCCTCGGGTTGCGGAAAGACCACAACGCTGCGTATCATCGCCGGCTTTATCGAGCCTGACGAGGGCGAGGTTATTTTTGAGAATAAAAAAATCAATGGTGTACCGCCTCATAAAAGGCAGGTTAACACCATTTTTCAGCGTTACGCACTTTTTCCGCACCTCAATGTCTATGAGAACGTTGCTTTCGGTCTGCGTATAAAGAAAATGCCCGAAAAGCAAATAAAAGAGACCGTTGAGGAAATGCTGGCTCTTGTCAATCTCAAGGGCTTTAATAAGCGTAACATAAATTCGCTCTCGGGCGGTCAGCAGCAGCGTGTTGCCATTGCAAGAGCACTTGCGGTAAAGCCCCGTGTTCTGCTCCTTGATGAGCCCCTCGGAGCACTTGACTTAAAGCTGCGTAAGGATATGCAGGCTGAGCTTAAAAACATCCAGCAGCGTCTCGGAATAACATTTATTTATGTTACTCATGACCAAGAAGAGGCTCTTTCAATGTCCGATACCGTTGTTGTTATGGACAGCGGCGTAATTCAGCAGATAGGAACGCCTCTCGATATTTACAACGAACCGAAAAATGCTTTCGTTGCGGACTTTATCGGCGAGAGTAATATACTTGACGGCGTTATGCTCGATGATTGCCTTGTTGAATTTTCGGGTCACCGCTTTGAATGCCTCGATAAGGGCTTTGCCAAAAATGAGGCGTGTGATGTCGTTGTCCGTCCCGAGGATGTCGATGTTGTAGAGCCCGAAAAGGGAATGCTTTGCGGCGTAGTCACCTCCGTAACGTTCAAGGGCGTTCATTTTGAGATAATCGTTGATATCGGCGGCTTTAAGTGGATGATTCAAACCACGGATTATCAAGCCGAGGGCAGTAAGATAGGACTTTATATCGAGCCGGATGCAATTCATATAATGAAAAAATCCGAATATTCGGGTATGTACGGCGATTACAGCTCCTTCAGTGAGGAATTTGATGAGCTTTCAAATGCCGAGATTGAGGAAGAAGAGGAGGCAGCCGAGGAATGAACAGCCGTTCTTCTCTCAGGACGAAGCTGATTTCTTCGCCCTATGTGGTATGGTCGGTGCTTTTTATAGTTGCCCCGTTGATATTTGTTGTTTATTATTCTTTTACGGATGCGAGCGGCACCTTTACTCTTGAAAATATCACGGCGTTGAGCAAATATACTCCGACATTTCTGCGTTCCATATGGTTCGGCATAGTCGCAACGATTATCTGCCTTATAATCGCTTTCCCGATAGCTTACATAATTTCTCAAAAGACAGAAAAGGTACAGCGTACTCTTGTTATGCTCATAATGCTTCCGATGTGGATGAGCTTTCTTATCAGAACCTACTCTTGGATGGCACTCTTGCAGGATACGGGCATAATCAATTCCTTTTTAGGCAAGCTCGGGATTGACCCCGTTCACATGATAAACACCTCGGGAGCTGTCATTCTCGGCATGGTGTATAATTTCCTGCCGTATATGATAATGCCAATATATTCCGTTATGGCAAAGCTCGATTACAGCATGGTCGAGGCGGCGCAGGATCTCGGAGGAAATCGTCTTACCGTTATAAGACGTTGCATTATTCCCATGAGTATGCCGGGCGTTGTTTCGGGCGTTACCATGGTTTTCGTTCCCTCGGTCAGTACGTTTTATATTTCGCAAAAGCTCGGCGGCGGTTCGTTTGACCTTATCGGTGATGTCATTGAACGCCAATTCCAGCAGTCATATAACTATAATCTCGGTGCATCGCTTTCGCTTGTTCTAATGGTGCTTATTCTCATCAGCATGGCTGTCATGAATCATTTTACCGATGATGAGGAGGGCATGGTCATATGAAAATTGCATCAAAAATTTATACGGGCTTAGTGTTTGTCTTTTTGTATGCACCCATCGCCGTAATGATTCTTTTTTCGTTCAATACAACGAGCAGTACGGGCGTATTTTCGGGATTTTCACTTCAATGGTACAAAGCACTTTTTCAGGATGAAGCAACCCTGCGTGCGTTCTATAACACGATAATTCTTGCTGTCAGCTCATCGGCGGCGGCAACGGTGCTCGGAACTGCGGCGGCTGTCGGAATAGACAAATACAAAAAGGGTGCATTTCGTTCGAGTGTTATGGCGGTGACGAATATACCCATGATGAATCCCGAAATAGTGACGGGTATTTCAATGATGCTTTTGTTCGTTTTTGTGGGCAAGCTCGTAAATGCCGAACCCATACTCGGCTTCGGAACTCTGCTTATAGCTCACGTTACGTTCAATCTTCCGTATATCATATTGAATGTTTTGCCGAAGCTGCGTCAGACGGATAAAAATCTTGCCGAGGCGGCACAGGACCTCGGCTGTAAGCCCGTTACGGCGTTTTTTAAGGTCGTTTTACCGTCGATTATGCCCGGAATAATAACGGGAATGATAACGGCATTTACGCTTTCTCTCGACGATTTCATCATCAGCTATTTTACGGGAGGACCCGGCTTCCAAACGCTTCCGATTGCAATTTTCTCAATGACGAAAAAGCGAGTCAAGCCGGATATGTATGCACTTTCCGCATTGATATTTGTCAGCATACTTTTGCTGCTCATTCTTTATAATTTTGCTCAGGCAAAGAGCGAAGAAAAATCAAAGAAACGCAAGTGATTAAATGCTTGCAAAGGGGTGGTTCGTGTTGAAAAAAATTGTTTCGGTGCTGCTTGCTTTAATGCTTGCCGCCGCACCGCTTACTCTTTCTTTTGCCGCTGAACAGAGCGAGATTGATGCTCTCAGAGGCACTAAGCTCTATGTATACAATTGGGGCGAATACATTTCCGACGGAGCAGACGGTGCTCTTGACGTTAATGCGGCTTTTGAAGAAAAATACGGAATAGATGTTATTTACGATACATTCGATAACAATGAGGTAATGTATTCAAAGCTCAAAAGCGGGGGAGTGGCATACGATATCGTCATTCCGTCCGATTACATGATCGAGCGTATGATAAGCGAAGACATGCTTGAAAAGATTGATTTTGACAATATCCCGAATTTCAAGTATATTCCCGAAAATTATCGCAATCTCGGATACGATCCGACAAACGAATATTCCGTTCCCTACACTGTGAGCTATGTCGGACTTATCTACAATACAAAAATGATTGATGAAGCCCCCGACAGTTGGCTTGCCTTGTGGGACGAAGAGTATTCGAGCAAGGTTTTGATGATAAACAATCCGAGAGATGCCTTTGCAATTGCACAGAGCGTTCTCGGCATGGATTACAATACCGAATCTCCTGCCGCATGGCGTACCGCCGCAGAGCTTCTCAAGGAGCAAAAGCGTGTGAATCCCGCATATGTAAATGATGAGGTCTTTCTTAAAATGGAATCCGGAGAAGCGGCTATTGCACCTTATTATGTCGGTGACTATCTGACGATGAAGGATAACAATCCCGACCTTGCTTTTGTTTATCCCAAGGAGGGTGTCAATTACTTTTTTGATTCCGCCTGCATATTGAAGGGCTCTAAAAACAAGCTGGCGGCAGAGCTTTACATAAACTTTCTCCTTGACCCCGAAGTAGCTCTTGCGAATGCCGAATACATATGCTACGGCAGCCCCCATACACAGGTTTACACCAATCCCGAATACACCTACTATCAGGATGAAACGCTTTATCCCGCACAGGGAACGGTAAAGACACAGCTTTTCAGAAATATGTCACCCGAAACGCTTGCTCTCATGAGCTCGCTTTGGGATGACGTGAAGAATTATATTCCGTCGGGTGTATCGTCAAATTCGTTCTTTTTCGGTGACGGCAACGGCTCTGCTTCAAATGTTGACGACGGCGAAAAAATGACGGCAGAAACAATGAAATATGCGGTCTACATAGGCATATTTATACTTATCTGCCTTGCCTATATTATTTTCAGATACGCTCGCAAAAAGTACAGAGAAAAGGTTTAATGCACACACGGCAACTGCAATGCTTCTATGCTGCGGTTGCCGTGTTTTTCTTTAAAAATTTACAGAATATTAAGATATCGAGGTTGACGGCTTGCAAATAATAATATATAATATTAGTTTGAATAATGATAATCTATATCTATTAGTGTATCCGAAAGGAAGAAATTTATGACGGACAAAGATATTTTTGTTGACGGAGATTACCTCAGAAAGCTGCCCGTGGTTGCGTTGAGGGGTCTTGTTGTTTTTCCGGGGATGTATATACATTTTGAGGTCGGCAGAGAAAAATCAATAAACGCTCTCAAAAAGGCAATGGACGGCAGCCAGGAGGTATTTCTTGTTGCACAGCGTGACGTAACCGTTGATGACCCGAAATACTCCGATCTTTATGACACGGGTGTAATAGCTAACGTTAAACAGCTTTTGCGTATGCCGGGACAAAGCACCAATATCAGAGCTGCGGTTGAGGGCGTTACGAGAGCACGGCTTGTTACGGGAATACCCGGCAAAAGCTATCTTTCTGCCGCAGTAATGCCGATAGACGAAATGCCGGTAAAAGAGAGTGTCGGTGACTATGCCAAGGCACTTGTACGCCACAGCAAGGACCTTTTTGCCGAATATGCCGACATTGCACCTCAGATGCCGAACGACATTATCACGGGCGTTATGCACGAAAATGAGTCGGGCAAGCTCGCCGACTACATTGCAAGTAATATCATGCTTGAATATGAGGACAGGCAGGTTATCCTTGAGGAGCTTGACCATGTTAGACGCCTTGAACGCCTTTGTGTTCTGCTTGCAGACGAGGGAAATCTGCTTTCTCTTGAAGCGGAAATCGGCGATAAAGTCCAAGAACAGATGGATAAAAATCAGCGTGAATACTTTTTGCGTGAGCAGATGAAGATTATTTCCGAGGAGCTTGGCGGCGGCGTTTCGCAGGAGGAAGAGCTTGATATGTTCCGCCAAAGCATATTTGAGCTGAATGTATCCGATGAAATCAAGGATAAGCTCTTCAAGGAATGCGACAGGCTCGAAAAATGCTCTCCGCAGTCTCCCGAAGCGGCAGTCAGCAGAAGCTATATTGAGACCTGCCTTTCGCTTCCGTGGGATAAATTTTCCAAGGAAAACACCGATATCAAAAAATCGAGAAGAATACTTGAAGCCGACCATTACGGGCTTGAAAAGATTAAAGAAAGAATCCTTGAATATCTTGCGGTAAGAACGCTCGCACCCGACATAAAGGGTCAAATCATTTGCCTTGTCGGACCTCCGGGAGTCGGAAAAACCTCCGTTGCAAAATCAATAGCAAGGGCAACGGGCAGAGAATATGTCAGAATTTCCCTCGGCGGCGTTAAGGATGAAGCCGAGATACGCGGACACAGAAAAACTTATATCGGTTCAATGCCGGGAAGAATAATCGAGGCTCTGCGTCTTGCGGGAACGAAGAATCCGCTCATACTGCTTGATGAAGTCGATAAGCTCTCCAACGACTACAAGGGCGACCCGACATCGGCATTGCTCGAGGTTCTTGACCCCGAACAAAACAGCACATTCCGCGATCACTATATTGAGCTTCCGTTTGATTTAAGCAGAGTTATGTTTATCACGACGGCAAACGTTCGCTCGAATATTCCCGAACCGCTCTGCGACAGAATGGAAATTATCGAGCTCGGAAGTTACACCTTTGAAGAAAAATTCAATATTGCAAAAAAGCATCTTATTCCGAAGCAGCTCAAATGCCACGGGCTCACTGCAAAGCAGCTCAGAATCAGCGATAAAGCACTCTCGCTGATAATTGAGGGATATACAAAAGAGGCGGGAGTCAGAGGACTTGAACAGCAGATAGCGGCGGTATGCCGAAAGACAGCCGCACTTATCGTTGAGGGCAAGGCGGAAAAGCTCTCAGTAAAGCCCGAGGATATCGAAGCATTGCTCGGCACACGCAAGTATAAGCCTGAGGTCTATACGGGCGAAGCTGAAACGGGTGTCGTAAACGGTCTTGCATGGACTGCCGTGGGCGGTGAGATGCTTGAGGTTGAAGCGGCGGTGCTTGACGGAAGCGGAAAGCTGGAACTTACCGGCTCTCTCGGAGATGTCATGCAGGAGAGTGCAAAGGCGGCGGTCAGCTTTATTCGCTCCAAGGCAAGCGAGCTTTCCGTTGATCCGAATTTCTACAAGGATAAAGACATACATATTCATGTGCCTGACGGTGCAACGCCGAAGGACGGACCGTCGGCGGGAGTTACCATGGCAACGGCACTTGTCTCGGCTCTTACGGGCAAAAAGGTTCGCCGCGATGTTGCAATGACGGGTGAAATATCCCTCAGAGGCAGAGTACTGCCGATAGGCGGTCTGAAAGAAAAGTCGATGGCGGCATACAGAGCAGGCATAAAAACGGTGCTTATTCCCTATGATAATCTTTCCGACCTTGACGAGGTTGACCCCAAGGTAAAGGAGAATGTTTGCTTTATTCCTGCCAAGAGCATTGAAACGGTATGGCGTACCGCAATTAAAGATTTTGATGAAGCATCTGATGAAAAAACGAATACACTTCACGGCACATTCGGAGTTGCACCGCCGTCCGAAAGAGGAAGGTATAAGATATGAGATTTGATAAAATTGAATTTTCGGCGGCATACGGTACCTCGGCACAGCTTCCGCCGTCCGAAATGAAAGAGATAGTATTTTCGGGAAAGTCGAACGTGGGTAAATCGTCCTTGATAAACAAGGTCTTTAACCGCAAAAGCCTTGCCCGAGTAAGCTCTGTTCCGGGAAAAACCATTACCGTCAACTTCTTCAAGGGAGACGGCGTGTATTTTGTGGATTTACCCGGCTACGGCTATGCGAAGCGTGAACAAAAAGAAAAAAAGCGTTGGGCGGAGCTTATGGACGGATATTTCAATTCCGACAGAAACATCGCCCTTGTGGTTCAGCTTATAGATATGCGTCATGCACCGACGGCGGATGACATGACCATGCTTCACTTTCTCAAAGAAATGCAGATTCCGTTTGTTATTGCTCTCACAAAAAGCGATAAGCTCAACAAAACCGAGACCGAAAAACGCAGAGCCGAGCTTGATGCCGAGCTTGCCGATTATTCCGACATAAAACGGATTGAATTTTCAGCGGTCAACGGTAACGGAGTTCAGGAGATAAGAGCGGCGGCTGAAAACGCAGTATAATTCGGAGGTTATTTTATGTACGTTTCAGATTGTATTTCAATGAACGAACGCGGGCACCTTACCATCGGCAGCTACGATACCGTGGAGCTTGCCAAAAAGTACGGTACTCCGCTGTATGTTTTTGATGAAAACGAAATAAGGAGAAATTTAAGAGAGTTTAGGAAGTCGATAGATGACGAATACGGCGGAAACGGACTTGTGGTGTATGCAAGCAAGGCATTCTGCTGTAAAGAGATGTGCAGAATATGCAGCAGCGAGGGCGTTGGAATTGATGTTGTTTCCGGCGGCGAGCTTTATACGGCTATTTCGGTCGGTTTTCCTACGGAGAACATTGTATTTCACGGCAACAACAAAACCTATAGCGAGCTTTTAATGGCAGTTGAGAATAATGTCGGCAGAATAATCGTCGATAACATTACCGAGCTTGAAACGCTCGACAGGATTGCTGCCGAAAACGGAAAGACCGTCGGTGTCATGCTCAGAATAAAGCCCGGTATAGATGCCCATACGCATGAGTTTGTAAAGACGGGTCAGATTGACTCGAAATTCGGCTTCGCTTTGGAGACGGGTGAAGCTCTTGAAGCGGTCAAAATTGCATTGAAAATGCCGAATATAGACCTCAGAGGTCTGCATTGCCACATCGGTTCACAGATTTTCGACCTTGACCCCTTTGAGCTTGCGGCGACGGTAATGCTCGATTTGTTCAAGCAGGTCAAGGATGAAACGGGAGTTTCCCTCAGAGAGCTGAATCTCGGCGGCGGCTTCGGAATAAAGTACTTGAAAAGCGATCGTCCGAGAGCATACGGCGACTACATGAGAAAGGTATCCGCGGCTGTAAATTCATACGCCGAGGAGCTTGGAATGGAAACACCGTTCATACTTATTGAACCCGGTCGTTCCGTTGTCGGTGCGGCGGGAATAACCCTTTATACCGTCGGTGCGGTGAAAAAAATCCCCGATGTCAGAACCTATGTTTCCGTTGACGGCGGTATGGGCGATAATCCGAGGTATGCTCTTTATCAGTCACGCTACGAGGTTCTTTGTGCAAACAAGGCGGATCAAAAGCGTGAATGGACCGTTACCGTTGCGGGTAAATGCTGTGAAAGCGGCGATTTAATTCAGGAATGGACGCATATACAGCCCGTTGAGCCGGGGGATACCCTTGCCGTACTTTCCACGGGTGCATATAATTACTCCATGGCATCAAACTATAACAGGATACCGAGACCTCCCGTTGTCATGGTCAAGGACGGAAAAGACAGACTTGTTATAAAGCGCGAAACTTACGAGCAAATAATCGAATGTGATATATAATCTTTTAAGGAAGTGACTCTATGCTGCACATTTCCATGCCGGCGGAAAAAGTCCGCCTTGTGTGCTTGCAAACCGACAGATTCAAAACGAGCAGTCTTGTGATTTCTGCGGCAGTACCTCTTGATGAAAATGCCGCCGCCAACGCTCTGATGCTTCGCCTTCTCAAAAGGGGCTGCAAGAAGTATCCCGATCTTACTCAGTTTTACGGTAAGCTCGACGAGCTTTACGGTGCTTCCGTTTCTTCCGAAATCAGCAAAAACGGAGATTCACAGGTTCTCAGCCTTGCGGTGAATTGTCTTGATGACAGGTTCGCTCTTGACGGAGAGAATATCGCCGAGCAGTGTGCAGAGCTTTCGGCGGAGCTGTTTTTTGCACCGAACACAAAAAGCGGCAGCTTCGGTTCGGATGTCGTTGCGAGAGAAAAACGCCTGCTTGCACAGCTTGTCGAGGAGGAAATGAACGACAAGGGCGATTACGCACGCAAACGGTGTATAAATCATATGTGTACCAATGAGCCTTACGGCAGGGATGAGTGCGGCACGGTCGAGGAAATAAAGGCGGTTAAGTGTGCCGACGTTTACGCCGCATGGAAGCGTATGATGTCAACGGCGGTGTTTCAAATAACCTATGTCGGTTCCGCATCACACGAAAATATAGAAAAGATATTTGCTTCACGCTTTGCCAAAATCAAGCGTGAGCCTGTTGAAATAAACACGATATTCTTCAAAAGAGGCGGACGCTTCAACAGATATGAGGAGCAATTCCCCGTAAATCAAGGAAAGCTCGTCATCGGCATGAGAACGGGAATGGAAAATTCGAGAGACAATCTTTTTGCCGTTATGCTTGCCAATGATATTTTCGGCGGCGGCACGTATTCAAAGCTCTTTGCAAACGTAAGAGAAAAAATGAGTCTTGCGTATTATTGCAGAACAAGGTTCATTCGTTCAAAGGGAATAACGCTTATCGAAAGCGGAATAGATGTGGATAAAGAGCGTACCGTTTCCGCCGCAATAGTCAAACAGCTTGCCGACCTTCGCAGCGGTAACACAGAGCCCGAGGTTTATGAGGCGGCGAAGCTCAGTATGCGTGAAAGACTTACCTTTTCTTCACCGTCTTCCATAGCGGCATGGTATTCGGCTCAAATTAACGAGCAGGAAATAATCACTCCCGAGGAAACGGCACAGGGCATCGACGAAGTAACACCCGAGCAGGTTTGCGAGGCGGCGAAGAAGCTGTCGATAGATACTATATTCATGCTCACGGCGGATGGAAGGGAGACTGAAGATGAAAATCAGTGAAGTCAGAAATGAACGTCTCGGTGAAAGCGTTTTTTGTGCAGAGCATCCGTCGGGACTGAAAATCTTTGTTTTGCCGAAAAAAGATTATGAATCTGCCTATGCGTTGTACGGTGTAAAATACGGCTCGATAGATACGAGTATTAAAAACGAAAAAGGCGAGTACGAAGCAATTCCCGAGGGTACGGCTCATTTTCTTGAACACAAGCTGTTTGAAAGCGAGGATTTGAACGCTTTTGAACGCTTTGCCAAAACTGGTGCAAGTGCAAATGCTTATACGAGCTTTGAAAGAACGGCTTATCTTTTCAAAAGCTCCTCCGAGATTTCCGAATCTCTTGAAATACTGCTTGATTTTGTTCAAAATCCGTATTTCACCGCCGAAACCGTCGAAAAAGAGCAGGGGATAATCGGTCAGGAAATACGAATGTATCAGGACCAGCCGAGCTGGCAGCTTATGTTCAATCTTCTGCGTGCACTGTATGCCGAAAATCCCGTGCGAATTGATATTGCCGGCACTCAAGACTCCATCGCTCGCATTGATGCCGACTTGCTCCACAGGCTTTATAAGGAGTTTTACAATCCCGCAAACATGGCTCTTTGTGTTGTTGGCTGTGTTGAGCCGGAGGAGATTTTTGCCATTGCCGAACGCTGCATAAAAGGCGGTGAGAGCAAGGTTATAGAACGCAAGTTTGTAAAAGAAAGCGGCAGGCCGGTTCAGAAATATGTTGAAGAACGCTTCTCCGTTGCTCAAAAGCAGTTTTATCTCGGTTTCAAGGAGCCGCTTGAAAAGCCTTTGTTGACCGTCAAGGAGGAAACCGCAACCTCTGTTATGCTTGATGCCGTATTCGGAAAATCGTCACCGCTTTTCCAAAAGCTGCTCGGCGAAGGACTTGTTGATATGGGCTTCGCATCGGAGCTTTTCAACGGCTACGGCTTTTCGTGCGTAATGCTTGGCGGTACGAGTGCGGATCCCGAAAGAGCCGTAGAGCTTATTAAAAGCGAGATTGAAGCTCTGCGTAAGAACGGAATCGATCCTGCTGCCTTTGAACGTGCTAAAAAGAGAAATTACGGCAGAATGGTAATGAGCTACAACGATGTCGGCGAAACGGCAAATCTTCTCATGAGTCTTTGCTTCAGCGGACACAAGCCCTTTCATGAGCTTGACGCTTGCAGAGAGCTTACGCTTGAGGATGTCCAAAAACGCCTTGAGCTTCTTCGCGACGAATGTTCCGCCGTTTCCGTTATCAGTCCGATAAACTGAGGAGGTTAATATGTCTGATTATACTGTGGTATATTTTACCGGAATTGACCGAGGCTTCAGCGTTCCGAGTGTGCTTGCGGAGTTTTCCGTGTTCGGAATTGATGTCAGCATAAAATGGTACGGTGCAATAATTGCGTTCGGATTCTTGCTTGCCGTCCTTTTCGGAGGCAGAATAGCCTATAAATGGAAGATGAATCTTGACAAAATGGTGGATGTCCTTATTTACGGAACTCTTGCCGGAATAGTCGGTGCAAGGCTCTACTATGTATTTTCTAAATGGGATTATTACGGCTCTCATTTGAGTGAAATCCCGAAAATATGGGAGGGCGGTCTTGCTATTTACGGCGGCTTGATTGCAGGCGTTGTTGCGGCATATTTTGTTTGTCGTGCAAGGAAAATGAATTTTTGGAACTTGCTCGATATCGCCGTGATGAGCTTTCTCATCGGTCAAGGAATAGGCAGATGGGGCAACTTTACCAATCAAGAGGCATTCGGAACGAACACGGATTTACCGTGGGGAATGTGGAGTCAAAAGATTGCCGATGATATCATGAGCCGACAGAGCTTTTTTGCCGACAAGGGTATCATCATGGATCCCTCGCTTCCCGTTCATCCGACCTTCTTGTATGAATCAATATCCTGCCTTGTCGGATTTTTTGTTCTGTATATCATTTGCCGCAAGGCAAGAAAATTCAGCGGTCAGATTGCACTTTGCTACGGTGTCTGGTACGGCGTTGAACGCACCGTTGTTGAGGGACTGAGAACGGACAGCCTCTATATAGCGGGCACGACCATCAGAACCTCACAGGCTCTTTCGGCGGCTCTTGCTTTTGTTTGTGCGGTTCTGCTTATTATATTCCTTATAAAATATACGAAGCATCCAAAGCCGATTGACGGCGTTGATTATTTTGCCGAGCTTGAGCTGAAAAAGGAAGAATCACGACAGGAAAACGAGAAAAGCGATACCGACGGCGATAAGTCCTCGGAGGAAATTGAAATAAATTTGTAACAATATCTTAATCGTTTTATAAAAAATTAACATTATTATATTGGAGAGGTCACATGGCACAGCTTATAGACGGAAAGGCAATAAGGGAAAAGGAGCTTGATAAGCTGACTCTTAAAGTCAGAGAGCTTAACGAGCAAAATATTTTTCCCGCCCTTGCGGTAATTATTGTAGGTAACGATTCCGCATCACGCATATATGTCAACAATAAGAAATCTGCTTGCGAGCGTATAGGAATACGTTCTCTCGAGTATGTCTTGCCGCAGGAAACAACCACTCGGGAGCTTTTGGAGCTTATCGACAGACTCAATGCCGATGATGCCGTCAGCGGTATTCTCTGCCAGCTTCCTGTTCCCGAACACATTGACGAAAATGCGGTTTTGGAGCGTATTTCCCCGTCAAAGGATGTTGACTGCTTCCACCCGGAAAATGTCGGCAGACTTTCGATAGGTGAGGGAGTTTTGGTTCCGTGTACCCCCATGGGCATGGTAACCATGCTTGAGCATGAGGGCGTTGAAATAGCGGGTAAGCATTGCGTTATTATCGGAAGAAGCAACATAGTCGGAAAGCCCATGGCAATGCTTATGCTTGCACGCAGTGCAACGGTAACGGTGTGTCATTCAAAAACCGTTGATTTACCGTCGATTACACGGCAGGCAGATATCCTTGTTGCCGCAGTCGGCATAGCGAAATTCGTTAAAGCCGATATGGTAAAGGACGGTGCCGTTATTCTTGATGTCGGTATGGACAGAGACGAAAACGGAAAGCTGTGCGGTGATGTTGATTTTGAAGCGGTAAAAGAAAAGGCTTCTTTGATAACCCCGGTGCCCGGCGGCGTCGGACCCATGACAATTGCAATGCTTATGCGTAATACCGTTAAGGCGGCAGCGGCACAAGCAGGAAAGGAAGAAATAATATGAGTAACGAAAAAAGACTTTATAGAAGCAGAAGCAACAAGATCCTTTGCGGAGTTTTGGGCGGATTGGGCGATTATTTCAATATTGACCCCACCGTTCTCAGAGTGGCATACGCACTTCTCTCGGTTTTTGTTCTCGGAAGCCCGATAATTCTTTATATCATATGTGCTTTGATAATTCCCAAGGAGCCCGAATATCCTCAGCAGCAGTCAGATTATCAGCAGGGGAATTATCAGCCGTATAACGAAAACAAATAATTTTGTAAAAATTCAAAAAAACCTTTGACATTGGCACGATACTGTGCTATAATCTTTCATGCCGCATATTCGAGGCGGGCATAGCTATGCCCAAAAACAGAAATGTGCCTCAGAGTAGCGAGTCTAAAGAAAAGGATTGATTTTCCGAATGTACGCAATCATCGAAACCGGCGGCAAGCAGTACAAGGTAGAAGCGGGCGACGCTGTCTACGTTGAAAAGCTGGGCGCCGAAGAAGCAAGCGAGTACACCTTTGATAAGGTAGTCGCAATCGGTACCGACGACGGCTTAACCGTTGGTGCTCCCTATGTTGAAGGCGCAACCGTCTCAGCAAAGGTAGTTAAGAACGGCAAGGCAAAGAAGATTACTGTCTTTACCTACAAGCCCAAGAAGAATTCAAAGCGTAAGATGGGTCACAGACAGCCTTATACCAAGGTTGAAATTTCTGCCATCAATGCGTAAAAGCCCCCATGATTAGGGTCAGGCTTTTGATCGGTAACGATCGGCTAAAGGGCTTTGAAATCGAAGGTCATGCGGGATTTGCCGTCAGCGGTAAAGATATAGTTTGTGCAAGCGTGTCCTCGGCAGCTTATATGACTGCCAACACGATTACGGAAATTATCGGAGCAAACGCTTCGGCAAGCGACGGGGAAGCATCAATGAAGCTGCTTCTTAATGAAGAAAACGAGGCGGCGTTAACCGTTCTCAAGGGCTTCGAGCTTCATGTGACACAACTTTCAAAGCAGTATCCGAAAAACATCAAAATTATCTACGGAGGTGTCAAGTAATGCTTAAGATAAATGTACAGCTTTTCGCTCATAAAAAAGGTATGGGTTCAACCCGTAACGGTCGTGATTCCGAATCCAAGAGACTCGGTGCGAAGAGAGCGGACGGTCAGTTCGTTCTTGCAGGCAATATCCTTGTAAGACAGAGAGGTACAAAGATTCATCCCGGTAACAATGTAGGTATCGGTTCGGATGATACTCTTTTCGCTCTCATCGACGGTACCGTTAAGTTTGAGCGTATGGGCAAAGACCGCAAGAAGGTCAGCGTCTACGCCGCTCAGTAATTCGGCATTATCAAAGCCGCTTTGCTTTTGCAAGGCGGCTTTTTCCGTTTTAATGGGGATTATACTCAGTGAAAAAAGCACTTGCGTTTGCAAGTGCTTTTTTGCGTGTATGAAAGTTTTATCAGGTTTCGTTGTAGGTGCGTGCTCTCTCAAATTCTTCCTCAATTTCAGCAGAGGGCTTTTTGGTGATAAGCGAGAATACAACGATGAAAATGCAGGAAACAAGGAATGCGGGCAGAAGCTCGTAAATTCCGAAAATTCCGCCGAGGGGCTTGAGAAGGAGCTTCCAAATGAATACCATTGAACCGCCCGAAAGCATACCTGCAATCGCACCGGCTCTGTTTGTTCTCTTCCAGAAAAGAGAGAAGAGAATGATGGGTCCGAAGGTTGCACCGAAGCCCGACCATGCAAAGGAAACAACTTCAAAAATAACGCTGTTTTCGTTCCATGCGATAGCCATTCCGAATATCGTGATAAGCAGAAGAACAACTCTTGAAACGCGCATAATTTGTTTATCCGTTGCATTCCTTTTAATGACGCTTCCGTACAGATTCTTTGAAAGAGCGGAGGCGGCGATAAGAAGATATGAATCCGAGGAGCTGATTGTTGCGGCAAGAATGCCTGCCATTACAATACCTGCGAGCAGGGGGTGGAAGAGGAGCTTTGAAAGATTTGCAAAGACATTTTCAGCACCGCTTTGTGTTGCGAGAGCCGGATCGGTGGAAAGAATATATCTGCCGAGAACACCGATGAAAACGGCGGCGGTAAGAGAAATAACAACCCATACCGTTGCAATGCGGCGAGATCTCTTGAGCTCGGAGCTTTTGCGTATAGCCATGAAGCGAAGAAGAACCTGCGGAACTCCGAAATATCCGAGACCCCAAGAAGCGGTTGAAAGGATGGTGAGCAAGCCGTATTCGGATCCTTCACCAAAAAGCGGAGAGCCGTTGACAGCTTGCTGAACTCCGTCGGCATCGACAACAGGCGTTGCAATTGAGGTCAGCGAGAAATAACCGGGAATTGCTCTTGCGTTTTCAAGAACGTTTGAAATACCGCCGGCATGGACGATACCGCAAACAAAAACGCCGATAAGTGCAATTATCATAACGATTGCCTGCATAAAGTCGGAAGCACTTTCAGCAAGGAATCCGCCGAGGATTGTATAAAGAAGAACAAAGGCGGCACCGACTATCATCATGCTGTGATAGGAATATCCGAACAGACCCGAGAACAGCTTGCCGCAGGTGACAAAGCAGCTTGCTGCATAAATTGTAAAGAAAATGATGATGAAAATTGCCGATACGGAAAGAATCACCTTATTCTTTTCATGGTAACGGTTGCTCAGAAAGTCGGGTACGGTTATTGCGTTGCCCGAAACGATTGAATAAGAACGCAGTCTTTTTGAGACTATCAGCCAGTTTACATATGTGCCTACGGCAAGACCAATGGCGGTCCAAGCGGCATCGGCGATACCGCACCAATATGCAACACCGGGCAGACCCATGAGGAGCCAACCGCTCATATCGGAGGCTTCGGCACTCATTGCGGCAACCCATGGTCCGAGAGAACGACCTCCGAGGAAATAGTTGTCGGAATTGGCTTGTGATCTCTTGGCAAAGAATACGCCGATGAAAATGACTATCAGCATATATCCCGCCATTGCGATAAGCAGTTGCAGCTTTTCGGTCATGATGCATCTCCCTTTCTTTTTTAAGTTAAAAATTTATTCATAATTATATCATATATTGCAAGAGAATACAAGAAAAAATGCAAAAAAAGTTTTGCGGAATTGAAAAAACATTCATCAAGAGTCTAACTGCGTTGACTTTAAGACAATTGTGTGGTAAAATTAAATTAAAAAAGAATGAATTTATGAATTTACTCGGGTTTTCTAAATAAAATAAAACAGTTGATGATTTAGAGGAGAGATGGATTTGAACATTAAAACAGCAGAGCTGTTTGACCTTACGCATACAGCGGCGGGGGAGTATCTTGCGAATTTTGAATATCCGTGGGAGGCTCTCGGCGGCATAAAAGAGATGATTAAAAATCTCGGCAAAAGTCTTGACAAGAACGAATATAACGAAATCGACGAAAATGTTTGGGTACACAAAACGGCACGCATAGCCGATACCGCCTTTATAGGTGCTCCGTGCATAATCGGCACCGAGACCGAGGTGCGTCACTGTGCATTCATAAGGGGCTCGGCTCTTATCGGAAGCGGCTGCGTTATCGGAAATTCCGTTGAAGTTAAAAATGCAATTATTTTTGACAGCGTACAGGTGCCGCATTTTAACTATGTCGGTGACAGCATTCTCGGCTACCGCTCACACATGGGTGCAGGCTCGGTAACTTCCAATGTTAAGTCGGATAAAACACTTGTCCGTGTTAAAATCGGTGATGAAACAATCGAAACAGGCTTAAAAAAATTCGGTGCAATGCTCGGCGATTTTGTCGAGGTTGGCTGTAATTCCGTGCTCAATCCCGGCACGGTAATCGGCAGAAATACCAATATTTATCCGCTTTCATGCGTCAGAGGAGTTGTTGAAGCGGACAGCATTTTCAAAACAGGCGGAGTCACCGTCAAAAAGCATTGATTTATTATGAACAATACGGAGAAAAGAGGTTAACTATGGGCAGATATTTCGGCACTGACGGCTTCCGCGGCGAAGCAAACGAAAATCTTACAGCCGATGAAGCATACAAGGTAGGCAGATTTTTAGGCTGGTATTTCGGTGAATTAAAAAGAAGAGACGGTATTGAGGAAAGTGCAAAAATCGTTATAGGAAAAGATACAAGGCGTTCAAGCTATATGTTTGAATATGCACTTGTTGCGGGACTTACCGCTTCGGGAGCGGATGCCTATTTGCTCCATGTTACGACAACTCCCTCGGTTGCATATGTCACTCGACTCGACGGCTTTGATTGCGGCATCATGATTTCCGCAAGCCATAACCCTTATTACGACAACGGAATCAAGCTCATCAACAAGGACGGCGAAAAGTTAGATGAAGCGACAATTGCCTATGTCGAGGATTATTTGGACGGCAAGCTCGAAATTTTCGGCGAAAAAATGTCGGAAATACCCTTTGCAAAGAAAAACTCCATCGGCAGAACCGTTGACTATGTTTCCGGACGAAACAGGTATATCGGATATTTGATTTCCCTCGGTATGTATTCGTTCAAGGGTGTTAAGGTCGGACTTGACTGCGCTAACGGCAGCTCATGGAATATCGCCAAATCCGTATTCGATGCACTTGGTGCAACCACGTATGTTATAAATGCCGAACCCACGGGCTTTAATATCAACGAGGATGCAGGCTCCACGCATATAGACGGGCTGCGTCGGCTTGTCATTGAAAAGGGTCTCGATGTCGGCTTTGCATATGACGGAGATGCCGATCGCTGTCTTTGCGTTGACGAAAAAGGAAATGTCATAACCGGTGACCATATTCTTTATATTTGCGGTCGCTATATGAAAGAAAACGGAACCCTCAACAACAACACCGTTGTTACAACCGTTATGTCAAACCTCGGACTTTACAAGGCATTCGACAATCTCGGAATTGATTACGCAAAAACCGCCGTCGGCGACAAATATGTTTATGAATATATGATGAAAAATCATAACCGTCTCGGCGGTGAGCAATCGGGTCATATCATATTCTCAAAGTACGCCTCAACGGGTGACGGCATTCTTACGAGCCTTAAAGTCATGGAGGTAATCATGGCAAAGAAGCAGCCGCTCAGTAAGCTCGCAGAATCGCTTGTGATTTATCCTCAGGTGCTCGAAAACGTTAAGGTCAAGGATAAAGCGGCGGCTCAGGCTGATGAGGATGTACGAAAGGCCGTTGACGATGCGGCAAAGGCTCTCGGGGATTCCGGCAGAATACTTGTCCGCGAATCGGGAACGGAACCGCTTGTGCGTGTTATGGTGGAAGCCGAAACAAACGAAATGTGTCAAAAATATGTTGACAGCGTAGTAAAGGTCATTCTTGACAAGGGCTACGGTATATAAAATATAAGTATAAAATTAACGCCTCTGCAACGGTGATGCTGCGGAGGCGTTTTCATATTATGCGAGTTTTGTAAGGGCCTCCATTACGTAATTGCCGAATTCTTCACAGGTACAGCCATCGGCTCTGCCGGTGATGTGAATCTTCTTTTCTTCGTACATACAAATGTCAAGTGCTCTTTCGAGTCTGTCTGCTTCGGACTGCTTGCCGATGTGGGAGAGAAGCATGACAGCGGCTCTGAGCATTGAACAGGGATCGGCGTACTGACCTCTGCCCTCGCGAATCATTCTCGGTGCGGAACCGTGGATTGCTTCAAACATTGCGTACTTTTTGCCAATGTTTGCACTGCCCGCGGTACCTACGCCGCCCTGGAATTCGGCAGCCTCGTCCGTGATGATGTCGCCGTAGAGATTGGGAAGAACGAACACCTTGAAATCCTTACGCCTTTTGGGGTCGATGAGCTTTGCGGTGGTGATGTCGATATACCATTCATCCGTTGTTATCTCGGGATAATCCTTGCCGACCTCCTTGCAGAGATTGAGGAATTTACCGTCGGTGGTTTTAATGACATTTGCCTTTTGGATTATGGAAACTCTGTCCTTGTGATTTCTTCTTGCATAATCATAAGCGAGCTTTGCAATTCTCTTTGATCCTTCGGTGGTGGTGACAACGAAATCCATTGCAAGATCATCGGTAACATTGACGCCCTTTGAACCTACCGCATAAGCACCCTCGGTGTTTTCACGGAAGAATGTCCAGTCGATGCCCTCTTCGGGAACCTTTACGGGACGCAGGTTGCAGAAAAGGTCAAGAGCCTTTCTCATTGCAACGTTTGCACTTTCAATGTTGGGCCACGGATCTCCTGCCTGAGGAGTGGTGGTGGGTCCCTTGAGAATTACGGGGCACTGTTTAAGCTCTTCAAGAACATCATCGGGAATTGCCTTGTTTACGGCAACACGATTTTCAATTGTGAGACCGTCAATGGTTTTGAATTCGATTTTGCCGTTCTCAACATCGCTTTTAAGCAAAAATTCAAGAACGCGAGCCGCTTCGTTTGTGATGATGGGACCGATGCCGTCGCCGCCGCAAACGCCGATGGTCAGCTTGTCGAGCTTGGAATAATCAACAAAATCGCCCTGCTGCTTGATTTCTTCGCTTCTTGCGTCCTGCTCTCTGATAAGAGCTTCAAATTTATCGAGTGCATTTTTGATTTGTGCTTCGGTCATGTTTATTTCTCCTGTTCTGAATTTTTCTTTGTGTAATTGAGCAGACCGCCGGCAAGAATCATCGCCGTTTGTCTGTCGGAGTAGTCATAGCTCAATGCGTATTCTTCGCCCTTGGTTACGTTTCTGAGAGTAACAGCTTTTCCGTCTGCGATTTTTTCACGGATTCCGTCGAGCGAGAGAATGTCATCGGTGTCGATTCTGTCATAATCCTCGGGATTTGCAAAGGTGAAGGGCATTATACCTGCGTTGATAAGATTTGCACAATGAATGCGGGCAAAGGATTTTGCAATTACCGCCTTTATGCCGAGATACAGAGGAACAAGTGCGGCGTGCTCTCTTGAAGAGCCCTGACCGTAGTTTGAACCGCCTATGATGAAGCCCTTGCCTGCCGCTTTACAGCGTTCGGAGAATTTTTCGTCACACTGCTTGAAGCAGAAATTTGAAAGATAGGGGATATTTGAACGGTAGGGGAGTATCTTTGCGCCTGCGGGCATTATGTGATCCGTCGTGATATTGTCACCGACCTTGAGAATTGCAGGAGCTTCAATGGATTCGGGAAGCTCATAGCTTACGGGGAACGGCTTGATGTTCGGGCCGTATTTTATCTCAACTGAATCTGCTTCATCAACGCTTGCAGGTTTTTCAATCATGTTGTCGTTGATGATAAAGCGTTCGGGAAGATTTATTTCGGGAGCCTCGCCGAGAGTTCTCGGGTCCGTGAGATGTCCCGTAATTGCGGAAGCTGCGGCAACCTCGGGGCTTACAAGATATATTCCCGCATCGGCGGTACCGGAGCGACCCTCAAAGTTTCTGTTGAAGGTGCGAAGCGAAACGCCTCGGGACTGCGGAGACTGACCCATTCCTATGCAGGGACCGCAGGAGCATTCGAGAAGTCTTGCACCGGCACCGAGAATATCGGAAAGAGCACCGTTGAGTGAAAGCATATTGAGAACCTGCATTGAGCCCGGAGAAATAGTAAGGCTCACATTGGGGGCAACCTTCTTGCCTTTAAGAATGGAGGCAACCTTGAGAAGATCCAAAAGTGACGAGTTGGTGCATGAGCCTATGCAGACCTGGCTGATTTCAATTTCGCCGATATCGCAGACCTTTTTAACGTTGTCGGGCATATGAGGCATTGCCGCCATAGGTACGAGCTTTGAAAGGTCAATGTCGATTATTTCGTCATATACGGCATCGGCATCGGCAGAAAGCTCGCTCCAATCTTCTTCACGGCCCTGTGCTTTAAGAAATGCCTTTGTAATTTCATCCGAGGGAAAAACGGAGGTTGTTGCACCAAGCTCTGCACCCATGTTGGTTATGGTTGCTCTCTCGGGAACGGAAAGAGTTTTAACGCCCTCTCCGCCGTATTCGATTATTTTACCTACGCCGCCCTTAACGGACATGATACGGAGAACCTCAAGAATGATATCCTTTGCTCCGACCCACGGTGAGAGCTTGCCCGAAAGACGAACAAGAGTCATTTTGGGCATAGTTGTATAATATGTACCGCCGCCCATGGCAACCGCAACATCAAGTCCGCCCGCACCGATTGCAAGCATACCTATTCCGCCGCCCGTGGGGGTGTGGCTGTCCGAACCGATAAGAGTTTTGCCGGGCTTGCCGAAGCGTTCAAGATGGATTTGGTGGCATATTCCGTTTCCGGGCTTTGAAAAGAGAAGTCCTCTCTTTTTTGCAACGCTCTGAATGAATCTGTGATCATCGGCGTTCTCGAAGCCTGTTTGCAGGGTGTTGTGGTCAATGTATGCAACCGAAAGCTCGGTGCGTACTCTTTCAACGCCCATTGCCTCAAATTCAAGATACGCCATCGTTCCCGTCGCATCCTGAGTAAGAGTTTGGTCTATTCTGAGACCTATTTCGGTTCCGGGTATCATTTCACCGCTGACAAGATGAGCCTTTATCAGCTTTTGACCGATTGTCATTCCCATAAGTAACCTCCTGTATATGTGAAAGAATTTTTATACCTTATTTTTCGAGCTTAAAAGTGTATGTGTAGCCGTTTTTAACATAAGTTTGATCAACGCCCTTCGGAGCAACCTCGCCGTTTACGATGAAAGACCAATATGTTCCGTCCGTGTTGTAATCTGCGGTGGTTCCATTGACAGTCTTAACGTAAAGTCCGTAATCTCCCTGTTCTCCGGAAATAAGTCCGATTGAAGAAAGAGCTTCGCCAACGGTGTTTTTATCGGTGCCGATGTCAAATTCAACGGTTTTTCCGTTGCCGTCGATTATTTTAAGGACGAACGAAAACTTACCCGTACCGATTTTGGTGCGAACGGAAGCCAAGGTGGTCTGTTCTGAGGTGACCGTCGTTTGAGAAGCGGATACGGTTGTTTCGGTGTCGCCGTTTGAGGTGCAGGAGCTAAACAGGACGCAAATGCACATAAGTACGCCGACAAACAAAAGGACAGGCTTTGATTTATTCATTATGCATACCTCTGATCTTATATAATAACTAAAATAAATATATAACATATCACGATAAAATGCAAGCAAAATCATACGATATTAAAATATTTCGTGAATTTGCCGACAAAAAGCAGAATTATTTATCACAAAACGGTCAATGCTTATACTACTTGAAAACCGAGCCCGAACAACTCGGACTCGGCTGTGGTTGACACCGAGAGATAAATCGGAAATGTCAGTCGGAAAGTTTTTCGACTGCGGAGATTTCTACGCACAAGCACAGAATCTCAACCGCCTTGCAGAGCTCGTCCCTTGACGGGAAGGTGGGGGCAATGCGGATATTTTTGTCCTCGGGGTCTTTGCCGTAGGGATAGGTAGCACCTGCACCCGTGAGGGTTACGCCTGCTTCCTTGCAAAGCTGAACCGTTCTTTTTGCACAGCCGGGGTATACGTCAAGACTTATAAAGTAACCGCCGTTCGGAACAGTCCATTCTGCAATACCCTTGCCCGAGAGCTTAGTGTTAAACGCATCGAGAACCGCATCGAATTTCGGACGGAGTATTTCCGCATGGCGGAGCATATGCTTTTCGATTCCCGCCTTATTTTTGAAAAATGCCGCATGGCGAAGCTCGTTGAGCTTGTCGTGACCGATGGTCTGTATCGTCATTCTCTTCTTTATTGCCGCAATGTTCGCATCGGAAGCGGCGAGAGCGGCAACGCCCGAACCGGGATATGTGATTTTTGATGTTGAACAAACCTCGATAAAATTATCTTCGGTGCCGTATTTTTCGCATTCGGCAAAGATGTTTGCAAGCTCATCGTGCTTGTCATATATATGATGAACACAGTATGCGTTGTCCCATATGACTCTGAAGTCCTTTGCGGCGGGCTTCAAAGCGGCAAAGCGTTTTACCGTTTCGTCTGAGTATGTATAACCCGTGGGATTTGAATACATCGGCACACAGAATACGCCCTTGACCTTTTCATCCTTGACAAGCTCTTCAATCATGTCCATGTCGGGGCCGTTTTTGTCAGAGGGAACATTTATCATCTCAATACCGAAATGCTCGAGAATGGCGAAATGTCTGTCATATCCGGGAACGGGGCAAAGAAATTTAATTCCGTCCTGCTTGCACCAAGGCTCTGCTCCTGCACCGAACATCATGCATTGAGCAATATAGTCATACATAACATTGAGACTTGAATTGCCGAATATAATAAGATTTTGGGGCTTTACATCGAGAATTTCACAGAACAGTGCCTTGCATTCGGGGATTCCGTCAAGACCGCCGTAGTTGCGTATATCCATGCCGTCGGCGGCTTTGAAATCGCCGAGAAGAGCAGTGTCAAGCATATCTGCCGACAGCTCAAGCTGTTCCTTTGACGGCTTACCTCTTGCCATGTTGAGCGACAGCCCGAGAGCCTTGTAAGCCTCATATTCCTTTTTGAGACAGCAGAGCCGTTCGGAAAGCTGTTCTTTTGACATTTCCCGTATATTCATGAGAATAACCTCCGTTTGATTGATTTATAACCACTATATTCTATATCATTTTAAATGATTTTGCAAGACTTATTTTGAAATCTTGCAAAAAATGTTTTGAATACGGAGAAAAACACATAACTTTTGCATACTTTCGGATTTATAATTCCAATTGTCGCCGCTCCGTGTAAAACAAGCTGACTTCGTAAAAACGAAATCAGCTTGTTACTGAAATTTCACTGTTTGACTTTTACGGCTTTGTGTGTTATAAAGCCGGCAAGGGGTGAAAGTCCGATGATAACGCTTGAAAGAATCAGCCCAAAATTGCTTTCTTCAAATATGTAAGAAGCATTGACAAACGGTACGGAAAGTACGTAGACGGCGGTTGTGATCGGTCCGAAGCCGGTAATAGTCAATTCCAAAATGAAGCAGATTATCCAAGCGAAAATCGGAATGGAAACCGTTATTTGGTGGCAAAGGAAGAATTTATCGTTCCCTTTTTTCTTTGAATATACCGCCGCAAATATGTTATAAGCTGCAAATAAAACGAAAAACACTTTATCGAGTCTGAGACTGCCGTATCCCAAATCAATTACATCGAAAAGATAAATCTTTCCGGACAGAAGTATGGGAAGAGCCCAAACAATAAGCGGCGAAATAATACCCAAGGCAATTTGCGTTTTCGTTTTCATTTTGTACACCTCAGAGCAGAGTCTTGAGAATTTCGGGTTTCCTTGTCGTTATGTTGTCGGGTGCGATTTTTAGAATGCGTTTCATCTGTCGCGGCTTATCAACCGTCCAAAGAGAAACGAGCAGATTGTGCTTGTGCATTACGGCAACGAATGCGTGCGTTGCGGTTGAGTAATGCGAATTTATGCCAATGACACCGAGAGACTTTGCTTTATCGGCGAGCTTTTCGGCGGATCTTTTGCAAAACGCTTCACGCAGAGTTATGCGGTGATTGAGAAAATAGGGGATTGAAGAATTGTTTTTGACGGTTTCAACCCAATTTTCGCCGACTCCCGTATAAAAAACTCTTTCTGCAAGACCGGATTCGGCAACGAGCCTGTCAACCTCGGGAAGATTTTTGGTGGATTTAAGGTCAAGATTTATTTTGCAGGAGTCACTTTTCGCTACTGCGGCAAGAGCTTTGCAGAGAAGCACGCCTTCGTTCTGTGCCGGAGCGGCGGCGTGAATGATAACCGGTGTTCCGTCGGGTCTGAACGTAACGTCAAATTCAACTGTCTGAGCACCCCATTCAACGGCTTTTTCAACAGATTCAACCGTGTTTGCCTTTGTGCCGAGAGCACCGGCATGGCAGGTTACGGTAAAGCCGTCGGGCAGTCTGTTTTTCATTTGTCACACCTCATTCCGCTTCATCGATCAAGCCGTAATATCTTCCGAACCAATAGGGAAGAAGATAACTGCTCGGTGACTGTGCCATGCCGGGTCGTCCGCTGTTGACCCTGTACGGGTTGCTGTCGTAATTTGAAAGTCCTCTTTCGTCAACCGCAAGAGCCTTGAGAAGCTGTTTGCCACCGCCCCATTTTTCTTGAACGGTATCATAAACAAGGTCTTTCCTTTTTGAATTGAGCATGGCGTAATTGATATAGTCAATCGGCAGGTCACGAAGTACCTGAACCGCGGTATCGAGGTCGCATACATCATCGGTGAACGCACCGTACATCAAATTCCAAAGAACACAGTTCTCCGAACGCTCATATTCCCAATGGTGTCTCATTCCCATGAGTATATACGAACGGATGAACGGGTCTTTCTCGATACGGAGAATCGTTGCGGAGCAAAGGAAAGCAAGATTGTCGTCAATATGCGTAATCCTGCCGTCATCCTTTTTGTGCTGAGCGGCGTTGAGGAGATAGTGCTCCTTTGTTGCAAGACGCATGAATTCCGTGCGGTATTTTTCGTCGCCCGACATATGATAAGCAACATCGAGGAACGTGAGAATTTCAAGGGAATTAACGCATTTTTCCCAAAGCCACATACTGTTTCCGTTCAGCTCTGCGGGATCCCAGCACGCCCAGGTGGTGGGCAGACCGTCAACATCGCAAAGACGGTAATGATTTTCAAGAATGTGATCTACTATGTTGCATATGATTTCGCGGATCATTTCTTTTTCTTTTTCATCGGCGCAAAGGTCGTAGTAGAGGGAGAAGCCGAAGAAATGCCCGGTCATCTCGTCACTCGAGGTCTCACCGAGCCATTCGCATGAGCCGTCGGGAGCCTTGTGCCATTCCGCACCGTCAATTTGCATATCAAGATTTTTACCGTAATTGTCATCGCCTTCAAATCTGACGGCACGAGCGGTGAAGCCTTTGATACCGCTGACCTTTGTGAGAAAAGCGGTTGCGTTGATACTGCGGCGAGCCGCCTCGAGAACCTTTTTATCGCCTGTTACGGCATAGCAATAGCAAAGAGCGGCGATGTATGTATGTGTCCAAAGTCCGTCGTTGTCGGTTATACGGGGCTTACCGGTTGAAATGTCACGGTTTACAACATTTTTTACATCGGTGATATACCCGAGGGAGCGGATATAATATTTTTCCGCATAGTCAAAAAAGTAGTCAGCTTTTTCTTTCAAGGTCATTTTGCTTTCGCCGATTAAGGATACTCCCGAATCGGTGGCGGTCCAAATACCTTTGTCGGTAATGAGTGCGGAATTTACCTTTTCCTCACATACCCAGCGTGTTGCGGGCAGATGTTTTGCTTTGCCGTTCTCGATTATGACAATACCGGCTTCCGTTGCAAGAACAGCTTTGCCGTCATCGGAAAAATCAATGCCGTATATTTCTTCGGCGGGAAGTGCGGCGATTTCCTTGTGACCGTACCAGCCGCAGCCGTTGTCATATATGTAAGCACCCTTGTCCGTTCCAAGCCAAAGGAAACCGAGCTTTTTATCAAAGGCGGCACAGTTTATTTTGAGTTCGGGCATGGTGCTGTGTTCGGGATAAATGCACATCCAATGTTTTCTCTTGCCGGCAAAAACAAGAAGTGCTCTGTCGGAAAAAGCAACGATTCTGCCGCAGCCGCAGGCAAGACCGTTTGCGGGAGCTTCGTTCTCAAGATAGCGTACAAAACTGTCATTTTCAAGGACATAGAGAATTTCAGGAGTGATAACAAAAATCCTGTCTTCTCCGCTGATTCCCGTTATATCTTCATTGAACACCTGAAATTCACGAATGAAACCGTTCTCAATTACATATAAAACCGACGAAGCCGAAAAGAAAATTCTGCCGTCGATTGAGGTAAAGATATGGCTGACGGGGGAGCAGGAAAACGAACCGAAGGAGCCGTCGGGCTTTGTATAGCTCAGACCGCAATCCGTTCCTATATAAACCGTTCCGTCGGGTGCTTCGGCGAGACAAAGTGCTTTGCTCGATATTAAGCCGTTTTCGGCGGTGAATACCTTACAAGTGCGTTGGGCGTATGTGTTTGATAAATAATTTCCTTTTCTGTTCATTTTTATCGACTCCGTTCTTTAGAATACTGTTATGCAGGTTTGCAGATAATTACTTGTTCCCGTTTCTTTAACGGTGAGCATATTGTTTCCGAGCTCGCACGATGACGGCACGGTGAATACCAAGGTTGCGATTCCGACTGAATCGGTTTTGATTTGCTCCGAGAGCTTTATTTCGTTCTTTAACCCTTTGGTGCAAAACGATGCGGTAAATTCCTTGTTCGGAGTACCCATTATCGTAATGCTCGCTTGCTTGCCGCGGGCTACGGGACTTGTCTTGCTGAGAATTGACATTCCCTGCGACTTTTCGGGAACGGTCACGTTATTCTTTGTTTCGGAAGGTACATTGACCTTTGTTACTTCAGTCTTGTTCATCTTTGTTACCGCCGCCGTGGATTTTTCAGTGCGTGCGGTGCTTTCTTGTGATTTTGCCGTATCGGAAGCTGCTTTTTCGGATACGGGAGCCTTTGTCACGTTTTCTTTTTCGGAGACGGAGGAATTTGTTTTTTCGGTATCATAGGTTGATGTAGTGCCGTCAATCGCCGTCGTTTCGGCAGTGTCAGAGGATGCTTTTGAAATTTCATTGCCTTTTTCGCTTGTACAAGCGGCAAGACTGACAAAAGCAAGTGTCAGCACGAAGCATATTATTCGTTTTAACATAACAATAACACCTCAAATTTTGATTGATATTTCACCCGATGAAAGCACTTTTACGCTTGAGTCGGGAAGCCTAACCTTTAGATTGCAGTCGTTGTTTATACCGAGTGCAACGGCGGTGAAAGGTATGCCGTTTTGAACAAACGAAATATCTCTGCCGAGAAAAAAGAGCCGTTTTTCATATTCGGTGCAAATGAAAGAATCGTTCGGATTATCTGCATATTTCAAGAGCTTTTCGGCGATTGCATCGGAAAGCACGTCTTTCGGCAAATCGAGATTTATGCTTCCTGCCGCCGTGAGCTGTTCGGGAAATTCGTCGGTCGTAAGATTTATTCCTATTCCCACGGAAATATACTCTTTTCCGCCCTCCAAAAAATGCTCGCAGAGAATACCGCACACTTTTTTACCGTCAAGAAAAATATCATTTACCCATTTGATTCCGAGATTTTCAACGCCGAAATCTTCAAGTGTCTCGCATACCGCAACTGCGGCGGCGGGGGTAATGAGTCCGAGCGGTCTATCGGGCGAAAAAACCAAGGTCATATATAATCCCGTGCTTTTCGGAGAAAAAAAGCTCCTGCCCTGTCTGCCTCTGCCGCTTGTTTGTGCATCGGCGGTTATAAGGCAGGGGAGCGGCAAATCCGCAGCACTTCGTCTTGCATATGAATTTGTTGAGTCGATAATTTCAAAATGCAATTTGTTTAACCGATCCGTAGCACTTCACCTCGATAAAAGCCTGAGATTCTACTTAAAAAGTATACAATAATAAAAAAGATATGTCAACCTAAATTATATATATTGACACATGCCCTTAAAAAGTGTAAAATTAAGCTGTACAATTTTTGAAAAAGGAGGGCGGCTTTTGTGCTTGTGCTCCGAAAGGGCTTCAACTATTCTCAGGACGGACCCGGAAACCGTCTTGTTTACCACCTTCAGGGATGCAATTTTTCGTGCAAATGGTGCTCAAATGCAGACAGCATTCCGAAAACCAATCCGAATGCACGAGAGTATACCTCGGATGAGCTTTTTGACGAGATAATACGCAGTCGAATGATGTTCTTTGACGGCGGCGGGGTTACATTTACGGGCGGTGAATGCACACTTTGGCATTCCGAGCTTTTGCCGCTTTTCAAAAGGCTTCGCGAAAATAATATCGGCGTTGCAATTGAAACCAACGCATCGAGTGTTCACCTTCCCGAGCTTGCAGAGTACATTGATCATCTCATAATTGATTTAAAACATTACGATGAGTACGAACATAAAAAATGGGTCGGTGCTTCTCTCGAACAAACGAAAAAGAACATAGAATTTTTCCTTTCAAGCGGCAAAGAGATTCATATCAGAATCCCCGTCATTGGCGGAGTGAATGCAAATCCCGACGGCTTTGTGCGATATTTTCGGCAGTTTAATACCGAAAAAGCGGATTTTGAATTTCTTGCGTATCACGAATTCGGCAAGGATAAGTGGCAGGGAAAATACGAAATGAAGAACGCCTTTGTTTCGCCCGAAACCATGGCGGAATTTGAGAAAAATTTTACCGAAAACGGTTTTAAGGTCATTAAGACATAAGGAGATGCGGTTATGACAAATATTCTTGACAGCAAACGTATAACAGAAATGGCAAAAAAGCATTTTGCCGAAAAGAGAGCGGGAAAGAGGCTTGACGGCTGGTTTATCGCAAAAGAAAAGGAGCTTGAGCTTTCCGAAAAATATGCGGACAAAAAAGAAGAAGTCAAAAAGGCTCTTATTTTGAGAGACATTGCCGAGACACTTCCTTTGTATCTTACCGATTCACAGATTTTTGCAGGTACTCAGGACGATGCCTTTGCGAGAAGCTATGCCTTGATAAATCCTGCTTTTAAGGTTGAGGAATTCAGCGGCTACTGCGATCCTACCGCAGTTTTCGGTGATATCGAACCGAATGACGAATTTACCGCAGAGCGTATCAATGCTGCAAGAGAACAATTCTCAAAGACGGAATATTCCGAAAAGCTCAAAGCTGTTTACGGCGAAAACGAGTGCTATACAAAAGAGGTAATCTTCTTTTTTGAACAGGTAACCGGACATCTTATTCCCGATGTTCGTTTTGCGATAAAACACGGCATAGCCGAAATGAAAAATCTTATTAAGGATAAAGACGGCGACGGCTACAGAGCTTTTGAAATTGCTCTTGAAAGTGCGGTAATATTTGCAAACCGTTATGCCGATATCGCACATGAGCAGATGAAATCCGCTTCCCCCGAAAGGCGTACACAGCTTGAGCTTATGGAAAAAACTCTGCGTAAGGTTCCCGAATACGGAGCGGAAAATCTTTATGAGGCAATTCAGTCCTTTATGCTGATATGGCAGGTAATGTGCCTCGAACAGACACCCAACCCGTTCGCTTTTTCCGTTGGAAATGCCGACAGAATTTTTGAGCCGTACAGAAACGGTCTTGACCGTGAGACAGCGGCGGCACTTTTGAAGCATCTTCTTGTATTCTTCAATGTTGCAGACAGAAGCTGGGCGATTTCTCAGGACTTGATTGTCGGCGGCAGAGACCTTGAAGGCAATGACCTTACAAACGAAACAACGTATGCATTGCTTGATGCGTATTACGATATGAATTTACCTCAGCCCATACTTTCCGTAAAGCTCCATAAGAATACACCCGCAAAGCTGTATGAAGAAATGGGCAGATTCCTTTTCAGTCCCGGTGTGCTCACGCCGTCGTTCTTCAATGACGATTCACTTTTTGCGGTGCTTTCGGCTCACGGCGTTGAGGATAAAGACCTTGAGGATATCGCCGTTGCAGGCTGTCAGGAGCCGCTCATAATGGGCAAGGATAACGGAAATACAACCAACACATGGCTCAATCTTCCTAAAATTCTCGAAATGACACTTACGGGCGGAGTTTCAACCGTCACCGGTGAAAAATTGGTTGATATTGAACCCTGCAAGCTCGAAAATGTCCGTGAAGAATTTTATAAGAACGTAAAGCTCTTTGCGGATGCCATGGCAAAGGCGGGAAACGGCGTATCATCTGCCGTTTCAACACAGCGAGTACCGTTCCTTTCATGCCTTATGGGAGGACTTGAAAACGGTATTGATGCGAGAGATACCGAAAGACAGGGTACAAAATACAACGGAAGCGGCTGCCTTATTCACGGCGTTTCCGTTATTGCGGACAGCTTTTCGGCGATTGATAAGCTGCTCAGCGAAAGACCCGAGGATGCAGACCGTCTTGTTGACGCACTCAAAGCGAATTTTGAGGGCTATGACGAATTGCACGAATTTCTCCTCTCAGCCGATAAGTTCGGCAATAATATTGAGAGTGTGGACAACGAAGCGGCACAGGTTGCTTCAAAGGTTGCGGATATCGTCGCCGGAGAGAAAAACTATCTCGGCAATCCGTTCCGTCCCGATTTCAGTTCACCCTCCACGCATTTGCTTTACGGCTATTGGGTAGGAGCAACTCCCGACGGCAGAGGCTCAAGAGATATGCTCGGATACGGTGTTGACCCGCTCTACGGCAGTGCCGAAAACGGTCTCGGCTTCCGTATGCTGTCAAATATGAAGCTCCCGTTTGAAAAAATGAACGGCGGATATGCTTCGCATCTCGGAATAGACCCCAAATATTTCAAGTCTGCCACATACGAAGAAAAGGGCATTGAATTCAGAGATAAGGTTATCGCTCCGCTTTTCTTCAATGAGCTTAAAGAGGGCGTTTCACCGTTCTATCTTTATGTCAACGTTACTACCGCCGAAATACTCAGAAAGGTTCTTGCGGAGCCGAAAAAATATGCTCCGAGCGGTGTGTACATAATGCGTATTCACGGAACGTTCGTCAACTTTCTTGATTTGTCTCCCGCAATTCAGCAGGATATCATAACAAGACTTGACCCCGCTTCAACCGCTCTTTGCTGAGGTGAAAAATGAAAATAATCGGAATCGACATCGGAACGACAAGTATATGTGCCCTTGAAGCGGACGGCGAGACGGGCAGTATCATAAAGAGTCTTTCATACCCGAACAAAGCCTTCATTCAAGGGAAAATGTCCTTTGAGAAATTGCAGGATCCCGCCGTTATAATGAGCACCGTTGAACGCCTGCTTTCAAGCCTTGATTTGAGCAACGCGGCGGCAATCGGCTTTTCGGGTCAGATGCACGGAATACTTTATATTGACAAAAACGGCAATGCCGTAAGTCCGCTGTATACTTGGCAGGACGAACGGGGAGCACAGCTTTATACCGACGGCAAAAGCTACGCCGAAGTCCTCGGCTGCTTCCCCGGCTACGGACTTGCAACTGATATGTATAATGAAAAAAACGGCTTGATACCCGACGAGGCCGTAACACTCTGTACCGTTGCGGATTATGCGGCGATGCGTCTTTGCGGGGAGGCCTCTCCGCTTGTACACATCACCAATGCCGCAAGCCTCGGTTGCTTTGATATCGAAAAATCCCGATTTAAGTGCGATAATCCGAGACTTCCCAAGGTGGTTTCCGATTTTGAAACAGTCGGAAAATTCAAGGGTATTCCCGTTTGTGTTGCCGTGGGCGACAATCAAGCGAGCTTCATCGGTTCGGTAAAATCGTCAAATGCGGCACTTATAAACGTCGGAACAGGCTCACAGATATCACGACTTACCGACAATCCGAATTGCAAGGGCGTTGAAAAAAGACCCTTTGACGGAAAAAGATATCTTGCCGCAGGCTGTTCCCTTTGCGGAGGCAGAGCCTTTGCAATGGTTGAAAAACTTTTCCGCGAAGCGGTAAAGGAGACTGCGGGCGAATGCGAATCCTTTTATCCCGTTCTCGACAGACTGCTTTCCGTCAAAGAAAATACCGACCTTTCCGCTGACTGCCGTTTTTGCGGAACGAGAGATGAGCCGATGCTCAGAGGCGGACTTTTCGGTATTTCCGAAAGTAATTTCACTGTCTCGGATATCGCCCTTGCCGTTCTTGTCGGCATGACGAACGAGCTGTACGATATGTATGCTCTTTCCGGAGGCGGCGCAGATGAAATAGTATGCTCCGGAAACGGTGTGCGTAAGAATCCTGCATTGCAGCGGGTCATCAGGCAAATTTTCAATTCCGAAATAAAAATACCTCTTTACGAGGAAGAAGCGGCTTACGGAGCGGCACTTTCGGCAGGTACGGCTTGCGGAATGTTTTCCGATATTGATGCCGCAAGAGAAAGAATTAGATATACGGAGGCATAACTGTGTTTTACGAAAAACCCGTATTTTTTGAAAAGAACCGAGTGTTCAGAGTATATACCGGAGGAAAGCTGTTTGCCGATTTCTTCGGCGACGCCTCAACCGACGGCAATTATCCCGAAGAATGGGTTGCTTCGAGCGTTCATGCTCTCAACGAGGGAAGCACCGACCCGTATGAGGGAATATCAAAAATCGAGGGCGAGGAGCTGTATTTGAGCGATGCCCTTGTAAAATACCGTGTCGAGATTCTCGGTGCCGGAGAGGATATCGGCATACTCACAAAAATTCTCGACAGTGCTATACGCCTGCCTGTTCAGGCACACCCCGATAAAGAATTTTCCGCAAAATATTTCTCATCCAAATACGGCAAGGAGGAAAGCTGGATAATCCTTGCTACCCGTCCCGATGCAAAGATATTCTACGGCTTCAAGGACGGTGTGACTCTCGAGGAATTTGAGCGTGCCATTGATGCGAGCGAAAACGGCGGCAACGAAATGGAAAACCTGCTTAAAACGATAGATGTCAAGGCGGGTGATGTCATATACATTCCCGCAAAACTCGTTCACGCCATCGGCAGGGGTTGCTTGCTTCTCGAGGTTCAGGAGCCTACCGACTTTACCATACAGCCCGAGCGTTGGTGCGGAGAATATAAATTATCCGATAACGAAATGTATCTCGGACTCAGCCGCAAAAATGCTCTTGAATGCTTTGACATGAAAAAAAGCTACCCCGCTCCGCTTAAACCGAAAACGGTTTTGGACGAAAACGGCGTGCTTTACGAATCAATTATCGACAGCGATATTACCGACAGCTTTTCGGTCGGCATGATAACCTTGACGGGCGGAAAATTTACTCTCGGCAGGGGAGCGGCAATATATGTTGCTCTTGACGGTGCGGGAACGATAAACGGCGAAAATTATGATAGAAAAATCAAAAAAGGCGATTACTTCATGATGCCCGCTGCTGCGGCAGGCGGCTTCACGGTAAGCGGAAATATAAAACTTGCAGAGTGCTTTGCAGTAGAGCAGAAAGGATGATACCATGAAAACAATCAAAATTATTTCACTTGTTTTTGCATTGCTGATAGCTTTTTCGGCTTGCGGAACGGACACGGCGGAAAACACGACGGAAATTGATGTCCCTGATACCACCGTTGTTTCATCGTCAAACAGAACAAAGGTAAAATTCACCATGGAAAACGGCGGCAGCTTTGTTATGGAGCTTTATCCCGAGTACGCTCCCGATACCTGCGATAATTTTACAAAGCTCGTTTCTTCCGGCTTTTATGACGGCTTGACCTTCCACAGAGTCGTTGACGGCTTTATGGCACAGGGCGGCGATGCAACTGGAACGGAAAAAGAAAACGATGCACAGCCGATACCCGGTGAATTTGCTTCAAACGGATTTTCTGCCAATACTCTTTCACATGAGAGAGGCGTTGTATCCATGGCAAGAACAAGCGACCCCAACTCAGCATCGTCTCAGTTCTTCATTTGCTACGATGACTCCTGCAAGGCTCTTGACGGAAGCTATGCCGCTTTCGCAAAGGTTATCGAGGGCATGGAGACGGTTGATGATTTCTGCAATGTTGAGCGTGTTTATAATTCCATGGGAGAGCTTGCAACTCCGAAAGAGCCGTTGCGTATAGCAAAGGCGGAGGTGGTTTTCTGATGAACATTGTCACCTTCAGAGGCTTTCGTGCAACGGATATAGAATTTGCCAATCATCACGAAAACGGTACACGCATTGAATTTGAAAACACATATTCATACAATGTTAAGTACGGCACGGATAATAATTGCGTGGGTGAATTTACCGTAGAGGTCAAGGATAAATCCGCACCCGAAAAATTCCGCATAAAAGCGGTGCTCCTCGGTTCATTCTCCTATGACCCGACTGTTAAAAAAGAGAAAATTCATATTGAGAGCTTTAAAGAGCTTTTTCCGTATGTGAGAGCAATGGTATCATCTCTCACCGTCAATGCGGGACTGCCGCCCGTAATATTGCCGGCACTCGATATCGAATCTCAAAGTATATATAAATTCGGCAAAAATTGCTGAGAAGGAGAAGCAAAATGGATATAATGGATATTGCCTCAAAGGGCATCGTGGCTATCACAAGAAATTACGGCAAAAAGGTTGCAAAAAAACAGGGCGAAGCTCCCGCAATTGAAAAGGTTGCTCCGTCAGTCATTTCCGGAAGCTGCTACCGTGTGGGCTTTTCAAGAGAGGAAATAATGCCGAACCTTGACGGCAGAACCTATTGGATAGCGGGTCACGGCTCGGGTCACAAGATGGAGGGTGTTCTCTCACCGGTGTATATCAGTGCCGTTTGGATTGACTGCGGCGGCGATGAGGGTATGCTCTGGCTGAGTGCCGATATAGTCGGCATGACGAGAATCGAGGTCAACAAGATTCGCTCCATGATAATGGCATCCGATAAAATCAAGGGCTGTAAATGTATCAACATAAGCAGTACGCACAGCCATTCCGGCATAGATACTCTCGGCTATTGGGGCAAGCCCAATCTTGTCAGCATTCCCTCCGACGGCAAGGACCCCGAATATATGGAAATGCTGATGAATAACGCCGTTAAGGTTGCAGAGGAAGCATACGCTTCAAGAAAGAGCGGAAAGCTCTATTCGGGCAGAATCTCGATTAAAGGCGGTCTTCTCGGAAAGAGAGACTTTGTTGATAAGCATGAGGTGCTGACCCGTCTGCGTTTTGCTCCCGAGGACGGCTCTGCCGAAACATGGTTAATCAACATAGGTGCTCATCCCAATTCGCTCGGCGGCGGAAACCGTATGCTCAGCGGCGAATTTCCGTACTATATGCGTGAACAGATACTTGCCGACAACGGAGCAAATGTGCTCTTCTGCATCGGCGCAATAGGCGGCATGGATGCCGTAACTCTCGACGAAGAGGACAGAGTAAATTGCATCAAGCTCCAAGGCAAGCTCTTTGCACAGGCGGCGGAAAGCATTACAAATGACCGTGAGCTTAGCCCGCAGATAAAATATCTTCAGCAGCCGTTTTATCTTCCCGTCAGCAACTATGTTTTGACTCTGCTTGCGATTCGTCATGTAATGAGTTTTAAGGCGTATGCCTGCAAGGATAGCGATACAGGCGTTCAGATGATGACGGAAATGACCTATATGACCTTCGGAGACCAAAAACTCCTGCTTTTGCCGGGCGAAAACTTTGTTGATACCGTATACGGAAATTACCATTCCGCAGAGGATTCCGCAACAGGCAAGGGTCCCGAAATAAATCCCGTGCCGCTTGCCGAAATTGCAGGTGACAGCGAGCTTATATCGTTCGGCGTAACCAACGATATGACGGGCTATGTCGTTCCTCCCAATGATTTTATCCTCAATCCGACACAGCCGTATCTTAACGGATATAAGGACAGATTCGGAAAGAATCACTATCACGAAACAAATTCAATGGGCTTTGGAGCACAAAAGGCAATTGCCGATGCATTTGCCGATGTCGTTTCAAGATTCTGAGCATAAAAATTCTCCCCGCCGTCGAAAAGAGGCGGGGAGCTTTTGCATATATCAGTCTTTAATGCAAACCATTGCGTGGATATCAACCTTGGGAACGGTGAAGCGTGTGAAGCCGTCCGAATATTCAAACGGAATGCTCTCTCCCTGCGGCTCAAGTGTGACGGCAGAGGGAGCTTTTTCGCTCTTGACCGCACAGGCAACGTTATAAAGCGGAACGGTATCCTCGATAACCTCGGTGCTCTTGCCTCTTACGGTGGTGTGAGCAAAGAGAAGATGAAGAATACTGCGGTTTTCATTGGCTTGACGGGTCAAAGTAACAATTCCGCGGTCGGGAAGTGAAACCTTTACGCTTGCTTCATTGCCGAGCAGCTTTTCAACAAGATGTGCAAAAATCTCTTTGAATATCAAATGACCCTCGGTTGCGTAAGCTCTGAAAATATCCCAGCCGATATAAGCGACATTTCCTTTTACCGCAACGGCAGGAAGCTGAATCTCGGGATTATTGGGAGCGTGCTGATGTGAGCAGTAGTGCTCAAGAGTCCTGTTGAAATACGGATTCTGAACTCCGCCGACAACCTCGCAGTCAACAGCATCAAACAGATATGAATGTGCTTTCATAACATATTGAGTAGTGCCGTCAACCGTATCAAATTCGGGTATGAAATATGTAGGCTCAAATTCATTTGCACCCTTGTATTTTGCACCGATATCAAGGAAGAATTCTCCGTTCTTAACAAGTGCTTCACCGCTTGCAATAACCTTACCGCCGTTTGCGACAAAGGCTTTGATTTTGTCAACAACCGCATCGGGAATGTTAGCCATATCGGGGAGAACAAGCAGCTTATAGGGCGTGAGGTCGGCATTGGCATCTACGAAATTGTAAAGGCGGTGCGTTTCAAGGAGCATTCTGTTTGCTCCGACATCGCTTGACTCTCCCTTTTCGCGGGAAACGATGGCCTCCGCACTCAAAACGGCGATATCGGCTTTGTTTATCGCATCGTTCAGCCACGGCTCTTTCTGCTCAATGAGAGAATAAGCCTTGCCGATAAGATTGTAGGTTGACATATTCATCTCGCCGAGCGGGTGCATTTGGTCGCCGACTGAGCAGCCGCCGCCGTTTGCAACGCTCAAAGATGTTTCATAAATGAGGGCGTTGGGATGCTTAAAGCCGCCGAATTCACCCCATGCATTGTGGAATTTACCGGTCATGCCGATAAAATCATAATCCTTGAGTGTGCGGACATAAGCGGCAGAAAGCGGGAAATGGTCGTAGCCCCAGCCACCGGTGGGCAGACTTTCAAGCTCGAGATGAGTGTTGCAGTCGATAAGGTCGTAGCCGCCCTTGGGGATGTGCCCCGCATTGTGAAAAATTGTTGCGGTGTCGCTGTACTTTCTTACTGCTGCATTCGTTGCGGCGGTGTATTTGTTAAAGGTAATCATCGAGAATTTTTCTCTGTCCTCGGCACTGTTTACGTCAAGTCCGAGAGCCTTCATATCGGCAAGACACTTGTCGCAGTAGCAAACTCTCGGTGAAACAATATCAAGGAAGATGCCGCAGGGGTTGTATTTCTGCATAACTTCTTCAATTTGAGCACAAAGAAAATCAAGATAGCTTGTGTTGAAGCACAGATAATGGAAATGTACGAGCTGAAGCTCCTTTTCGTGCTCTGCGGGATCGGGTGACCAGTGGTGATGCCATTCGGGATGACGGGGAACCTCTTTTTCGTCAAGACCTGCGGAAATATACACGGGAGCACGCACGCCGATTTCCTTGCAGGCTTCAAGCTGTGCACCGAGCAAATCAAAATCAAGACCGGGGTGCATTTCATTTACCTCGGTGGGATGATAAGAATATCCGTGATGGCATTTTGAAAAAACGGTTATCGAATCAACATGACCTGCCTTTAATGCAGACTGAAATTGCTCCTTGCTGAAATCCTTGCCGACAGGCAGAGTACCGTTCGTATGAAAGTCAAGATGTATCTGTCTTTTTCTGAGCTTATACAAAAAAAGCCCTCCCTATAAAATAATACAACAGTAATATAACATATTTTTTATTGAAGTGCAACAAGTATTTGACTTGTGACGCGGATTGTGCTAAAGTTTTCTGCGAAAGTAAATTAAAAAAACCGACACATTTTCGGAAAGCGTGAGTTTATGCTTGATTTTATGAAAGAAAAACAGTCCTCTTGGGAAAAAATCGCCGAAAGCGGCAAAGAGGTCGTCATATACGGCACGGGAAACGGTGCAGATAAAGTAATCGATGAATTTCACCGTCTCGGAATAAAAATAAAGGGCGTAACCGCAAGTGATGATTTTGTCAGAGGTCAGAATTTTCGGGGCTTTACCGTTAAAAAGCTCAGCGAATTTGACGGAGATTTTATTATTACTCCCGCCTTTGCAAGCTGTATTCCCGAGGTTATGGAGCGTATTTATTCCCTTGGAAAGAATTACCGAGTAATCGTGCCCGTCGTTCCCGTATATGGAGAAGAGATATTCACAAGAGATTTTCTTAGCAGGAATGAAGCTGCTGTTTGCGAAGCATATTCGCTGTTCGAGGAAGAATCAAGGAAAATTTTTGCGGCCTGCGTTGATTTTATGTTCGGCGGGGAGCTGAGTGTCCTGAAAAGCGTAACGACCCCAAAGGATGAAGCGTTTACGGGCTTTTTTAAGCCGAGACAAAATGAGGATTTTCTCGATCTCGGCGCCTACAGAGGCGATACCGTTGACGAGCTTCTCAAATATTCCGACGGCTCATATTCGAGCATAACGGCACTTGAGCCCGACAAGAAGACTTTTAAAAAGCTGAAAGAGCATATCGGCGGTATGCGTGATGTGTCCCTGCTTCAAAAGGCGGTGTCCGACCGAGATGGCGTCGTGCTGTTCAGCGGTGCGGCAGGCAGGCAATCGTGCATAGCCGAAAAGGGAAAGCCGACGGAATGCGTGACGGTTGACACTCTCGGTGCGGAAAGAACCTTCACATACATAAAAATGGATGTTGAGGGCGGGGAAGCGGCGGCTTTACGCGGTGCGGAAAAGACCCTTAAAAGAGATAAACCAAGGCTCAACATAGCACTGTATCATCGAAGCGAGGATATTTTTTCTCTGCCGCTTCTCGTTAAAAAGCTCAATCCCGAATATAAATTCCACATTCGCCGTCATCCCTACATTCCGTGTTGGGATATGAATTTATATTGTATATAATATTATATAAAAAGCATCCGCATTTTGCCGTGCGGATGCCCTTGAATTATATGTTTTTTTCGATTTCCTCAACCGTCATTTCCGTTAATGTGCCTTTTTTTGCGTGAAAGCACCGCTGACCCAATTTGAAAATATGTATGTCGTTTTTCAGCGAATCGGAATATACATTCACAAATTCGGCATCGGGCAAGACCTCTGCAATACGCAGGGGCTTTTGCTTATCCTTGCAATTCCGTCCGTCAATTTTTCCTGTATGCTTATCCATTTTTGTTGCTATCAAGGTGTGTACCTGATATTTTTCGCAAAGCGGACGAAGCAGAAATTCGGGAGAAGCAGAGCAAACCACAACGGGTCTTTCTCTGTTTTCGGGCGAGAAGATTGGATATATGCGTTTCTCCTGCTTTTTCCAAAAACGCCGTGCTTCCTTGTCGGCATCAATAAAACGCAGGAATGTAAAGCATCTGCCCTTGAATTTGTCACCGAAGCCGAGGAAAAACAAAATTAGATTTAAAAGCAGCCACGGAGCGAGGATAAGCAGCCAAGGCTTGCGAAGCAGACAGTGAAAAAGGAAAACCGTTTCGGAATCATAAGGATATACGGTTTTGTCAAAATCGTAGAGGTCGAATTTCATATTAAAGAGTTACCGTGATTTTCTCGTTTTTGAGAGACACGGTTTTTTCCTTTCCATCATAAATAACCGTAAAGTCGCCGCTTCCGTCAAGACTGTATTCGGAGATGCGTCCGTTCTTCCACTTAATATCAACGATTACGTTTCCTCTTGCAAGCAGACCGGAAACGCTGCCGTTTTTCCATTCGTGTGGCAGAGCAGGGAGGAGATATATACGGTTGTCGCGGCTCTGCATGAGCATTTCGGTAATACCGCTTACAAAGCCGAAGTTGCCGTCAATTTGGAACGGAGGATGAGCATCAAAAAGATTTTCATAGGTTCCGCCGCCGTTAGTATAGTTGAAACCGATGCTTTTTACGGGTCTTAACTGCATTTGAATCAGCTTCAAAGCATGGTCGCCGTCGAACAATCTTGCCCAAAAATTGATTTTCCAGCCGAGACTCCAGCCCGTTCCGTTGTCGCCTCTGCGTTCAAGCGTTTTTTTGCAGGCGGCGGCAAGCTCGGGAGTGCCGTCGGGAGTGACGGCATGAGCGGGATGAAGAGCATAAAGATGTGAGCAATGACGGTGGTGCAGCTCGGTTTCTTCATAATCATCATCAAATTCAAGAAGCTGTCCCTCACTTCCGATTTTCGGAGGCTGCAATTTTGAAAGCGTATCACGCAGGGCGTCGGCAAATTCAAAGTCCGTTTTCAGAATTTCACAGCTTTTTATGCAGTTGCCGAAAAGCTCACGGGCAATGGACATTGACATCTCGGAATACTTGCCCACACAGCAACGCTTGCCTTGATACAGAAAAGCGTTTTCGGGAGAAGTACCGGGAGCCAAAATAAGATATCCGTTATCCTCGGTCAAAATCGAAAGATAGAATTTTGCCGCCTCTTTCATTATCGGATATGCCGTATCACGCAGGAAATCAACATCGGCGGTATATTCGTAATGGTCAAAAAGATGCTCACAAAGCCAGCCTGAAGAACCGTGCCAAAACGCCCATTGGGCACTTCCGCTAACGGGAGTTGTCAGCCTCCAAAGGTCAACATTGTGGTGCGACACCCAGCCCTCGGCATCGTATTGCTCTCGGGCTGTTTTTCTGCCTGCAACCGAAAGCTCACGAACCATTTGTATCAGCGGCAGATTAACCTCGGGCATACGGCACATAAGTGCCGGCCAATAGTTCATTTCCGTATTGATGTTTACCGTGTAATTTGAATGCCACGGCGGTATGATTTTATCGTTCCAAATACCTTGAAGCGTTGCGGGCTGAGAGCCGTTACGGGATGAGGAAATCAAAAGATATCTGCCGTAATTGTAAACAAGCGTAATAAGCCCGTTATCGCTCTTGTCACGCTTGAAAGCAAGAAGTCTTTTATCGGTCGGCAAATCCTTTCCCTCGCCGATATCGAGTTTTACTCTGCCGTACAGCTCGCGATAATCCTTGAGATGCTCTGTATAAAGACCGTCGTAATCCGTCAATGCGGAAAGTCTTTCAACGCAGGGAGCTATATATTCCTTGCCGTCGGAATATGCATGACGGTCAAAGCCGTTGAAGCTCGTTTCTGCCGTGAAATACAGGCAAGCATAGGAGGCGTTCTTGACCTGCAAGGTGTTTTCATATTCGGAGGACTCACCGTCCGTCTCGATTTTTACGCCGGCTCTGAACTGTATGCCGCGAAGCTCGGGTGTGTCAAAATATGCGTATTTGCTCGATTCGTTGTTGATATTGTTTTCTCCGGGACATTCGCCGTCAAGATAAAGTATTCCGTTTTCGGTTTTGTTGTTTGAACGCAGCTTTGATGTAAGAGAAACGGTGAAATTCATTTTTCCGCCGTCACAGGTGAGCTTTGCCGCAATCGCCTTTGCAGGGAAAGAGGCAAAATATTCACGCTTATACGAAGCGCCGCCACAGTTAAATTCAACCGTTGCGGTTGCTTTTTCAAGGTCAAGAGTGCGTTTGTAATCCTTGATTTTTCCTTTGAGAGAAAAGTCTATTTCAAGATCGCCCAAGGGCATATACGCTTGACTCCACACGCTGTTAAAATCGTTTTCGAGAATACTCTGAGCCTCATGCAGCTTGCCGTCAAGTGCAAGCTCTCGAGCTTTTTTGAATACCTCGGGAGCACCGTCACGCACCGTGTTTTTAGGCTCACCCGTCCACAGCTCATCATGATTCAATGCAAGGCGTTCATGTGCGGGAGTGCCGAAAATCATTGCACCGAGAGTACCGTTGCCTATTGGAAGACTTTGCGTCCACGCTTTGGCGGGAGAATTATACCATAAAACAGATGCAGTATTCATACTAAAGCTCCTAAAAATAAGTTTACAAACCGATTATATACCATATTTTCTCTGCCGTCAATGAATAAAAATGAAAGTTATCCTGCAATTTTTAAAATCTCACTTGCATTTTTCGAATATATCGTGTAGAATTTAAGTATATTCGGCAAAAAATGATGAGAACGAGGTAATGAAAATGGCGGACAGCTTTCAGGAGCGTATCGGCGTATTCTATTCGGGACTGTCGAAGGGACACAAAAAAATAGCCGACTTTATAAAGAACAATTATGAAAAGGCATCTTTCATGACGGCGGCAAATCTCGGCAAGACCGTCGGAGTCAGTGAATCCACCGTTGTAAGGTTTGCTTCCCACATAGGCTTTGAGGGCTATCCCGAGCTTCAAAAGCATTTGCAGGAGCTTGTAAAAAGCCATTTGACAAGTGTACAGCGTATGGAAGTTGCCGCAAACCGAATGGGCGGCGACGATATTATAAACGATGCTTTTTCCGCAGATGCCGAAATGCTCAAACGCACCAAGGAAAGTGTTTCGAGAGAGGATTTCTTCGGCAGCGTTGCGGCGATAAATTCAGCACGAAAAATATATGTTCTCGGTGCAAGAAGTTCCGCTTCGCTTGCGAGCTTTGCGGCGTTTTATCTTAATTATCTTTGCGAAAACGTTATACTTATCGACACCTCCTCCACAAGCGAAATGTTTGAACAGCTTTTCAGAATCAGCGAGGAGGATGTCTGCATTGCAATCAGCTTCCCGAGATATTCCAATCAAACAATAAACGCACTTTCTTTCATCAAATCGAGAGGTGCGGCGATTATATCCGTAACGGACGGAAAAATGTCTCCGATAGCGCAGTACGCAACATATTTGCTTGTTGCACAGAGCAGTATGGTATCCTTTGTGGATTCCCTTGTTGCTCCGCTGAGCCTTATTAACGCTCTCATTGCCGCCTGTGCCAAGGAAAACGGCAGTAAGGTTTGCGAAAATCTTTCCGAGCTTGAAGAAATATGGGATAAGTATCATGTTTACCGTACCGATGAGGAGGAGCGGGAATGAAAGCATCCGTGCTTGTAATAGGAGCGGGAGCGGCAGGAATGCTTGCTGCCGGCTTTGCCGGAGCGAGCGGAGCAGATACCGTTTTGCTTGAACGAAACGACCGCCCCGGAAGAAAGGTAATGATAACGGGCAAGGGCAGATGCAACGTAACCAACAACTGTACGAGCATTCAGGAGCTTATTGCCAATGTCCCGCGAAACGGCAGATTTCTTTACGGAGCCTTTTCCCGATTTATGCCGGAGGATGTTGAAGAATTTTTTGAAAGCAGGGGAGTACCGCTTAAAGTCGAGAGGGGAAACAGAGTTTTTCCCGTTTCCGATAAAGCCGCCGATATTGTTGATGCTCTTGCGGCATTTGCCGGCAGATATTCCGAGACAATTAACGGCAGAGCGGTAAAGCTGATAACCGATAACGGCAGAGTCAGCGGTGTTGTCACCGAAAACGGCGATGCGATATATGCCGAGAGAATAATTGTTGCAACCGGCGGAATGTCTTATCCCGCAACAGGTTCGACGGGCGACGGCTATGAGCTTGCAAAACAGGCGGGACACAAAATCGTTTCTCCCGTTCCCTCACTTGTTCCTCTTGAAATTCATGAGGGCTTTTGCAGTAAGCTGATGGGTTTGTCGCTGAAAAACGTTTCATTAAAGGTGCTCGACGGCGAAAAAAACGGAAAAGAAATTTATAAAGATTTCGGAGAAATGCTTTTTACCCACTTCGGGGTTTCGGGTCCCATGGTACTCAGTGCTTCGGCTCATATGCGAGATATGAAAAGCGGCAGATACAAAATTGTTATCGACCTCAAGCCCGCTCTGTCTCCCGAACAGCTTGATGCACGAATTTTGCGTGACTTTTCGGAGAATACTAACAGAAACTTTATAAACGCACTCAATTCCCTTTTGCCTAAAAAGCTCGTACCGGTAATCGTATCCCTCAGCGGTATAAGTCCGTCCGAGAAAGTAAATCAGATAACAAAGGAACAACGCAGACACATTGCGGAGCTTTTGAAGAACTTGACGGTAACGGTTACGGGCTTCCGTCCGATATCCGAAGCAATAATAACCTCGGGCGGCGTTGACGTTTCTCAAATTGACCCCAAAACGATGGAATCAAAGCTGATACACGGTCTTTATTTTGCGGGTGAAGTAATCGATGCCGATGCATATACGGGCGGATTCAATCTGCAAATTGCATTTTCAACGGGCAGACTTGCGGGACTCAGTGCGGCGGATTCACTTAAAAAATAACGGGAGGAAACAATATGAACAGCGAAATTATAAATGTTGCGATTGACGGACCTGCCGGTGCGGGTAAAAGCACCGTCGCAAGAGGTGCGGCAAAACAGCTCGGTTATATCTATGTTGACACCGGTGCTCTCTACAGAGCAGTGGGACTCAATGCACTGAGAAACAAAATTGATACAAAGAATGCGAAAGCCGTTGCGGAAAGCATAAACGGAATAAAGGTTGATATTGTATTTTCAAACGGTGAACAGCGTGTCCTTTTGAACGGCGAGGATGTTTCCGAGGAAATAAGAACTCCCGATGCTTCAATGGCGGCATCAAATGTTTCGGCAGTACCCGAGGTCAGAGCGTTTCTGTTTGACCTTCAGAGGGATATAGCCAAAAGAAATTCCTGCATAATGGACGGCAGAGATATCGGTACCGTTGTTTTGCCCGACGCACAGGTGAAAATATTTCTCACCGCTTCACCCGAAACCAGAGCGGACAGAAGATACAAGGAGCTTATCGAAAAAGGTACGCAGGCGGATTATAACTCGGTGCTTGACGATATCATAAAAAGGGATTATAATGATATGCACAGAGATATTGCTCCGTTAAAGCCTGCCGAGGACAGCGTTATGTTCGATACAACGGGTTTTGCACTTGAGGATTCCGTTGCGGCGGTAATAAAAATTATCAAGGAGAAGATACAATGAAGGGCTTTGATTATTCAACAATAAGCGAAAGCAAAATGTATGACCATCTCAGATCGTTCGGCAAAGTCATTTGCAAAACACAGCACGATGTCGAATATGTCGGCGTTGAGAATATTCCCGAAGAGGGCGGCTTCATCATCGCCGCAAATCATATAAATGCACTTGATCCCGTGTATATTGCCCTTGCCGTTGAGAACAGACAGATACATTACATGGGTAAAAAAGAGCTTTTCACAAAGCCTGTCATCCGTTGGTTCCTCAAGAAATTCAACGGCTTCCCCGTCGTAAGAGGCGGTGCGGATTCCGAGGCTCTCAATTATGCCGTTCGCCTTGTTAAAGAGGGCTATGTTTTCGGAATTTTCCCCGAGGGAACACGCTCCAAGGATTTTAAGCCTGCAAAGGCAAAAAGCGGTATAGCGAGAATTGCCGCCGCCGCTCATGCGGATATCCTTCCCGTTTCAATATATAATTCCGACAACATGAAAAAGCATTCTAAGCTGACCGTTCGGTTCGGCGAGATAATTCCTTTCGAGGAGCTTCACGTAAATGAAGAAAGCGACAGAGCCGAATTTAAGGCTGCCGCCGATTACATAATGGATAAGATTACAAAGCTCTGGGGTGAGGGACATTGCGAATAACGCTTGCGAAAACGGCGGGCTTTTGCTTCGGCGTTGACAGGGCGGTGAATTTGGCTTATGAGCTTGCCGAAAAGAATACCGAAACGGCAACGCTCGGTCAGCTTATCCACAATTCCCGCGTAACCGACGATTTGGCAAGTAAGGGTGTTCGCATTATTTCATCTCCCAAGGAAGCACATACGGGCGAAACTGTTATTATTCGTGCACACGGTGTTGCGGCAAGTGTCTATGATGAGCTTAGCTCCGCCGGTGCCGTTGTATGCGATGCAACGTGCCCGTTCGTTAAGAAGATACATAAAATCGTCAGCGAAAACAGCTCGGAGGATACTGCGGTTTTCATCGCAGGTGACCCGAATCATCCCGAGGTTGCCGGCATAAAAGGTCATTGCCGAGGCGAGGTAAGAATATTCAACAGCGAATCGGAGCTTGATAAAATCATTGACGATTGCGGTGCAAATTTCAGCAAAAGAATAATAGCGGTCTCTCAGACGACATTTTCACAAAAAGTCTGGAAAAATTGCAAAGAAAAAATAAAAAAATACTATACAAACGCTGAAATTTTTGATACAATATGTTTTGCTACCCGTGAACGGCAGGATGAAGCGGCACGGATATCAAAAGAAAGTGACGTCATGATAATAATAGGTGACCGTCACAGCTCAAACACGGCAAAGCTCAAAGCCGTATGCAGTGAAAACTGCGAAACATACTTGGTGGAAAGAGCCGAAGAGCTCAAAACCATAAATTTCTCGCATTGCGCCGAAACAGGCGTGACGGCGGGGGCTTCAACCCCCTCCGCAATAATTAAGGAGGTACTTTTAGCAATGTCCGAGATCGTAAACGAAACCACAAATATTCAGGTAGAGGAGGTGCCTTCTGACGCAGCAACATCCGAAGAGATGGATTTTTCCGCAGCTCTTGAGGAATCGCTTAACAACATGAGCACAGATCAGCGTGTTAAGGGTGTCGTTATGGGTATTACGCCCACCGAGATTCAGGTTGATATCGGCAGAAAACACGCAGGCTTTGTTCCCATGGATGAGTACAGTGCGGATCCCAATGCCGATGCAGCCAAAGAGCTCAAGGTCGGTGATACGCTTGATCTTATCATAATGAAGACGAATGATGCCGAAGGTACCGTTATGCTTTCAAAGAGACGTTTTGACGCTCAGAAGGCATGGACGGATGTTATTGCAGCTGAAGAAGACGGAAGAGTTCTTGAGGGAACCGTTGCAGAGGTTATCAAGGGCGGCATTCTTGTTGTCAGCGGCGGCGTCAGAGTATTTATTCCCGCTTCTCTTGCTACCGAGCGTAAGGATGAGCCTCTTGAAGAGCTTCTCAAGAAGACCGTCAGCTTCCGCATTATCGAGGTAAACAAGCAGCGCAGAAGAGCTGTCGGCTCAATCCGTGCCGTTCTCAGAGACAAGAGAAAAGAAGCTGCCGATGCTTTCTGGGCACAGGCAGAGGTCGGTCAGAAATATCACGGCGTTGTTAAGTCAATGACTAACTACGGCGCATTTGTTGATATCGGCGGAATCGACGGTATGGTACATATTTCCGAGATGTCTTGGAAGCGTATCAAGAATCCTTCAGAAGTATTCAGCATCGGTCAAGAGGTTGACGTATACATCAAGGCTCTCGATGCAGAGAACAAGAAGATTTCTCTCGGCTACAGAAAGGACGAGGACAATCCTTGGGAGATTCTCAGAAAGAGCTATCCCGAAGGAACGGTTATCGAGGCTGAAATCGTCGGTCTTACCACTTTTGGTGCTTTCGCAAGAATTATCCCCGGTATCGACGGACTCATCCATATTTCACAGATTGCTGACAAACATATCAGCAAGCCTCAGGATGTTCTTTCAGTCGGTGACAAGGTAACCTGCAAGATTACCGCCATTGACTTTGACAAGAAGCGTGTCAGCCTTTCTATCCGTGCTCTTATCGAGCCCGCAGCAGAGGAAGAAGCTGTTGAGGAAGAAGCGGCACCCGCCGTTGAGGCAGAGGCAGAAGAGGAAGCTGCCGAATAATTTCCGATTTTTTGCCGCCCACGGTGTTTGCTGTGGGCGGTTTTATCGCATTATCCTTTTTGTTTTCGGAGTGATTGTTATTAAGAAAAATAATTTTTTAGGCTCGTTTTATTGCATTCTCACCGCAGTTATCTGGGGACTTTCCTTTGTTGCCCAGAGCGAGGGAGGGAAAGTCGGAACCTTTACTTTCAACGGTCTTCGTTCTTTACTCGGAGCTGTTGTTCTCATTCCGGCAGTTTTTATATCGTTTAAGAAGGAAAATCGTTCCTTACCGCAGGGAGAAAAAAAGCCATTTCCGTTCAAAGACGTGCTTATAGCCGGCGTATGCTGCGGAATCCCGCTTTGCATTGCAAGTAATTTACAGCAGCACGCTTTTAATTATCTCGATGCAGGTAAGGTTGGCTTTATAACCGCAATGTACATGGTCATTGTGCCCGTTTTCGGCTTGTTTCTCGGAAAAAAATCCCGAATGCAAATATGGATCGGCGTTGCTCTCGGTATGCTCGGTCTGTATTTTATCAGCATTAAAAAAGGTGATTTTTCCGTCGGAACGGGCGAAATAATCACAATGCTTTGCGCCGTTTGCTTTGCGGTACATATTCTCGTCATAGATTATTTTTGCCAAAAGGTCAATAACGTTGCACTTTCCTGTGCGCAGTTTTTTGTATCGGGCATTATTTCAACTGTTTGTATGTTCATTTTTGAACAGCCGAACATACAGGATATTTCAACCGTCACCGCTCCCTTGCTTTATGCAGGAATCATGAGCTGCGGAGTTGCATATACATTGCAAATTTTCGGTCAAAAATATGCCGAACCCGCAGTTGCTTCCATTCTGCTTTGCCTCGAATCGGTATTCTCCGTGCTTTTCGGCTGGCTTATATTAAAGCAAAGTCTTACCTCGAGAGAGCTTTTGGGCTGTGCCGTTATGTTTATCGCGATTATTTCCACTCAGCTTCCCGAAAGAAAAAAGAAACAAGCATAGTGATTTTTATGAAAGGACTGAATGCAATGGCGGACATCAAGAAAAATTGGTACAAGGAAATGGCTGTATATCAGGTTTGGCCCCGCAGCTTTAAGGACGGTAACGGCGACGGTATCGGCGACCTTAAAGGTGTTATGGAAAAGCTCGATTACATCAAAAGTCTCGGCGTGGATGCGATATGGTTTTCTCCTCTTTATAAATCGCCTCAGCATGACTACGGCTACGATATAGCCGATTACAGGGACATAAATCCCGAATACGGAACGCTCGAAGAATTCAAGGAGCTGCTTGATGCCGCACATGAACGCGGTCTCAAGGTTATCATGGACCTTGTCATAAATCATACCTCGGATGAACACGAATGGTTCAAAGAAAGTAAAAAGAGCCGTGACAATCCGTACCATGATTATTATTTTTGGCGTGATGGCAAAAAATCGGGAGGAAAGAAGCCGCCCAACAATTGGCTTTCCACCTTTACCGGCCCCGGTTGGGAATACGATAAGGATTTGGATGAATGGTATCTTCACCTTTTCTGCAAGGAACAGCCCGATCTCAACATGGATAATCCCAAGGTTCGTGAGGAAATCAAGGATATAATCCGTTTCTGGCTCGATATGGGCGTTGACGGCTTCCGTGAGGATGTCATAACCTTTATCTCAAAGAAAGAGGGACTTCCCACGGGCTTCCCGATTCCCGTTGCCTGCGGTATGGAGCATTATAAATGCGGTCCGAATCTTGACAAATATCTTTCGGAATTCAGAAAAGTTACCGATGATTACGATTGCATGACCGTCGGTGAAGCTCCCATGATGACCCCGAAGCTCGCTTTGCGTTTCATCAAAGAGGGTGCAAGTCAGACTCTCAATATGATGTTCAATTTCCAGCATATGGAAGCCGATTGCTTTATGGTAAGCTGGATTCCCATGCCGTTCAGCCTCAGAAAGCTCAAAAGAGTATACAACAATTGGCAGCATAAGCTCTACGGCATCGCATGGAATGCAAATTATGTCGAAAATCATGATCAGCCGAGAATTATCAGCCGTTACGGAAGCGAAAAATACAGAGTTGAAAGCGGAAAAATGCTCGCAACAATGTATATCTGTCAAAGCGGTACTCCCTTTATTTATCAGGGACAGGAAATCGGTATGCTCAACATGAAGCATGAGGATATCAACGAATATGTTGACGTTCAAACGAGGGATACATATAAGCTGTTCAGAAAGCTGCTGTTCCCGCATGACCTTACCATGAAGATTGTAAACCGTGCTTCAAGAGACAACGCAAGAACGCCGGTGCAATGGAATGCCGAAAAGAATGCGGGCTTTACGTCTGCCGATGAAGCGTGGTTTGCCGTCAATCCCAATTATACGGAAATCAATGTTGAAGCGGCGGAAAAGGACGAAAATTCAATCCTCAATTATTACCGCAAGCTCCTTAAATTCCGCAAGGAAAATGACATTTGTATTTACGGTGACTTCAAGCTCCACTATAAGATGAGCAGTAAGCTGTTTGTTTACGAACGAAATTATGAGGGCAAGCGGATGCTTGTCGTAAATTCCTTTACGGAAAAGCCTGTATACTTTGCCGCTCCGCAGGGCTTCGATTTGAGCAAAGGAAAGCTCATGCTGTCAAACTACGACGTTACGGATAATTCACTTAATTCCTTTATGACAAAGCCCTACGAAACAAGAGTTTATTTATTCGATTAAATATAAAAACGGAGGCTCACATTTGTTGAACGCCGATAAGGAAGTATTGAAAACAAAATTTTCTTAACGACTGACAGACGGGTTGCAAACAAGAACAGAGAGTGAATCACTTTCACAGGTGGTTGGCTCTCTGCTTTTTTGTTACGCAGCAGAACGCCATTTTTGAGGGCTTAGGTATAAACTATCGGCTATTGCTTTTTCACCCTCTGTAAGCCTTGCAAATCAAAGATAAAACAACCTCTACTGCGTAACATACCTATCCTTAAAAGCGGTATTCAATGAAGCAGAGTTTGACAGCCTTTTTGATATATCTAACCAACATCGGATTATCTAACGTTGGAAAAGCCTATGTTGGAAAATCCAACGCAATTAAATTAAGATATATAAAGTATAGATATATCAATTACGGATTAAATCTGTTCCATTCCTTTCCCTCATGGAACAGAGGCGACACACAAAATGAACTGACAGTTCACACTCAAAAGCAGAATATCCCGGAGGAGGAGCTATGCTTTTTTAACCGGTGCAAATCATGGGGGCTGTGTATCAGCACAAAAACAGACACGGCGACAAATCCGCCCGGTTGCCGCTGTGTACTTACACGGTGTTGGGTCATCGTTGGTTTAGAATATCGTTGAATTTCATTTTGTTTTCCTCCAATAAGTTATGATTAGGTTTGCTTGGGTTTCGTGGTTGTTCTTAGATGAATATTTCTTTTTCGGCGCACAGAGCGCCGCCAACGCTTCGTTAACAGCATTGTGCTTACCTCCTTAATAGGAAAAACTCCTCCGGCTTTTTATCTCATGTCAAAGGAGTCTATAGAAAACAAAACGCCCTTGACAGAAATATACC
>CAZPMK010000012.1:0-51332 GCA_964587915.1 uncultured Clostridium sp.
TATCGCTACCAACGGATTTTGAGTCCGTCACGTCTGCCAATTCCATCACACCGGCTGATATCTCGCTTATTATAACGCATGATGACGAAAAAAGCAAGAAAAATTTTTCTTTATTTTTGAGATTTTGAGAAAAGGGCGGTATTAACAGTTTGTTTACTTGAAATCGGGGCGATATTATGGTATATTAAATTGGATTTAATTAAAATAATATGTTCGGAGGATTCGGCAAATGTCTGAGCTTAACAACAAAAAACGTTCCGGCATATCTCGATTTTTTGTCGGGAATTCTTATTGCTGGGCAGCGTGTCTTTGTACCGTCGGCATAATGCTGCTGGTTTACTATTGCTATGACCTGTTCCCGTTTGGGGATACCACCATACTGCGGATGGACCTTTATCACCAATACGGTCCGCTCTTTGCAGAGCTTTACGACAGAATTACCGGCTTGAAGAGCCTTATCTATTCGTGGCAGACGGGTCTCGGTTCACCGTTCCTCGGCAACTATTTCAACTATCTTTCAAGCCCGAGTGCGATAATAATGCTTATTCTCGGTCATGAAAATATGCCCGAAGCGATTGCAGGCATGATTATCGCAAAGGCGGCACTTGCGGCGGCGGCTTTTACTTATTATCTCAAAAAGTCGCAGGGCAGACACGATTTCATAACCGCCGCTTTCGGCGTGCTTTATGCGATGTGCGGCTATTTTGTCGCTTATTATTGGAATGTAATGTGGATAGATGCAATGGTCTATTTTCCGCTTGTCATTCTCGGAATAGAATATATCATTAACCGCCGCAGTGCGAAGATATATATTCCCTTCCTTGCACTCACTCTGCTTTCAAACTATTATATGGGATACATGGCCTGCATATTCTCGGTTCTGTATTTCCTTATGTATTATTTCGGAAAATATGATTTTGCGACCCTTGATTCCAAAACGCCGTACACCTATGACGAAAAAGGCAAGAAGGTTATCAACGTCAAGGACAGGCTGAAAAACAGCATTTTCCTCAAGAGTGGCTTTACCTTTGCATTTTCGAGTATTGCCGCCGCCTGTCTTGTTGCGTTTTCGCTCATACCGACTTATATCATACTGAAAAGCTGTTCCGCAACCTCAGGCACGATGCCGCATGATTTCAAATCATATTATGATATTTTCGATTTCCTTGCAAATCATCTTGCAAGCGTTAATCCGACCATACGAAGCAGCGGAGACGATGTATTGCCCAATGTGTATTGCGGAATTGCCACCGTCATGCTTGTTCCGCTCTATCTCTTCACAAAGAGCGTTCCTCTCAAGGAGAAGATTGCAAATGTCGGCTTGCTCGGCGTGCTGTATATGAGCTTCAACTTCAATGTTCTCAACTATATTTGGCACGGCTTCCATTATCCCAATGACCTGCCTTACCGCTTTTCGTTTATGTATTCGTTCATTCTGCTCACTTTGGCATACAAGGCGTTCATACGCCTCAAGGAGTTTACGGGCAGACAGATACTCGGAACCGGTGTTGCGTTGCTCGGAGCGATAATTCTGATTCAAAAAATCGGCTCAAAGAATGTTGAAGATATCACGATAATAATCAGCATCATTTTTGCCGTCACATATTGCCTTGTGTTCTTCCTCATGAAAGAAGAAAGATATCAGCGTTCGGCAATTGCGGTTCTGCTTTTGTGCTGTGTGATAGGCGAGGTTGCGTGTGCGAATACCGACCGCTACAGCATGAGCCAAACAAAGGAGAGCTTTGTGGGCGATTATGCCGAGTTCAGAGAGCTTAAAGAAAAGCTCGACGAATACGACGGCGGCACCGAATACCGCATGGAGCTTACGCATAACCGTGCAAGAATGGATCCCGCATGGTTCGGATATAACGGCATTTCAACGTTTTCTTCCATGGCGTATGAAAAGCTCTCGAATGTTCAGAGCGATCTCGGTCTCAACGGAAATTATATCAACAGCTACACCTATAATCTTCAAACTCCCGTTTATAACATGATGCATTCGCTGAAATATATTGTCAAAAACAGCGACGACGCAACCTTGGTGGGTGATTATTACAACGAGCTGATGACCTCAGGCAAGTTTACCGCATACGAAAACAAGTATTGGCTTCCCATGGGAATGGCGGTAAACAGCGAAATCAAGGAGTGGATGACGGATTACAACAATCCGTTCACCGTACAGGGAGATTGGTTTGAATACGCAACGGGTGTTTCCAACGTGTTCGGCATGATGGATATATCCGACATTTATTATTACAACATGGACGAGATAACCTCGGGTCTTGACACGGGCGATATCTACTTCACAAAATCGGGCAGCGGCAGAGGAGAGCTTACCTTTGTTCTCACCGCTCCCGAAACGAAGCATTGCTATCTGTATGTAAATTCGTCGGCGTTTGACAGCATATCCATAAGCAAGGGCGATTTGAATTACACGCAGAATACCGATGAGCCGTACATTTATGATTTGGGAATTGTTAATCCCGAGGACACGGTAAATGTTCTTGTTTCAATCGAGGACAGCGAATACGGCTACATTGATTTTTATCCCTATTTTGTAAATTCGGAGGCTCTCAACGAGGGCTACGAAAAGCTCAACAGAGGCAGACTTAACATTACCTCGATGAGCGATACCAAAATCATCGGAACGGTTGAAAACGATAAGGACGGAGTTTTCTATTCCTCCGTACCCTATGATAAGGGCTGGACTGTTAAGATTGACGGCGTTGAAATCCCCGAGGAGGATTATATAGCTCTCGCCGAGGCATATCTTTGCTTTGAGCTTCCTGCGGGCAAGCATACCGTTGAAATGTCGTTCAAGCAAAGAGGACTTGCAGAGGGCATGATTATATCGGCTGCAACGCTGCTTATTCTCATTGCCGTTGCCGTTTATTTCTCACGCAAGAAAAAGAGACTTCTCATGCTTCCTGAAACGGTGAGTCTTGAAGCTGAATTTGTACCGCAGGAGATGCAGGCAGAGCCGTCGGAGCTTCCCGAGCTTACGGATGAGCTTGAAGCGGTAACGCAGGATGTGCAGACTGAGGACATATCACAAGAGACGGCAGAACCCGAGGAACGGGAAGAGCAAATCGAGAAACAACCGATTTTAACCGAAGAGGCTGACGAAGCACAAAACGAAGAAGCCGAATAACGGCATAAAGAAGCGGACAGGTAAGGCGAAAAACCGAACCTGTCCGCTTTTAATTTATTTATTTCCAAATGAACCAGATGAGTAAATATCCCGTGATAACTGCCGAGAGAGTGAACGGTACGCCGTACTTCATAAAGGTGCTTGACTTAACCTCATGACCCGCCTTGCGGAGAATACCGATGCCGGCGATGTTTGCACTTGCACCGATGGGTGTAAGGTTGCCGCCGAGCGTTGCACCGCAGAGCAGACCGTAATACAGGAGCTTCGGCTCAATGCCGATATCTGCGGCAATTACGGGAACAATGGAAAGCATCGTTGCCGTGTAGGGAATGTTGTCAATGAACGCCGAAAGAATAACGGACATCCAAACGATTATTGTGTAAACAAGGAATGCCGAGCCTGAACCGAGATTTGCGATTGCAGAGCCGATAACGTCGATAACGCCCGCACTCTTTATACCGCCGATAACGATGAAAAGACCGGTGAGAAGAACGATGGTGTAATAGTCGATTTCCTTAAACGCATTTTTGACAATATCCTTGTTCTTCTTTACAAAAAGCTCACTGATAATGCCGACAAGGAAAAACGCAATGCAGATAATGCCGTTTGTTATGCCGGGCTTGTAGAACTGACCCTCTGCGGCACCGTCCTTGTAAGGAATGAACGAAACGGCAATGAGCATCACTACCGTGCCGACAAGCAGGAAGGTGGGAAATTTATCCTCAACCTCTGTTCTGCCGGTGAATTCGATTTTTTCGTTTTCCTTGCGGAACATGAACAGAATAATGAATGCACTGACAACCGCACCCGCTTCAACGACCCAGAACATACCGACTCTGCCGCTGTCAACAAAGAAATCTGAGAAGTCGAGGTTTGCCGCCTTTGCAAGCAGGATTGAAGTTGTGTCGCCTACGAGCGTTGCCGCACCTTGCAAATTCGAGGAAACAGCAATGCAAATGATTGAGGAAACGGGGGAAATGTTGACCTTTTTGCAAAATGCCATTGCCACGGGAGCTATCATCAAAACGGTGGCAACATTGTCAACGAATGCCGAAACGATACCGGCAAAGAGCGAAAGAGCAACAATCGCCCATTTTATATTGGGCATTTTTGAAATGAGGATATCCGACATGAGCTGCGGCATTTTCGATTCGATGAAAAGATACACCGTACCCATCGTACCGGCTATCATCATGATTACGTTCCAGTCTATCTCACTCAAAGCGTCTGCAATGCCGTAGGAGTAGACGGAAGAACCTATGTTGAAAAAGCCTTCGCCGAAAGCATCGGGAGCTACGGCGGAAACAATTCCGAGACCTATGAAAATCAGTGCAGAGCCGACGGTGACATAGGGACGGATTTTTTGGAATGCCATCATGAGAATGTAGGTGACGGCAAAAATAATCAATGCCGTCAAAGTTATTTTGTCCATTGATTCATCTCCTGTTGTTAGGTTATGCCTAAATTATATAACCTGTATCAATAAAAGTCAAGATTATAGATGAAATATGTGCAAAGTGTATATCTTTTTTGATATATTTTAGGCACAATAGCTATAACAGTTATACATTGATAATATTACCGTTAAAATTGATTTTTCAGTTACGGCAACAATTAAAACATCCCGAGAGCGATGTGCTTTCGGGATGAATTTACAATCTTATTTCAATTTCCAAATGAGATCCGAGAGAAGAAGCTGCTGCTTGAGAGCTTCAAAATCGGTTTTTTCGGATATGTGTACAAATTCGATTTCCGCCATTTGTGCAAAATCCTCAAGCATTTGAGCGGTCGCATCATATGAAAGAACGGTATGGTGTGCTCCTCCTGCGGCTATCCACATTTTAGCACCCGTGCAAAGGTCGGGCATAGCTCTCCACATAACTCTCGCCACGGGGAGATTCGGCATATCCATTATCGGCTTTACCGCCTCAATATCCTGAACTATAAGACGGAGCCTGCCTCCCATGTCAACGAGAGAAGCGACTGTGCCCTTTCCTGCCTTGCCCTCAAAAACGAGACGGGCGGGGTCTTTTTCATTCATGCCGATGCCGAGAGGATGAACCTCGATTTTCGGCTTATCCGCCGCAAGAGTCGGGCAGACCTCAAGCATATGAGCACCGAGAGAATATTCGTTTTCGGGCATGAGATGGTAGGTGTAATCCTCCATGAAGCCGCTTCCGCCGCCCATACCCTCTGTCATCGCCTTGATTATGCGGGTCATTGCGGCAACCTTCCAATCGCCCTCTCCGCCGTAGCCGTAGCCCTGCTCCATGAGCCGCTGACTTGCAAGCCCGGGAAGCTGTTCCATTCCGTAGAGATCCTCAAAGGTATTCGTGTACGCCTTTGCGCCCTCGCGGTCAAGCATACGCTTTATTGCAATTTCCTCTCTCGCCTGATAACGCACGGCATCGAGCTTATCGGTACAAAGGGTGTATTTTTCTTTGTAAAGCTCTACGAGAGAATTGATTTCCTCATCGGTGACGGCTGACATTTCACGAACAAGATCGCCGACGGCGTAGGTGTTGACCTGCCAGCCGAGCTTCATTTGAACCTCGACCTTGTCGCCCTCGGTAACGGCAACGTTTCTCATGTTGTCGCCGAAACGCATTACTTTAAGAGACTTGCTTTCCGCATAGCCGACGGCACTTCTCATCCAAAGACCGAGCTCCTTGAGAACAGGCTCATCCTGCCAATAGCCCATGATGATTTTTCGGGGAAGTCTCATTCGTGCGCCGATAAAGCCGTGTTCACGGTCGCCGTGTGCCGCCTGATTGAGATTCATGAAATCCATATCAATTTCTTCGTTGGGAATTTCACGGTTGTACTGCGTGGCAAAATGGCAGTAGGGCTTTTGCAAAAGAGAAAGTCCGTTTATCCACATTTTACTCGGGCTGAAGGTATGACACCACGTGACTATGCCCAAGCAGTTATCATTGTAATTCGCCTCTTTGATAACGGCGGTTATTTCTTCGCAGGTTTTGACCGTCGCTTTATAGATGAATCGGCAGGGGATATGCTCGCTCGAATCTATCTTTTCCGCCATTTCGCGTGCTCTTGCCGCAACGGTTTCGAGAACCTCGGGACCGTAGAGGTGCTGACTGCCGACGATAAACCAAAATTCTTTGTTCTTCATGTTACGTGTCCCTCTTTCAAAAGGCTTCAACCGCCGCTTTTTCCGCAGGAAGGCTGTTCTTGTAGTTTTCAAGGAATTTTTTGAAGCCGGCAACATCCTCGGGATCGGGCTTTACTTCAAAGGCATCCTCGGTTGAAAATACTCTGTCGTTCAAATAATCCTCGAGAGATTCGCCGTCACGCTTGTTTTTCATATATGAAGCAAGCAAGGCAATTCCCCACGGGCCGCCCTCTCCGGCTGTTTTCATGACGGAAACGGGAGCTTCGAGAGCCGCCGACATGATTTTCTGACCCGCAAGAGGTGCTTTGAAATAGCCGCCGTGACCGAGGAGCTTATCAATCTTGACCTGTTCATCGGCAAGTATTTCCATGCCGATGCTGAGAGTTGCCGCCGCAGAGCAGAGCTGTGCTCTTGCAAAGTTCGGCAAATCGAATTTTGCTTCGGGTCCGCGCAGGAACATGGGCTTACCGCTGTCAAGTCCCGTGATAACCTCGCCCGAAAGATAGTTGAATGCAACGAGACCGCCGCAATCCTTGTCGCCCTCGAGAGCCGATTCAAACATTTTGTCAAGCACCTTGTATATGCTTATATCCATGCCGAGAGCGTTGCACATTGAAGTGAATATTCCTGCCCATGCATCTATTTCACCCGAGCAGTTGTTGCAGTGAACCATTGCAACGGGCTTGCCCGACGGAGTTGTTACCATGTCGATTTCGGGATAGAGCTTTGAAAGCGGCTTTTCAAGCACGACCATGAGGAATATTGACGTACCTGCGGAAATATTGCCCGTTCTGACGGCAACCGAATTTGTTGCAACCATTCCCGTGCCCGCATCACCCTCGGGAGGACAAAGGGGTACGCCCGAGAGAAATTCGCCCGTCGGGTCAAGCAGAGCCGCACCCTCGGCGGTAAGAACGCCCGCATTTTCACCTGCCGATGCAACCTTGGGGAGAATATCGGAAATCTTCCACGAGAAGCCGTATTCCGCAGTGCATTCGTCGAATTTTTTGAGCATGGCGGCATCGTAGTCATTGATAGTGCTGTCTATGGGGAACATTCCCGATGCTTCGCCGACACCGATAATTTTTTCGCCCGTCAGACGGTAGTGAACATAGGCGGCAAGGGTAGCAATGTAATCAATGCTTCCCACGTGCTCCTCCTTGTTGAGAATCGCCTGATAAAGATGGGCTATGCTCCAGCGTTGAGGAATGTTGAAATCAAAGAGAGCGGTGAGCTTTTCTGCGGCCTGTGCGGTAATGGTGTTACGCCATGTACGGAACTCGGCAAGCTGATTTCCGTCTTTGTCAAAGGCGAGATATCCGTGCATCATGCCGCTGATACCCATTGAACCGACCGTTTCGAGCTTTACGCCGTATTTTTCCGAAACATTCTTTTTAAGAGCGGCAAAGGATGCCTGCAATCCCTCAAAAACCTCATCGAGGGAATAGGTCCATACGCCGTTTTTGTATGAGTTTTCCCAATCAAAGCTGCCCGAGGCGAGCGGAACGCCCGAAAGGTCAACCAAAACGGATTTAATTCTTGTTGAGCCGAATTCGATTCCGAGGGAGGTTTGTGCATTTAAGATGATGCTTTTTATGTTATCCATGGGTACAACACATCCAATCATAATAATATAGTATTATAATAGCAAATCGAACAGGTGCAGTCAAGAAAAATCATATATTTTTGTGCAAAAAACAAACCGCACTTGATTTTTAGAAGTATATGTGATAAAATCAAGAAAAAAACGAGAGGATAATTTTTATGAAAAAGATAATTTCAATTATATTGGCGTTGGCTTGCATTATGTGCGTTTTTGCTTCTTGCGGCGATGAAGCCGAAAAAGAGCCGCAGGTACTCACATCGGGCGACTACAGCTATGTTGTGCTCGAGGACGGAACGGTTAAAATCACAAAGTACAACGGCACGCAGGATATTCTTGAAATGGATATACCCTCCGAAATCGACGGCAAAACGGTTACGGTTATCGGCAAGGAGTCCTTTGCCGGGGCAACGGGACTTACCATTGTCAATTTCCCCGAGGGACTTCTCACAATCGAGGAGCGTGCTTTTGCGGACAGCTCCGTAAAAAAGGTATTTCTCAACAGTTCGAGAAACCTCAAGGAAATTCCGACCGAGGCATTCCGCAACTGCCTTAACCTTGTTCAGGTTGATTTTCCCTCAAGCCTTGAAACCGTTAAGGATGAGGCGTTTTGTTACTGCTTGAATCTTTTGGCGGTAACCTTCAGAGGAAATACCGAGGGAATTGAGCCTCTTGCGTTTGATGCCTGCCAAAAGATGACTATATACACCAAAGAGGGCATGGATAATGTAGTCAAATTCGCAAACGAGAATGATATTGAATGCAAAATTATTAGTATCTGATTTCAGTAAATAATAAACCGGTCTGTCGCTTCATATATTTTTTTGAGGTGACAGACCGTGATTTTTAGGTTGAATGAAGCACTCGGTGCCTTTGTTTGGGGTACGCCCATGCTTGTCGTTTTTTTGATGACGGGGCTGTATTTGACGGTTCGTTCGGGATTTTTTCAAATTACGGGCATAAAAACATGGCTCGGCAAAACCGTTTTTGCACCGAGAGAAAATAAAAACAAGGTGTCGGACGGCTCCGTAAGTCAGAGGGGAGCACTCTTTTCCGCACTTGCCGCCTGCCTCGGCACGGGGAATATCGTCGGAGTGGCAACGGCTGTTTATTCGGGCGGAGCGGGAGCGATATTCTGGATGTGGATATCCGCGGTTTTCGGCATGATGACCTCCTGCTGTGAGAATATTCTCGGCGTACGCTACAGAGTGCGTTCCGAGGACGGCTCATGGCTCGGCGGCCCCATGCTTTATATCGAACGCGGCTTGGGGAGGAAAGGACTTGCGGCAGTCTACGCCGTTTTGCTTATCGGTGCATCTCTCGGAATGGGAAACATGACTCAGGCAAATTCCGTAGCCTGCGGACTTGAGACGTTCGGAGTGCCGAAAATGCTGACTGCCGCCGTGCTTTGCGGCTTTTTGCTCATAACCGTGTCGGGCGGTCTTAAACGCATAAGCTCGGTTTCGGAAAGACTCATTCCCGTTTTGTCCTGCGTTTTTGTTTTGGGGTGCCTTGCGATTATTGCGGTAAATATCCGCTCCCTTGTGCCGTGCATAAAAATGATATTCAAAGAAGCATTCAGCGTTAAAGCCGTTTCGGGCTACGGGATGTCAAGGGCAATGCGTTACGGGATATCACGGGGCGTATTCTCCAATGAAGCGGGGCTCGGAAGCAGCTCGGTAATTCATTCCTGTGCCGAATGTGAAAGTCCGTCACAGCAGGGAATGTGGGGTATTCTCGAGGTTTTCATAGATACCGTTTTGATGTGTACCGTCACCGCCGCGGCACTTTTGACGAGCGGAGTGTGGCAAAATGACCCGTCACTCGACGGCGTGGATTATTGCAATGCGGCGTTTTCAAGTGTTTTCGGCACGGCGGGTACGTACTTTTTGAGCGGCTGTATCAGCCTTTTTGCACTTGCAACGCTGATTGCATGGTCGTATTACGGAAGTCGGGGAGCGGTGTATCTTTTCGGCGAAAAAGCAAAGAAAATTTATAACATCATATATGCCTTGACTGCGGCGGCAGGCTGTATGCTGAGGCTTGAAAGCGTTTGGAGTATTTCGGATACCCTTAACGGCTTAATGGCGGTGCCGAATATTTTTTCGTTGCTGCTGCTGTCGGGGGAGGCGGTGAAATTGCTCGGAAAGGATAGAAATGGAATTCACGGAAAAAGACTTGTCTCTGCTCATCGAGGAGCTGAGGAATGAAAAACTGTACTCTTGACGATTTTACGTTCAACAAGTCCTTGCAGAAAGCCGTTGAATCCTACAGAGCAGCTCCCGAGGATAAGGAACTGCTGAGAAAAATGAAGAGGTAACATATTCACCGTGTCGGTTGCGGCTATGCCTGCCGATGCGGTTTTATTTATAAAATTTACAATATGTTAACCGTTTTCGACGAAAAATAGTATAAAATAAAACAGAATACAATTTTCGGAGTGTTTTGCTTGCTCGGATATATCAGGGCGTATAAGCCCGAAATGAAAATGAAGGATTACGAGCTTTATCGCGGAGTTTACTGTTCGCTATGTCGAGTGCTCGGCAGGGAATATACTCCGCTTGCTCAGCTTTTTCTCAGCTACGATTTTGCGTTTGCCGCATTGCTGAGACTTTCCGTCGGCGGTGATGCCTGCCGTTTTTCTGCGAAAAGGTGCCCGTATAATCCTGCAAAAAAATGTATGATTTGCGGCGACAGAGAAGAAATCGAGCTTTGTGCCCATGCACTCATCATCACCGTTTATTATAAATTGCTCGATGATTTGCATGACAGGGGATTTTTTCACCGCATAGCGGCGGCTCTGCTTTTTCCCGCCGTTGCTCTCATGCACAAAAAGGCTCGAAAGCGTGCTCCCGAGGCGGAGAAAGCCATCGGCGGTGCAATGAAAGAGCAGACACGGGCGGAGGCGGATGCTCAATGCGGTATTGACCGTGCGGCAGACCCGAGTGCAGCGGCTCTCGGAGAGTTTTTTTCGCTCGGCTTTACGGGCGAACGGGCATCGGCACTCAAAAGGCTCGGATACATGACGGGCAGATTTGTTTATATTCTTGATGCGGCGGATGACCTTGAGGACGATATCCGCAAAAAAGGCTTCAATCCGTTTATCAAAGAAAATCCCGAATTGACAACCGAACAGGGTCGCAGGAGCTTTGCCGAAAGAGCCGAGGGAGCGTTAAATCTCACTCAGTCTCAGGCAGTTGAGGCTCTCAAGGAGATTAAGCCCGAACGGTTCAAAGATATTCTCGAAAATATAATTTATGACGGCTTTGACAATGCGGCAAAAACCGTTACGGCAAAATATTTGCCCGCTAAATCCAAGAAGACAGATTATACAGTTGACTGAGGTGCAGAATTATGAGGAATCCGTATGATGTTCTCGGCATTGACCGAAATGCCGACATGAATCAAGTGAATACGGCATACAGAGGGCTTGCAAAAAGGTATCAGGGCGTTGACGCCGCAAAAATGGATGAAATCAATGCCGCATATGATGCCATAGTTATGAACGCCTCAACCGATACGGACTACCGCCGTTCGGGAAACGGATATTCTTATTCCTATTCGGGTACGGCTGATTATTCGGATATTCGGGCGAAAATCAACGCCAACAGGCTCGAGGATGCCCAAACTCTGCTTGACGGTATTCCCGAGAGTGTCCGAGACGCACAATGGTATTATCTCAAAGGAACCATTCAGCAAAAGAGAGGCTGGCTCGAGGAGGCGGCGAGTAATTTTGCAACCGCCTGCAATATGGACCCGTCAAACAACACCTATAAAATGGCATTCAACAAAGTGAATCAGGCACGCTCCGGCGGTTACAGAGCCGAAAGGAAAAATTCAGATGATTCGGGCTGTTCGGCGTGTGACATTTGCTCGGGTCTGCTTTGTGCCGACTGCTGCTGTGAATGCTTCGGCGGTGATTTAATACCTTGTTGCTGAGGAGTGAAAAATTTTGAAGCAAAGCTCCAAGTGTGCTTTGGGCGGCATAGTTTCCGCTCTTTCGCTTGTTATGATGATATCCGTTGCAGTCATACCGTTTTTGACCTACGCCTTGCCTGCGGCAGCGGGAATGCTCATAGTGTTCATGGTTATCGAAACGGATAAAAAGTGGGCATTCGGCGTGTATGCGGCGGTTGCGATCCTCGGCGTATTGCTTGTTCCGGATAAAGAGGTAGCCGTGATGTACCTTGCATTTTTCGGCTATTATCCGATATTAAAGGCGGCGGTTGAAGCAAAGCTGCACACTGCTGTATGTTGGGTGATAAAGCTCGCGGCATTCCTTGCATCAATGGTTATCTCGTATTATCTCATGATAAAATTCATGGGCGTTACGATAGATGAAACGGAGGAGTTCGGCATGGCGGCAATACCCATTCTTCTCGGCATGGGTACGCTTGCATTCGTGCTTTACGATATCGCCTTAACAAAGCTCGTTACGCTTTACATGATAAAGTGGAGAAAGTATTTTAAAAGATATTTCAAATAAATTATTGATTTTTCATGCAAATATTTATATAATTAGAGCAAGACCATTCGGGAGGAAAATCAAGAATGAAAAGCACGGTTAATATCGGCGTGATAGGAATAAGCGGACGAGGCAGGAGTCAGCTCAGAGAGCTTCTCAACTGTGACGGCGTTCGGGTTCCCGCAGTTTGCGATATCTATCCCGACAGAGTCGAGGACGGGGTGCGGATAGTCAAGGAGGCAACGGGCGAGGATGCTGCCGGTTATCTTGATTATAAAGAGCTTCTTGCACGGGATGACCTTGATGCCGTGATGTGCTGTACAACATGGATAACCCACGGGCGTATAGCCGTTGATGCAATGCGTGCAGGCAAACACGTTGCACTTGAAGTCGGCGGTGCGGCAAGCGTTGAAGAATGTTGGCAGATGGTCAGAGCGAGCGAGGAGACGGGCAAATTCTGTATGCTTCTCGAAAATTGCTGTTATGACAGAAACGAAATGGCGATATTCAACATGGTTAAGCAAAATCTTTTCGGAGAGCTTATCCATTTGCAGGGCGGATATCAGCATGACCTGCGGGATGAAATATCTCTCGGCAGAGAAAACCGCCACGGCAGACTTGTGAATTTTCAGCACAGAAACGGCGAGCTTTACCCCACGCATCAGCTCGGACCGATTTCAAAGGTTCTCGGAATCAACCGAGGCAACCGATATATTTCACTCAGCTCCTTTGCAACAAAATCGAGGGGTCTTAACGAGTGGATAATCAAAAATAAGGGCGAGGATTACGACCTTGCCGATTACAGCTTCAATCAGGGCGACGTTGTCACTACGGTGATAAAATGTGCCGACGGTGAAACTGTTGTTCTCACGCATGACTGCTCCCTCCCGAGACCCTATTCAAGAGGCTACCGCGTTCAGGGAACAAGGGGCATCTACATGGAGGACGGCAACCGTATTTATCTTGAGGGGCAGAGCCTTGAGGACCCGAAGCATTGGACGCACAAATGGGAAAGTGCCGCTCCGTACATAGAAAAGTACGAGCATCCGCTTTGGAAAAAATACAAGGTGGACGGTGTTCATGCGGGCGGTCACGGAGGCATGGATTATCTGGTGCTCAGTGCATTCGCAGAGAGTGTCAGAATGGATGCAAAGCCGCCGATAGATGTTTACGATACGGCAACGTGGATGGCTGTTACCTGCCTTTCCGAGCAGTCGATAGCCATAGGCGGAGCACCCGTGCCGTTCCCCGATTTCACGAACGGAATGTGGATAGAAAGAGAACCGTACCGCCGAGGCACTTTCTGCCTTGACGAGGTTTGCAATGATTGTTTTGAGGAAGAATGAGGTGTTAAAATGAAGTATTACATAGGCGTTGACGGCGGCGGAACAAAAACGGCGTTTGCACTTTTCAACGAAAGTAAGGAAATGCTTGAATATGTTGAGGGAGCGGGCAGTAACCATGAAAATCTCGAAACCTCCTTTGACGGTGCAAGTGATATCATAATCGAGGGATTAAACGCTCTTTGCGAAAAGGCGGGTATTTCTCTTGAGGATGTCAGCTTTACTCTCATGGGTCTTGCGGGAATCGACCACGAATATCAGTACGATGCAATGTGTGAGATGCTCCGCAAAAAGGGACTTCGCAATTTTGAAGTATTCAATGACGGCTTTATCGTTGTAAAAGCGGGCAGCGAAAGCGGCTGTGCCATAGGCTACAATTGCGGCACGGGCGTTTGCTGTAACGGCATAGACGAGAACGGCAAAAAGCTCCAGCTTGCGGGTCTCGGCAGATTTTCAGGCGATATTTCCGGCGGTGTCGATATAGCGATTAAGGCGTTTGAGCTTGTTTATAACGAGCTTTTCCTCGGACTTGAAAAAACGCTTATAACCGAGCTTGTCAAGGAGCATTTGGGCTTCACGGGCAGAGAAAAATTCCTCGGCTTCATTGAAAAAATGGAGGGCGAGAATGCGGGCGAATACATAAGAGAGTTTGTCGGTTGCTTCTTTGAGGCGGCAAAAATGGGCGATAAGCCCGCTCTCGACTATTGCGAGAAAATGGCACAGCGCGGTGCGGAGCTTATATCCGCTTTGTCACATGAGCTTGATTTTTCGGGCGACGAAATTGAGGTTGTTCTCTCCGGCTCGATAAACGTAAAGCTCGACAACAAGGCGTATATGGATATGCTCCTCTCAAAGGCGGAGGCACTCAGCGGCAAGAAACTCAAATTCATAAAGCTGAAGGCTCAGCCCGTTATCGGCTGTATCAATTGGATAATGCAGGATTATGCGAAATAAGTAACCAATCTCAATATAAAGGAGTAAATATATCATGAAAGAAATCAGCGTTGCGGTTATCGGTTCGGGCAGTACATATTGTCCCGAGCTTGTAGACGGCTTCCTTAAAGCAAAGGACAGCCTCAAGCTCAAAAAAATATCCTTTATGGATATCGACGAGAGAAAGAGAACAATAGTCGGAAACCTCTGCGTTCGTATGCTCAAGAATGCGAATTGCGACTGCGAGGTTGTCTTTACCGATGACCTTGATACCGCACTTCAGGGAGCGGATTTTGTCGTTACTCAGATTAGAGTGGGCAAGCTCCCCTGCCGTCATCTTGATGAGAGCATTCCCAAGAAATATAATCTTATCGGACAGGAAACCACCGGTATCGGCGGCTTTTTCAAGGCTCAGCGTACCATTCCCGTCATAAAGAATATCTGCGACAGAATTGAAGCTGTTTGCCCCAATGCATGGCTTATCAACTTCACCAATCCTTCGGGCATCATCACCGAATTTGTACTCAACAACACCAACGTTAAGTGCATCGGTCTTTGCAACGTTCCCATTGATATGATTGATGACCTTAAAGAAATCACGGGCGATGATGCAAAGATAACCTATGTAGGACTCAACCATTTGAGCTGGATAACCTCTGTTCTCAAGGACGGCAAGGAGATTCTTCCCGACCTTATTGAATCGGGCTTCTCTCCCAAGGTTATGGCAAATATCAAGGATGATGGCTTCTCAATCGACTGCCTCAAGACGATAAAGGCTATTCCGTCATCATATCTTCAGTATTATTACTGCCGTGAAGCGAAGCTCCAACATCAGCGTGAGGACGAAAAGACAAGAGCACAGGTCTGCATGGAGATTGAAGAGCAGCTTCTTGAAATGTACAAGGACGAAAATATCGTCACAAAGCCCGCTCTGCTCGACAAGAGAGGCGGTCACAAGTATTCTCTTGCCGCCGTTTCACTTATTGATTCTCTTGCAAACAACAAGAGAGACGTTCATGTTGTCAACATAAAGAACAACGGCACTCTGCCCTTTATGGCTGATGACGATATCGTTGAAATTGCGGCTGTTATCGGCGACGACGGAGCACATCCCGTACCTGTTACCGAGCATATCAATGACCATATCGTAGGACTTATGCAGGTTGTCAAGACCTATGAAAAGTATGCGGTTAAAGCGGCAATCAAGGGCAGTGACGAGGACGCAATAAAGGGTCTGCTTGTTCATCCCCTTGTAGGCGACTGGGAAAAGACAATAAACTGCTTTAATGAGCTTAAAGAGGCTCACAAGGAGTTCCTTCCCCAATATTTCAACAAATAATGCATCGGCGTATTGACAAAATACGACCCATGCTATATAATACTTGATTGTCAATAGAATATGTCCTTATTAAGAGCGGCTGAGGGGACAGGCCCTTTGAAGCCCGGCAACCTGTGTTATACAAGGTGCTAATTCCTGCGGTTTAACCGAAAGATAAGGTGTTTTCGCCCGCCGAGGACTCCTTCGGCGGGTTTTATTAAATGCAGAGGACAGAGCTTCCGTTGATAATACTATTAAGTGAGGTAATACCATGTCACACAGCTTTTTTACTTCCGAATCGGTCACGGGCGGTCATCCCGATAAAATCTGCGACCGAATTTCCGATGCGGTGCTCGATGCCATCCTTGCTCAGGACCCGAACGGCAGAGTAGCCTGCGAATGTGCCTGCACAACGGGAATGATTCTCGTTATGGGCGAAATTACAACCAATGCCAATATTGATATCCCCGCCATTGCAAGACAGGCGGTGCTTGATATCGGCTACGACAGCTCCGAAAAGGGCTTCGACGGCAATACCTGTGCCGTTATAACCTCAATAGACAAGCAGTCTGCCGATATCGCAATGGGTGTTGACCGTCTCGGTGCGGGCGATCAGGGCATGATGTTCGGATATGCCTGCAATGAAACTCCCGAGCTTATGCCGCTTCCCATTTCTCTTGCACACAAGCTCTGTGCAAAGCTGACCGAGGTTCGCAAAAACGGCACTCTGCCCTATCTCAGACCGGACGGCAAGAGTCAGGTTACGGTTGAATACGACGAAAACGGCAAGCCCGTCAGAGTCGATACGGTTGTTATCTCATCTCAGCACTCACCCGAGGTTGAGCTTGAGCAGATAAGAAACGACATAATCGAAAATGTCATAAAGACCACCGTTCCGTCGGAAATGCTTGACGAAAACACGGTTTATCACATCAATCCCACCGGCAGGTTTGTCACCGGCGGACCCAACGGTGACAGCGGACTTACCGGCAGAAAGATAATCGTTGACACATACGGCGGCTATGCCCGTCACGGCGGCGGAGCTTTCAGCGGAAAAGACCCCACCAAGGTTGACCGTTCGGCGGCATATGCGGCTCGTCATGTTGCAAAGAACATTGTTGCGGCGGGTCTTGCGGACAAATGCGAGGTTGAGCTTGCATACGCAATCGGCGTTGAGGAGCCTGTTTCGGTATTTGTCGATACATTCGGAACGGGCAAAATCGAGGATACGGAGATTTCTGCTTTGATTAAGAAACTCTTTGACCTGCGTCCCGCTTCAATCATTAAAACTCTCGATTTGAGAAGACCCATATATCAGCAAACGGCGGCTCTCGGTCATATCGGCAGAACCGATGTTGATCTTCCGTGGGAGCATCTCGACAGAGTTGACGATATAAAGAAAGCGGCAAATATTTAACAAAAGAATAATAAATCCAACCGTCTTAAGTATTTCAATAATGCTTGAGGCGGTTTTTTCTTTTATCGGCATTGCGTTATAAAATCCGTTTTTTGGGTGCATAATACTATCAACATTAAAAATCGGAGGTAGTCATATGTTCAAGAAATTGATATCCGTTTTTGCGGCTGTGCTTGTCATGTGCGGAATTTTCACCGCCTGTAACGGCAATAAGCCGACAACGGAGGAAAACACCGGCTCAAATGCGGGAAAGGTAAAAGAAATAAGATATCTGAACTTCAAGCCCGAAATAGCCGAGGTGTATGAAAGAATATCGGAAGCATACGAAAAAAGCAGCGGCGTAAAGCTGACGGTTGAAACTGCGGCATCGGGAACCTACGAATCAACGCTTACGGCAAGAATGTCAACGAGCGAAGCACCGACGCTGTTCCAAATCAACGGTCCCATAGGATATGCGGCGTGGAAGGAATACTGTGCCGACCTTAAAGACACGGAGCTTTACAAGCATCTCAAGGATAAATCGCTTGCCGTGACATCGGGCGATGGCGTATACGGAATCCCCTATGTCGTCGAGGGCTACGGAATTATCTACAATAAAAAAATAACCGATGCATATTTTGCACTGCCCGACAGAAAAACCGATTTCAGCTCCGTTGACGATATTGGGAGCTTTGCCGATTTCAAGCTCTTTGTTGAGGATATGCAGGCAAACAAGGACAAGCTCGGAATTGACGGCGTGTTTGCGGCAACCTCTCTCAAAACGGGTGAAGATTGGCGTTGGCAGACGCATTTGATGAATATCCCCGTAACTCTCGAATTTCAAAAGAAAGGTATCGACCTTACGGGCGAGGATTACAAGAAGCTCGATTTCGAGTATTCCGACAATTTCAAAAATATTTTTGACCTCTATATAAACAATTCGACCGCAGATAAAAAACAGCTCGGAACGGTTGACGTAACCTCATCAATGGCGGAGTTCGCCTTGGGCAAGTGTGCCATGGTTCAAAACGGCAATTGGGGTGCGTCGCAGATACTCGGAGCAGCGGGAAACACCGTGAAAGAGGAAGATATAAAATTCATGCCGATATATATGGGCATTGAGGGCGAAGAAAAGCTCGGCATCTGCATAGGAACGGAGAATTTTATCTGCATAAATTCAAAGGCGAGCAAGGCGGAACAGCAGGCGGCGGCAGATTTCCTCTATTGGCTCTTCAGCTCCGAGGAGGGCAAAAAATTTGTCAGCGAGGAGCTTGGATTTATTTCACCGTTCGATACCTTTACCGAGGCGGAGTCTCCCGATGACCCGCTTGCAAAAGAGGTTATTCGCTGGATGAATAAAAGCGAGGTTACGAATTTGCCGTGGAATTTCACCGTTTTTCCCGGTCAGACCTTTAAGGACTCATTCGGCAGCGAACTTTTGAAATATGCTCAGGGCGGCAGAGAATGGGAGCAGGTGAAAGCACTTGTCGTCAAGAAATGGAGCGAGGAATTTGAATGAGGCGTTCGGTACTGATGGAGTGATTTGATGCAAAAAATGCTCAAAAAATATTTTCCCGTTTTTGTACTGCCTACCTTGGCGGCATTTGCCGTGTCGTTCGTCATTCCGTTTATCATGGGAATATATCTTTCTTTTACAGAATTTAAGGTTGTCAACGAGAGCACTTGGGTAGGTCTGAAAAATTATATAAATATTTTTGTAAAGGACGAAACCTTTTTGCATTCGTTGTGGCTGACGGTAAAGTTTACCGCCGTTTCCGTGGTGACGGTAAATCTTATCGCCTTTGCACTTGCATTGCTCATGACAAAGGGACTGAAAGGCACAAACGCATTCAGAACCGTATTTTTTATGCCGAATCTCATCGGCGGCATCGTTCTCGGTCATATTTGGAGTCTCATAATCAACGGCGTTCTCGGCTTTTTCGGAGTTGATATAACCTACGACCCGAAATACGGCTTTTGGGGACTTGTGATAATGATGAATTGGCAGCTTATAGGATATATGATGATTATCTATATAGCAGGCTTACAAAATATACCGGATGACATCAAGGAAGCGGCACAGATTGACGGTGCATCACGGCGGCAGCTGCTCATGAGAATAACCGTACCGATGCTTATGCCCTCGGTGACGATATGTACCTTTCTGACGCTGACAAATTCATTTAAGCTCTTTGACCAGAACCTTGCACTCAACGGGAAATCGGCAGATACCGCACTTTTGGCACTCGATATATATAAAACCTTCTATGACCATACGGGCTTAAAGCTCGCCGAATGGCACGGTACGGCACAGGCAAAGGCGGTAATATTCTTTATACTTGTTGCGGTAATAGCGTTCATACAGCTAAAATCAACACGGAGCAGGGAGGTGGAGCAATGAAAGCAAAAAAATCAAGGCAGATACTTTCATATGCTCTGCTCACCGTACTTGCGTTCGTGTTTCTGTCACCGATTTTAATAATAATTCTCAATTCGTTCAAGGGGAATTTTTATATTTCCGATGCACCGTTTGAACTGCCGAACAAAGAAACCTTTGCGGGCTTTGATAATTTCATCAAGGGCTTTACGCAGTCTGATTTTATGCGTTCCTTTGCAAATTCGCTGTTTATAACGGTGCTCTCGGTGGCGGGGATAGTTTTGCTTACCTCGATGACGGCATGGTATATCGTCAGAGTGAAAAACAAATTCACCTCTTTGCTGTATTATCTGTTCATTTTCAGTATGATAGTGCCGTTCCAAATGGTTATGTATACCATGACCTATCTTGCATTTGAAATGAAGCTGAACAGTCCGACGGGAATCGTGTTTATATATCTCGGCTTCGGAGCGGGATTGTCGGTATTCATGTTTTCGGGCTTCATCAAAAGCATACCGACGGAAATTGAGGAGGCGGCAACGATTGACGGCTGTTCTCCCGTTCAAACATTTTTTCTTATAGTTTTCCCGATTTTGAAGCCTACGGCAATAACCGTGGCAATACTGAATGCAATGTGGGTGTGGAACGATTATCTTTTGCCCTACCTCGTGCTCGGTTCGGGAAGCAACAAAACCTTGCCCGTTGCGGTTCAAATGGCACTTACGGGCGGCTACGGCAACAAGGATATGGGAGCACTCATGGCAATGCTTGTGCTTTCAATATTGCCGATAATCGTTTTCTATCTTTTCTGCCAAAAATATATTATTAAAGGCGTGGTGGCAGGCGCGGTTAAGGGATAAGAGGTATTATTTATGGCGGCAATCGTATTCAGAGATGTTGTAAAATCCTTTGATAACGGCAAGGTGACGGTTATTCCGAGCCTCTCGCTTGAAATAAAGGATAAAGAATTTGTGGTTCTTGTGGGACCGTCCGGCTGCGGAAAATCAACGACCCTGCGTATGATAGCCGGACTTGAGGATGTGACCTCGGGGGAGCTGTATATAGACGGACGGCAGGTCAACGGTGTTGCACCGAAGGACAGGGATATTGCAATGGTATTCCAAAGCTACGCACTTTATCCGCATATGAGCGTTTACAAAAACATGGCGTTTGCATTGAAGCTGAAAAAAGTGCCCAAGTGTGAAATAGATGAAAAGGTACGCAGAGCTGCCGAAATTCTCGATATACTTCCGTATCTTGACAGAAAGCCGAGAGCGTTATCGGGCGGTCAAAGACAAAGAGTGGCTCTCGGCAGAGCAATGGTGCGAAATCCCAAGGTGTTTCTGCTCGATGAGCCGTTGTCGAATCTCGATGCAAAGCTCCGCACACAGATGAGAAGTCAAATCACTCTGCTTCATAAGGAGCTTAAAACCACCTTTGTTTATGTAACGCACGACCAGACGGAAGCAATGACCATGGCGGACAGAATAGTTGTGATGGATAAAGGCATCGTAAGGCAGTTCGATACGCCGAAAAAGCTGTATGACGAGCCGGCGGATATGTTCGTGGCAGGCTTTATCGGTTCACCGCAGATGAATTTCATCGAGGCGAAAATAGTGTCGGATAACGGCAATCTTGCGGCGAGCTTTGCGGGGAAAGCAATGATGATACCGAAAGAAAAACGTGATATCCTTGAAAAATACAGGGATTCCGAGGTGATTTTGGGAGTCAGACCCGAGCATATACGGGAGCTTGAAAAAGGAGAATCCGAAAAAGGAAAATGCGTCATAACCGTAAAAACAGAGCTTGCGGAGCTTCTCGGAAGTGAAATGAATATCTATTTTGAGCTTGACGGAAAACGCCATATCGCCCGAATAGCCTCGAGCAGCGGAGCGGAAAGCGGCGAAAAAAAGCTGGTCATTGATGCAAACCGCGTCCATTTTTTTGACAAGGCGACCACTCTTGCAATAGGGGCGGACAAATGAGAAGCAGCGGAATATTACTTCACATCACCTCTCTGCCCTCTCGGTACGGCATCGGAACACTCGGCAGAGAGGCGTACGCCTTTGTTGATTTTCTCAAAGCGGCAGGTCAGAAATTTTGGCAGATACTTCCTTTGACTCCGACGGGCTTCGGCGATTCTCCGTATCAATCCTTTTCGGCATTTGCGGGGAATCCCTACCTTATCGACCTTGAAATGCTCTGCGATGACGGACTCCTTAATGAAAACGAATGTATGCTTGATTGGGGGAATGACCCCGAAAAGGCGGATTTCGGCTTGCTCTATGCGAACAGAGCCGTCGTGCTGAAAAAGGCATTTGAACGGTTCGAGCCGAATACCGGATTTGAAAAATTTTGTGACGAAAACGAATATTGGCTCGACGAATATGCTCTCTTTTCCGCAATTAAAGCCCATGAGGGCGGGAAGCCTTGGTATCAATGGACAAGCGACCTGAAATTCCGCAATAAAAACGCCCTTGAAAAAGCCCGTTCGCTTTTGCACAAAGAAATCCTGCGGTGCAAGGCGGAGCAGTTTTGGTTTTTCTCTCAATGGGAAAAGTTGCATCAATACGCCGACAAAAACGGAATCGGGATAATCGGCGATTTACCCATCTATGTTGCACGGGACAGTGCCGATGCTTGGTCACAGCCTCAGCTTTTTCTTCTGAACGAAAATGGCGAGCCCGACCTCGTAGCCGGTGTTCCTCCCGACGGCTTTAATCCCTTGGGTCAGCTTTGGGGAAATCCCGTTTTCAATTGGGATTATCTGCGTTCCGACGGCTACGACTGGTGGATATGCCGAACGGAGCATTCTTTGAAAATGTATGACCGTCTGCGAATAGACCACTTCAGGGGCTTTTCGTCATACTATGCCGTTTCGGGAGACAAAACCGATGCAACGCAGGGCAAATGGTATAGCGGTGCAGGCATCGAGCTTTTCAAGGCAATTGAAGCAAAGCTCGGCAGGGTTGACATCATTGCCGAGGATTTGGGATATATCGACGACGGAGTGAAAGCTCTGCTCAAAGAAACGGGCTTTCCCGGAATGAAAATTTTGCAGTTTGCCTTTGACAGCCGAGAGGACAGCGACTATCTGCCGCACAATTATCCGAAAAATTGCGTTGCATATATCGGTACGCACGATAACGATACGCTTGTCGGCTGGTTGGATACCGCCACTCCCGAGGATGTCCGCTTTGCAAAGGAATATTTGCGACTTAATGAACGGGAGGGGATTTCCGAGGGGATTATAAAATCATTGCTTGCCTGTCCTGCCGACACGGTAATACTGACAATGCAGGATATTTTAGGCTTGGGAGCGTGGGCGAGAATGAATACACCATCCACTCTCGGCGGAAATTGGCAATGGAGAATGCGTGACGGTGCGGCATCACCGTCTCTTGCGGCTCATCTCAGGGAGCTGACGGCACTTTATCGAAGATAAAAGCAAATTTCTTTTGCATTCGTGCTCAATATGTGGTAGAATGATACCGAGGAGAAAAATCCTGCGGTATCATTTCTGCTTTTTATGTCCGAAAAACGCCTCGATTTCAGCCTTTCGGTCTTATATAAAGCGAAAATATTTAATTTTCATCAAAATAAAGTGATATTTTTTCGTTTTTGGTGTTGCAATAAATCGTATAATAGGGTAAAATATATTAGATTTATATAAATCAAAGCTATGGGGGGAAGAGAGATGGCTTTGAAGCTCAATCTTAATTATGTCGGCGAATACGCCGAAAAAGAAAAAATCAATACAATGCGTCAAGCGGTCACGCAGGCACATGAGATGCTTCGTGACGGAACGGGTCTCGGCAGCGATTATCTCGGCTGGCTCGATTTGCCCGTAAATTATGACAAGGAAGAATTTGCAAGAATCAAAACCTGTGCAGAAAAAATCAAAAAGGATTCACAGGCTCTTGTGGTGCTCGGCATCGGCGGCTCATATCTCGGTGCAAGAGCGGCGATTGAATTTGTAAAGTCAAACAATTATAATCTTATTAAGAAAGATACACCCGATATCTACTTCGGCGGAAATACGATAAGCTCGAGTGCGGTCGCAGAGCTGAAGCAGCTTGTTGACGGCAAAGATTTTTCGATTAACGTAATTTCAAAATCGGGTACTACCACCGAAACCGCAATTGCTTTCCGTATCTTCAAGGGCATTCTTGAAGAGAAGTACGGCAAAGAAGAGGCGGCAAAGAGAATATATGTTACCACCGACAAAGAAAAGGGTGCTCTTAAAGCACTTGCGGATGCCGAGGGATATGAAACCTTCGTTGTTCCCGATGATGTGGGCGGCAGATATTCCGTCCTTACTGCGGTGGGTCTGCTTCCGATAGCGGTTGCAGGCATGGATATAGATGCACTCATGCAGGGTGCCGCAGACGCGAGAGCGGCTTATGCAAATGACGATCTCGACGGCAACGACTGCTACAAATATGCGGCAATAAGAAATATGCTTTACCGTGACGGAAAGAGCGTTGAGATGCTTGCGGCTTACGAGCCTTCCATGACGATGTGGTGTGAGTGGTTCAAGCAGCTTTTCGGCGAGAGCGAGGGCAAAGAAAACAAAGGACTTTTCCCTGCCAGTGCAATATTCTCAACCGACCTTCATTCGCTCGGTCAGTATATCCAGCAGGGTGAACGCTGTCTGTTTGAAACCGTTATCTGGGTCAACGAGCCCAAAACGGATGTTGAAATAGCCTTTGATGAGGCAAACGGTGACGGACTTAATTTCGTTGCGGGAAAAACGATGCACTTCGTCAATCGTAAGGCATTTGAGGGTACGGTGCTTGCTCATACCGACGGTCAGGTGCCCAACATCATCATTGAGCTTGACAAACAGGATGAATATAACCTCGGTTATATGATATATTTCTTTGAAAAGGCGTGCGGCATTTCGGGTTATATGCTCGGTGTCAATCCCTTTGACCAACCGGGAGTCGAGAGCTACAAAAAGAATATGTTTGCACTTCTCGGCAAACCGGGCTATGAGGCTGCAAAGGCGGCACTTGAAGCAAGAATCAATTGAAATCCGAATTACAGGAGGAAACTAAAATGATCTATCTTATTCTCGGCAACAAAGGTTCAGGAAAAACCAAGAGACTTATCGACCTTGTAAATTCAGCGGTTGAAAAGTCAAACGGCAATGTTGTTTGCGTTGAAAAGGAGAGACTTCTCACCTACAACGTAAATTACCGCGCAAGACTTGTTGAAACCGACCATTACGGAATCAACGGCTACGATGCATTCTACGGCTTTCTCAGCGGTATAATCGCAGGCGACCACGACATAACCGATATCCTTGTTGATGCAACTCTCAAAATCGGTGGCAAGAATTATGATGAGCTTGCCGATTTCCTTGAGAAGCTCTCAAAGCTCAGCAAGATAGCGGAGCAGGATTTTACATTCACAATTTCAGCCGATGAATCGGAGCTTCCCGCAAAAATATTCGATTTCTGCGAAAAAATCTAAATATTTTAGTTGACAAATCATGCGGATAAATATATAATATTTGGTGCGTGATTTTAGGTGAGTAATATGCTTTTGGATTTAGAGTCTGTTTTTAATACCGAAGGACTTGTAAAGAGCTTCGATTTTGAGCTTGACCTGTCGCAGGAGGAGCTTTACGGAGCAAAGCCGTTTACAAAGCCCGTCACGGTGAGCGGAGAAGTCGCAAACCATACCGGCGTTGTGGAGCTGAATGCTGTCGCAAAGCCCGTTTTGGAGCTTAACTGCGACCGATGTGCAAAGCCCATAACCGTTCCGTTGCAGATTGAAATATTCCATACTCTTGTCACTCATTTGAATGACGAAAACAATGACGAGCTTTTGCTTGTCAACGAGCTTCGATTTGATGTCGGTGCTCTCATTACCGAGGATATTTTCCTCGAGCTTCCCTCAAAATTTCTTTGCAGTGAGGGCTGCAAGGGTGTTTGCCCCAAATGCGGCAAGGACCTTAACACGGATTCATGCAGCTGCGAAAAGGATGTTGATCCGCGCCTCGAGGCGTTAAAGCGGCTTCTGGATAACTAAACAAAACCTTTTCGGTTTAATAAAGCACAAATTAAGGAGGTGCTCAAAGATGGCAGTTCCCGCAAGACGAGTTTCCAAGGCAAGAAGAGATAAGAGACGCTCCAATGTTTGGAAAATGTCTGCCCCCCAGCTTGAGAAGTGCTCAAACTGCGGCGCATACAAAAGATCACACAGACTTTGCCCCGAATGTGGCTATTATAACGGTAAGCAGGTAGTTGTAAAGGAAGCATAAGTCAAAATAAATCGGCAGAGAATTTAACTCTGCCTTTTATTTTTTTAAATTCCCGCTATTTACACCCGTGTGTCGGTGTGTTATTATAAAAAGCAGAAAAGGTAATCGTTGATTACCGCAAGGAGTGACGTTATGAGCAAGGCGGAAAAAATAAAAAGAATGAGAACGGCGGCAGGGCTTACGGTAAAGGGTCTTGCCCAAAAAAGCGAAATCGACATAAAAACCCTGTACGATTTTGAGGAGGGGGCGGTTCTCCCGAGTGATGAGCAAACGGAAAGCCTTAAAATCGGTGCAGGAAAAGAAAGTATCAAGGCGGATTTGCCGAGTCTGCATTCGTGGGAGCTGTATTCCGACGAGCTTATGACCGAATATTGTCAGTGCATCGAGGAAGGTCTTGCCGTAAAGGAATACGAAGCTCTTTTCAAGGCAGTTTCCGAAATGCCGAGAAACGAATACCGTGAGCAAATGGCAGATGTTATTTTCGAGATCGTGAGCAACGCTCCGCAGAAACAGGGATACTCCTATGTTGAGCCGACCGAATTGTGCGAAATCCGTGCCGAGAGGGGAGCACCGATTGAAAAAATGACCGTTCCTCCCGAAGCTCTCGAAGAAAAAACGGCGGGTGCGTGGTACGGCAGAATTTGCGGATGCTTTTTAGGCAAGGCGGTCGAGGGAATACGAACGGATGAGCTGGTGCCATTCCTCAAAAAAACCGATAACTATCCCATGCACAGATATATAAGGCACAGCGATTTAACGCCCGAAAATCTTGAAGGAATGAGATACAATCTCGATAACGGCGTGCACCCGGACGAGGTGAAATCCGCTCCTGCCGATGACGATACGAATTATCTTGTGCTCTATCAGGAGCTTATTGAAAAGTTCGGCAAGGGCTTCACATCAAAGAACGTTGCCGATTTTTGGCTTGATAAGCAGCCGAAAAATGCTTATTGTACGGCGGAGCGTGTGGCATTCTGCAATTTTGTCAAGGGATACACTCCTCCCGATTCGGCAAAATACAAAAATCCGTTCCGCGAATGGATTGGAGCACAAATAAGAGGCGACTATTTCGGATATATTTCTCTCGGAGATCCCGAAGCGGCGGCGGAAGCGGCATACCGAGATGCAATAATTTCCCACACAAAAAACGGTGTTTACGGAGAAATGTTTGTTGCCGCTCTGATTGCAAGGGCGGCGGTGACAAAGGATATCCGTGAGGCACTTTTAACCTCTCTTGCAGTCGTGCCTCAGCGTTCAAGATTCCATGAAAGCATTATGCGGATAATCGACGCCTTTGACGGCGGCATGACGAGCGAGGAATGCTTTGCACAAATACATGAGCGTTGGAACGAACACAGCGGTCACGATTGGTGCCATGTGCTTTCCAATGCGGAAATAGTGGCGGCAAGTCTGCTTTACGGCGGCGGAGACTACGGAAAAACCGTGTGTCTTGCGGTACAGACGGGCTTTGATACCGATTGCAACGCGGCAACGGCAGGGTCGGTTATCGGAGTGATGCACGGAATTTCCGCTATAGGAGAAGAATGGACGGCTCCCATGCACGGAAAGCTCGATACGCAGATTTTCGGTGTCGGAACGGTGAATATCGACGACAGAATTGCCATGACTTTGAGGCATATAAAAGAAAAATAACAGAAAAATCCCCCGATGCGGTATCATGCTGCATCGGGGATAGTTTTGCTTATTCGGCTATTTTCAAGGTCATTTCAAGTATGCGGCGAACGCTTGTTTCAAGGTCGGCTCTTGTCAGTTTCCCATCATCAAGAGCTTTTCTAAGCTCGCACGGGTCGCCCTCTCCCATTTTAAGGTCGTTACCTGCTTTGATTTCATCGGAGTGGGCACTGTGAACGCCCCAGTCGGTGGTCACCATGCCTTTGAAGCCCCATTCGTTACGGAGTATTTCGGTGAGAAGCTCATAGCTTGTTGAGGTGTGACTGCCGTTGATGAGATTATATGAGGACATGATTGTCCACGGGTCGGCTTCTTTAACGCAGATTTCAAAGCCGCGAAGATATATTTCTCGAAGTGCTCTTTCGGATACTCTCGAATCGCATTCAAAGCGGTTGGATTCTCTGTTGTTGCAGGCGAAGTGCTTGACGGAGGCGGCGATATGCATCGACTGAATGCCTCGAACCTCGGCGGCACAGCATTTTCCTGCAAGAAGCGGATCCTCTGAGAAGTATTCAAAATTTCTGCCGCAAAGGGGATTGCGATGTATATTCATTGCGGGAGCAAGCCAAGCACCGAGATTGTTTTCCCGAAGCTCCGTTCCGCCCGCCTTGCCTATTTCCTGAATAAGCTCCGTATTCCAAGTACAGGCAAGAAGTGTTGCACAGGGCCAAGCTGTTGTCGGTGCTCCCGTTTGTACATTGAGACGCAGACCGGCGGGACCGTCGGCGGTGGGGACAGGAGGAATATCAAGTCTTGCAAGACCGCCGAAGGCTCCGGTATTGCATACACCGGGCTGATTTTGATGGCCGCCCACAAGGTCGATAAGCTCATCATCTGTGAGCTGCTTCATAAATTCGTCAACGCTTATGCTTTCGCCGACGGCATCGAATTTCACGGCAGATTCGGGTGCTTTTGCATCGGAAAGGGTGTTTTCTGCGGAGTGATAATGCGGTTCGCCCATAGGAAGCGGCTCAAATGCACCGTTTGCAAGAAGCCGCTTGCCGAGCTTGAACGGTCTGAGAAGTGAGCTTGACTGCTTGACGATTATATCTTCCTCGACAACATATTCATAGTCGAGCTTTTTGAGGTTACGCACGGAGGTTCCGAGATACAGAGCGTAACTGCCCTTTTCAAGCACGAATGCGGATTTTTGGATTTTTCCGAGATCGTCAAAGCTCGCCATATCCGAAATATCAAAGCTCAATGCAAGAGTTTCGCTTTCGTTGGGAGCGAGCAGACGGGTTTTTTTGAATGCGGCAAGCTCTTTTGCGGGCTTGCCGAGCATCCCCTGCGGAGCGGAAAAGTAAAGCTGTACCGTTTCCTTGCCTGCAACGGAGCCGACATTTTTAATGGTGACGGCGGCAACGATTTTTCCGTCGCTCTGTGAACAAAATGCACCGCTCAGCTCAAATTCCGTATATGAAAGTCCGAATCCAAACGGATAACGAACCTTTTTTGCGGCATCGGGTATTGTTTCAAAATAGCGGTAGCCGACATAGATATCGTCGTAATAATCGAGATGCTCAAAGCCGATGAGAAATTCCTCGGCGTTCTGATATGAATCATAGGAAACGGGAATGGTGTCGGCGAGCTTACCTGACGGACAGACATCACCGCAGATAATATCGGCGATTGCCGCACCGCCCTCGATGCCGCCTTGCCAGCCGAAAATAACGGACTGAACATTGTCATTGTCGGCAAAATGCTCGCAGTCAACCACCGCACCCGAATTGATAACGACAACGGTTTTTTTGAATTTGGCACTCGCTCTGTCAATGAGGCTTTTTTCTGCTTCGGAAAGATAATAGTCACTCTCTATCGGCTTTCTGTCAACGCCCTCTGCCGAAAAACGGCTGAGCGTGATTATTGCGACATCGGCATTTTCGGCGGCTGTATCAATAAGCTCATCGGGTACATCAGCCTCGGTGACGTGCATTCTTGCAAAGGTGTCGTAGATGATATCGTCCTTTTCCTTGCAGAAATCCATTGCGTTGACCCTGTCCCAGATTTTTTCGATTTGAGGGCGGGTGAGGACGTTTTTACTTTCTTCCTTTACATAATTTTTATAAAATTCAACAGTGGGCATATAAATATTGATTTTGCCCTCTGCTTCTTTTTGGGCAAAGCCATCGTAAATGTTGCGTACATATGCGGTGTAAACATCGCCGCTTCCGCCGCCGCCCTTGATATATTCAATCGTTGCCTTGCCGAAAAGTGCAACGGTCTCGCCTCTTTTGAGAGGAAGAGCGTTCTCTGAGTTCTTTAAAAGAACAATACCCTCGCCGGCCGCCTTTCTTGAAAGTGCGGCGTGCTGTGCGGAACCGGTAATTCTTTTACCGTCAGCACCGAGAGGGAGGCAGGGCTGATATTTGAGTCTTGCATATTTATCCATAGTCGGTCTCCGTTCCTGTGTATTTGTCTTTATAATACACCGAATTGCAGATTAAATCAATAGCTCAAGAAAAAAAGCTGCCCGCAAATTGCAGACAGCTTGCTTGTTATTATTCGGCGTCGTCGGCGTTTTCCCAGTTGTGCCAAACCGCCTGAACATCATCGTTATCCTCGAACATTTCAAGCATTTTTTCCATGTTCTTGATATCGTCGGGATCGGTGAGAGCGGTATATGTAGAGGGAACATACTCAACCTCAGCGGAAACAAAGGAATATCCCTTTGCTTCGAGATCTTCGCGAATACCGCCGCAGTCGTTCGGCTCGGTTCTTATTTCAAAAACTCCGTCATCGGTGATGAAATCGGTTGCACCTGCTTCGAGAGCATCCTCCATGAGCTTTTCTTCGTCAACGCCCTCCTGCTCGATGATGATAACGCCTTGCTTTGAGAACATGAACGAAACACAGCCGCTTTGACCCATGTTTCCGCCGTATTTATCAAAGTAATGGCGAACATCGCCTGCGGTTCTGTTGCGGTTATCGGTAAGAGTTTCAACGATAACGGCAATACCCGAGGGGCCGTAGCCCTCGTAGACGATTTCTTCATAATCTGCACCGCCCGCTTCGCCGGCAGCCTTTTTGATTATTCTTTCGATATTATCATTGGGAACATTGTTTGCCTTTGCCTTTGCAATGACATCCTTGAGCTTTGAGTTTGATGCGGGATCGGGGCCGCCCTCGCGAACGACAACCGCAATCTCTCTGCCTATCTTGGTAAATACCTTAGCCCTCTGATTATCGGTTTTTTCTTTTTTACGCTTAATTGTACTCCATTTTGAATGGCCTGACATTTAAAAAACCTCTCTTTATGTTGATTAACTTAGTTATTATATATCAATTGTATACTTCTTGTCAAGGCTTTATTGCTGAAGATTAAAGTGCCTGCGTAAAGCCCTCTCCGAGAATTTCGTTTGCTTCGCTGACTATGATAAAGGTTTTGCTGTCGATGGATTTTACCGTTTTGATAATTCCCGATATTTGATGCCGTCTTGCAACGCATATGAGCATATTTTTGCTTTCTCCCGTGTATGCACCCACGACGGGAACGATTGAAACACCTCGGTGAGAGGAGGTTATTATCGCCTTGGAAATTTCATCGGGCTTCGAGGTTATTATCATAAGCATTTTGCCGTTGCCCGTGCCGTAAACCATTGAGTCGATGAGCTTGGTGCTTGCGTATATCATAACAATGGCGTAAAGTCCGCTTTCAATACTGCGGAATACTATCATATTGGAAATAACAACAAGAGCATCGGCAACAAGCACGACCTTGCCTATGGTGATAAATTTCCATTTTTTGTGGATAAGTCTTGCGACGATATCCGTTCCGCCGCTGGTTGCACCGGTTATTGTTACGAGACCGAGACCCGCTCCCTCAAGCAGACCACAGAAAAGAGCGGCGAGCATGGGATCGCCCTCATAGGTTGGCATGAATGAGGAGAAAACGTCAAGAGCCGTTGAAAGAATGACCGTGACCCAAAGCGTTCTTGCCACAAGCTGCTTGCCGAGGAATATCCACATGAGTATGAGCATCGGAATATTCAGTGCAAGGTTCACCGTACCTACGGGCAGAGAAAACAGGTGGTTTATAATTACGGCAAGTCCCGTAAAGCCGCTCTGTGCAATGGAATTCGGAACGGCAAAGCAACAAACCCCTATGGAATAGAGCGAACAGCCGACTATCCACATAAGATTGTTTTTAAGCATTTCCCCGGTTTTTTGTTTGGTTAAATTCATATTGACAATGCCTCCGCAAAGCCTCTCAGCCGCACCTGAGAAGCGTATAAAGCTCATTGATTCGTTCGATTTTGCCGTTGAGATACAGCCAACCGAAAAGACTTTCAAGCCCCGTAGCGTAGTGATAATCGGCACTTGACTGATTTTTCGGAATGCCTCCGGTATGGGCGTTTCTGCCTCTTTTGAAAACCGCCTCCTCATCCTCGGTAAGAACGGGAAGTATTTTCCTTACACCCTCGGCCTGAGCGGAGGCACAGACTATTTTTGAAGCACCTTTGTGCAGTGCGTCAACGGGACGGTTAGCCTGGGTGACAAGCTCACTGCGAACAAGCAAATCAAAAACGGTGTCGCCGACAAAGGCAAGAGTCAGAGGACTCAGAGCAGAGGTGTCTGCGGGCTTTTCAAGCAGTAAATCCAAAAAGACACCCCCGTTAATTTACAAAGTCAAATTCAAGCTCATAAATGGAAACGGTATCGCCCTCATTGATACCTTTCTCACGCAGAGCGTCAATTATTCCGCTTGAAGTAAGAATTCTTTGAAAATATTGCAGTGATTCGTAGTCGTCAAGGTCAGTACGCTGAAGAATTTTAAGAAGCCACGGTGCTTCAACAAAATAAACGCCGTCCTCAACACGAATGCTGAAGCCCTTGTCGTTTTGCTTTTCAAACAGCTCGACGGGTATATTTTCCGCTTCGTACCGCTTTATCGGCGGCAGCTCGGAGAGCTTATTCCATATTGCCGAAACAAGCTCCGACGTGCCCTCACAAATGGGAGCACACATCGTGTGATATTCATAGCCCTTTTCGGCGAAATAGTCGGAAAGCCGCTGAAGCTGAGCATCATCGGCAAGGTCAACCTTGTTGGCAACGACTATCTGCGGCCTTTTTGCAAGGTCGGCATCGAATTTTTCAAGCTCACGGTTGATTATCTCGAAATCCTCTATCGGGTCACGCCCCTCGCTTCCTGCGGCATCGAGAATGTGAACGAGAAGTCTGCAACGGTCAACATGACGGAGAAATTCGTGACCGAGACCGACGCCGTCACCCGCTCCCTCAATAAGACCGGGGATATCTGCCATGACAAACGAGCTTCCCTCGCCGAGAGAAACAACACCGAGAACGGGAGTTATCGTGGTGAAATGATAATTCGCAATTATGGGCTTCGCCTGACTTACGACGGAAACAAGCGTTGATTTGCCGACATTGGGGAAGCCGAGAAGTCCCACATCGGCAAGGAGCTTCAATTCAAGACTGACCTCCCATTCCTCGCCGGGGATACCGTTTTTCGCAAAGCGGGGAACCTGCCTTGTCGGCGTGGCAAAGTGAGGATTGCCCCAGCCGCCGTTACCGCCCTTTGCGGCAATGAAAGGTTTGCCGTCGGACATATCCGCCATGACAGCACCGCTTTCCGTTTCACGGATTATCGTTCCTCGGGGAACTTTGATAACAAGATCCTCGCCCCGTCTGCCGTTTTTACGCCCGCCCGAGCCGTTTTCGCCGTTCGGAGCGGTATATTTTCTCTTATAGCGGAAATCGGCAAGAGTGGAAAGATTGTCGTCAACCTCGAAAACAATGTTTCCGCCTCTGCCGCCGTCACCGCCGTCGGGGCCGCCTGCGGCAACATATTTTTCTCTGCGGAAGCTGACGGCACCGTTGCCGCCGTTACCTGCTTTTATTTTGATTTTTGCAACATCTACAAACATTTTTTCTCCTTACCTCGAATTCAATATTATAGGTGTTATTTTTGTACTTATCTGAGTATTCCTTTTTCACCCGCAGTTTGAACGCACAGCTTCATAAGCGGCACCGCTTCGTCGAACGGTACGGGCAGGGTGAACGGATTATCCGCAATGCTCTCGCCGAAAGCGTTTTCGTAAAGGCAAGCTCCCGCAAGATAACAGCCAAGCTCCGAGGCGTTGCGACCGCCGTAGGTCAGCCTGTCCCCCAAGGGCGTTTGACGAGCAATTTCCCATGCCTTTCCGACGGGAACAATGGTGTCGATATCGGCTTCTATTGCCGCTTCGGCACACGCTTCGGTCAAGACGGTGTACATTTCTCCGCCGGCAAGAGCAGAGGCATCGCATATCCAAGGCTGAATAAGCAGGATTTTTGCTTTTGGCTGCATCATACGGCAATATTCGGCAAGCTCCGCAAGGTAGGGCGTGTAGCTTTCCTTTTCACAGCAGAGGGAATATGTTTGACGGAATGTGATAACATCCCATTCCTCATCCTCCACCGCTTCGTGCAATGCAACGTCATCCACCGTTCGGGTTTCGGTTTCACCGGGGAGACATACGTCATATTCGTAGCACGGCAGCTCCTTACGCCAATTGTCCCAATGCTGTTCGAGGGAACAGCCGTCAAGGTGCAGACCGCACAAAAGCATATCCTTGCCCGCCGCCTTTGCCATGAAAGGGAGATAGGCGTGGGTGCTTCTGTCCGAAATGTCACTTATTGATAGTATATTCATTTTCAGCCTCCGATTTTGAGAGATATACAAAGAATACCGCTTGAGAGAGTCCCAAAAGGAGCATCATATATTGAAGCGGCTTCAATCCGTAGAACAGACAGTCCGTCACTCCGCAAAGCAGAAAGCCCGATACCGAAGCGAACAGCGTGACCGCAAATTTCCGCTCCTTTGAGCCCTTTCGGAAAAGGCGGAATACATTTATAAAAAAGAGAATGAACACGGCGGCAAGCAATACAACGCCGAGAATGCCGTTTTCAAGCCAAACCTCAAGAAACATATTGTGGGCGTGCGGCTGAGTGACACCGTATTCTCCGTGAAGCACCTGACGGATATTGTCAAAGCCCGTGCCGTAGCCGAATATCGGCTTCTTTTTCAGCATATCGAGGGCGGCAGTCCAAACGCTCATTCTTGTGTTTACGGAAAGATCCTTGCCGCTTATGAGAGTCAGTATCCGCTTGAAAATTCCGCTTGCGAAAACAAGCACGGAGCAAAAGCCGATACCGCCGATGCCGAGGAGCTTAACACAGCTTTTTCCTCCGTGAAGAAGAAGCAGAAGAAAAACGAGCACGACATAGAGATACGGTCCTCTCGAATACGAAAGAGCAACACCGCCGATTGCCGCAAGAGTGCAGAAAAATCCGAGAATTTTCCGTTTTGTGCTTTTTGAAAAAAGGAATATGTATGCGGCAAAGGGGAGCATGGAAACGCAAAAGGTCGCAAAAAACAGGGGATTTGAAAATGTTCCGCAAGCCCTTGTACTGAATGTATGAAAGGTTTTTGAAGCCATTGATGAGGTGATGAAATCGGGCAGAAAAACAACGAGCTTTTCAACCGCAAGGTCAAGAAATCGCCAAAACGGATTAAAGAGCTTGTGGAGATTGCTTCCCGTCCTCAGACAAATATGATAGAGCAGCATTTGAGCAATTCCGATTATGCCGGCTACTCCCGCAGATATTCCTCCGCAGAAAAATATTCGTTCAATATCATCCTCCGAATTAACCGTTTCGGTGAACACATAAAAGCCCGTGAACATCAGGCACCAAAGTCCGATGCTTGCAAGAGAAGATATGAGCGACGACGAATAAAACGAGCAAACGACCATCAAAGCCATATATATAAGCACGGCTGCTCCGAGTACGCCGAAGCACGGTTTTTTTCTTGCGGAAATTCTGTCTTTCAAAACGATGATAAAAATCACAAAAGCAAAAACGGGTGCTATGTATTCGGGAAGAAGTGCGGAAAGAAGAAACAGTGCGGGGGCATAAAGACCGAGCTTGCTTTTATTTGCGGTCAATGCTTCCGTTTTCAAAATTCAAGCATCCTCTCTGTTGTTTTTGTTTTCAGCTTCGTCTTTGCTCGTGAGCTTCTTGTAAAAGAAGGAGCAAACAAGACTCAATAAGGCGGTAGCGGCAAAAATTATTATTGCAAAGTCAAAATTGCGGCTTGTTATCTGTGCTCCGCAAAGAGTGGAGGTGATAATGGACGGAATTCGTGCGATTCCGGTTATCAGCATAAATTTCTTCATGTTGATATTGGTTAAAGCCGCGGCATAGGTAAGAATATCCTTCGGTGTTCCGGGAATAAGATAGATTATAAAAAGGGTGCGAAAAACCGTTTTTTCGTTTTGCAGGAATTTGAGCGAATTGAGCTTTTCTGCGGGCAGAAACAGCTCAACGGCACGTTTTCCGAAGAGCTTTGTAACGGCAATTATCACAAGAGAGCCGATTTCTGTTCCGAGAATACAAAGAAGCAGTCCGCCCCATGTTCCGTAGAGAAATCCCGAACCGATTTCGAGAGGCTCTGCGGGAATGATTTTTATTACCGTTTGGAACGCTCTGACACCGACAAAGGCGAGTTTGTCAAGTCCGTTGAAGCGTGAAAGAAAAGCCATCATTTGCTCGGGGTCGCTGAAAAGCTCATAGAGTGTCTTGCCGTATTTCATATAGCAAAAAACGAATGCGGTAAGTAGTGCAACAAAAAACGAGACGGCGCAGATACGCTGTATCAAAAGGAGCTTTCTGTTGCCGGAATTCGAATTATGCGTTTTTGTAGCTTTCAAAGTAATCACCGAGCTTTCCGCCGTACGGTTTTTCTTTCCACGGCTTGTGTTTACCGTTGAAATGGATTATAACGGCATTGTCCTTGACCCATTGCAGGTCGATTCGTTTGCTTCCTGCCGCTTTTCCGGAATAGTACGCAAAGGTTTTTTCGTCAAGGTTGTAAATTCTTTCGTCAACGGCAAGTGTTTTATCCCAAAACAGGGCGTTCACAACATCTTGGTCGGCGAGAAATAATGTTCTGTGCTTTTTTGAAATATATGTAAGAATGTCCTTGGCGTTGGTGTTTTCACGCCACTTTTTAAGGTCGATAAGAAGCACACCCGCGTTTATGTAGCCGTGCTTACGCTTCATTCCGAGCCGCAGACGGTTTATTGTGCCGAGAATGCCGAAAAGATGGGTCGCTCCCGCAATCATGCAGCCTTTCATATCCGAGGAATAAAATTCCTCAAGGCTCTTGTTGATAACGATATCGGGGTCGAGATAAAGAACACGGTCAATTTCGGTCGGAAGAATGTCTCCTGCAAGCAGACGGTAATAGGTTGCCTTGCTTATACGGTCGAGCACGGGAAAATCCGCAAACAATTCATCGCCTACGGGAACACGGTGGATTTTATGCTCGGCGTTGCAAAGAGCTGTCTCCATCTGCGAAAAATCGTTTTCCGTAAGAGAAGAATACGCTACATAGAGGTCAATGTGACTTCCCGAACAGTTTTTTGCAAGGGAACGAAGCATGGTGCACAGCGGATATATATAATTTGAATCAAGCGAGACAAGAATGTTCATGATAAACCGTCCTCCTTTGGCAATTACAGCCGACGGGTTATTTAAATACAATGTAATTATATCAATAAATATTTTGAAAGTCAACAAAACATTGAGGCACGGGGCGAGTCGGTGTTCCGAAACCCGAATGGCAGAGCCGAAACAGGTCAATTATTACAATATTGTAAACTTTGGAAAAAGGACTTGATTTTTCATGCAAAAGTGATTACAATACAAATTAGCACTCGGGGTTGATGAGTGCTAAAACGGTAATTTTTATTTGGAGGTAATAAATATGACTATTAAACCTTTGGCTGACAGAGTAGTCGTAAAGTCCGTTGAGGTTGAGGAGACTACGAGCAGCGGAATCATTCTTTCGGCTTCTTCACAGGAGAAGCCCCAGATTGCCGAGGTTATTGCAGTAGGGCCCGGCGGAATGGTTGACGGCAAGGAAGTCGAAATGTATGTTAAGGTCGGTGACAAAGTCATCACAAGCAAATATTCCGGCACCGAGGTAAAGCTCAACAAGGAAGAATATACCATCGTTCGTCAGAGCGATATTCTTGCGGTAGTAGAATAATTTAAGGAGGAATTTACCATGGCAAAGCAGATTATTTACGGTGAAGAAGCACGCAAGGCTCTTCAGGCGGGCGTTGACAAGCTCGCAAATACGGTCAAGATTACGCTTGGCCCCAAGGGAAGAAACGTTGTTCTCGATAAGAAATACGGTGCACCCCTCATCACCAATGACGGTGTTACAATAGCAAAGGAAATCGAGCTTGAGGATGCCTTTGAAAACATGGGCGCTCAGCTTGTCAAAGAGGTTTCCACCAAAACAAACGACGTTGCAGGTGACGGCACAACCACCGCAACGCTTCTTGCACAGGCTCTCATCAGAGAGGGCATGAAGAACGTTACCGCGGGTGCAAATCCCATGGTCGTTAAAAAGGGTATGTCAAAGGCGGTTGAAAGCGTCGTTGAATGCCTTAAAAATAATTCAAAGCCCGTCACAAGCTCCGAGGATATCGCAAGAATCGGCACAATATCCTCCGGTGACGAAGAGGTCGGCAAATTTATTGCCGATGCAATGGATAAGGTTACGGCAGACGGCGTTATAACCGTTGAGGAATCAAAGATTGCCGTTACCGAATCCGAGGTTGTTGAGGGTATGCAGTTCGACAGAGGCTACATTTCACCCTACATGGTAACCGATACCGATAAGATGGAAGCGGTCATTGACGATGCGCTCATTCTTATCACCGATAAAAAGATATCCTCCGTTCAGGATCTTCTTCCTCTTCTTGAGCAGGTCATGCACGCAGGCGGCAAGCTGATAATCGTTGCCGAGGATGTTGAGGGCGAGGCTCTTTCTACAATTCTTGTCAACAAGCTCAGAGGCGTATTTACCTGCGTATGCGTTAAGGCTCCCGGCTTTGGCGACAGAAGAAAGGAAATGCTTCAGGATATCGCAATTCTCACCGGCGGTGAGGTAATAACCGGCGATCTCGGTCTTGAGCTCAAGGATACTCAGCTTTCACAGCTCGGCAGAGCTCGTCAGGTCAAGGTTTCCAAGGAGAACACCATCATCGTTGACGGTGCGGGCGATAAGGATGCAATTGCTTCAAGAGTTGCTCAGATAAAGCTCCAGATAGAGAACACTACCTCCGATTTCGACAGAGAGAAGCTCCAAGAGAGACTTGCAAAGCTCTCGGGCGGCGTTGCCGTTATCAAGGTCGGTGCCGCTACCGAAACGGAAATGAAAGAAAAGAAGCTCCGCATTGAGGATGCTCTTGCCGCAACCAAGGCTGCCGTTGAGGAAGGCTGTGTTGCAGGCGGCGGTGTTGCTCTGCTCAACGCTGTAGGCTGTGTAAAGGCTCTGCTTGACAGCACCGAGGATGCCGACGAAAAGACCGGTATCAAGATAGTTCTCAAGGCACTTGAAGAGCCCGTTCGTCAGATAGCCGCCAATGCGGGTCTTGAAGGCTCTGTTATAGTTAATGCCATTCTTGCTTCCGATGAGGTTGGCTACGGCTACAACTTTGCAAAGGACGAATACTGCAACATGGCTGCCGCAGGTATTCTTGATCCCACAAAGGTTACCCGTTCCGCTCTTCAGAACGCTGCTTCCGTAGCCGCCATGGTCCTTACAACGGAAAGCCTCGTTACCGATAAGCCCGATCCTGCCGCCGATGCTGCAAACGCTGCCGCAATGGCTGCCGCACAGGGCGGAGGAATGTATTGATAAAACCTTAATATACAGGCTTTGTGCCGCCGCAAGGTTTTCCCGAGCGGCGGCTTTTTCTGTTTGAGAAATATTTTTTAAAAATTTTTTCAAAAAAGACAATCGCCGAAAAAAGACTTCATATGGTGCCGTCATGCGTATGAGAACACAAAATCTTTGAATTGCCGAGGTGAAAATCCGTAATCGAAAATATAAATTAACCTTTTATTAATAATTGAAGTCCCATTTTCGTTTGACATTTAAAAGCAAATGTGCTAAAATTCAATCAGGTTCCACGGAGCGAACAGGTTTTCGCCGAATGGAACGCACAGTATTCAGTAATAAAACATAAAACAGGAGGACAGAAAAATGAAAAAAGCAAAGGTAATAATTTCTTTGCTCATGGTGCTTATCATGACGGCTACGGGCATGGTTTCGGCTTTTGCGGCAAGCGTTGACGAAAAAGAGCCCAACAACACGGCGGCAACCGCAACGGCTTTTGCTGTTATTGATACCGTTTCCGGTAAGCTCTCAAGTGCCGAGGATGAGGATTGGTATTCTTTTGAAGTGGCGGAGTCAAGCCTTGTTACGGTTAAGCTCTCACACACGATCGTCGATGCAAATGCAACGGCATCTTATTTTAGTATTGATGTTTATGACCGCATTCCCGAAAACACCGTTCCCGCCGAGGCTTCCTTTACAAGTGCGGGCAATGTTGAGTCTTCAAGCTCAGCGGCATTCAGCGTTGCTTCCGGCAAGCACTACATAAAGGTAACCGGCGGACAGGTAACGGTTGATTCGCTTGTCTACAGCATTTCAGTAACCGTTGATACCAATTCGCTTGCAGAGAAAGAACCCAACAACACTATCGCAACGGCTTCTCCGCTTGAGCTTTCGGTAAAGGGTGCCTCCAAGGCATATATGGGCACGATATCGAGTGAAACGGATGAAGACTATTACAAGTTCACCCTTCCGCAGGACGGTTATATATATTGTTATTTATATAACGGCACGGTTTCATCGGGTGACTACAAGGCGGAGCTTATCGGCTATGTCAGCGGTAAGAACGGCGTTGCCAACGAGGAATCCTTCGGCACCGTTTCTCTTGCCAAAAATGAAGCAAGCATAATGGGACCGAGCGTCGGACTTTCGGCGGGTGAATATTTCCTCAAGGTTTCGGGCTCTGTCGGTGACTATCAGACAAGAATTTACTTTGCTGCTCATGCTACGACCGAGAGCGAGTACAACAACACCTTCGGAACGGCAGACACTCTTTTCACCGGAAACACCTATTACGGCTCAACCTTTGATGTCAATGATTATGATGTTTTCAAGTTCAACGTTACCAAAGAGAAGACCGAGCTTCAGTTCGTATTTGACGTTTCGGCTGCAGAGCAAAACGGCAAGTGGAGAGTTTTCGTTACCAATGCTGACGGAAGTCTCCTCAGCGGCGGCGAGCTTACAGCGGTAAAGGGCGAGAAGGTAACATATTCTCTTTATGACCTCAAGGCGGGCACATATTATGTTGAAGTCAGAGCCGATGCAAGTGCTCCCAATTCCGAGAACTACAAGCTCTATTTTGAGACCATAACCGTTAAAGAGGAGGAGGGCGACAAGTCCTTCATCGACCAGATCAAGGATCTCAACTGGGGCAAATTCCTCAGCAACTTCAGCGAGTGGATTGGTCAGATAAATCTGATTCCCATGCTCAAGGCAATATTCGAGAGCATCGGTAATGTTATCGGTTCACTTTTCTAATTGAATTTTACGGCGGGTTGTGATTTTTCACAGCCCGCTTTTTTTGACGAAAAATTTTTGTGCTTGATTTATCCGCACTTTTATATTATGATATAATATGTAAAAATATCGGTGCATCATCAAGCACCGAAGAAGCGGAGGGCGATAAGATGTCCGAAAAAACCGATACCGTTTTGGAAACCGTCGCAGAGAATGAAGCTGTTTTACGCCAGCTTGAGCAGCAAAAAAAGCTGTATTTAAGTCCGAAACACTATGTGGCATATATCCTGTCGGGCTTCGGAGATACGAATTGGAGTGCATTTTCATCAAAAAGACTGTTTTATTTTGCAACAACGTTTCTGCATATCAATGCCAAAACATGGACAACGGCAAGCACGGTCAGCGGAATTCTCGATGCGATTGACAACGCACTTTCGGGACTTATAATAGACCGAACGAGAACTCGGTGGGGACGGGTACGCCCGTATTTGATTCTGACGCTTCCGCTTTGGTTCTTTTCGGCATTTACTCCGTGGGTTTTGCCCGACGGACTGAGTCAAACGACACTGCTTGTTTCGTTCTTTCTGTTTAATTATATCGGCTCGATAGCAAATTCGTTTTATGATACGAGCTACAAAACAATTCTCTACAATCTGACCCCAAACGTGTCGGAACGCAACAGGCTTATAGCAACCGATGCCTATGCCGACCTTGCGGGTGTCTGGCTGCCTTCGCTGTTCCCTGTTTTTGTTGACTTCCTAAAAGTACCGACACGGTATGTTTATACGGGTGGAGCAATATTCTTCATCGCTTGCGTGCTGATATTCAGAACATACGGCTTTTTTGCACTCAAGGAGCGGGTGCCTCTTGCTTCCCGAGAGGAAATGAAGCAGATGGGTCTTCTCGAGACCTTTAAGGCTGTCGGAACCTGCCGACCGATGTGGGTTCTGGTAATTAAGAATTTCTTTGCTGTCGGCAAAAGCACGGGCGGCATGGTGGAAGAATTCTTCTGGATAAACTGTATGGGCAAGTTGTCCCTAGGCTCGATTTCGGGTCTGTTCACGGGCTTGCCGAGCTATTTTGTGCTTCCGCTTGCGCCGAAGCTCACAAAGAAATTCGGTTTGCGTAATCTTGCGGCGGGGAGTTATATGTTTTGCGGAATATGCTATTTTATAATGTGGATTGTCGGCTATAAGCCGTTCGGCAATGATCACTTTTTGCTCAATTTCATTTGGGTGGTTGTTGCATTGACGTTCTGCGGTTCTCTCAACAGCATTCAGCGTTATTGCAGTACCGCTCTCAACGGAGACCTTTATGATTATGTTGAATGGAAATCGGGAGTACGCAACGAGGCGACGATAACGGCGGCGATGGGATATATGACCTTGATTTCAACGGCGGTAGCGAATATACTCAGCGGTATTGTTGTTGATGCCATTCACTATAAGCCCTTGCTCAATGCGGCGGGGCAGGTTATTCCGCAGACCGACCCGAAAATGCTTGCAGGCATATGGACGATTTTCGCACTGTGTCCCGCAATCGGACGCTTTATGAAGGGCGTGACGCTACTGTTCTTCAACGTTCATGGAAAAACAAGGGATACAATGATGTACGAGCTTGCAAAAATACGTGCCGCAAAGGTTACAGGCACGGCAGAAGAATAAAAAAATATGGGCAAAGCATTGAAAATATCTGCTTTTGCGAATGTTTTTAAATAAAACTATTGCTTTTTAAAAATCATTATGCTAAAATGACTTGTAATATCTGAGAGTGTAATTTCTCTCAAAGCATTTAAGGAGGACAAAAAAATGACTTACGTTAAAAAGTCACTGGCTGTTTTGCTTGCTTTTGTCATGATTTTTTCAACCGTTTCCATTGTTGCTACTGCGGCTGAAACAGTTGGCAATGCGCTCAGCTTCAAAATTGTCATGTACAGAAAAGACGGCGACAGCTGGGTTGCGACTACCCGTGCGAAGCCCGGCGAACAGCTCAAAGCAAGACTCTTTTTAGGCACGGATTACGGTAGCACCGCATCCATAATCGCCATGGCTTGGGATAAACAATACTTTTCAACATCGTACACAACCGATGAATTGTTCTACGATGGTGTTGGGATAAATACAACATATGATATTTCGGCAAGTAATGTCGGAACAAACACCGTACAGCTCTCTACCAATGGTTCAATGCAGTATAGTGCAAGCGAAAAGAATGACTTTTTGGCAAATGTCAGCATGGAAATTCTTAACAAGTATGATTTGCTTTCCACAATATTGCAGGTGCAAGGTACAAGAAAGCTGTTCAAGTGGGATGTCAATCAATGGGCTGCCGAGTATACGATTACGGTAAATGATAATGCATATGTTCGCAATTCCGTAAACAGCGGTGAAGTTAAAGTGCCGGCAGAATTTGCTTCACACATGGGAAAGAGAGTCTTGATTGATGTTCCCCAAGGTCAGGTCGGAGACAACAGTGTTAATGCAACCTCGATGACTGAGTTTGAGGCAAGCATCACCACCACCCCTGCTTCAATCAGCGTATTCAGCAATATCGTTCTTGATGCAAACGGCGGTAAATTCGGCGGAACTGCCACAACCAAAACCATAAGCGGCGTTATCGGCGACAGCGTAACAGGTTTGTTTGATACTGCCAATACACCCGCAAACAGCGGCAAGCAGTTTATGGGTTGGTCTCTCACTCAAAACGGAGCTGTTCTTGATGCCGACGGAATTGCCGCACTCAAGTATGATTATACAGATGGCAAGCTCTATGCCATTTGGAGTGACGAGGTTACGGACTCCACTTGGAAATATGAGATTTACAAGGAAGCACTTATTGCTAACGGAGACGGAACATACAGCGTTGCATATCTTGCGTCTCCCGATTTTGCAAGTGCTCCGGCTACCGTACCTGTTAATTCTCCCGTATCCATCCCCACAGCCGCTCTTTCATACACCGGCTTTACTCTTGATACGGCGAAATCAACCACAAGTGCAAACACACCCGCCGATGGCGAACTTCTTGTCCTCAAGGCTTATTTCAAGAGAGATACCCACACTGTTAAGTATTTCAACGAGGATGACAGTGTTATAGATACCATCACCGCATATTATGGTCAGCCTATGCCTGCACTTTCCGCGGATAAGGTTCCCTCAAAAGCAGGACATACTCTTGCTTGGACTCCCGCACTTCCCACAACCGTAGGCACAGCCGATTTCGAAGCGAAGGCAACCTTCACAGCTCAAAAGTACCTTCTTACCTTTAATGCAGGCGAAGGCAGCTTTGAGGATGGTGACTCCAAAGTAAAATCACTTGAGTTTGACTACAATGAAGCAGGCAGAGCCATCACCGATGTCCCCGTAAGAACAGGTTATACATTTAAATGCTGGCAGACTGTCAGCGGCAGCGGCATTCCCGAAAAGGTCGTTGAAAACGTAACTCTTCATGCCGTATACGATCCGATTGATTATTCGATTACGTTTACCGTAAACGGTTCGACCGGAGGTTCTGCTCCTGCTCCAATTAGCGGAAAGCATGTTGATGATTATGTAACACTTCCTGCTTTGCCGGATGCTGCCGGTTATACCGTTACAGGCTGGCACTACGGCAATGCAACCTATGCACCCAACACTAACTTCAAAATGCCCGCCGCTAATGTTACAATGAATGCTGTAACAGAGGCAAATACCTATACAATTAACTTTAACACCAACGGCGGCTCATATGTTGCACCCATAGGTGCTAAATACGATGAAGCAATACCGAAAGCCGACTTCAGCGAGCCTGTAAAGGATAATGCTGAGTTCAAGGGCTGGGCGAATAGTGATGGCGTTCTTATAAGCTATCCGTACTATGTTCCCATAGGCGGTATTACTCTTGAGGCTCTTTGGGAAGTGACTACAACCGAGTCTACAACAGAAGCTCCCACCGAGCCTTCGACCGAGTCTCCCACAGAGTTACCTTCGCAATCCGATACATATGCACAAGTTAGTTATGCGTTTATCGGCACCGTTCCCGCAGGGGCAGAAGAATTGCTTCCCGACACTTCACTTCCTTACGTTGTTGGTTCCGAGGTTCCCCTTGCAGCAGCTCCCACGCTTGCAAACTATGATTTCCATGGTTGGTACTATAACGGCAACCTTTGCACAAGCATAACAATGCCCGCAGCCGGTGCGACCGTTACGGGTTATTGGACCGAAAAGACAACTACGGCAACCGGTACTGTTATTTTCTATGACGGAACCACCGTACACAGATCGTTCACTAAGGCAGTAGGAGCGACCGTCGCAAAGGCAGATGTTCCCGATCCCTCAAAGACCGGACTTACCTTTGTCGGTTGGACGGATACCGATGGTAATGCACCCTCATTCCCCATTAGCGTTGTAGCGGGCACAAAGGCTTACTTTGCAAAATGGGAACAGGTACCCGCGGCAAAGACCGGAACGATTAAATTCTATAAGGATACTCTGTGCGTTAAGTCGCAAACGAGCACAGTTGATACACTCGTTACATTCCCCGACAGCACCGGTTATACAAAGGAAGGCTTTACCTTTGACGGTTGGCTTGACGAAAGCGGAAATAAGGTTAGCGATGCAATCGTAAAAGAGGGCGTACGCATCACCGAAACAGAGCAGGTATATTTTGTTAAGTGGAAAGCCAATACAACGGGTCAGGTCATTTTCTGCAATGATACAACCGTTCTCGGCAATGTTACGGATACAATAGGCACCGAAGTTCCTTTCCCCGCGGGTCCGTTCACCAAGGCCGGATTCGAGGCTAAGGGCTGGATAAAGGCGGGCAGCAGTACTCCGATCAACACTGAAAAGGTTGCGATTGAAGCCGGAACCCAGATATACTTCGTTAATTGGGTTGCCGTAAAGACAGGAACCGTTAATTTCTATAACGACAGCGTTTTGGTTGACAGTAAGACTGATGTTGTCGGCGAAAAGGTTAATATACCGGCAGGTCCGTTCTCTAAGCCCAATTACACCTTTGGCGGTTGGATAGACGGAGCAGGAAATTCTGTTACATCTCCCGTAGAAATTGTTGAGGGAACAACCAATTATTATATTAAGTGGGTTCCTGATGAAGAACAGCCTACAGGTACGGTAACATTCTTGAAAACCAAGGATGCCACGACAGCAGAAAAGTCTGTTTCCGATGTTGACGGAGCAACGGTTACTCCCCCGGCAACTACCTCACTTGTCAATCCCGGATATGAATTTGACGGTTGGTATGATGCTGCAAATGATACTTTGGCAACCGAATTCAAGGTTGTTGCAGGAACAACGAAGACTTACTATGCAAAATGGAAAGCTGTTGATCTTACCGTAACCTACTATTTGGTTAAGGGTGCCACTGAGTCACTTGGCGTTCAGACGTATAAGCACAACGACACCATAACTCCGCTTGCTCTTCCCAAGGGCTATGAATCGGAAGGCTGGGTAGATGAAAACGGCACTCCGCTTCCCGAAAAAATGGGAACTGAAAATCTCGTAGTTTATCCCAAAAACCTTACAACAAAGAAATATATCCTCACATTTGATGCAAACGGCGGATATTTTGACGGCAACACTTCAAAGACACAGGTTACATCCGAAGTCAATTATCTTGCACCGATAGTACAGCCTGAAAATGCACCCACAAGAGATGGCTTTAACTTTGCGGGTTGGCAACCCTCAGTTAGCGACAAGATGCCCAATGAGGATACCACCTATAACGCAGTGTGGATTGAGATACCCGTTGTAGGTGAGCAGTATACCGCGACCTTTATTTCAGACGGTAAGGTATTCAGCCTCTACAATGTCACTCCGGGTGACGCAATTCCTGATCCCGGTACTCCCAAGAAGTTCGGTTACACCTTTGCAGGCTGGGATCCTGAAGTTCCCGCAACAATGCCCGAATACAATGTTGAGTTCGTTGCAAAGTGGGAAAAGAATGATAACTTCCTGCCCATCGTAATCGGCGGTACCGTTATCGCAGGCGGCGTTATTGCGACTATCGCAGGTATCAACACCGCAATCATAGCAGGTGCAGCTATTGTCGGCGGCATTATAGTAATCGCCACCGTTGCAAAGAACACCTACACTGTAACTTATGTTGTTGACGGCGAGACTTATAAGACCTATAAGGTTCTTGCAGGCACTAAGATTCCCGTTCCTGCCGAGCCCACCAAGGATGGCTATAAGTTCGCAGGTTGGGATCCCGAGGTTCCCGCAAAGATGCCTGCGGCTGATCAGACCTTCACCGCAAAGTGGACGGCTGAAACCGATGTTGAGATTCCCGCAACAGGTTCTGCTTCGGCAGGTATCACCGCTTTCGGAATCATCTCTGCGGCGGCTGCGGCAGCATATGTAATAACCAAGAAGAAGAGAGAAGACTGATTCATCTTCATTCTGAAAAAACCGAGGGGTCGGCATTGAGCCGACCCCTTTTTACAAAACAGGAGTGATATTGTGATTACAAGAGAAAAGGCGTATGAGCTGTTATGCGAGTACAACAAAGAGCCGTTTCATCTGCACCATGCCTTGACCGTCGAGGGCGTCATGAGGTGGTTTGCAAATGAGCTGGGCTATACGGAGGAAGCGGATTTTTGGGCAACCGTCGGTCTGCTTCATGACCTTGATTTTGAATTATATCCCGATGAGCATTGCAAAAAATGTGTTGAAATAATGCGTGAGCACGGCATAGACGAAAATATGATTCACGCCGTCGCCTCCCACGGCTGGGGGCTTTGCTCCGATGTTGAGCCGAAGCACACAATGGAAAAGGTGCTTTTTGCGTGTGACGAATTAACCGGACTTATCGGTGCGGCGGCACTTATGCGTCCGTCAAAAAGCGTCGGCGATATGGAACTTAAATCTCTGAAAAAGAAGTTTAAGGATAAAAAATTCGCCGCAGGCTGTTCGAGAGAAGTGATAGAAAAAGGAGCAGAACTTCTCGGCTGGGAGCTTGACGAGCTTCTCGATAAAACTCTCAAGGCGATGCAGAGCTTTTATGATGAACTCTGTGCCGTATCACAATAATCGAATAAAGCATCCGAACCGATTTTGGTGCGGATGCTTTTTATATAGCTATTCGTTTTTATTTTCGCCGTCTTGTGAGTCGTCTGATTTAGGCTTCTCGGACGGTGGATTTTCATTTTTTCTGCCGAAAGCACCTGCGGCTCCGATTATCACAATAAGCAAAAATCCGAGAGCAAGGAGAAATAATTTCACCTTTGCCCCGCCGATACGCTCAATCTTTGTTGCCGTTGATTCGGTGGCGGCGGTCACGGTCACAACAACCTGCGAGATTATTACTTCCTTCTCATAATAATATACCGTTGCCGCCTGCTCTGTCTTGGGCTTGGCGGTGCGTTTTGCGGTCACTTTAGCGGCTTTTGTCGTCTTGACGGCGCTCTTTGTCGTGTGCGGTTTTGTTGTTTTAACGGCGGTAGTTTTGGGCTTGCGTGTTGTTGTCGGCTTCTTCTTTTTCGTTGTCTGCTTGATTGTGGTTTCTTTTTTGGTGGTCGTCTTTTTCGCCTTTGTCGTCTTTTCTTCGGGATATACATATTCGTGGTCCGGCGTCGGAACATATACATTTCCTTGCGGCACGGTGTAGTCGGGGTTTGCAACAGTAAAATTATATATGCTCGACAATTCACCGACCGTATCCGCGAATCTCACCGAAAAATCAACGCTCTGCGGCACTCCGGATTTTATTCCGAGACGGACTTCGCAGGTCATGCCGTGGTTCGCGTCAGCAGTTATCGCCGCATCAAAGCTGTGATCAGCGGTGTCATCGGCACATGGTGAGTCTGCCATTGCGACGGTGAAAGTATCACTCCCGACGGAGAGCACAACACCGGCAAGCGGATTAAATTCCGTTGCATCGGGATCGGTAAACATAAAGCAAAGATATACCGCATTTTCGGCACTTGCAACGCGGTATTTTACAGCGGCAAAGGTAATTTTGCAATTGCTGTTTCCGTTTTCAAGAAGCTGAACGGAAGCACCGTCCCACTCTGCACCGTTGTCAAAGCCGTCAATGGAAACGGAGAACGCCTGAATTACAAACGACAGGAGAATACACAAGGCTACAGCGGCAGAAATCAGCCTTTTCACGCAAATACCCACGCCTTTCCTAAATTTCTACAAAAAATATAAGGGATATTTATTTACCTGTCAAGTCTTTTTTTGAAATTTTTTTGAGGAATTTTTGACTTTTTCCTTTAGTGAATGCTCAAAAGGAATTCAACTGCTCCACTACAGCGTTGCAACTGTATTCCAAGGCTGTACCGAGAAGATAAAAGTGGATTTCATCAGCTTATTCAGTCCTGCGTGATTTTTTTCACCCAATTAAAGCTGTTGACCTTGAAATACGCAACGATACATTTAAGAACCTGATCGGCTTTAAGACAGGCAAAGGTTACCGCAACGGGGAATTTAAACACAAATGCACTCAGTGCCGATATGGGCAAAACAACAAGCCACATGAAAATAAAATCGTTTTTCAGCACGAAGCTCGTTTCACCACCGCCCGAAACTATACCGCAAAGACAGGGAGCTTCATATGAAGTACCGATGATGGTGACGGCGAGAATCCAGATGAATTGATTGGTGTAAATCAAAGTCTGTGCAGAAGCATCGTAAAATCCGATTATCAGCGTCTTGCAAAGCAGGAGCACCCCGCTGGAGCAGATGCCGATAAGCAGAAAAATGAGCTGCAAACGGCGACTGCGGCTTTTTATAGTGTCCATCGGAGTATCCTCTCCTATGGTCTTTCCTATCAGAACACAGGCGGCGTTGCTTGAAGCGTAGCAAATGACGGTTGCTATTTGGAATATGGTCGTTGCGATGCTGTTTGCGGCTATAGCACTTTCAGCAAGTCTGCCGATAATCGCACCTTGAATGCTCATTGCAATTCCCCACGAAACATTGCTCATCATCAAAGGCAAGCCCGTTTTGAAATAACCGGCAAACATTCCCTTTGTGGTGAACAGAAGCTCCCGCACGCCGAAATTCAGCTTTTTGTCAATAAATAATGTATATATTATAACTACGATAAGCTCGATGGAGCGAGCGATAAGAGTTGCAAGTGCCGCACCTCTTACGCCCATTTCGGGACAGCCGAGCTTTCCGTAAATGAATATATAATTGAGAACAATGTTGACGGCAAACGAGGAAAGCGAAACATAGAAACCGATTTTGACCGTTTCCACACTTCGCAGAACGGCGAGGAGTACGGTTGTCACTGCATACATGACATAGGTGTGCTTTATCACATCGAGATAAAGCAAGGCCTGTTCGGCAACCGCTTGTTTGTCCGTGAAAAGTCCTATCAGGAATTCGGGAGCAATTGCAGCAAAAAGAAAAATCAAGACCGAAAAAGCCGTGCCGAGCCACATCCCGACTGCGGAGACAAGATGAATTGATTTTTTGTCGTTCTTGCCCCAATATCTCGAAGCAATGACGGTCATGCCCGAGGAAACACCCGTTGCCGCCATCATCAGAAAATATTGTATGTTGTTGCATATCCCCACTCCGCTGAGTGCCGTTTCGCTGTAGCCGCCCATCATTATCGAATCGGCGAGGTTAACACCGAAAACTATTATGTTTTGAAGTGCTATCGTCAAAGTCATCGTCAAAAACGATTTGTAAAATGTCTTGTCGCTCATACGTTGAGTCTCAGCCATGCTTTATATAACTCCTTTTATATCATATTTATTTCCGCGAACGGAACGCTTTTCAAAATCGCAATAAGTTTATCATATATAAGAGCGATATGCAAGAAAAAAGTCGAATTAACTCAAAACAAGCAGCAAAGTCACATATAGCCCCTGAAAGGAGGAAAAGCAATAGATATAGTATAGAAGCGGAGGAGGGGCGAGGGAAGCGACGTGAAACACACGGAAGCGTTGAGAAGAAGGGAAAAGAAAAAGGGAAAAAGGTGTTGACAAGCGGGCGAGAATTTGGTAATATAGTCGAGCACTCAGCGAACGGGTGCAGCACCTTGAAAATTAAACAACGATCAAGAATACCCTTGAAGATTAATTTGAGTATGTACTTTCAAGTACAGCAGTAATTCTCGAGAAGACGAGAAACAAGATGTCAGATGGCATCACGAGCGATTAAGCTCTAAGAATGATTTGAATACGCGAGAGCGGATTTAGATAAAATTTTTAGAGAGTTTGATCCTGGCTCAGGATGAACGCTGGCGGCGTGCCTAACACAT
>CAZPMK010000013.1:0-50851 GCA_964587915.1 uncultured Clostridium sp.
ATAACATAAATTTCGGCGTATGCCATGAAATGGCGGCGTCAGCCGCTTTACCTTAGAAAATTTATGATACAATGTTCTCCGAAACACACAAAATCTTTTGATTTTGCCTGTGTTTCGTGAGGTTATTATAACACAACCTTTGCCGTTAGAACAGAAAAATTAAAGCAAAAACTTATTTTTGGTGAAACAGCAAAAATTATCGGATAATATTTGTGGATATTGCCTAAAACATTAGACGTTAAGTCCCTTTTCGTCAAAGAGGAAAACCGTTTCAAGGCAGATATCAACGGCTGCCTCAATCGTTTTGAGGTCAAGATTTTCATGGGTATCAAGCCTTGTGTGATAGTAGCGTGCAGGAGCGGGGTCCATTGCGGCAAAGCTCGAAGCCTTGATTCCCGCCTGCGTGAGTGCTGCGGCATCGGTTGCACCGAGGGAAACGGTCTTGAACGGAATGTCATAGCCTGCAACCTCAGCGCCCGCTTTAAGGAGCTTGGAGGCATCGGCATCATTGCTGACAAAGCCGGTCATATCTTTGTTGTATATTGCCATAAAGTCAAAATCCCTGATAGTGTCAAAGCCGAGGAATACGGTTTCAACATCCTTTTCCTGCTTGAACTGCTCGGCGTGAGCCTTGCAGAAAGCCTTTGCACCTCGAAGTCCCGCTTCCTCTGCACCCGTGCATACAACCCAAACCTCGGTGTTCTCAAAGCGAATGTCGTGGTCCTGCATGAAACGGGTAACAGCCATTGATGTGAGACAGCCGGTGAGGTTATCGTTTGCTCCCTCGACTATTCTTTTGGGATCATAGAAAAGCAGGCAGAAAAGGAACAGCGGAACAAAGCAAACGGAGATTATTGAAAGAATCCATATTGCCTTGCTGTCTGCGGGAGCCGTACCTCCGATAACGGAAACAAGAGCTATGATGTCGGCAACTGCGGTGAAAAGGACACCGACAAGGCTGATTCCGATAACGGGAACTATGAGCTTCGGACCGCCCCAATAGGTGAAACGCCATTCCATGGCCGAATCGGCATGGCCCGAAACGATTATACGCTTTTTCGTTTCGCCCGATGCCTTTCTGACGGCAACAACGTTATGCGACGTACTTTGCTTGGTGAACGGGTCAAGAGTTTCTTTATACATAAGAAATTCCGTTACGATAAAGAAAAGAGCAATAACTATCAACGCAACGCCTGCCGCAAGAAGAGCGGTTGCCGCCGCAGGAATGAAATGTGTAAGGAACAGCATTACAGCCGCCGCCGTTACGCAAAATACTGTGAGCTGAATCCAACCCATAAAGGCTCTCGGATGCAGCTTGAATGATTCGATATTTACCTCATCGCAGGTGGTTTCAAGCTCCTGAGCCATCCATTTCTGGGCTTCAAGCTCTTTCTCCGTGCCTGCACAGCGCGGACCCACGGTCTTGCAGATGTTCTTTATGTTTCTTGCAACATAATTTGCGTACATTCTGCGTTCAGAGGTGTAGTTTTTTACGCTTTCGTTTGCTTTCAAAACAAACACTCCTTCCGGATTTGTTAAATTTTATTTACAAGGCAATTTCATTTGACAATTGCCTGTGTTTGCGTTAGAATAGTAAGGCATTATGATTAAAGGGAGCGAGACAATGAAAAAAGCACTTGGCTGTATACTGCTTGCCGTTCTTGCCGTGGTGCTTATCGGCTACGGAATCGTCAGCATTACGGACAGAAACGACACCGATATCATCGACGGAACGGTTAATGACGCATACAAAAATCAGCAGATAACAAACAGCTTCGTTCAAAGCTCGGCATTTTTTGAAGAAACTACAGAGGGAACGACCGCCGCAAAAATCACCGATTACGAATACGCCTATGCGGGATTTGAGCCTGCCTATGCGAACATGGATATTGCGGATTGGAGGCTCACTCTTGTAAACCGCGACTACATTCTGCCCGAGGATTATGAGGTGAAGCTCGCACCCGCAGTAACCGCCGATCCCGACGGAATACAGCTCGATTACAGAGTCGCACCGTATTACAATGAAATGTATCTTGCCGCAAAGGCCGACGGAATCGACCTTGTCCCGATTTCGGGCTACCGTTCACTTACCCGTCAGAAAAACAATTTCGAGCGTAAGATAAACACATATATCGACGACGGCTACGGCAAAATCGAAGCTACTCAGATGGCGGCGAAAATCATTCTTCCTCCGGGAACGAGTGAGCACAATGCAGGTCTTGCCATGGATATTTGCAGTCTCGAGCAGAGCTTTGAAAACTCCGCCGAGTTCAAGTGGCTTTGCGAAAATGCCGCCGATTACGGCTTTATCCTCCGCTATGCCGAGGATAAACAGGATGTCACGAAAATAATCTATGAGCCGTGGCACTGGCGTTATGTCGGCGTTGAAGCGGCAAAGGCGATGAAAGCAAGCGGTCAATGCCTTGAAGAATATCTCGGTGTCGATTAAGGATTACGGGTATTCCCCTTTTCGCCGCCCTCGGATATGTTCTCGCGGCAAAGCACGACCTTGACGGTCTTTATCATAATTTTAATATCAAGCCAAAGGCTCTGTTTGTCAACGTATTCCTTGTCAAACAGGGCTTTTTCTTCTATGGAGAGCCTGTCCCTGCCGTTTACCTGTGCAAGTCCCGTCATGCCGGGACGAACGGAATACACGCCGTATTCGCGGCGAAGTGCCCGTATATCCTTTTCCTCGGGGATAAGCGGACGGGGACCGACAAAGCTCATTGAGCCGCTGAGTATGTTGAAAAGCTGAGGCAGCTCATCGAGGCTTGTTTTCCTCAAAAATCGACCGCTTTTCGTTATGCAGTCAACGGATTCGGTCAGCTCGTCGGTTGCCACGTTGCGTGTGTTGCAATGCATGGTACGGAATTTGTAGACATAAAACAGCTTGTTATCCTTGCCGACACGGTACTGCTTGAAAATCACGGGGGAACCCGCATCAATGAGCACAACAAGGCTTATGAGCAGAAAAACGGGAGACAGTATTATGATGAGCAAAAGACTCATCGTAAAATCGAAAAAGCGTTTCATTTTACACCTCTGTCAGTGTTTACTTCCCGACCAGAAAATATAATCCTCAACGAGCACCGCTCTGACGGGTGCCGCCTCCAAGCCGTCATACAAAACGGGCGGAGCAAATAAGAAATATTCTCCGGGCTTTACATCGGTAAGATTAAGATTTTCGAGAATTGCCGTTCCGCCTTGCAAAAACGCCTTGTGCGGAGCGGTTTCGTTTCCTTTACAGCCCACCGAAAGAGAATCCGTACCGATAAGCAGCAGTCCTCTGCTCGCAAGCTCCTCGGCGGAGGAATCCATGAAGAACGCCCTGCCGCCGCCCTTGATGAGCAGTCTCTTGCACTTTTTGGGGAAAAATCGGTCAACGTATTCGCCCGTTATCACGCCTTTAGGCACTTCAAGCACGGTACACGGCCCTATAAAGGCATCAAGTGACATTCCGTCTATCGCTGTGCCGCCGTCGAGAAAATGAAGCGGCGCATCCGCATGGGTACCCGTATGAGTACAGGCGTGTACCGCAGAAATATTGCAGTCTCCGCCCTCTCCGACAGTCGCAAGCCTTTCCGCTCTCGGTTCGGGGTCACCGGGATAGATGTCACAGGAAAAAAACTCTCTCGAAATATCAATTATCTTCATAATATCACCGCGGAGCCGTCAGCCCTTGAGAGACTCCATTTTAAGATAAGCATTTATAAAGCCGTCTATATCGCCGTCCATTACGGCGTTGATATTGCCCGATTCAAAGCCGGTACGGTGATCCTTTGCAAGCGTGTAGGGCATGAAAACATAGGAGCGTATCTGGCTTCCCCATGCAATTTCCCGCTGTTCGCCCTTGATATCGTCTATCTTGTCAAGGTGCTCTCTTTCTTTTATCTCGATGAGCTTGGATTTAAGCATCTTCATTGCAACCTCACGGTTTTGATGCTGGCTTCTTTCAACCTGACAGGCACAAACAATATTTGTGGGGATATGCGTTATACGAACGGCGGAGGAGGTCTTGTTGACCTTTTGTCCGCCCGCACCGCTTGAACGGTAGTAGTCGATTTTTAAGTCATCGGGATTGATTTCAACCTCAACGGTATCGTCGATTTCGGGCATTACCTCAAGAGAAGCAAAGGAGGTATGTCGTCTTCCCGAGGAGTCAAACGGAGAAATGCGGACAAGTCGGTGAACGCCCATTTCTCCCTTGAGATATCCGTAAGCATTCTCGCCCTCAACGAGCAGAACGGCGGATTTAAGACCCGCTTCATCGCCGTCAAGGAAGTCTATCATGCTCACGTTAAAGCCGTGCTTTTCGCCCCAATGCTGATACATACGCACAAGCATCTGGTTCCAATCCTGTGCCTCCGTACCGCCTGCTCCGGCGTGGAAGGTAAGAATTGCATTCTTCGCATCGTATTCGCCCGAAAGCAGGGTGCTCAGAGTCATGGCATCGAGCTTTGAAACAAAGGCATCAACACTGCTTTTGCATTCATCGAACATATCGAGATCCTCTTCTTCATTTGAAAGCTCGATGAGCACAAGGGCATCGTTGTATTCGTTTTCAAGAGCGTTGTATGCGGCAACCTTATTTTTGAGCTGACTTATACGCTGCTGAACCTTTTGCGAATTTGCAAGGTCGTTCCAAAAGCCGTCAACGGCGGTCTGTTCTTCAAGGCTCGCTATCTCCTCATTCATTGCGTCAAGCCCGAGTGCTTCTCTGAGCTGTTTGAGCTTTTCCTCATAATCGAGAAGAGAAAGTCTTAATTCTTCAAATTGTATCATAGTAATTCTCCCGTTTTGTATTTTGATAATCTGCAAAAATACGGAAAATCAGTCGGCACGTAATACGGAAATTCACCCGATGCGTATTTTTTCACCATATATTATATATAAAAATGAGAGAAATGTAAAGAACTTAAATAATTTTTTAAATAATAATTGAAATTTAAAGAACAATTCGTTAATATATAAGGTGTACAATTACAGCATTCTAAAAAGGAGGCATGAATTATAGATGAGATATAACGGTTTGCCCTGCCCTAAGTGCGGCAGGATTATGAACGATGACGATGATATCGTTGTTTGTCCCGATTGTGCAACCCCTCAGCACCGCTCATGCTGGCTCGAGGACGGTCATTGCGTAAATCACGATAAGCATTCGGGCGGCTATGTATGGACACCCGAGCAAAACGAAACACAGCCCCGAGAGACGGATGAGCCGTCGGACGGTACGCCTCAAAGTAAAATTTGCCATGTGTGCGGCAGTGAAAATCCCGAGGAGGCGTTGCATTGCGGAAACTGCGGTGCTCTTTTTGAAAACGGGAACACCGATCCGACGCAGCCAAAGCAATGCCGTGTCTGCGGCAGAACAAATGACGGAGATGCCGTTCACTGTAAATACTGCGGAGCTCCGTTTGCGATGAATTCGCCCTTTGCCGCAAATCCATACCTTGCCGCATCGGGAATAGACGAAAAAGAAAATATCGGCGGCATGGAGGCGGGAGATATCGCATATTATGTTCAGCCCTCCACTCCGAGGTATATTAAAAAGTTCAAGAAAATATCCGAGGGGAAAAAGCTATCTTTCAATTGGGCGGCATTTTTCTTTGCCCCGTATTGGTTCCTGTACAGAAAAATGTATAAGGTCGGCATTGTATTCTTGCTCATTTTCGCCGCCGTTTCATTGGCACTCACCCCGCCGATGACGAATTACGCCGAGGCGGCAGAGAGCTTTTATTCGGCAATCGAAAGCAGCGATATTACCGATGAGCAGGCAGAAGCTCTTATGCAGGAGCTTACGCAGGCAACGCAAAAATATGCTCCCGTAATCGTCGGCGTTTCTTTGCTCATTCGCCTGATAAGCGGCTTTAGTGCAAATCCGCTCTACTATAAAAAGATGAAAAAGGATTATGCTCTCATCTGCGAGCAGGCAAGGGAGCCTATGGGCAGGCGGCTTTTGCTCGGCAGACGGGGAGGAGCCTCGGCAATGCTCTTTGCCGCAGGATTTTTCGGTTACAATTGCATTATCAGCATTCTCACATACATTGCGGATGCGATAATCGCTGATTTATAATTGTTAATAATCAACACGGAGGTAATATAATGAAAGTCAGAAAAGCAATAATTCCCGCGGCAGGTCTCGGAACAAGAGTTTTACCCGCATCAAAGGCAGTACCCAAGGAAATGCTGAATATCGTTGACAAGCCGGCGATTCAGTACATTGTTGAGGAAGCGGTAGCCGCAGGCATCGAGGATATCCTCATAATCACGAACAGAGGAAAGGGCGTTATCGAGGATCACTTTGACCACTCGTTCGAGCTTGAATATCAGCTCAAAAACAATCCCTCAAAGGCAAAAATATATGAGGACGTTAAGGCTTGTGCCGGTCTTGCAAACATATATTTTATCCGTCAGAAAGAGACAAAGGGTCTCGGTCATGCAATTCTTTGCGGAAAATCCTTTGTCGGTGATGAGCCTTTCGTAGTTCTCTACGGCGACGATGTTATCATCTCGGAGGATCCCGTTACCGCTCAGCTTTGCCGCTGCTATGAAAAATACGGCAAGGGCGTTGTCGGCGTAAAATCCGTTCCCGAGGAGCTTATCAAGCTCTACTGCACTCTCGGAGTTTCCCCCATCGAGGGCGAAACAAGAGCGATGAACTGCCACAAAATTATCGAAAAGCCCACTCCCGATCAGATTATGTCGCTGTATGCAATACTCGGCAGAGTCGTGCTTCCTCCCGAGGTATTCGGAATGCTCGAAAAGGGTCTTGCCGAAACTCCCGAGGGACAGGAGCTTTACCTGACCGACGTTATGAGCGAGCTTGGAGCGAGAGGCGAGCTTCTTGCATATGACTTTGTCGGTGACAGATACGATATGGGCAACAAGCTCGGCATCATGAAGGCAAACTGCGAGGTTGCTCTCAAGCATCCCGAAATCGGTGACGGCTTCAAGGCATACCTCAAGGAGCTTGTAAAAACGTTCTGATAAATACAATATTCTCATAAATAACAAAGCTCAGTCGCAGGCATATGCTTACGGCTGAGCTGTTTTTATGCAGGGATATATGACAAAGCCCCCGACTCGGGTGAGTCGGGGGGGCAAAGCTCTTTTATTAGTCCTCGTCGTCGCAGCAGTCGCAATCGCAGTCAATTTCAAACTCAAGCAACTGGTCGCACTTGGGGCAGTTTACGCTGCCTTCGTCAAGGATGTCTCTGTCAACGGTGATGATTTCGCCACAGGTCGGGCATTCAACGTCGTAATACTCTTCGTCATCATCGCAGTCACAGCAGTCATCGCAATCACAGCAATCGTCAAAATCGTCGTAAACAAAGCCCTCAAGCTCGTCGAGATCCTCGTCAACGGCATCAAGCTGCTCGGAAACAAGGTCAAGTCCGTCCTCGAGATCGCTTACCGAAAGGGCAAGGTCATCAAGAAGATCCATCATAGCCTTGAGTAACTTTGTTTCGAGCTTACTCTCATCGAGATTAAGTCCCTCTGCGATTCCCTTGATGTAGGCAACCTTTTCAGTTACTGTCATGTCTTTGTCCTCCATTAAAATATTGTTATGCACGGCTGAGATATTCGCCCGTGCGGGTATCGACAACTATCATTTCGCCCTCGTCGATGAACAGGGGAACCTTAACCTCTGCACCCGTCTCAAGAGTAGCGGGCTTGGTTGCGTTGGTTGCGGTGTTGCCTGCAAAGCCGGGGTCGGTCTTTGTTACCTGAAGGGTAACGGTGGTGGGAGGCTCAACGCCGAAAACGCTGCCCTTATAAGAAAGGATACGGCAAGTTTCGTTCTCCTTGACGAACTTGAAGTTTTCGGGAAGAGTGTCTTCACCGATGGGAACCATGTCATAGGTCTCGGGGTCCATGAAGTAGTAAAGACCGCCGTCGGCATATGAATATTCCATCTCCTTACGCTCGATATAAGCGGTGGGGAACTTGTCGGTGGGGCTGAAAGTGCGTTCAACAACAGCGCCGCCGATAACGTTTCTTATCTTTGTTCTGACGAAAGCCGCACCTTTGCCGGGCTTAACGTGCTGGAACTCGATGATCTGATAAACCTGACCTTCCATTTCAAAGGTCACGCCGTTTCTGAAATCGCCTGCTGATACCATAAAACTAATCTCCTTACAGTGTTTATATGTTTTCACAGTTATTTTATACTATTTACCGTGATTTTTCAAGTCTTTTTTTGAAGAATACCTTACTCTTAGAGAATTATGAGCGATTTTGGGCATTTTGTAAGGTTTTCGGCACCGTTTTCGGTGATAAAAGCCATATCTTCTATGCGTACGCCGAACTCCTCGGGAAGATATATTCCCGGCTCAACGGTCACAACGTCACCGGGAGCAAGGATTTCTTCGGTTCGAGTGTTGAGAACGGGAAATTCATGAATCTCTATTCCGACTCCGTGACCCGTGCCGTGCCCGAAGCATTCACCGTAGCCCGCCTGCGTGATAATGTCCCTCGCCGCCGCATCCGCCGCTCTGCACGACATACCCGGTGCAAGCACGGCAAGTGAGGCAAGCTGTGCTTCAAGGACGGTTTCATAAATTTTCGCCTGCTTGTCGGAAACACCGCCGAGAGCAACCGTGCGAGTCATGTCGCTGTGGTAGCCGTTGACAACCGCACCGTAATCCATGGTGATAAAATCGCCGTATTCGACTTTTTTATCGCAGGGAACTCCGTGGGGCATGGAGGAATTTTTGCCGCTGACCGCTATTGTTTCAAAGGAAAGAGCCTGTGCTCCCGCTCGGAGCATGAAATAATCAAGCTCCAAGGCTATCTCTCGCTCGGTGACTCCTTCTTTTATAAAAGTACATATGTGCTCGAATGCCGACTCTGCTATGCTTTGTGCCGCAAGAATATTTTCAAGCTCCGCTCTGCTTTTGGTTCGGCGAAGCTCCTTTATCGCCTCATCCGCTTTTTCAGCAAGGCATTCACAATTGAGAGCACGAACGAACGAATTAAAGCGTGCCACACTCAATCGAGATGCTTCAAAATATACTTTTGTTATGCCGAGAGAAGCAATGAGGGCGTTTATTTCTTCTGTGGCATTTTTGCAAAGGGATATTTGACTGCATCCACGCACTCTTGCCCGTGCCGCCTCAATATAGCGGCTGTCGGTGAGGAAAACGCTTTCATCTGCGGTGACAAGCAAATAGCCGTCGGTGGACTCGAAGCCCGTCAAATAAAGTCTGTTTTCCTGCGAAACAATGAGAAACGCCTCTCCCTTTTGCAAATAGCCTTTTAATTTTTCCGTCATAAATATCTGCCTTTCATTTGTGGCTAAAAAGAGACACTGCCGAATGTGTGCAGCATTCGGCAGTGCTTTGGGGAAAGAGAAAATAAAAATGAAAAAAGAAGATGTCAAAGAAGTATAATGTCTAACAATTAACACTTTATCGGACAAATGTATAATATTACATATCAGCCCTCAGGATGTTACTAATCCATAAATAAATTATGAATAAATTGTAAACTTTGAACACTTTTCCATTTTTTTGTACTGTGATACAGACAAACGCATCGTTTTGTCTGTTCAGCCGAAAGCCTTATTGTTCAAGAAACGCCTTAAAGCCCTTGAAAGCCATGTAGACATCGAGCTTTGCAACGACCTCAAACGGGGCGTGCATGGAGAGTACGGGAACTCCGACATCCACGACCTCGACGCCGAGATTTGCGATATACTTTGCAACGGTTCCTCCGCCGCCCTCGTCAACCTTGCCAAGCTCGCCCGTCTGCCACGCAACCTTTTCTTTGTCGAAAAGAACACGGATTTTTGAAACAAATTCGGCGTTGGCATCGTTCGTTGAGCTTTTGCCTCTGGAGCCGGTATACTTTGTAACAACGATTCCCTTGTTGAGATATGCCGCATTGAGCTTATCGTGAACGGAGGGATATGTGGGATCAAAGCCCGCATTTACGTCGGCGGAAAGGCACTCACAGGCTCTAATCACATCTCTGCCGCAAAGTCCCTGCGTTCTCGCAATATCGGCGATAAAGTGCTTGAGATATGCCGAATTTAAGCCCGTGTTGCCGTCGGAGCCGATTTCCTCCTTGTCGGTGATTACGGTAACAGCCGTGCGTTCGGGAGCCGTTGCCGCAAGAGCCGCTCTGATTGACGGATAGGCACAAACCCTGTCGTCATGACCGTAGGCTCCTATCAAGCTGCGGTCGAAGCCGATGTCAACCGCCTTGATTGCAGGCACCATTTCAAGCTCCGCAGAAAGAAAATCGCTCTCGACAATACCGTATTTTTCATTGAGCAGCTTCATTATATTCAGCTTTACAAGCTCGCTGCCCTTGTCCTTTCCGAACGGGCGGCTTCCCACAAGAATGTTGAGGTTTTCGCCTATAACTGTTTCGTCCGCACTGCGTTTCGCCTGCTGTTTGTCAAGGTGCGGAAGAAGATCCGTCACGACAAACTGCGGGTCTCCCTCGTCCTCACCGAGACGAACCGTCACACATGAGCCGTCCTTGCGGTATATAACGCCGTGGAGGGACAGAGGAACGGCTGTCCATTGATATTTCTTTATTCCGCCGTAATAATGCGTTTTGAACATGGCAAGCTCCGAATCCTCATAAAGCGGATTGGGCTTGAGGTCAAGTCTCGGAGAATCAACGTGAGATGCAACTATTTTTGCACCCTTTGCAAGGCTTTCCTTGCCGAAGGTGCAAAGGATGAGTGCCTTGCCTCTGTTGTCATAATATACCTTGTCGCCGACCTTGTAGCTCGCCTTGGGGTCAAACGGAGCAAAGCCGTTTTTCTCGGCAAGCTCTCTGACGTAAGCCACGGTCTCACGCTCCGTCTTGCAACGGTTCAGAAAATCAATGTAATCCGCACAAAAAGCATCGGCGGTTTCGATTTCGCCGTCCTCGCAAGTAAATGCGGCGTGCTCCGGTGAGTAGAAAAGCTCCTCTTTAAGAGCATCTGCACAGGTTTTTTCACACATAACGTTACTTCCTTTCAAGGTGAAAATTATTTATATAGATTATTATATACATTAAATGCTTCCGTGACCTTTTTGACATAATGAGCCGTTTCCTTGACGGGGATTTTTTCGAGAGTCTTTCCGTCGGGGGATATTTCGGGATCGGTCAGCCACGAATTTATCCGTCCTCTGCCCGCATGATAGGCGGCAAGTGCGGTACGGACTTCCCCAAATTCATCAAGCAGATATCCGAGAAAAAACGCACCGTAGCGTATCGAGGTTTCGGGGTCAAAAAGCGTGATATCCGCATCGGCTTCACCGAGCTTCATTTTAAGCCACTCAAAGGTTTCGGGGGTTATCTGCGTAAGACCGACGGCATTTGCCGAGGAGACTGCCGACGGGTCAAAGGAGCTTTCGGTGCGTATCACGGCATAAAGCAACGCTTCGTCCACGCCGTATTCGGCACTGTATTTTTCGACAAATTCACTGTATTTTTGCGGATACAGCAGCTTTTTTACCGTCTTGAAGCTGCCTGCAAATGCACCGAAAAGGAGCACTGCGGCGGCGGTAAAAATCAAAACGGCTTTCATTCTGCCCTTTGCGGTCATGACTTTTCCTTTCAAAATAAGCAATCTATGGCACGGCTCAAATCGTAGCCGTCCTCATTATCAATTATAATATCACTGCGGCTTGCGTAGTATTCCTGCGTGGGCTGTGCCGCTATTCTAAGCAGAGCATCCTTTTCGCTCAAGCCGTCACGCTCGATTATCCTTGCAAGCCTCACGGTGTCGTCCGCAGTTATGCAAAGAGTTTTTCCGCAAAGAGAAGCAAGGTCGCTTTCAAAGAGCAGAGCGGCATCTATTACCGCAGCTTTGGCATTTTCGGCTTCGGCGGCGTGTATTTCGTTCACGGCAAGTCGGGTTATTTCGGGATGCGTTATCGCATTGAGTGCGGCGGTGCTTTCGGGCGTTGCAAAGGCTCTGCGTGCAAGCTCTCTGCGGTCAAGAACGCCGTCTTTTATTATGTCGCCTCCGAATCGAGAGCACAGCATATCCAAAACGGCACGGCTCTCAACCGCCTTTCTTGCAAGAACATCCGTATCTATTATATAGTACCCTTTCTTGCGGAGAATATCTGCGGCGGTGGTTTTTCCCGCTCCCGTTTGACCCGTAAGCCCGATGACGGGTATGTTGAAATCAAGGTCGATAACTCTGAATGCGGCGGAGCGGAGCAGACGGTTATACACGGCAAGACCCACTCCGTCCGTTGCGGGACAACGCACAAACGCCCGTTCACAGCCCATTAAATCGACCTGTCTGAGAGCGTCGAATATGTTGTGTGCCTGCGTTTCGGAGCTGTCGGCGGTGCCGTATTCTATTGATTTTTCAAAATTTGCACCCTCGCCCTCAAAGCAGACGGCACAAACCGTATCTTTTTGTGCAAGGAGAAATTTCTTATACTTTTCAAACTCGCCCTTGATTATCGTAACCTGAGCGGCGGGAGCATAATGCTTATATTTCATACCCGGAGATTGCGGCTTTTCGCCCTCTGCCAGCTTCTCGAATATTGCAGAGGACACCTTTACCTCACCGAGAACCTCCCTGAGCTGCTCCAAGGTTATTCCGCCCGGACGCAAAAGAGTCGGGACCTCGGTTGCAAGGGTTATTACGGTGGATTCAACTCCGACTGAGCAATTGCCGCCGTCAATCACCGCATCAATTCTTCCGTCAAGGTCATCAAGCACATGGCGAACGCAGGTGGGACTCGGCTTGCCCGATGCATTGGCACTCGGTGCCGCAAGGGGAAGTCCGCTTTCTTTGATAACGGCTCGGGCACAGGGATTCGACGGCATTCTTATCGCAACCGTTGAAAGTCCCGCCGTTACCGCATCGGGGACGGCACTCGAACGCTCGGATATAACCGTCAGCGGACCCGGCCAAAATTTTTCGGCAAGAAGAAGCATTCTCGGGTCAACCTCCTTTACGAGAGGCGGTATTTCGTCGAGAGAGGCAACGTGGACGATCAGCGGATTATCCTGCGGTCTGCCCTTTGCTTCAAATATTTTTCCGACGGCTTCGGGATTCAATGCGTTTGCGGCAAGACCGTACACCGTCTCGGTCGGTATGGCAACAAGGCCGCCGTTTTTGAGGATTTCGGCAGCCTGCTTAATGTCATTTTTTTCTTCGGATTTAAGATAAAGAGTTTTCATGCGTAGGGGTCATTCCTCACTTTTGAGCTTTTCGGCGGTGTCTGCGGTGATGAGTGCATCAATCAGCTCATCGAGATCGCCGTTCAAAATCGCTTCTATTTTGTAAAGGGTCAGATTTATGCGGTGGTCGCTGACTCTGCCCTGCGGATAGTTATAGGTTCGTATGCGTTCGCTCCTGTCACCCGTGCCTACCTGAGCACGCCTTTCTCCCGCAATGGCATCGTGCTGTTTTTCACGCTCCGCTTCAAGAATCCTCGAACGGAGAATTTTCATCGCTCTGTCCTTATTTTTGTATTGGCTTCTTTCGTCCTGACATTCAACAACCGTACCCGTGGGCAGGTGGGTTATGCGAATGGCACTTTCCGTTTTGTTTACGTGCTGTCCGCCCGCTCCGCCCGAACGGTAGGTATCTATTTGCAGGTCGGCGGGGTTTATCTCAACGTCAACCTCCTCCGCCTCGGGAAGCACCGCAACGGTAACGGTGGAGGTGTGTATTCTGCCCTGACTTTCGGTTTCGGGGACACGCTGAACACGGTGAACGCCGCTTTCAAATTTGAGGCGTGAATATGCTCCCTCGCCCTCTAACATAAAGCTGATTTCCTTGAAACCGCCAAGCTCCGTGGGATTTGAGCTGAGAATGTCACATTTCCAGCCCTTTGTCTCGGCGTACATGGAGTACATTCTGAACAGCACTCCCGCAAACAAAGAAGCCTCTTCTCCGCCCGCACCGCCTCTTATTTCAACGATAACATTTTTGTCATCGTTCGGGTCACGGGGCAATAAAAGGATTTTGAGCCTTTCACCGCTTTCGGCAAGCCTTTCTTTGGCAGCTTCAAGCTCCTCAAGCACCATTTCCTTAAATTCATGCTCAAGTCCGCCCTCGTCGAGCAGATTTTTTGCTTCGAGCGTATCGTTTTCGGCACTCTTGTAGCGGCGGTATTCCTCCACTATGGGTGTCAGCGTTTTCAGCTCCTGCATGAGCTTTTTGTATTGGTCAAGGTCTGCGACAACATCGCTGTCACACAGCTTTCGGTTTATATCCTCAAAGCGTTCTTCGACCTTTTTAAGTTTATCGAGCATAGAGCCTCCGAATTATTCCGAGTCCTCTCGGATGATTTTTTTAATGTTTTTTTCGACTTTTACTCTTTCGAGCATTACCTCATGCCCGCACTGAATACATCTGATACGAAAATCCGCCCCGATTCGCAGTACGGCAAATTTATCGCCGCCGCACGGGTGCTTTTTCTTCATCACAAGAATGTCGCCTATTCTGACGTCCATTATTTTTCACTCTCCGATGCGTAAAAATGCTGAGTCCAGCAATATTTATGTTCGGGATCGGCATCCCTTGCAACGCCAAGACCCACAAGGGTAAATTCGGGATTCATCATGTTTTCGTAATGCGTTTCGGAGGCCTTCCACGCCTCGCAAACAGCCTGCGGAGTCGCAAAGCCCCAGCCGAGATTTTCGCCAACCTTGCCCTCGCTGTAGCCCGCTTCCTTGAAAATGGTGGAAAAATATTTTCCGCCGGGTCTGTAGTGGTCATGATCGCCCGACCACGCAAGCTCCTCGGCTCTGACGCACGACATTACCGTAAGCTCCTCGCTGAGCTTCAGCGGTGCTATCCCCTTTTCGGCACGGTAGCCGTTGGTTATCCGCAGAACTTCGTTGATGAAATCGGCATATTTTTTTCTGTTCTCCTTTGCGGCAGGAAGCAGGTCATCATAGCTTGCCGAATATCCTATTCTGTTGCAGGATACCGACCTCACCGTTTCACCCGTTTTTCTTTCGCTGCCGTCGGAAAGAACCTCGTATATCAGCGTTATGTTTTTCACAACCGTAACGCCGTACTTCGACTCTCTGAGTGTTTCTGTCTCCTGACGGGTTTGTGCCTCTTCCTTCTTTGCAGAGGTCTGCTTAACCTTTGCTTTCGTGGTTGTAACCTTTTTGGTTGTCGTTACCTTTTTTGTTGTTGTCTCGGGAACGGTGGTTGCCTGAGTCGTCGGCTGTGTTGTTGTTTCGGGAAGCGTTGTTTCCGTGACGGTCAAGGCTTCAAGCGTTGTTTCTGCCTTGGTTGTCGTAACGGTTCTTGCCGTATCCGCACCGCAGGATGCGAATGCCGCAAATGACAGCAGCACGGCAACGGCAAATGAAATTTTTTTCAGCATTGATTTTTACCTTCTCAACGATTGATTATATCGAAATTCAGCACGGCGGTGAAAACTCCGCCCGTGCAGGCAACGTTGAATGTGCCGCCCTGCAATTCGGCAAGGCTTTTCGCAATTGAAAGTCCGAGTCCGTGCCCGTCGGCGTGACCCGAATCATCCGCACGCACGAAGCGTCCGAGCAGAACGTCGCCGTCTATATCCTCGGTGGTCTCCGTAAGATTCGTAACCTTGATTGCCGCCTTGCCGTCCTCCTCACAAAGGGAAATGTTGACATCCGTTCCGTTGAGTGCATACTTGCATACGTTGGAAAAAATGTTTGACAGCAACCGCCACATGCTTTCGCCGTCGCACATCACGAACAGCTCGTCCTGCGGCAATGACATTCTCGGCAGCAAGCCGCATTTTTCGAAATTATACATAAACTCCTCGACTGCCTGAGTGAGAGTTATGTTGAGGCTCGATTTTTCGAGATTTACTTTCCATGTGCCCGAGGTTATCTGCGATGCCTCGATAAGCTCATTTACAAGATTTGCGAGCTTTTGAGTATGCCGTTTGAGCACGCCCGCATATTCTATCCTCTGCTCCTGCGTTAAATCCTCTCTTTCGAGAAGCTCCGCAAAGCTCGAAATGGAGGTCAACGGCGTTTTGATATCATGGGAAACATTCGCCAAAAGCTCCGTTTTCAGCTTTTCCGTTTTCAGCTCCTGCTCCATCGCCTTGTTGATTTCTTTTCGTATTAAATCAAGGTTTCTGCCGTGTGCACGAATGCTTGAAATTGACAGCTTGCTTGCAATATCGTCTCCCAAAACGCCTTGAGCGAGCTTTTGCCCCTCCTCCTTGACATAGTGCAGATTTATCGCAACCATGCAGATTATCGGAATCATGATAAGTCTCGTAAGCGACCAAAGAATAAGGAATATTTCAAAAACGGTATTTTTATCCGCACTCTCGTCGATGAGCATAAGATACGCCGTCACCGAAAGAACCGCTATTTCAACAAGAATATACAGCGTTACGCCCGCTATCAGCTTCGGGAACAGACCTGCTTCTTTCTTGCTCTTTCTTTTCTCTCTGGGAGTACGCCGCTTTATTTTGCGATAAACACGGTATGCGAACAGATTTTTATAGAGCTTGCCGAGCTTTACACGCACGGAAAGCGTTGAAAGGAACGACATGAGCACAAGCATTATGACAACGCACGCTATGACGATAATAACGTTGTTGAGAACCATGCCGACGTCCGCCGCCGAGGTCAGTCCTATGACTATCCATGCGGCAATGAGCGTTACTATCAGGAATGCGGCACACAGCTCTATCGGTATTCGGTCGATAAAGCCCGGTATGACCTCTCCCGTTTTCTCGTTGCTCGTCCCCGCATTCATCGTCACAAATGCAAGCAGAATTATTATCACGACAACCGATACCGCAAGCACAAGGAAAAGAAAATATTTCAGCGAATCCGCAAGCTCTATCCATCGAAACGCCTGCTGATATTTATCCTGTGCCTGCATTGTCTCGTTTACCACTATCCAGTACCGCAGCTTCATCGGAGCGATGCCGCCGCTTTCGTCATACATCAGGAAATCCGAGCTTCCCGCATAGGCGAGATCCCCGTTTTGATACTGCATTCCCTCGGACGTATTGGTAAAAAGCACCTTGCCGTTATAATCTGTTATGGCAAAGATAAAATTGGTTTCATCGGTGGAAAATCTTGTTTTATAATATTTTATTCGATATTCGTCGTTCGTTTTGATAAGGCAGGAATAATAATCCCTTGCCTGCTCGATATCGTCAAGAGTGTATTGCTGAACCGCAACGCTTTTTGCGGTACTGCCGTTATCTCCGCTGTCATAAAAACCGTATTGGAAAAGATAGGCAATGCCGAGCACACAGCCCACGGCAATAACGGTGAGGCACAGCAAAATCGTCACGACGGCTGAATGGTCGTAATCGGAATAAAACTTATTCTTTTTCATCGAACCGCCTCCGAATTATTTTTTCACCATCTTGTATCCGTGACCCCACTCGACCTTCAGATAGTCGGGCTTTGCGGGATTTATTTCAATCTTTTCACGCAAATGACGGATATGCACCGTGACGGTATTCTCCGAGCCGAACGGGTCATCATTCCAAACATTGCGATATATTTCTTTCGGAGAGAAAACGGTGCCGATATTCTCCAAAAAGAGCTTGAGAAGCTGTAATTCCGTCGGAGTCAGGCTGACCTGTGTGCCGTCAACGGTAACGGTTTTGGTTCTGTCATCGTATTCTATGCCGCCGTTGCACAGCTTACCGCTTTTTTCCGCGGCATCGGAGGCACCGCCGAGCCTGTCATAGCGGCGAAGCTGAGAGCGTACACGGGCAATAACCTCAACGGGCACAAACGGCTTTGTGATATAGTCATCCGCACCTGCGTTAAGTCCGCCCACCTTGTCGCTGTCCTGACCCTTTGCCGTAAGAAGAATAACGGGAATGTTTGAGCTTTGACGGAGAATTGAAAGTGCTTCTATTCCGTCCATCACGGGCATCATTACGTCCATGAGCAAAAGACTTATATTTTTTTCTTCGATGATTTCAAGAGCCTGCTTGCCGTTTTCGGCTTCATATATTCCGTAGCCCTCGGCTGAAAGATAGATTTTGAGTGCCGAACGAATATCGGGCTCGTCATCGCAAATAAGAATGTTGTACATATCGTTCCCTCTCGCTAAGTCCCCGCTGAGCTTGTCAGCGTTTTTATATGCCTTGCGGCTGATTTTACCACTTTTTTTGCGGACATTTCTGCTTTATGAATGCCGCCTTAAATTCCGGATAGCATCCGCATTTCAAGCAAGTACCGCTCAAAAGTGACTCGCACCCCTTACATATTTCGAGCCGCCTCGAATACTCCTCATCATCCGCCCTGTCGCAGGCGTGGATTCGTTCAATCCTCTTTTTTATATCTTCGAGAGTGTCCGCACTGCCGCTCTCTCGGAGCAGACAGCGCAGACAAATTCTTTCTTCACTCATTTTATTATGAATTTAACCGCACTGCAAGCGGGAAGCACTGCGGTAAAGCCGTCCGCAAGCGGCTTAAAGTCGGTGAATTTGCGTGTTTCAACCGCATTCTTGTTTTCAAAGCTGTTGTAGCGGTCGATTTCTCCCGTGAGGATTTCAGCCTCGATGCTCTGAACGGCAAAATCCGCTATCTGGCACTTGATTTCCGCCGCCTCGCTCGCCGATGTGTTTACAACCGTTGAGCAGATTACGCCGTCCTCGTTGACGGACGCACTCTCGATAAGCTGAGGAAGCGAATACTCCTTCGTGCCGTTCTTTTGTGAGGTTATGTATGAGCCGAGCAGAGTGTTTTCCTGATGCTCTTTATACATCTTGAACACGTGATAGGTCGGCGTGAGAAGCATCTCCGCACCGTCCGTGAGAATTACCGATTGAAGAACGTTTACCGCCTGTGCGATATTCGCCATGTGTATGCGGTCGGAATGCTTGTTGAAGATATTGAGCGTAAGTGCCGCAACGATTGCATCACGCATGGTATTCTGCTGATAGAGGAAGCCCGGATTCGTTCCCGGCTCAACATCGTGCCACGTTCCCCACTCGTCAACGATGAGGTCAACACGCTTTTCACGGTCATAGCGGTTCATTATCTCAATATGGCGTGTGATTATTTCATCAATGTGATACGCCTTGGTAAGAGTGGTGTAATATTCGTCGGAAGAAAATTCCGTTGCACTGCCCTTATGACCCCAATTGTGCGTTACGGTGTAGTAGTGGAGCGACAGACCGTTCATGTGATTTTTGGCGTGCTTCATCACCGCCTCCGTCCAGTTGTAATCCTCGCCGTTCGGACCGCAGGCTATCTTGTATATGCGGTTGTTTTCGGGATCGTAGTTGCGAACGTAGGTAGCGTAACGCTTATAGGTTTCTGCATAAAATTCGGGACTCATGTTGCCGCCGCAGCCCCAATTCTCGTTGCCTACGCCGAAATATTTGAGTCTCCACGGCTCCTCTCTGCCGTTGGCTTTACGAAGCTCGCTCATCGGAGACAGTCCGCCGAATGTCATGTATTCAACCCATTCGCTCATCTCCTGAACCGTGCCGCTTCCGACATTGCCCGATATATAAACATCACAGCCGATTTGCTTGCAAAGCTCGAAAAATTCATGCGTTCCGAAGCTGTTATCCTCAACAACGCCGCCCCAATGGGTGTTTATCATCTTTTTTCTGTTTTCGGGATTGCCGATGCCGTCACGCCAATGATATTCGTCCGCAAAGCATCCGCCCGGCCAACGAAGCACGGGCAAGCCCATTTCTTTCAATGCGTTTACCGCATCACAACGCATACCGTTAATATTCGGAATATCGGAATCCTTGCCGACAAAAAGTCCCTCGTAGATACATCTGCCGAGATGCTCCGAGAAGTTGCCGTAAATATCCTTACTTATCTTTGAAATTTTTTGATTGGGATTTATGAGATATTTTTCCACGGTGTTGCCGCTCCTCTCGATTTTATCTGAAATATTATATCAGCTATTGCGTAATAAATAAATACCTTTTAAAGAAATTTTAAATAAAATTCATACACCGAAGTGCCCGTGCCTAAATTTTATTCACTATTTCAAATTCGCCGCTTTTAAGTTTTTCATACGAACAGCAGCTCTTTTTGAAGGAATATCCGCTCGGCAGACGAATTTCTCCGTGAACTCCCTCATCGCATTCAACGGTAAGACGGATAACGCTTTCGTCACGCTCCCATTTGACGGAAATTCTGCCTCCGACGGTGCGGTAGCTTGCCCTTGCAAAATCCAAACGGGAAATGAAATTCGGCATCACGCGAACCTCTCGGCAGTCGGTTCCTGCGGGATTTATGCGTATTCCGGCAATGTATTCGATGAACCATGCGGAAATATCGCCGAAGAAATGGTGATTGAGCGAAATCGGTTCTTCATCGTCACGCCTGAAATCCTCGGGCAGAGCGGTCAAGCCACGCACGACAAAATTGCCGTAGGAGGGATAATCGGGTCTTGCGATAAGCTCATACGCAAGATCTGCCTTGCCGTGGTCGGCAAGCACTCTGAACAGACAGCTTGCCCCGAGAATGCCGAAATCAATGTGGTCATCCGCTTCTGAAATTATTTTCAGAAGTACACGGAATGCCTCGGCTTTTTCGGCAGGCTCGAATATGTCAAAATAAATTGCCATTGCCTGTGAGGTCTGGCAGCAGCCTGTTGCCGTCATCGTTTCAAGGTCAACAAGGTGCTTCCTTACCGCTTCTCTTATTTCGGAACGGAGCTTTTTGCAAAATTCCTCCTGCAATTTAAGACCGAGAACAGAGAAAATATATGCCGCTTTTTGAAGCATATCAACGCATACAACGCTGTCTGTAAATTCAAGCGGAGATTTTATCGTCGTTACCGGGCACCAATCCCCGAGACCGAGCTTCACCGTACCTCGAGCCGTTCTGTTTCTTGAAATATACTCGGCGTAACGCATTATTGCGGCGGCGTTTTCTTCAAGAATCCGTCGGTCGCCCCTGAGTATGTACGAATAATACGGAAGAAAAGCTATCACCCTGTCCCACGCAGGACCGTTGCCCCATTCAAAGCCCCAGCCGCCGGTGGGAATTATTCCGGGAAGCTCACCCGTTTCTTTTTGGGATTTTCTTATATTGCGAAGCCACTCGGAATAGCTGTTTTCCGCCGCAAAATTCATCAAAAGCTGTTCGCAGGAAACTGCGGCATCACCCGTCCAGCCGTTCTTTTCGCGGTGCGGACAATCGGTCGGAAAATAGTAGAAATTGGAAAGGTCGGAATTTCTCACCATTGCCTGCAAGCGGTTGAGTGTATCGTCGGAGCATTCAAAATCGCCCGTTTCGGCAAGGTGTGACGAACACGCCTTGAATGTCAGCAAATCCTCGGTCGCCTGCTCCTCGGTTATGCCCAAAACAAGGCAGTACCGTGCACCGTGATAGGTGAACTGCGGCTCAAAAATCTCCTCGTCCCCGCCCTTGAGAATATATATATCTCTCTGCGAAAAGCCGTGCGGATAAAAGTTTATGTTGCTAACGTCAAGCTCGCCGTTTTTGTCGATGTATTCGCCGAATTGCAGGTCAATCTGCTGACCTCTCTCGCCCTTGATTTTCAGCGTTTCAATGCCTGCGGTGTTGATGCCGAAATCGTAGAGCCAGCCCGTTTTTTCGGTGCTCGGCAAAGGATAAAATTCCTTCAAAACGTCGTCTCTCGGATGATATTCCGCAAAGGTGCAGCGGCGAATTGAAACGGGCTTCAGGGTTTGATACGGCAGAATCGGCTCCGCCTCGCAAGGTCTCGCCTCTCCTCGCGGCGTTTCGGCTTTCAAGGCGTTGCTCCATGCGGAATCGTCAAAGCCTGCGCACGCCCAATTTTCCGTTTCGTTCCTCGCATCATAAAAACAGCCGCAGCGTAAATCATCGAAAACTATCGGCGAAGCGGCGGTTTTCACGCTCGTATCCGCCTCGATGATTTTTCCGTTCGTTTCAATGGAAAAAGCCACTCTCGGAGCACCTCTGAAAGAAGCGATGTCGAAATCCCATATCTGACCGCCCTGAGAATTTTGCATTCCGTTTCCGAGCTGTAAGCCGAGAACATTCTCCCCCTCGGTAAGATATTCGGAAACCTCGTATTCGTCGTAATAAACAATGTCGTCGGGATTTGAAATGTAGGGTGCAAGAAGTCCCTTGGTTATCTTTTTTCCGTTGATGAAAATATCATAGAAGCCGAGACCGCAAACGGTGACGCGGCATTCCTTTTTTGCATCCTCAACGGTAAAGGTCTTTCTGAAATAAGGTGCGGCAACGAATGAGGTATATTCGGTATAATCATAGCCGGCACAGATGAATTTTCTCGAAAACATTTTCATTCTCCTTTCGGAAATATCGGGACAAAATCGGCTTTTATATGTTTTTATATATTAAGTTTACCGCACATAAAAAATAATGTCAATTACTTTTATTGAAACGGAGCGGCAATTGTGTTACAATTATGCTATCCTATTCGATAAGGTGAAAGAAATGACAGGAATTATCATCATGGACAAGCCGGAGGGCATAACCTCTTTCGGAGCGGTGGCAAGGGTTCGGCGTATCTGCAATGAGAAAAAATGCGGTCACACGGGGACTCTCGACCCCATGGCAACGGGCGTGCTCACCGTCATGCTCGGCGGTGCAACACGCTTTTCGGAGCTTCTTCCGAGTCACGACAAAAGCTATATCGCATCGCTGCGTCTCGGCACGATAACCGACACTCTCGACATTACGGGCAAGGTGCTTGAACTACGCCCCGTCAACGCTTCTTTTGAAGCGGTAAGGCAGGCGGCAGAGAGCTTTAAGGGTGAAATAAACCAGCTTCCGCCGATGTATTCCGCAGTTTCCGTCAACGGTCAAAGGCTGTACGAGCTTGCACGGCAGGGAATCGAGGTAGAGCGTAAAGCAAGAACGGTCAATATTTTTTCGCTCGATTTTCTTTCCGGCAATGAAGAAAGCGGCGAATATGAAATTGCCGTTTCCTGCTCCTCGGGAACATACATACGCACCCTTATTGCCGATATCGGAGAAAAGCTCGGCTGCGGTGCGGTAATGACGGCTTTACGCCGTACCCGTGCGAACGGGTTTGATATTTCCGATGCGATAACTCTCGATGAGCTTCGCGAAAAAGCGGAGAACGGCACTCTTTCGGAGCTGATTTTACCCGTTGACCGTGCCTTGGACGGCTTCGGCAGCATCACCGTTACCGAGGCTCAGGCGAAACGCTTTTCAAACGGCGGTGAGCTTTTCCTGAGCAGGCTTAATATCACGGGCGGCGGTATGCAAAAAGTATACGCTCCGAACGGAGATTTTCTCGGTGTCGGTGAGCCCTGTGAAAATGAATTAAAGGTTCGCCGTGTTTTTCACGCATGAATGTTGAAAAACGCAAACATATATGTTAAAATAAAGTAACCAAATATTCAGGGAGGCTTTTTCATGAAAACCGTAAGAGCAATTTTATTCTACGCTTGGCAATTTACTTATGCGATAATTCAGAATATCATCGGTCTTATAATGTTCATCATTTACAAGTCAAAGGGCTGTGAAAGTGAAATGTTCCACAACGCAGTCGTTACCTACATAGAAAAAAATCATTTCGGCGGCGTGTCTCTCGGAATGTTCATCTTCATCAATAAAAATTCCGTCGGCGACAAACGCCACGACACAAGAATCCACGAATACGGTCACACCGTTCAATCACTCATTCTCGGACCCCTCTGGCTGTTCGTCATCGCTCTGCCGTCAGTCATTTGGTGCAATCTTCCCGTATTTGTTAAAATGAGAAAAGAGAAGAATGTTTCCTACTACCGCTTTTACTGCGAGGGCTGGGCAAATATGTGCGGTCTTTATGCAACAAAGGATCGCTTCCTTACCGATGAATGCCGCAACAGAGGACGCTACGGTCAGCCCGTAAATCCCAACAGAAACGCACGAAAAGACATTAAGGGCAGAAAGAGGAACAAATGATGGAGAAAAAATATCTTAAAACAAGCGAAACGCTGTCATTTGCCTGTGCGGGCTTCGGCAGAAGCATGATATACACTCTCATGTCAACCTTTCTGCTTATTTTCTACACCGATGCCGCAAAGCTCGACCCCGTACACGCAGGCACGATAATCCTTGCCGCAAGAATATTCGATGCCGCAAACGACCCCGTCATGGGAATAATCGCCGACAAGACCAAAAGCAAATTCGGAAAGCTCAGACCCTATCTGCTGTTTTCCCCTCCGCTTATTCTCATTGCAACGGCGGCTCTGTTTTACGTTCCGAACTGCGGCTACGGCGGCAGACTTGCATATGCAACGGTTTCCTATTTGATTTGGGGAATCTGCTTCACCATTCAGGATGTTCCGTTCTGGGGCATGAGTGCCGTTGTTTCTCCGCTTGAAAGCGAACGCACAAAATTCATTTCCACCGCAAGAATTTTCTGCACCGTAGGCGGTATTCTTCCCACCGTTCTTGTTCCCGTTCTTCGCAGTGAAATGGGCAATACCAAGGGATTTTTCATCTCGGGAATGATTTTTGCCGTTGTCGGCTCTTGCCTTTCATTGCTTGCGTTCTTCGGAACGAAAGAAAGAGTGGAGCAATCCAAGGAGCCTGTATCGGCGGGCGAAATAGTTTCCGCTTTTGTTAAGAACAAGCCTCTGCTTTTGCTCATTCTCGCAAGCGTGCTCGGCTCTACCATGCTCATGGCTCAAACCTCGGGCAGCTACATAGCAACCTACCTCATCAAGGATTCGGGCATCGTTCCCAAAAATATCGTGCAGACCGCAATGACCGTTGCCATCGGTGCGGGTATGCTCGCCGCAATGCTCCTTATGCCCGTGCTCAGAAAGAAATTCTCTCTCAAAGCGATATATATCGGTGCCGCTCTTTTCGGTGCCGCCCTTCACGGTATACTCTATCTCACCGGCTACGGTAATTTCTACGTTCTGCTTGCAATCCTTGCGATAATCGGCTTGCCTCTCGGCATATTCAACGTTATCACCTATGCAATGGTTGCCGACAGCGTTGATTATCTCGAATACAAAACCGGCAGACGCTCCGAGGGTATCTGCTTCGCTTCTCAGACCTTTATGAGCAAGCTCACCGCAGGTATCTCAACCTATATTACGGGAATTATCCTTAAAGTCATCGGCTTCATTCAGCCCGTCAACGATGTTCCCGTGCTTGAACAAAGTGATAAAGTCTTTAACGGAATGTTCTCAATGATAACAATAGTTCCTATGATAGGTCTTATCCTCACCGCCGTTCCGATGTTCTTCAACGATTACACCGGAAAGAAAAAGCAGGATATTCAAAAGGCTCTTGAAGAACGCAGGGAGAAAAATCATGGATAACGAAATGAACGCCTTTTCTGCCGGAGTTTCCCCCGGCGGACTGCGAAACAAAACGCAAATACGCATCTTGATAACGTTTCTCGTAAAATCGCTCAAGGAACCGATATCGGAGATTTTGGTTATAGAGGCTCTCCAAAAGCATGAGCTTGCAAACTATTTTGAAGCAACTCAGGCTCTCGATGAGCTGATAGACAACGGAAGCATCATTTCCTCCGAGAGTCTGCTCTACATAACTCCGAAGGGTGCTTCCTCTCTCGATGAGCTTGCAAGCGACGTTCCCGCCTCGGTAAAAGAAACAGCTCTTTCCGATGCGTTTAATCTTATCGTAAAAGAAAAAAACAAAGGAAGCAGTACGGTTGATATCGTCGAACGGGAGGACGGCTGTGACGTGACATTCAACATTCTCAACAAGGGCAGAACGCTGATGTCGCTTACCGTCTACGCCGCCGACCTTGAGCAGGCAGCCGAGCTTAAAGAAAACTTCCTTAAAAATCCCGAAAAAGTATATTCAACCGTTGTCGCAACGCTGTACATATGAGGTGAACGCCGTGCTTGAAGAACTGAAAAAACAGGTATACGAAGCCAACATGAGGCTCGTTGAATACGGTCTTGTCATTTTCACATGGGGCAACGTGTCGGGAATAGACAGAGAAAGCGGAATATTCGCAATAAAGCCCTCGGGGGTTGATTATTCCGTCTTGAAGCCCGAGGATATGGTGCTTCTCGACCTTGACGGAAATATCGTTGAGGGCAAGCTGAATCCGTCCTCGGACACCCCCACTCACGCCGAGCTTTACCGCCGTTTTCCCGAAATAGGCGGCGTTGCTCACACGCATTCAACCTTTTCCGTCGCCTTTGCTCAGGCGGCAAAAGATATTCCTCCCTACGGCACGACCCACGCCGATTTTGCCTACGGTGTGGTGCCGTGTACAAGGGATATGACTCAAGCGGAAATTTGCGGCGAATACGAATTGAACACGGGCAGGGTCATTGCCGAATGCTTTGAGAGCAGGAAAATCGACCCGACCGCCGTTCCCGCCGTGCTCGTCCGTTCTCACGGCCCGTTCACTTGGGGTAAAAACGCCGCCGAAGCCGCAAAAAATTCAGCGGTGCTTGAAGCGGTTGCCAAAACTGCTTATTTGAGCGAACGGATGAACGCTCCCCTCGCAAACGATTTTCTTCAGGAAAAGCATTATTCAAGAAAACACGGTGCAAATGCCTACTACGGTCAGAAATAAACGAAAAGAAAGGTGATTTTCATGGCAAAATGTCCCCATTGCGGTATAAAGCTGCACATATGGAATGTCAAGGCCGAATGTCCCAAATGCGGCGTAAACATTGCAAACTACGATTGGGAAAGACGACTCGAGGAGGACTCCGTCATAGCGGAGGCGGCTTTTGCGAAGCTGCACGAATCCATGCGGCGGTTTAAGTTTTCCTTTATCGGAACGAAGCTGAGAATTGCCCGAATCCCGATAAGCGTTCTTCCGCTTTTCACGTTTCTTCTGCCCTTGGGCACTCTTGCGGTGTCAATACCGTTCTGTAATGAATCCTTTACCCTCAATGCAATAACGCTCGTTACGAATCTTCTCAACTTTGACATTCTCGGTCTGCTCCGTGCTCCCGCGTCTGATGTCATCGGAGAACCCTCTCTGCGACTCGTGCTTGCGTTGCTGTTTGTCGTTCTCAGTGCTCTGTCATTGCTCGTCAGCCTTGTTTTCCTTTTGCTGAACTTCAAAAAATTCAACAGCAAGGGACTTTTCCTTACAAATCTCATTGCAGGTCTTATGATGGCGGCGAGTGCAATTTGCTATAACAGCTTCCTCGGCACGGTATCTCAAAGCACGCTTGCCGATGCCGTTTCGGGCAATGTCGGCTGGGGAATATTCGTCAGCTCCGCCGCGTTCCTGCTCTCGGCAGCAGTCAATCTTGCCGTTGCTCTGAAGCCCGTTGAGCTTCCGCCCGAAGAAAGCGAAAACGAAGCGGAAAAAGAAGAAGCAGTTGCAAAATAAACCTCGAATCGGAGGAAAGAGAAGCTATGACACTTGATAAGCTGAAAACGGGGCAGTCTGCGGTTATAACGGCCGTCGGCGGCGAGGAAACTCTGCGTTGCCGTCTGCTCGATATGGGACTTATTCCGAAAACAAAGGTCACTCTGCAAAAAACAGCTCCCATGGGCGACCCGATAGAAATACACATCAGAGGATATGAGTTGACTCTCCGTCTTGACGATGCGAAAAACATATCAATCTCCGAGCCGTTTTGCGAAAAGGAGGATAAACAATGATTTTTGCTCTTGCAGGAAATCAAAACTGCGGTAAGACAACCCTTTTCAACGCTCTGACAGGCTCAAATCAGCACGTGGGAAACTTCCCCGGCGTGACGGTTGATCAGCGTTTCGGAGAGGTTCGGGGTCAAAAGGATTGCAGGATAGTCGATCTTCCCGGAATTTACTCTCTGCGTCCCTATACGCAGGAGGAAATAGTGACCCGTGACTTCATCATAAATCAAAAGCCCGACGGTATAATCAACATAATTGATGCCACGAACATAGAAAGAAACCTCTATCTCACGCTCCAGCTTCTTGAGCTTCGCGTTCCGATGGTGCTTGCACTCAACATGATGGATGAGGTGCGGGCAAACGGCGGAACCGTTGATATTGCTCAAATGAGCGAGCTTCTCGGCATTCCCGTCGTCCCGATAAGTGCAGTAAAGGGAGAGGGCGTTTCCGAGCTGATAGACAAGGCTGTTTCCGTCGCAAAGGCAAAACAGCTCCCCAAGGTATGGGATTTTTGTACCTCGGATTCCGCGGTACACCGCTGTATACACGCCGTTGTTCATCTCATCGACGACCACGCAAAACGCAGCGATTTGCCCGTAAGATTTTGTGCCGCAAAGCTCATCGAGGGCGATTCCGGAATGGCGGATGAGCTGGAGCTTGTTGAAAATGAGCGTGAGCTTCTCGAGCACTGCATTGTTGAAATGGAAACCGAATGCTCACTTGACCGCAATGCGGCTCTTGCGGATATGCGGTATAATTTCATTGAAAGCGTTGTTTCCGCCTCTGTTGTCAAGGCACACGAAAGCCGAGAGCACAAGAGGAGCATGGCTATAGATAAAATTCTCACCGGTAAATATACTGCCTTTCCCGTATTTTTCGGCGTTATGTTTTTGGTATTTTGGCTGACCTTCGGAGTTATCGGCACAACGCTGTCCGACCTGCTTGCCTCGGGGATAGATGCCTTTACCGCTCTTGCCGACCGTGCTCTGACGGCATACGGGATAAATCCGATCGTTCACAGCCTGCTCATTGACGGAATTTTTGCAGGTGTCGGCAGTGTATTGACCTTCCTGCCGCTCATCGTGGTGCTGTTCTTCTTCCTGTCGATACTTGAAGATACGGGATATATGGCAAGAGTTGCCTTTGTTATGGACCGAGTTTTGCGAAAGATAGGACTTTCGGGGCGTTCCTTTGTTCCGATGCTTATCGGCTTCGGCTGTTCCGTCCCCGCAATAATGGCAACACGCACCGTATCCTCCGACCGTGACAGAAAAATGACCATCATGCTAACGCCGTATATGAGCTGTTCGGCAAAAATTCCGATTTACGCCGTGTTTGCGGCGGCATTCTTCCCCGAACACAAGGCTCTCGTCATGATTGCTTTATATGTTTTCGGAATAATTCTTGCAATTCTTGTTGCCCTGCTTCTCAAATCCACAGCATTCAAGGGTCAGCCCGTGCCGTTCGTCATGGAATTACCGAACTACCGCCTCCCCTCTCCGAAAAGCGTTGCTCTTCTGCTTTGGGACAAGGCAAAGGATTTCTTGCAGCGTGCATTCGGCATAATCTTCATCGCAACGATAATCATCTGGTTTTTACAGAATTTCGATACCCGTCTCAACGTTGTCGAGGACAGCTCAAACAGTCTGCTTGCCCTCATCGGCAAGGTGATAGCTCCGATATTTGCCCCTCTCGGCTTTGGCGATTGGAGAGCCGCAACCTCTTTGATTTCGGGCTTTACCGCAAAGGAAGCTGTTGTTTCCACCATGGCAGTTTTGCTCGAAACGAATCTTGCCAATCTGAACGGGACTCTTTCCGCCCTGTTCACGCCCCTTTCGGCAACGAGCTTTCTTGTGTTCACTCTGCTTTATACCCCCTGCGTTGCGGCAGTCGCCTCCATTCGCCGTGAGCTTGGCTCGAAAATACAGGCCGTCGGTGTCGTGATATTCCAATGTGCCGTTGCGTGGGTATGTGCATTCCTTGTGTTCAGATTGGGGAGCATGATAATATGAATGCCGGTGACGTGATAATTCTCCTCATTGTTGCCCTTTGTATTTTTCTTGCGGTGCGAAGCATTGTAAAACAAAGGAAAAAGGGCGGCTGTTCCTGCGGTTGCTCGGGCTGTAATGCCTGTCCGAACAGCATGAACTGCAACAAAAACGAATAAAAAATAACCCGTTGAGCCTCATGACTGAAGCCCGACGGGTTTTGTTGTTTTGGATTATTTTCTGTTCTTTAATCTTTTATCGCATTTAACGGCAAGCCTTGTGCCGATGCTCTGGAACGCCTGTACAAGCACTATCAGGAACACGACCGCAAGTATCATCACAAGATATTTGTATCTGTAATAGCCGTAGTTTATCGCTATTTTACCCAGACCGCCGCCGCCGATTATTCCGCTCATTGCCGAATATCCGAGAACGGTGGTTATCGCTATGGTGAAGTTTGAAATGAGGGAGGGAACGCTCTCGGGAAGCATAACCTTTACTATAATCTGAAACGGTGATGCACCCATGCTCTGTGCCGTTTCGATTATGTTGGGATTGATTTCTCTCAGACTGCCCTCAACAAGTCTTGCTATGAACGGAAACGCCGCAATCACAAGCGGGACAACGGAAGCGGGAGTTCCGACAACCGTGCCGACAATAAGTCTTGTAAGCGGAAAAACCATTATCATAAGAATGAGAAAAGGCACGGAACGCAGCAAATTTATGATTACGTTCAACGCATTCAGCAGCCACTTGGGGCATTTGATTATCTTGTTGTTTTCGCCCGCAACAAGCAAAACGCCGAGAGGAAGTCCGATAACGGTTGCAAAGAGCGTTGAAAGCACGGTGACATAAACCGTTTCCCATATCGCAAGGGGGAATTGCTCACGCAGAATGGTAAGTGCCTCCTGCACGGGCTCCGAGGCGAAATATTCACTTATCATCCGGCGTCACCTCCTCAACGATAATATCGGGAATGCGGGTAAGATATGCCACGGCTCTTTCAAGCTCGTCCCTGCCTCCGGGAATGCCGAGAAGCATATTTCCGTAAGCCCTTTCGCCTATCGAACGAGTGGATGCCGAAAGAATGCTTGCGGATATGTTTTCATCTATCGCCATTTGAGCTATGAGCGGAGTTTTTGTTGCATTCGAGCCGTTGAACACTATACGCACGACCGTTTCATTTTCGTCAACCGCCGTACAGCTTGCATATCCGTCGGGATACACAAGTGCCTTTGCCGCCTTGGACTGCGGTGCGGAGAATACGTCACTCACCTTGCCCTCCTCGGCAACAACGCCCTTATCGAGAATTGCAACCCTTGTGCATATCTGCTCAACAACGCTCATCTGATGCGTTATGACTATCACCGTTATGCCCAAACGGTCATGGATATCGCGGATAAGTGAAAGAATCGACTGCGTGGTTTGCGGGTCAAGGGCACTCGTAGCCTCATCGCAAAGCAGGATTTTCGGGTGCGTTGCAAGAGCACGGGCAATGGCTACCCTCTGCTGCTGACCGCCCGAAAGCTGTGCGGGATAGCTCTTGAGCTTATCCCCGAGACCAACGATTTCAAGCAGCTCCTTTGCACGCTTGACCGCCTCCGATTTTTTTACCCCCGCAAGCTCAAGCGGAAAGCAAACATTTTTAAGGCAGGTTCTCTGCATAAGAAGATTGAAGCCCTGAAATATCATTGTTATGCTTCTGCGCTGTTCACGCAGCTCGGCACTGCTCAGGGTGCTCATGTCAACGCCGTCTATGAGGACTTTTCCCTGTGTCGGGCGTTCAAGCATATTTATACAGCGTACAAGCGTGCTTTTGCCCGCTCCGCTCATGCCGATTATGCCGTATATTTCGCCATCGTCAATTTTAAGCGAAACATCACGCAAGGCATCAAAATCACCCTCGGCGGTGGGAAATGTCTTTGTTAAGTGCTGAATTTCTATCATTATCCGAGTCTCCCGACTTTTTTATTTGAGTGCGTCAATTGTTGTCTGCTTGCCGCCGTAAAGTCCCATCGGTTCAACATGAACAACGGAAACGGAAACTATGTGCGTGCCGTTCTGTGCATTGAAATCATCAAGATACGGGGTGTGCTGGAAGTAGTTTGCATCGACCTCGCCGCTCTCAACAACATTGTTGGGCTGAACGTAATCGGTAAATTCAAGAATTTTAAGCTCAATATCCTTTTCGGCAAGGATTTCCTTTGCAACTGCAAGAATTTCGGCATGAGGTGTGGGAGAAGCGGCAACGGTTATCGTCGTTCCCTTGAGTGCCTCGTAATTGACGGTTGCATCAAAGCCGTCCGTGGGATTTTCAACAACGCTGATAACGGCACCGTTATATTCGCCTGCGATGAAATCCGCAACCTTTTTGCTTTCAACCGCCGCCTTGAGAGCCTTTATCTTGTCCGAGTTTTCAGTGCCCGACTTGACGGCAAGAATGTTTCCGTAGGAGGAAGCGGAGTCCTCTATCAAAAGAGAATCGCTTACGGGATTAAGTCCTGCGGGAATGGCGTAATTTGAGTTGATAACGGCATAGTCAACATCCTGAAGGGTGTTGGGAAGCTGTGCGGCTTCAATCTCGTTGAATTTGATTCCCTTGGGATTTTCGGCAATGTCGTTTACCGTGGCGGTGATGCCTGCACCCTCCTTGAGGGTGATGTAGCCGTTTGCTTCAAGAAGAAGCAAGGCTCTCGCTTCGTTCGTTGCATCGTTGGGAACGGCAATGGTTATGGTGCTGTCCTTGGTTTCGGTGCAGCCTGCAAAAAGGGTAAGAGTAAGAATTGCAACAAGTAATACGGAAAGTATTTTTTTCATGATTTCTTCGTCCTTTCAAAATGTAAAATAAATATTTATTCATAAAATGCGATGTTTTATGCACTACGCATTCGTCCGAATCTGAAATTGGCTCTCAGGAGCTTTTCAAACAGCTTTTCCATTTTTATGCCTCCGAAAAATAATATAACCGGGATTCTTCAATGAAGCTCCCGGTTAAAAGCAAATAATACTCTGCCCGCTGATTATCGGGCGGCTTTAACTGAAGAGCGTGACGAATTTAAGGTAACGGTCATCATGCACATACGAAACGTGCCGCACATGCCCATGGTATACATTTCAGAAACAAAATTTCTCACCGTAACGCTCTCCTTTGATAAAACTAATCCTATCGGATTGGTGTTATATTATCACAACCGTTTGATTTTGTCAAGCAGTTTTGAATTATTTTGCATTTCAGCCCATAAGTGCCGCCACTCGGCAGGCTCTTTTGTATGCCTCCGTAAAATAAATTTCAAGGGACATTTCCTCATAGACCGTATTTTCAAGGCGGCCGGGGCGGTTCATCTTATTAAGCTCAAAATTGATTGTATCCGTAAAATTACAGCGTTTAAGCTCCGATACAATCTCGTTCCAATTCGCTATGCCGTCAAACGGGAGCATATGCAAATCGTCGGTGAAGCGTATCGAGCCTTCAAAATCGCTTATGCCGAGATTGTCGTTAAGATGCGTTTCCATGAGCCTGTCACCGTAAAGAGCGGTCATGCTGTCGCCGTGATTATAGCAGAGCTGATGCCCCGTATCCCAACAAAATCCGACATTTTCTTTATCCTTGAAAGCCTCCATGACGGCGGCAAGATATTCCTCGCCCTCGGTGTTTTCAAATGCGATTTTTATGCCGTTTTTCTCGGCGTATTCAACTACCTGAGTGAAATTCTTTATGCCGTTTTCGTTCGGAGAATGCCTCTCAAAGCCAATTATCACGTGGCAAACCATTATCGGAACACCAAAATCGCGGCAAGCGTCGATGCACTCTTTCAGCTCGTTGATGACCTCTCCCGCCTGCTCGGAGTCGCCCTCCCAGAGCTTGTATACATTTCCGAACTGAGCGTGGATATATTTGAATATCATGCCGCATTCATCCGCCGCCGCACGAAGCTCGGCGGTTTTTTCTCTGCCCAAATACATACAGGCAAAGCCGTCGAAGCCGCATTTTTTGAGGAGCTTTACCTGCTGAACCTCGTCAACGCCGACATCGTCGAGAACCGACATACAAATTTTAGTTTTCCACATATCAATGCCTCCGAAAAATTATCTTTATTTCATCAGAAGTTGATTATTTCCAAATGCTCGAGCAGAATTTTTGTGCCGATGAGGATAAGAATTACTCCGCCCGCAAGCTCGGCTTTTGATTTGTATTTTGCACCGAACACGTTGCCGACCTTTACGCCGATTGCCGAAAGAATGAGCGTTGTGACTCCGATAAACGAAACCGCCGCACCGATATGAACATCGGGCAAAAGAGCAAAGGTTATGCCCACGGCAAGAGCATCAATGCTCGTTGCAACGGCAAGGGTGAGCATTTCACGCACTTTAAGAGAATCGTTGGCTTCCTCCTCGTCCTTTGAAAGAGCCTCTCTTATCATGTTCGCACCGATGAGACCGAGAAGAATGAACGCCGCCCAGTGGTCGAATCGGGTTATGTATTTTTCAAACGCACTGCCGAGAAAATATCCGATAAGCGGCATGAGTGCCTGAAAGCCGCCGAACCACAGACCGACCGTCAGCATATGCTTTACGCCGACCTTTTTTGTTGCAAGTCCCTTACATATTGAAACGGCAAACGCATCCATGGAAAGTCCCACGGCGATAAGAAATAATTCGGAAAAGTTCATTTTGTCCGTCCTCCCGTCGAAAAAGTACGCATAATGCGGTAAACTCTTGATATTCTATCACATATTATGCGGTTAGTCAACGCTAACAGACCCGTAAAAACAGGGAGGAACAAAAATTCCTCCCTCTGTTCATTTCTTCTTATTTATACTGATATACGCGAACATAGTCAACGATGAAATCGGTAAGCTCAACGGTGTTCGTATCAGTTGCGGCACCCGCCCAATTTGTATCGGGCTTTGCGTTGTTGCCGCCGACCTCGACGGACAAAATCATCCATTCGGGAGCCTTTGAAACGCCGAAATCGCTTCTGCCCGTTTCAACTCCGTTTATGTAGAAGATATAGCCGTCCTCGTTCCACTCAACGCCGTAGGTATTGTATTCCTCGTAAGGGTCATTTCCCGTAACTCTCGCAAAGCTGACATTCTTGCTTTTAAGCTCGGGGCCGTAGCCGTTGATGTGCAAAGTCGACGAAACGGAATTTTTATCCTTGCCGCCGAGATGATAATACGGTGACTCAAAGATATCTATTTCAGCACCCTTTGCACCGTTGCTCTGAGTGTCCGCAACGCCGTCACAGCCCATCCAAAAGGCAGCCCACTGACCCGTACCCTTGGGCAAAATACAGCGGCATTCAAAATAACCGTACCTCTGCTCAAAGCTGCTCTTTGTGTTTATTCCGGCACTGTACCAGCCCGATTTTCCGTTGCCGTCAATGCCCTCGGGGAAATATTTTGTTGCAATATGCAGACTGCCGTTTTCAACCGTGGCGAGCTTGTTGTTCCAATATCCGCCTCGTCTGAGAACGGTTTGACCGTCGGAATAATTATGACCCGTCCACTTGCTCGAATCAAGGCTGTCGCCATCAAATTCGTCAGCCCATGTCAGCTCAAATTGACTCATGTCAACCTGCTTGCCGTAGGGAATTGTCGGTCTGCCGAAAAGCGAAAGAAAAAGTGAAAGCACGCAAAGGAACACGGAAATTACGGGTCTTATAAACTCGGGATATGCCAAAATGTTCATCGTTTTCTCCTGCCTTTTTTAATTTTTGAGACTCTGCATGGGAGCGGGGATTCTGCCTCCCCTGCTTATGAACTTTGCGGGCGAATAGGTTGAAAGGGGCATTACGGGGCCGCTTCCGAGAAGTCCGCCGAAGCTCAGCTCCTCGCCGACCTTTTTACCTATTGCAGGGATAACTCTCACCGCCGTTGTTTTGGAATTTACCATGCCTATCGCCGCTTCATCGGCAATTATTGCGGAAATCACCTCTGCGGGCGTATCACCGGGAATGTTTATCATATCAAGACCGACGGAGCATACCGCCGTCATCGCCTCGAGCTTTGTAATGCTTAAAGCTCCGCACCGTGCCGCATCTATCATTCCCGCATCCTCGGTAACGGGTATGAACGCACCCGAAAGTCCGCCGACATGGGAGGATGCCATTACTCCGCCCTTTTTGACCGCATCGTTGAGCAGGGCAAGTGCGGCAGTCGTGCCGTGACAGCCACAGCATTCAAGACCCATTTCTTCAAGAATGTGGGCAACCGAATCACCTACCGCCGGTGTGGGAGCAAGCGAAAGGTCTACTATTCCGAACGGGACGTTCAGCCTGCGTGATGCCTCGCTCGCAACGAGCTGACCCATACGGGTTATCTTGAACGCCGTGCGTTTTATCAAATCGGCAACCGCCGTTAAATCGCAGTCGCCCGCCTTGGCAAGTGCCGCTCTTACAACACCGGGACCCGAAACGCCGACGTTTATTACGCAATCCGGCTCACCCGCACCGTGGAAGGCTCCTGCCATGAACGGGTTATCCTCGGGGGCATTGCAGAAAACGACCAGCTTTGCGGGACCTATGCAGTCTCTGTCCGCCGTCAGCTCGGCACTGCGTCTTACGACCTTGCCCATCATCGCAACGGCATCCATGTTTATGCCGGCCTTGGTTGAGCCTATGTTCACAGATGAGCATATGTGCTCCGTAACGCTGAGTGCCTCGGGAATCGCATCAATAAGCTCCTTGTCTCCGGGCCCGAAGCCCTTTTGAACAAGAGCCGAAAAGCCGCCGAGAAAATTCACTCCGCATTCGCACGCCGCTCTTTCAAGCGTTTTTGCAAGCCGAACCGCATCACGGTTTTCGCACGATGCAAGAATCATCGCCGCAGGGGTTACGGATATACGCTTGTTGATTATGGGAATGCCGAATTCCTTTTCAATCTGTTCGCCGACCGCAACAAGATTTTTCGCCTTGCGGGTTATTTTGTCATACACTCTGTCGCACATGACATCAATGTCGCTGTGGCAGCAATCGAGCAGGGATATACCCATGGTTATGGTGCGTACATCCAAATGCTCCTCTTGTATCATTGTTATCGTTTCAAGAATATCTCTTGCATTAAGCATAGAAAATCACCCCGCTCAAACCGTGTGCATGGCATTGAAAATATCCTCATGCATGGCATGAACCGAAAGACCCATTTCATTGCCCATGTTCATGAGCTTATCGGAAAATTCGGTGAAAGGAATATCGGACTTTGAAATATCGACCATCATTATCATGGCGAACATATCCTGAAGAATCGACTGCGTGACCTCGAGCACGTTTATTCCGTGCTCGGCACATTCACCCGATATTTTTGCAAGAATGCCGACCATGTCTTTGCCTATTACTGTTATAACTGCTCTCATTTTTTCCTCCTTCGCATCAAACGCGGATATCAAGAATTTCGGAGATGTCTCCGATAACAAAATCCGCAGCCGTTGCAATGTTTTTTTCTTTTGTGAAGCGGCAGGAATATACTCCCGCATTTTTGCCCGAAAGCACGTCAATTTCTCTGTCGCCCGTCATAAGCGTTTGAGCCTTTTCAAGCCCGTAATTTTTGCATATCCACTCTATCGCATCGGGAGCAGGCTTCGTCGGGAAATCCATGGAAGAATCCACACCGCCTGCAAAGAGCCTCTCCATATCATATTCACGCAGGTAATGATATGTGCTCTCGTTGCCTCTGTGGGTATACAGATAATTCGTGCCGCCGTTTTCCGTAATTTTTTCAAGCGTTTTCAGCGTATTTTCAAAGGGAACTGCTATCGGACGCAGCATATAGTCATGCTCGTAAAGCCGGTGTCTCTCTCGGATTTTTTCATCCGCAGAATAAAATGCGTAGGCGGTGGCGTAGGATATTTCCAGCTTCGCCTTTGCCTCATCGTAATCCGCTGAAATGCCGAAATCCGCAAGAGCCTTCAAAAACGCCGACGTTATATGCGGATAGCTGTCAAACAGCATACCGTCAAAATCCCAAATATAATTCTTTATCATTATTTACGCATTGCCGCAAGGTCACGGTAGTTGATGAGCTTTATGCCGTGAGCCTCTATGTGCTGTTTCGTTGCGGGATCCTTCATTATTTCGTATTCCCACACTCTGCGGTGCCATACGCTGCTCGTTCCCTTGAGATCGTCCGTCTCGATTGCAGGGTGAAGATAGGTTTCCGTAACACCCTCGGGAATGTTGGCGTAAAGGTCATACAGATATTCCTTGAACTGCTCGTAGCTCTCCGTCTGCGGCTTGTTCCATTCGTTGGGCAAAAGATAATCGGGAATGGCAACGCCGAGCTGCTTTGTGAATGCAACGACCTTTCCGAAAACGGCATCAATCGTGTTTTTGTCTATGTTGATGTCAAGCATGGTGTTGCTGAACTGTGCCTCGGTAAAGGTTGCGGGGAATCGGAACGGCAGACCGTATTCGGCGGCAATTCCGAGAGTAAGCTCCAAAAGCTCAAATCTGCCCGTTTCAATGCCGTAAAGCGAGCCCATATGATTGTCGAGATGTGACGGATTGGTAAGACCGAGCTTTTTGCAGCGTTCAATCTGTGCCTTTATTTCGGCTCCGACCTCGTCGAGCTTAACATTTTTCTCCACCTCGTCGCTTTCATGCCACATATAGCCCTCCTCGTCACGCAAGGATTCGGTATCCTTTGAATTGACGGGTGCCCAACGGTACTTTGACCATTCGCTTGTGAGGGTGAGATGAACGCCGATTGCAAGCTCGGGATTTTCAGAAGCAAATTTGCAAGCCTCGGGAGCCCAAGCACACGGTGCCATTATCGTTGATGAAGTAAGTGCGCTGTCCTTGTTTTTGAGAAGCTCCATGACTGCAAGGTTTGCTCCTCGACACATTCCGAAATCGTCTGCATTGATTATAAGATATCTGTCCATGAGTGTTTTCCTTTCCTTTTGCCGTTATTTTATTGCATCATAGGGAACGGTGCTTCCCTTAAAACTGTCTGCATCAATTTCTTTGCCGTAAAGGAACGCCTTTTTGACCTGCTTTTTACCCTTTACAAATTCGGGCTTTCCGGGGCAGAACGGATAAAAACCGAGAACGCTGAAAACATACCAAAGTGCCATTGAGCCGTTATCCTCGTCGCCGGGGAAGCCGTCATCCTCATACGAAAACGCCTCCTTGCAGAGCTTTTCGACCCAATACGCCGTCTTTTCAACATCTCCCAAGGCGGCATATATGTACGGAATGTGGAAGCTCGGCTGATTCGATATCGCACACTGACCGAAATCCGCCGCCGCCATTTCCGTCATCTCATGTATCTCAATGTTGTAGCTGTCCGTTTCGTAATTCGGCTTTTCGGCAAACAGGGCATCTATCTTTTCTTCCAATTTTTCTTTTCCGCCGTAAAGCTCGGCAAGTCCCTCTATATCGTGCGGCACGGCAAAGGAATTTTGCCACGCACCGCCCTCGGTGTAGTCTCTGCCCCACAAAATGGGTGAAAAATCGGGTCTGAAATCGCCGTTTTCGTCCTTTGCTCTCATGAAGCCGCTTTCGGAATCGAACAGGTTTTTGTAATTCTTCGACCGCTCGTCATATTCCTTGACGATATCATCCCTGCCGAGAATTTCCGCAACCCTCGCAATGCACCAATCGCCGTAAGCCGCATCGAGAGTAAGATTTACGCTTTCATTATATTTATAGGAAACATAGCCGTATTTGCAATAGTCGAGAACTCCCGTTCTGCCGAAACGGTCATCGGGGGCTTCGGTAACGGAATGCTTTATCATGCCCTCAAGAGCCGTTTCAAGGGTGGGTCTGTCAATGAAGCCCTTAACCGCTCCGTCGCATATGACGGCATCGACAAGCGTACTCGGCATACAGCCGCACTCGCCTATCGAGAGCCAACGGGGAAGCCAGCCGCTTTCGGTATATTCGTTGATGAACGCCGTAAGCATTTCACGAAGCTCGTCCTTTGCCGCAAGAGAAAAGAACGGATAGCAGGTTCTGTATGTATCCCAAAAGCCGTTGTCGGTATATCTGACGCCCTCACGGACATCGCCGTTGTGCGGTGAATAGTGTACCGCCTTGCCGTTTGCATCGTATTCGTAGCAACGGTGCGGATAAAGAAACGCTCTGTATATGCAGGAGTAAAAGGTCTTGAGCTGTTTTTCGTCGTCGGATTCTATGGTAAGACGGGAAAGACACTCCTCCCAACGCTCCCGTGCAGTCTCTTTAAGGCTGTCAAGGCTCTCGCCGTCAAGCTCACGCTTCAGATTGAGCATCGCCTGCTCCGTACCGATATATGAAGTCGCCAGCTTGATTTCAAAGCTCTTTTTCTTCAACTTCAAATGTATCGCCATGCCGTTGCCAGAGGATTTGTTTCCCGTTGAGAATATTTCCTCACCGTTTTCTTCACGGCTGAAGCAAACGCTTTCAACGGCATCCTTGGGAATAAGCATCGCAAGATATGTGCGGAAATTCTTTGCTTCTCCGCTCATTTTAAAGTCTGTATAAGCGGTCAGAACACCGCTCTTTTCGTCATATTCATAGCCGTATTCGCCTCTGACGGGCAGAACGGAAAAATAATTCTCTGCATCCTCATCAAAGCTCAGCCTTATTATTGCTCCTCTTTCGCTCGGTGAAAGCTCAAAATCACAGCAGGAACGCAAAAATCTCAGCTTCATGGAATACGGTGTCAGCTCTGCCTCCTCGGGTCTGTAGCCCGACCAACGCCTGCCCTGATTTACCGATATCGGCTTTTTCTGCGGCATGAACACGAAAGCACCGTAATCGGCTATCCACGGTGACGGCTGATGTGTGAGCCTTACGCCCTCGAGACTGCGGTTTGACGGATGATAATACCAGCTGATGTTGTCGCTTGTCTGCGGAGCAAATGCCGTCATTCCAAACGGAAGCTGAACGAGCGGAAGCGTATTTCCGTTAGAAAATCTGTGTACGGAGCTGCTTCCCTGCTTTGTGTTTACGTATTTACAGTAATCCATTTTCTACCTCCGGAATATTAAGTATATTTATGAGATTGGTTAAGCTGTAGTATCTGCTGTTTTTTGCAAGCGTGCAAAGGCGTTCGAGATTTTCGGCGGAATGCTCTGTCTCCTTTGAAAATTTTTGAATGACCCTCACCCGCTGCTCCTTTGTTTTGCATTCAAGCCCTGCCTGAATATGCACCGCGGCAATGAACACAGCGGCAAACAGCTTCGCTTTTATCAGCAATTTGCCGTCAAAGGCGGCTGTCATAAAATAGCGAAAAACAAGATATATCAACAGTCTTTCGTATTCGCCGTCATATTTTCCGCAAAGCATTTCCCGTACCGCCTCCGACCGAACGCCGCTTCCCGCAGTCAACGCCTTATCCCATTCGGAATCGAGCCGCTCCAGAGAATGCAAATCGGAAAAGATTTTTTCAACGCACTTTTTTGCGGAATATTCGGGCTTGCACGGCGTTTTTACCTGCTCCTCTCGGCGGAAATCAAGCTGTGCCTGCACTTGCGAACAGAGCAAGAGGAATTTTTCAATCCGTTCGCAAATCGAAAATTTTTCGTCGGAGAGTATATCTATCGCCGTTTTTTGCGTTTTCAGCAAGGTATAATATACCGTCGGGTCTATGCAATTCGGCTCGGGCAATTCGGAGGATTCGCAAATTTCAAATTCCGCAGGTGTTTCATCCTCGAATATCAGCCTTGCCGCCTCGGGGCAGGAAACCGAAAGTCCCGTTTCACGCCTTGAGCCGAGAACACACTCGAATCTCGGAAATCTCTTGCAGGTGTTGCACAGCGACTCCTCGCCGAGCTGTATGTAAAGCTCACAAAGACCGCTTTTCATCAGGAACGGACACCGCCCGTTTTCGGAGCGAAAAACCGTATCGCCGTCCCCGTCCGTCACCATTACCTGCCTGAGCTTTTCGCCCGTCGGAGAGGTGTTTTTTCGGTAAAGCTCCTCGCTTGCCGCATCAACGACCACTTCCCAGCCGGCACAGCAGGTGTCGGGGCATTTGTCCGCAATGCAACGGAATTTTTTATAGTATTTCGGATAAATATCTGTCATTTCATTATCTTTCTTAAACCGAAAAAGCCGCCTGAGAAAAGGCGGCTATGGTCACGGCTGTAATTCGGGAATCGTCTCGGTATTCGTGATAAGCTCCCCGTATTCGTTCGTTTCCGGCTGAGTCGGCTCAACGTATACGCTCAGGTAAACCGTTGTTCCCACATCGTATGCCTGCTCCGCAAGCGGTGCCATGGAAACTATTTCGTTGTTGCGATAGCTGCCCTCGCTGAATTCTTTTTTAACACATTCAAAGCCAAGCTCGGTAAGGCGTTTTTCCGCCTCCTCGTAGTCATAGCCCTTAACATTCGGAAGAACTATCTGCTGTTTGCCCTTGCTGACATACAGTATTATCTCCGTTCCGGGGCGGACAAGTGTATCGGCTTTGATGCTCTGCCTGATGATATATCCCTCGGGCACGGTATCGTCATACACCTCTTCCGAAACCAGCTTGAATTTTTGCGTGAAAACAGGATTCACAAGCACGTCTATTGCACTCTTTGACAGAAAATCGGGCACGGCAATCGGCTCTGCCTGAGTTTGCGTTATGCTGACCGGATTATCTTCATGTGAAAAATTAAAGTTGAAGCTGTCCTTGAACGCCGTAAACGCAAGGATGATGAATATTGCAAGACCCACGACAACACACAGCACCGCCGTAACGATAACGGTGGATGCCGCACTGCCGTTCTTTTTCTTTGCCGCCGTTTTTTCTGCGGGAGGAACCGCTTTTTTTACGGGAGCGGCTGCCTCGGTACGGGGACGGGGCGGATTCTGCGGTGCGTTCGGTCGCTGATGCTGACCGCTTACCGCCGTTGCAACGGGAGAAGCGGAAAGCTCCGCTCTGAGCTGTTCAACGGTTCTCGTTCTGTCCTCGGGCAATATCTGCAAGGCATTTATCAAGCCGTTGATGACATAAGCGGGAAGTGCCTCGGCGAATTTGCCGGGAACCATCAGCCTGTCGTTCGTCATACGCTCCTTCGCACTTATCGGGTCACTGCCTATGAGCGTTCTGTAAAGCACGGCGGCAAAGGCGTAAATATCCGTCCATGTTCCCTGACCGCCGTCAAAGCCGTACTGTTCTATCGCCGCATAGCCGTCGAAAAGCTGACTGTTTATGTCGCTCCTCGCATTTCTTGCGGCGCTTATGCAAAAGCCCGTTATTTTGATTTTGCCGTCCACGCCGATTATGAGCGTTGAGGGCGAAATTCCCCTGTGAATTATGCCGGCGGAATGCAGAGTGCCGAGAGTTGAAAGCAGAGGCATTAGAAGCTGTCTTGCCTTTTCCCACGAAACATAGCCGAGCTTATTTCTCAAAAGAAAATCACGCAGGGATATCCCCTCAAAGTGATCAAATATCGCATAGGAGGTGTTGTAATCCTCAACCACCTCATTTACGCTTATGAGAGCCGAAAGACCCCTGAGCCGTGCCAGCTTCATCCAAAGCTCCTCAAAGCTCCTGCGCAGCTCATTGAATATTTCTTCACTTCCGTGCATCACCTGAAGGTCAAGATTGGCAGTGGTTCTTATCGTAAATGAATCGGGGATAAACTCCCTGATCTTTACAGCCTTTTTTTCGGTAAGGTCCCAGCCGATATAGGTTGCACCCTCACCGTTGTACTCGAGCATTTTGCCCACAAGATAACGGTTTGCAACTACCGTTCTGACGGGCAGATAGGGAGATATCTGGGCGGAATCAACGTGATAGCCGCAGTACGGGCATATCTTTTCGTCGCCGATTTCACGCATACAGCTCATGCACAGATTATCCGAACTAATCATTTTTCTGCTCTCCTTCATCAGATTATACCAACTAAATTTTATCAAATAATTTATGTTTTGTCAATCTTGATGACAGGATTGTAACTTTTTGAGCGATTTTCGGAACAGTCAAATTGTATAAAAAGAGATTTTATATGTATTTCTCTTGAAAAAACGGGAGACACTTGTTATAATTATCTTAATTATAGAAAGGAGGCTTGCACGCAATGGCAAAGGATAATCTTCCCCTCTACCTCTTTCATGAAGGCACGAACGCTAAAGCGTATGAATATCTCGGAGCACACCCTGCAGACGGCGGCGTATATTTCAGAGTATGGGCACCGAATGTCAAATGGGCAGGCGTTGCCGGTGATTTCAACAATTGGGAACCGAATGTCGCACCGATGTCAAAAATCAGCAACGGCGTATGGGAATGCTTCATCGAGGGAGTCAAACGCTACGATGCCTATAAATTCGTTTTGCGTACCGAGGACGGCAGGGAGCTTTACAAAAGCGACCCCTATGCGTTCCATTGCGAAACAAGACCCGGCACCGCCTCCAAATACTACGGCGAGCTTAAATTCGATTGGTCCGATAAAGGCTGGCTGAGAAAACGCAAGAATACCGATGTATATTCTTCTCCGATAAATATATATGAAGTCCACGCAGGCTCTTGGCAGTTATATGATGACGGAAATCCGCTCTCCTACCGTGAGCTTGCCGACAGGCTCGTTCCCTATGTCAAGGAAATGGGATATACTCACATAGAGCTTCTTCCGATAATGGAATATCCCTTTGACGGCTCATGGGGATATCAGGTCACGGGCTATTTTGCACCCACCTCCCGTTACGGCTCTCCCGAGGACTTTGCCTATTTCGTAAATACCGCCCACCGTGCCGGAATCGGCGTTATACTCGATTGGGTCCCCGCCCATTTTCCGAAGGATGCATACGGACTTTACGAATTTGACGGCGGTGCCTGCTACGAATATGCCGACCCGCGTAAGGGTGAGCATCTTCAATGGGGCACTCGAGTGTTCGACTACGGCAAGCCCGAGGTTCAGAGCTTCCTTGTATCAAGTGCAATGTTCTGGATAAACGAATATCATATTGACGGTCTGCGTGTTGATGCCGTTGCGTCAATGCTCTATCTCGATTACGGCAGAGACGACGGCGGCTGGATTCCCAACTGTCACGGCGGCAGAGAAAACTTAGAGGCGGTGGCATTCCTCAAAAAGCTCAACGAAGCCGTATTCAGAGAGCACGGTGACGTTCTCATGACGGCGGAGGAAAGCACGGCATGGCCCATGGTTTCCCGTCCGACCTATCTCGGCGGTCTCGGCTTTAATTTCAAATGGAACATGGGCTGGATGAATGACTGCCTGCGTTACTTCTCCCTTGACGGTCTTGCAAGAAAATTCAATCACGACTGTCTGACCTTCTCGTTCTTCTACGCATTTTCGGAGAATTTCGTGCTTCCGATATCGCATGATGAGGTTGTCCACGGAAAATGCTCCCTGATAAACAAAATGCCCGGCACATATGAAGAAAAATTTGCGGGTGTCCGCTCGTTCCTCGGATATATGATGTCGCACCCCGGCAAAAAGCTGTTGTTCATGGGCAGCGAATTCGGTCAGTTCATCGAATGGAATTACAAGCAGCAGCTCGATTGGCTTCTGCTCGACTACGATGCTCACCGCAAGCTCAAAAATTATGTTGCCGCACTCAACAAATTCTATCTTGCCAACGCTCCTTTGTGGGAGATAGACTACAGCTGGGAGGGCTTCAACTGGATAGTCAGCGATGACAGCTCAAACTCCGTCGTTTCATACATTCGCCGCGACAAATCGGGCAATGAGCTGATAGCACTGTGCAACTTTACAAGCGTTACAAGGCAAAAATACCGAATAGGCGTTCCCAAAGCGGGAACATACAGAGTTGTTTTCTCCTCCGCCTCTCCCGAATACGGCGGAAAGGGTGAAAGCACCTCGAGCTCGGTCAGAGCAAAGAAAAAACCGATGCACGGATACGAATACAGCATAGAGCTTGACGTAGAGGGCCTTAGCTGTATGTATATAAAAAATACTTCACGCAAAAAAGATAAATAAGGAGGAATCCGTATGGCAATCAAACCCGAATGCATAGCTATGCTGCTTGCGGGCGGTCAGGGCAGCCGCCTTGGTATTCTCACCAAAAAAATAGCCAAGCCCGCAGTTCCCTACGGCGGAAAATACCGCATAATTGACTTTCCTCTTTCCAACTGTGTCAACTCCGGCATTTACACCGTCGGTGTTCTCACGCAGTATCAGCCGCTCGAATTGAACGACTATATCGGCAACGGTCAGCCGTGGGATCTCGACCGTGCCAACGGCGGCGTTCACATTCTTTCACCCTATCAGCAGATAAAGGGCACGGAATGGTACAAGGGCACGGCAAACGCAATTTATCAAAACATCAATTTCATCGAGAGATACGACCCCGAATACGTGCTTATCCTTTCGGGCGACCACATCTACAAGATGGATTATTCCAAGATGATTGACTTCCACAAAAAGCAGAATGCGGCGTGCACCATTGCAATGCTTGAGGTTCCGTGGGAGGAGGCAAGCCGTTTCGGTCTGATGATAGTCAACGATGACGGCTCCATAAAGGAATTTGAAGAAAAGCCGAAAAATCCCAGAAGCAACAAGGCATCCATGGGTGTTTATGTTTTCGATTGGAAAAAGCTCAAAAAATATCTTATCGAGGATGAAGAAAATCCCGCTTCAAGCAACGATTTCGGACACGACCTCATTCCCGCAATGCACAACAACGGCGAGAGGCTGTTTGCTTATCAGTTCGACGGCTATTGGAAGGATGTCGGCACCATAGACAGCCTGTGGGATGCAAACCTTGACCTGCTCAATCCCAAGGTTGACCTTGATCTTGATGATGACAGCTGGAAGATTTATTCGAGATCTCCCGCCGCTCCCACACACTATATAGGCGAATCGGCTCAGGTTGAAAACTCGATGATAACCGAGGGCTGTGAAATAAACGGCTCGATAGATTTCTCCGTTCTGTTCGCAAACGTAACTGTTGAGGAGGGTGCAGAGGTCAGATATTCCATAGTCATGCCCGGCACGGTTATCAAAAAGGGTGCAAAGGTTCACTATTCAATCGTTGCCGAAAACGCCGTCATTGACGAGAACGCTCAGATAGGCGAAAAGCCCGAGAACATGGCGAACATCTCCGATTGGGGTGTTGCCGTGGTAGGCAGCGGAGTTCATATCGGCAAGGGCGCAAAGGTTGAACCCAAGGCAATGGCGGACACAGATATAGGAGGTGCTGAATAATGGCGGCAAATAACGTACTCGGCATAATCTTTTCAAATGCTTATGATGAGGTGCTTCCCGAGCTTACGGCTCTGCGTACAATGGGCTCCGTGCCCTTTGCGGGTCGTTACCGTCTCATAGATTTTCCTCTTTCCAACATGGTCAACGCAGGCATAACAAAGGTCGGCGTTATCACAAAAAGCAATTACCGCTCGCTGATGGATCATATCGGCACGGGCAAGCCGTGGGACCTTTCGAGAAAAAGAGAGGGCATGACTCTGCTCCCGCCGTTCAACACCCCCGAATCGGGTATATTCAGAGGCAAGCTCGATGCTCTTTACGGCAGCATTGACTATATAAGCCGCTCCGACAAGGAGTTCGTTCTGCTCACCGACTGCAATGTTGTATGCTCGATAGATTATGAGGATATGCTCAGCGAGCATCTTGCAAGCAATGCCGATATCACCGTAGCTTATGCAAAGGGCATTCCGCCGAAAATCAAGAACGCAACGGAATTTACCGTAGATGACAGCGGCAGAATAATCGGCGATTCACTTGTTGACTGCTACAGCGGCAGCGTTAATTATTCCATTAAAACAATGCTCATAAGACGCACCCTGCTTGAACGCTTCCTGCATGAGGCAAGAAGCAACGGCAAGGAGGATTTTGAGGCTATCCTGCCCCAAAACATTAACCTGCTCAACATTCACGGCTATGAGCACAAGGGCTTCGTAAGAGTTCTCGAATCTCTGCGTAGCTATTATGAAATCAGTCTGGAGCTTCTCAAGCTCGAAAACAGAAAGGCTCTTTTCACTCCCGACAGACCCGTTTTCACCAAGGTCAGAGACCAAATCCCCGCCATATACGGCATAAGTGCCAAGGTTTCAAACTCCCTCATAGCGGACGGCTGCCGCATTGACGGTACGGTTGAAAACAGCATTCTGTTCAGAGGCGTAACCGTTGCAAAGGGTGCGGTCGTTAAAAATTCCATCGTCATGCAGGATACCTACATCGGCGAGGGCTCAAGACTTGAAAGTGTTATTGCAGATAAAACCGTTGTTGTTAAATCGGGCAGAACGCTCTGCGGAGCTCCCACGTTCCCCGTTTATATCGGCAAGGGCATCGTTATCTGAGAAAGTGTGATTCCAATGGCTCTGAAAAACTCAAAGCAAACGCAGAATATTATCACAGGCGTCATTGTTGCTCTGGCGCTGATACTCCTGCTCACCGTCATTTTAGTTGAATCGGGCGTGTTTGAGAGGGAGGAAAAGACTACGGCTCTCGAGACGGTAACGGAAACCGCCATCGTGGTTGAAAGTCAAACGCAGGAAAACGGCGATATAACCTATTATACCGTGTTTTCCGTTTACTCACGCCCCAAGGTATCCTCTCATTATATCTATCCCACAACGAAGCCCGTTACCACGGAAGCAACGATAGGCTATGTTGAGATGACCGAATACGAATACGAAACCGATGAAAACGGCAAGAAGCTCGTTGACGAAAACGGTCAGCCCGTAACAAAGGTTATCAGGTATACCGTACCCGCAGACAGTACCACCACTCTGCCGGCGACTACGGAATACGTGCAGAAAACCGAGTATCAGGTTGTCACCGATTCCGTTTTCCACAGACCCAAAAAGGACAAGGACGGAAATGTTATCACCGAGCTTGTCACCCTTGATACTCCGCCCACCGAAAAGCCCGATATCTGGAGCGAAAATGTCGAGCCGGGCACAGCTTCCGAAAATGAAGCGTCGGACGATTCAGGCGGCGTGGTGCGTGACGATGCACTTGCTCAGTCCATTGTTTCCGCAATAAACGCAGACCGCACGGCGGCGGGACTTGAACCGCTCTCCGATTCCACCAAGCTCAAGGGCATGGCGAGAGCAAAGAGCAAATCCGCCGCAAGACCCGATGTATACGGCTCCTCTGCCGCCTCGGGAAAGGTCTACGAATACAAAACTACCTACGGCGGTGCGGCTCTTTATGACGATATCGCAAATTCTGCAAACGGCAGTTCGATGAGTGCGGATATAACCGAAGTCGGCGTGGGCGTGGTAAAATATATGGATTCTTATTATACAACTGTTATTTTTGAATAACGCAGCGAAAGGAAGAAACAAAATGAAAGTTCTCTATGTTTCAAGTGAGGCTCTGCCCTTTGCCGCAAGCGGCGGACTTGCCGATGTTGCAGGCTCATTGCCCGGAGCGCTCACAAGGCGTAAAACCCCGTGCAGAGTCATCATGCCTCTTTATGGCTGTGTAAGCAATGAAATGAGAGCCTCGATGAGGTTCATCACAAGCATTATGGTTCCTGTCTCATGGCGCAGGCAGTATTGCGGAATTTTTGAGGCAAAGTCAAAGGGTGTTACCTATTATCTGCTTGACAACGAATATTATTTCAAGCGTGATACGCTCTACGGTCACTACGATGACGGAGAAAGATTCGCTTTCTTCTCGAGAGCCGTTCTTGAAGCCCTGCCCTATCTCGATTTCAAGCCCGACGTCATTCATTGCAACGACTGGCAGTCCGCTCTCGTTCCCGTATATTATTCAACAATGTATGCGTGCAGAGAGGGCTATGCGGGAATCAAAACCGTATTCACCATTCACAACATACAGTATCAGGGAATGTACGGCAGAGATATTCTCGGTGACGTTTTCGGTCTCGGTGAGGAGCACGCTTCTCTTCTTGAATTCGGCGACTGCATCAACCTGATGAAGGGCGGAATTGAGTGTGCGGACCGTGTTACTACCGTAAGCAACACCTATGCCGGCGAAATTCTTGACCCGTGGTTCAGCCACGGACTTCATCCCATTCTTCTTGAAAGAAGCTATAAGCTCAGCGGCATACTCAACGGCATTGACACCGCAGGCTATGACCCCGAAAAGGACCCCGATATTTTCTGCAATTACTCGGCAAAGGCACCCGAAAACAAGGCGGCGAACAAGTCCGCTCTTCAGGAGATTTTCGGTCTGCCCGTCAAGGCGGATACTCCCGTTCTCGGCATCGTCTCCCGTCTCGTTGCTCACAAGGGCTTCGATTTGGTTAAGCGTGTAATGTGGGAGCTTGTCGCTTCAACCGATATGCAGCTTGTCGTTCTCGGCTCGGGCGATTGGGAATATGAATCCTTCTTCAAGGAGCTTGCCGCCGCTTTCCCCGACAAGGTCGGCGTTCGTATCGGCTTTGTTCCCGATTTGGCAAGAAAGATTTATGCAGGCAGTGATATGTTCCTCATGCCCTCAAAGAGCGAGCCGTGCGGACTTTCTCAGATGGTCGCCCTGCGTTACGGCAGTATCCCCATCGTCAGAGAAACGGGCGGTCTCAAGGACACCATTACCGACAGCGGCGACGGAAAGGGCAACGGCTTCACGTTCAAGAGCTACGATGCTTATGATATGCTCGATGCGATAAGGCGTGCTCTCGGTGCATATTCCGATAAAAAATATTGGAACACCCTTGTCGTCCGTGCTCTTAAATGTGACAACAGCTGGGGTCGCTCCGCAAGAGAATATATCAAGCTCTATCAATCTCTTTAATGAAATAAGGGACTGCGTTGGGCAAAGCCCGATACAGTCCCTTTGGTATTGTTTTACTATTTTACAAATTCATACGGAATAGGCGGAATACGCTCCGCAAAATACCGCAACACAAGCTCCTCTGCCCTTTTCACCGTTGTTTCCAAGGATTTCGGGGCAGGCTTTTCGTCCATCGGCTCTTTTGCGTTTTGCGGTTTAATATATTCTTCGGTGGTCTTTTCAATGACATCCGAAAACAGCGAATTATAGCACACGCCGCCGTCCGTATAGGCTCTGCCCGCCCAATTTTTAGGCAATCTGCCCGCATGAGCTTCGAGAAGTATCACCCTGTAAAGCTCGAGCGTTATCAAATTCTCAAAATCGAATCCCGCTTCGGCATCGTGCATGAGCATATCCTTTAGTATTCGTGCCGCCTTGTACGCCGTGCGAATACCCGCTTTTTCATCCTGCTCATCCTCGCTTTGCAACGTCAGCTCCTTATTGCCGTTCTTGACCTCGCTTCTTCCGAGAAGATAATCGCAGGTCACTCCGTAAAAATCGGCAACCTTTATCAAAAAGCTGTGTCCGCACTCTCTTATTCCCTTTTCGTAGTGCGAAAGCAAGGCCTGAGAAATTCCGAGATTTTCAGCCGCTTCCTTTTGGCTCAAGCCCTGCTCCTTACGCAGCTCGGAAAGAATGACGGAAAAACATTTCTCCATGATATTCGCCCCTTTATCGCAGAAATTTTTTATATTATATAT
>CAZPMK010000014.1:0-41669 GCA_964587915.1 uncultured Clostridium sp.
CAGCATTTTCAGCCGATTTTTCCTTGTGGAACATTTCCGATGCTTCTCTGGGCACGGAGGAGCTGGGGCATCTTGAGATGATAGGTGCGATAGTTTATCAATTGACAAAAAATCTCAGTGAGGATGAAATCAAGAAGTCGGGCTTTGACGCATATTTTGTTGACCACACGGCGGGAGTTTATCCGTCATCGGCGGCAGGAGTACCGTTCACGGCGGCATATATGCAGAGTACCGGCGACACAATAAGCGATTTGACGGAAGACCTTGCGGCGGAACAGAAAGCCAGAAAGACTTACGATAATATTCTTCGCCTTGTTGATGACCCCGACGTTCGGGATGTAATTAAATTCCTCAGGGCAAGAGAAATCGTGCATTTCCAGCGTTTCGGCGAGGGCTTAAGACTTGCGACGGATAAATTGAATTCCAAAAACTTTTACGCTTTCAACCCGTCCTTTGATAAAAATTGCCTTAAATGATTTACAAGCGAGCACCCGCAAGGATGCCCGCTTGTTTTTTAATATTATATTTTGCTTATATTCTGTAAATGAGAGTGGGGTCAACGTTTCCGCTTTCGGTATTGCAGATGAGCTTATCGGCTTCCTCGGGGTTTGAAACGCTGACGACCATAATCGCCTTGCCTATTTCTCTTGAAACGCAGGCATACATATATTTGACCTCGATGCCGTTATCCGTCAAAACTCGAAGCGAATTTGAAAATCCGCCCGGAGCATCCTCAATAGCGACAACGAGAACCTGCGTAACCTTGCATATAACTCCTGAATCACGCAATGCCTGCTTCGCCTTATCAGGGTCGCTGACAATCATTCTGAGAACACCGTATTCATCGGTATCGGCAAGAGAAAGTGCCGAAATATCAATGCCGTTGCGTGCAAGCACCTCGGCAGCCTCGGAAAGTCTGCCGGGCTTATTTTCAAGAAAAACCGAAATCTGTTTTGCTAACATTGTATTCCCTCCTGTCAAATTTTACGCTTATCTATAACCCGCTTGGCTTTGCCCTCGCTTCTTGCGATTGACTTCGGGTTGACAAGGTGAACTCTAACGCCGAGACCGAGAACAGAGCGGAGCTTTTCCGTTATACTCTTTTCAACGGCTGAAATACTCTTAATATCATCGGAGAACATACTCTCGCTCATTTCAACATCAAGGTCAAAGGTGTCTGTATTATTAACTCTGTCGATGGTAATGACATAATTCGGCGTAATTTCACCGTTATTGTATTCAAGCAGAACGCCTTCAATCTGTGACGGGAATACGTTTACGCCTCTGATTATAAGCATATCATCGCTTCTGCCGCTCGGCTTATTCATTCTTACATGAGTTCTGCCGCATTCGCATTTTTCATAATTGAGGGAGCAGATATCCCTTGTTCTGTAACGAATTACGGGGAAGCCCTCTTTGGTTATGGTTGTGAAAACCAATTCGCCCGTACTGCCCTCGGGAAGCTGTTCTCCCGTTTCGGGGTCGATAATTTCCACTATGAAATTATCCTCCCAAACGTGCATGCCCTTTTGACAATCGCATTCGCAGGATACGCCGGGGCCGAGAATTTCGGACAGACCGTAAATATCATACGCCTTGATATTGAGCTTTGCTTCGATTTCACGACGCATATTTTCGCTCCACGGCTCTGCACCGAAAATACCCACTTTAAGAGAAAGCTCGTTTGTAACGCCGAGCCTTTCCGCTTCTTCGGCAAGATACATGGCGTAGGACGGTGTACAGCAAATGGCGGTTGCTTTGAAATCAATCAGGGTTTGAATTTGAAGCGAGGTATTGCCCGAGGACATCGGGATAACGGTTGCACCGATTTTTTCGGCACCCGCATGAAGTCCGAAGCCGCCGGTAAACAGACCGTATCCGAACGAAACCTGTAATATATCTCCCTTGCCGAGACCAACGGCGTTGAGCATTCTTGCAACGCATTCAGCCCACATATCAAGGTCATTTTTTGTATAACCGACGACTATTCTTTTGCCCGTCGTGCCGCTTGAAGCGTGTACACGCACGATATTTTCCATCGGTTCGGCAAAAAGTCCGTACGGATAATAATCACGCAAATCCTTTTTGTATGAGAACGGGAGCTTTGAGAGATCCTCGATGCCGTGTATATCCTCGGGCTTTAAGCCCTTTTCGTCCATTCTGTTGCGGAAGCATTCCACCCGCTCATACATTCTTTTGACCTGCCATACCAGCCGTTCGCTTTGGAGCTTTTTAAGCTCCTCACGGGGCATTGCTTCAATTTCGGGTTTTTTCATTGCCATATTTATTTCTCCTTGGATTTCTTCTTTCTGTTGCCGAGGCTCAGGAAAATTCCGAGAGCCACGGAAAGTGCCGCCGCCATCATAACCTGATATTCGCTCGGGAGCAAAAAGGTGACGGTGTGTGCGGGTATCCAGAACAGCGGAACTGTTTTGAACAGCGTGAAGCCGACGAATGCCGACCAATCCACCGAACCGACAACGCTTTTAAGTGACGAATCCTTCTTTGCACTGCGAAGCTCAAGCCACTTATCGCTGCACTTGTGAACAGCCATAAAGGTCGGTCCGAATGAAGTATTCATCAAAACGCTTGTATACAGTGCTTTCAAAAATCCGTTTTCGCCTCCGGGCAAAAGACCGCTTGCCATCATTTGACCCGCCGCAGAGGAATATACCTTCATCATAAAGGTTATCCACACTCCGATAAATCCCCATATCACAAATCGCCAAATGACTTTAACGGGAACGCTCGGAGTTCCGCTTGCTATGTACGCCGCAATGAGCTCACCTGCCGTGGCAAGCAGAGCAAATTTTGCAAATCCCATGATGTGCGGATGCTTACCCGAAAGCTCCTTGAACACGGCTCTCGACTGCGGTATCGCAAGCACCGCGGCAAAAAGAAGAATTGCCGCAAGGACATATGCGATTATCAAGGCTTTTTTCGCAACGGTATTTTTTTCAGTCATACCATTTCCTCCGATATCAGCACCCGCAAGCATAACCGAGTTCAAACGCTTTGAGATTAAGCTCCAAAAACTTTTGCGGAACGGTATTCTTTATCGTTTCAATCCAAACTTCCTTGGGAATGTCGCTGCTTCGTGCAAGCACGCCTATAAGCACAACATTGACCGCCTTTGACGAACCTGCTTCAAGACTGAGCGAAAGAGCATCAATTGCAATAACGTCAGCCTTTTCGGAAAGCTCATCAACAACATTTTGGGGATATTCCGCCGCCCCCGTAATTACGGGCATGGGAGCTATCGCACGGTCGTTGAGAATTATTTTTCCGTCCTTTTTAAGATACGGAAGTGCTCTTGCGGCTTCAAGTCTTTCAAAAGCAAGGATGATATCCGCTTCTCCCTTGTCGATTATGGGAGAAAAAACCTTTTCGCCGTATTTAACATAGGTTACGACACTGCCTCCTCTTTGGCTCATTCCGTGAACCTCGGAGACCTTGACATCATAGCCCTCGCTGATAACGGCATTGCCGAGAATACGGCTCGCAAGGAGCGTTCCCTGTCCGCCGACACCGACTATCATAATATTTTTTGTCATGCTCATATCATTCAGCCTCCTTGACGATAGCCTCAAACGGGCAGACACCGATGCAAAGTCCGCAGCCGTTGCATTGATTCGCATCAATTTTAACGGTTGAATTTTCAACGGAAATTGCGGGACAACCGAGCTTCATGCACTTTTTGCATTTACGGCATTTATCGGCATCAATTGTGCAATGGCCCGAATATTTCACGGTTTTGAGCAAAGCACAGGGTCTTTGTGCGATTATTACGGACGGTTCATCTGCCGCAAGCTCCTCTTTAACCGCCGCTTCAAATCCCTTGATATCAAAAGGATCTTCCACTCTGACTCTGCGAACGCCGACGGAACGGCAAAGAGCTTCAAGGTCAACCTGAACGGTCTTTTCCTTGCGAATTGTAAGTCCGGTGGTCGGGTTATCCTGATGACCCGTCATGCCGGTTATGGAGTTATCAAGAATAATAACGGTGTTGTTTCCTTTATTATATACGATGTCAATAAGTCCCGTAATTCCCGAATGTATAAATGTTGAATCACCGATAACGGAGACAAGCTGTTTTGAAAATTCCTTTCCTCTTGCCTTGACCATTCCGTGTGCCGCACTTACGGAAGCACCCATGCAAATGGTGGTATCAACGCTTGAAAGCGGAGCGACGGCGCCGAGAGTGTAGCAACCGATATCGCCCGAAACGGTAACGCCGAGTTTTGAAAGCACGTAGAATGTTCCGCGGTGGGGACAGCCTGCACACATAACGGGAGGTCTCTTGGGAAGCGGCAGAGCCTCGCTTGCTTCGCAGTCCTCGCCGAGAACGACTTTGGATATCATGCTCTGGCTGTATTCACCGAGCAGAGTAAAGCAATCCTTGCCCTTTATCTCTATTCCGAGAGCCTTAACGTATTCTTCGATAAAGCCGTCAAGTTCCTCGATAACATAGAGTGTTTCTACGCTGTCGGCAAAATCCTTTATGAGCTTTTCGGGGAGAGGATAAACCATGCCGAGCTTGAGATAATTTACCTTATCGCCGAGAGCATCCTTTGCGTAAACATAGGAAATTCCCGATGTGATAACGCCGATTTTGCTGTTGTTATCCTCTGTTTTGTTAATTTCACAGCTTTGTGCATATTCTTCGAGCTTTTTCGTTCTTTCCTCAACGACAACATGACGGCCTATTGCGTTTGCGGGCATCATGACATTCTTTGCAATATTTTTAACATAAGGTTTAAGCTCGACATTTTCAGGGTCGTGCAACTCAACAAGGCTCTGAGAATGGGAGACTCTTGTTGAAAGTCTTATGAACACGGGAGTATCGTATTCCTCGCTGAGTGAAAACGCCAGCTTTGTAAAATCGCGGCATTCGGCTGAATCCGACGGTTCGAGCATGGGAATTTTCGCCGCCTTTGCGTAATGGCGTGAATCCTGCTCGTTCTGAGATGAGTGCATTCCGGGATCATCCGCAACGCAGAATACAAGTCCTGCATTTGCACCGATATAACTGACGGTAAAGACGGGATCAGCCATAACGTTGAGTCCTACATGCTTCATACAGCTCATCGCTCTGCCGCCCGCAATGGAGGCACCTATAGCCGTTTCGGCGGCAACCTTTTCATTGGGTGCCCATTCAACATAGACATCCTCATATTCAACCATGGATTCGGTTATTTCGGTACTCGGAGTTCCGGGGTAAGATGAAACCACTCTTACGCCCGCCTCATAAGCACCTCGGGCAACTGCGGCATTGCCGAGCATTAGCTTTTTCATATGTTATCTTCCTTCCGTTATCTCGTTTTCTTTTGCTACAAGACCATCTGCACTGTAGCGTTTGCGAAGCAGGGGCTTTTCAATTTTGCCTGTCGGATTTCTCGGAACATCGGCAAATATAATCTTTCTCGGACGTTTGTATCTCGGCAAATCAAGACAGAAGTCATTGACCTCCTCCTCGGTAAGCGTAACGCCGTCCTTTACCTGAATTATTGCCGCCGATATTTCACCGAGGCGTCTGTCGGGCAAGCCTATTACCGCAACATCGTTTATTGCATCGTTACGACGCAGGAAATTTTCAATCTGAACGGGATAAATATTTTCACCGCCCGAGATAATGACATCCTTCTTTCTGTCAACAAGATAAATAAAGCCGTCATCATCCTGCATTGCCATATCTCCCGTAAACAGCCAGCCGTCGCTCAAAACCTCGTCGGTCGCTTCTTCATCTTTGTAGTAGCAAAGCATTACGCCGTCACCCTTTACGGCAAGCTCGCCTACTTCGTTGGCGGGCAAGGGCTGTCTGTTTTCATCAACTATCATTGTTTGCCAGCCGAAGCCTGCCTTGCCGATAGCACCGACTTTATCAATATTTTCAACGCCGAGATGAACACAGCCGGGACCTATGGACTCGCTCAAGCCGTAGTTCGTATCATAAAGATGCTTCGGGAACACCGTTTTCCAACGCTTTATGAGACTCGGCGGAACGGGCTGTGCTCCTATGTGCATGAGCCGCCATTGGTCGAGATTATATTCGGAAATATCAATTTCGCCCGAATCAATCGCGTCAAGGATATCCTGTGCCCACGGAACGAGCAGCCAAACAATGGTACACTTTTCCTCGGAAACGGTATTTATTATCCATTTCGGAGCAGTACCTTTAAGAAGCACCGCTTTGCCGCCGACAAGGAAGCTGCCGAACCAATGCATTTTTGCTCCCGTATGATAAAGCGGCGGAATGCAAAGGAATACGTCATCCTTCGTCTGTCCGTGGTGTGCCTGCTCTGTTTTTGCGGCGTGCATGAGAGCACGGTGTGAATGAAGAATCGCCTTGGGGAAGCCCGTAGTTCCCGACGAGAAATAAATGGCGGCGTAATCGTCATCGGTTATTTCTATTTTGGGAGCCTTGGAGCTGCAATACGTAACCAGCTTGTCATAGCTTTCGGCGTATGCGGGACAATCCTCACCTGCGTATATCCACATTTTTATCTGCTTTACCTTATGACAGATTTCTTCAACTCTGCCGACAAACTCGGGACCGAACACGATATATTCGGAATCGGATTTATTGAGGCAGTATGCGATTTCATCGGCGGTATATCTGAAATTGAGAGGAACGGCAACCGCTCCCGCACGCAATATACCGAAATATATCGGCAACCATTCAAGGCAGTTCATGAGAAGAATTGCAACCTTGTCGCCCTTTTTGATTCCCCTTGAAAGAAGAAGGTTCGCAAAACGGTTTGATTTCTTTTGAAATTCGCCCCACGTAATTTCTTTTCTGTAGGTTTCGGAGGCGGTCGCCTGTGTAAGTGCAAACTCTCTCCACGTCATGTTTTTGTTGTTTTCGAGCTTTGGATTTATTTCAACAAGACTGACATCGTTAGGATAAAAATCCGCGTTCTTTGTAAGAATGTCGGTGATTGGCATTTTTATTTTCCTTTCTTTTTCGGCAGGGCAATAAAAAAACGCCCTCCGTGCTGTTGCTTACAGAGGGCGGATATACCGCGGTACCACCTCAATTTACATCTGCCTCGCGGCAAATGCCTTGACAAGTGAATTTCACTTTAAGATTTTAACGGATCTGACCCGGCGGCTCCTACTTTTCAAAGCTGTGTTCGGAGTGCAACTGGCGGAGAGTAATTCACTCTGCATAAAATACCGTCTTGCACCTGCCGACGGCTCTCTGAAAGTTTTATTGCAGCGCTACTTGATTCCGCTCATGGCGTTTTTAATCTATTGCAAGATATGATATCATAAAATGCTTTCGTTTGCAAGGCTTTTTGTGAAAATTATCGTTTTTTGCAGAAAAAGCAGCGTTGAAAACACGGAGAATATTTGGTATAATACATTTAATATGACATAGGGAATGATACAAATGAAAAAAATCAATGCGGATATTTATCTGATTCGTCATGCACAGTCGTGCGAAAACTCAGGTGATAAATATACACCCGAATTTACTCTTGACGATGCACCGTTGAGCGAGCTTGGAAAATCACAGGCTTCGGCTCTTGCACAAAGATTTGAAGTCGGCAGTCTTGACATGATATTTGCAAGCACGCTGATTCGCACCGTTCAAACAATTCATCCTACCGCCGAAAAGCTCAAGAAGCCCGTAATCCTCCTTCCGGAGCTCAACGAAACAGAAACAAAAATCAGCTCAACTCCTTTTGAAAAGATAAAGGAAGCGGCTCCCGAGGCTGTGCTTCCCTCGCGTGAATTGTTCCTTCCCGATCCCGAAACACCCGAACAAATAATGCTCAGAGCAAAAACCGCCGTCGATAAAATTCTCTCACTTGCAACCGACGGCTCTCAAATTGCCGCCGTCAGTCACCATGATTTTTTCGCCTATCTCATTCCCGCATTTCTCGGACTTTCGTTACCCGTAAACATCAAATGGAGCGTATATAACTGCTCCGTTACGCATATCAAGCTCAAAAAGGATAAAATCCCCGAAATCGTTTATTCAAACGACACCTCACATTTGAAATGAACAAGCCCGACGCAGAGCATATCCGTGTCGGGCATTTTTATTAGTTGATTTTTTCGATATTGACAGAAAGGATAACAACATCCTTGAGCGGCTTATCGGAGCGGTCTCTTTCGGTTTTCGCGATTGAGTCAACGGTATCCATGCCGTCAATGACCTGACCGAAAACAGTATGCTTAAAATCGAGCCACGGAGTACCGCCGAGATTTTCGTAATCCTCGATGCATTCCTCGGGGAAGCCTCGGTCGGTGAGCTGACGCATTTGTGAAAGAAGTCCGTCATCAACCTCGCTCGCCTGAACAATGAAGAACTGGCTGCCGTTTGTACCCGGTCCCGCATTTGCCATTGAAAGAGCGCCTCTTATGTTGTGATAATCAACGCTGAATTCATCCTCAAAGCTGTCGCCCCATATGCTCTCGCCGCCTCTTCCCGTTCCCGTGGGGTCTCCGCCCTGTATCATAAAATCGGGAATGACGCGGTGGAATATGATTCCGTTATAGTATCCGTTTTCGGAATGCTTGACAAAGTTTTCAACCGCCTTGGGTGCGGCATCGGGGAAAAGCAGGATTTTGATTTCTCCCGCCGTTGTTTGCATGGTTGCAACAATATCTCCCGACCTCGGTGCTCTTGTTTGCTTACTCATATAAATTTTCCTTTCTGCAAATCAAATTTATATCATTATATCAGCATTTACAATAAAACACAATAAGAATAAAGCAAAAAGTCTCTCTAAGCTCCGACCGACAAATTCAATCCGGAGCGTTTATATTGCTTGCATTTTGATTGCAGAGATTCTTTGCCCTTGAATTTCTTTTCAACTCTTTTCTGCACGGCTTCTTGATGCACCGAATCCACCTTTATGTGTCTCATCAAAATCCGCAAGAATCTACGGACTCGGCTAAATTACATATTTGGTTATTAAATTACGATTTCTGCAGAAATGTTACGCTTTATAATCAAAAGCATCAAGTCTATCTCCACCGTTTTCTATTGCTCTCTTCAAAAGGTCTGAACCTTTGTCGGTGCTGTTCATATTTTTACAAACAGAAACAATATCACCGTCAGCTTGGTTTTGTTCCTGTGATTTAATTATAGCACTTTTTTGAGAATTTGCAATATGTGAAAACTGAATTTTGGAGGCAGTTTTTTCGTATTCGAGCAATGAATCAAGAAACGGCTTGAACATTTTTCTTTGTTTTAGAGCAGCTCTTCAAAGGTAATAACCGCATTTATTACCCGAACGCCGCAAAGGATTTTCACCGCAGAGCATTGGATTTGCCCGTCACGCCAAAATCCCCTGAACCGTTGATAGTTCAGGGGATTCATCATTTATTAGCAAGCAAGAGGTTTAACGATATCCGACCTCTTTTCATTTTTCGGGTGTGTATTTATCCGAGAGTGCCATGAAATCTATTTTTGCCATCTTTGTTCTCGGCATAGAATCGAGAATTTCAATCTTTCTCGGACATGAGAACTTGGCAAGATTTTTCTTGCAGTAGGATTGAATTTTATCTTTTGCGTCGTCGTGATTCATGGGATATTTGAGTGTAACGCAGAGCTTTACGCAGGGTCTTGATTTATGATATCCCTGAACCGCACACGCTTCGCTGACAAACGGCAGCGTAAGCACGGAATTTTCGATATCGGCAGGATAAACATTATATCCGGAAATGATAATCATTCGCTTTTTTCTGCCGGTAAAGAACACAAAGCCGTCCTTGTCGATATATCCGAGATCGCCCGTAAGAACCCAGCGAGCACCGTTTTTATCAATGTAAACGCCTTCGTTTCTCACGGTGTTATCCCCGTTATAGTAACCCTGCATTACGGTAGAGCCTTTGATAACAATCTCTCCGGTTTGACCTGCAGGCAGGCTGTTTTTCATTTCGTCCCATATCTCAACAGTTACGCCGTCAAGAGCCCTGCCGATGGAATCCTCCTTAACGGCATCATAGCGGTTTACAACGCAAACGGAACCGACCTCGGTAAGTCCGTAGCCTCTGAAAAGTCTGCCCTTACCGCCGTATTCGGCAATCTTTTCGTTAAACTCACGTACAAGTCTTTCGGGAAGAAAATCTCCACCGCAGAAAACAAGACGCATATTTTTCAAATGAGGTCCCGCAAAATGCTTTTCCTCATACATTTTCTTGAACATATTGGGAACACCGAGAATAAACGAAACATTATATTTATGCATGAGCTTGTTTGCACTTTCGGCGGAAAACTGAGTCATCGGCAACAGCGTAAAGCCGTTGATGAGCGGAAAATGCATTGCCACGGCAAGACCGAAAGCGTGGAACATCGGCAAAACAACGAGCGAGCATTCCGCACCGGGCTTATGGTCAACATTATCAAAGGTTTTGAGCTTATCCGCAATGGCGTTGATATTCGCAGAGGAAAGCATTATCGTCTTGCTTTTGCCCGTGGTTCCGCCGCCGTGAAGATAAACTGCGGTTTTTTCTCCGTCACGACAATCGTTCGTTTTTACGTTGCGACCCTTTGCAAGAGCAGTGCTGTATTTAATGCTGTCGGCATAACGCTCCAAGCCGTTGCTTTTCTTTTTCTCATAGAGCTTTATTACGGGGTACATCAGCGGTGAAACATAATCGGAATTTGAACAAATTATGCACGGCAAGCCTGATTCATTGATAACATCGACGTAATCTCCGGCAAGAATATCAAGAATCATAACGGCTTTTGATTTCGTAAATTCCATGTTTTCTTTGAGAGCATCGGGCGAAGTGAGAGGATGCACGATATTCGCTATAACGCCGATTTTATTCAGTGCATAAAAAGCGACAAAAGCATGAATTACATTAGGCAAAAACACGGTAACGACATCACCGCTTTTAATTCCGACAGAGGTGATATATCCCGCAAGTGAATCAACATCCTGAATCATCTTTGAAAGGGAGGTTTTACTGCCGAAAGTGATAGCCGCAGTGAAGTTTCCGTTTCGTTTGTAGCTTTCTTTAAGATAATCGTAACAGGTAGAACTCATAAGTTAAATATCCATCCAAATCTTTCATATGTAACCGGTACCGCAACACCGTATTGCAGCCCGTAGATACATATGATATCATATTTAATACCTTGCCGTCAATTGACAGACAATGAAATTAAGAAAAGTTTAATAATCATGAATTTCGTTCGTTAAAACAATTTTATTATCATCCGTGAATGAGGCTATAATGCCGTTGTTGTCGTAGGTTGCAAAGAAAGGAACCTTGGCTTCCATGGTGAGATTCCATTTTACGTTGGGATAAACCTTGCCGAGCTGATTCGTAACGATTGCAACCTCGGGTGAAAGCTGTTTTAAGAATTTTGCCGATGACGAACCGAAGTAGCCGTGATGACCGATTTTCAGCAAATCCGCATGACCTATACTCTCTCCGAGAAGCTCCTCGAGCCCCGTTGATTTTGTTATGTCTGCGGCAAGAAAGGCACTTTTTTCGCCCTTTGTTACCTTTACTCCGACACTTGCGGCATTTTCTCCCTTACCGTCAAGCTGTGACGGAGTAACAGTATTATAGAACTTGAGCGTAAAGTCGCCGAAAGAAAATTCCTCATCGGGTAAATCATCAATGACCGGAACGCCGAGAGTGTTAAGGTCATCTATAATCTGAGCATAAGTTTCGTCAATTTTCCACCGTTTCAGCTCGTAATCCTTATCGGTTGCGGGATTCAGCTTTTTGAAATAAGCCCGCTCGATTTTTATATTCGGGTCGGTAATAACGGCGTGAAATGAGCCTATATGGTCATAATGACAATGCGTCCCGAGAATGAAATCGAGCCTCGCAACGCCGTCTTCATCTGCGGCAACCTTTTTGATGTACTGCGTTACTTCCTCTTCATAGCCCTTGTATGCCCCCATACGTCTCGGGTTATTATTCCCCTCGCCCGCATCAATCAACGCAAATTTGCCGTTACTCTCAAGCAGCATGGCATCGGAATTTGCCGTATTCAAAAAATGGATTCTGTCATCGCCGTATTCACAGGTGAAGCTCTCCTTTTGCGGAAGCCACGCCTTGCAGTATTGATTGCACAACACGACGGTTATGATATCAAGCACGAATATCGCCGCCATAAGAGGAACGATTATCCATGTTGCGATTTTTTTAATTCGGTTATTTTTCATGTGTATGCTCCGTTTTTATTGATTAGTAAAGCCTAATGTTATCATTAAAACACATTCGGGCGATATTTTCAACCGCAATTCTAAAAAATGTTTAAAAATACAAAAATAATATCAACAAAGCACTTGTATACTTTCGGATTTTAATGTAAAATATATTGGTTAAAAGTACGAACGGAGAATGAAAATTGCAAAAAATAACCGAAAATAAAAATAACGGCTTCGGCACTACTCTCGGTTTTGTTACGGGGGTTCTTTCCGTTGCTTTCAGCATGGGTGCTTGCTCCGAGGTCGGGTGTACCGTCGGCATCATATCGGCATTGCTTGTACTTCTTCTTTCGGAGCCGAGCCTTGATTTTCCGCTTATGCCGGTATATATGGGCTTTTCAACGGTCTCCTGTGCCGCTTTAACTGCGGGAAGCTCCGCCGCAGGAATTGCCGTTTTCATTGCAGGCCTACTGCTTATCATTTCACGCCCGTTTGCCGAAAAATTAAAGAAATACCTTTCCGAACCCTGCATTGCGGGACTTATGCTTTCAGGTGCTTTGACGGTGACGGTAATGCAGACCAACACCTATTTCAGCATCGGCGCCGTTGGAATGAACGTGCGTAAAATGCTTATTGACTATGTTTCAAGAGGCTTTCATGCGAATTGGAGAGGCGTTCTCTACGGAACAATCGTCATGGTCATAATGATAACTTTTCCGCGAAAATTCAAAAAGGCAAGCCTTTATGTAAGACCTGCCTTTCTCGCTTTAATTGCAACGCTTATTCTCAATTTATTTCTTAATCCCGAATATATGCCTACCGCAATTGCCGAGGTCGGCGGCCTTATCCCTCCCGCTTTGCCGTCGGTATCCGATTTTCACCCCGTAATTACCGGTCTTCTTTTCGGCGTTGCCCTGTGGCTCCAGCTTCTTTATATTCGGCTGAATGATGCAAAATCGAGCATCACCATTTCGGGAATATTCAATATCCTTGTTTCGCCTCTTTGCGGAGCTTTTTTGCCGACAAAGCCCGTCAAACGCTTCAAGCGTACCGCAATGGCTTTCTTGACGGGACTTGCAATTTCAGCCGTTTTGTTTGTGCTTCTTTCTAAATATACTTCAAGGACTCCGCTCCCCTCCTGTGCCGTTGTTTTGATAGTCGGTACATGGCAGGCGGTAAATTGGAAAAAGCTGAAAAATGCTTTTTCAAGTGTTAAAAGCGTAATAATTTTCACCGTAGCGGTTTTGGCTCCTTTGCTTACGGATATCGCCACCGGTACGATTATCGCCGTCTTGGTAGGTTCGATTTCCTCATTATTCAAAGGTTCCGAAGAACGCATAGACGAATCAGCCTGACAAGCTCGCCGATTGAATCGCACAGTCGTTGCAGCTTTTCCGTTTCTGAGGTTTTGCCGTTAGAGGCGGCATATGATTTTTCGCATATTTCATTCACTTTTTCGGAACATTCATTATACTTTTTTTCAAGCTCTGCCGTCAAAGCACGGCAGGCTTTTTCTTTTGCGACACAGCTCACTGCCGCTCTTTGAGAAAGCCGGATAAGCATATCAAAATTGTTTTTCATGCCGTCACCGAAATTCAAATATTTTACGGCAATATCGTAAAAAGCGTAAGATAAAGCCGCAATGTCTTCTCGGGCGACGGGCGGTAAAAAATCCGAAATCAGCATTTTACACATCTGCATATAGCATCTTTCGGATTCTGCAACGCCTTTTTTCGTCGGAGAGAGAGCAATGGCCCCTTGCCTTTCGAGCAAGGCAGTATAATCATATTTTCTTTTCATACAAACACCCTCAAATAAATACAAGAGAGCAGCCAGCCGAGAATGCCGCAGCCGGGGAATGTAAATATCCATGCCGCCGCCATGTCGACCGCTACGCTCCAATCAACGCTGTGCATACTTTTCGCCGCACCGACTCCCATTACCGCCGTTGTTTTGGTATGCGTGGTGCTGACGGGAAAGCCGAACACGGTTGACAGAAATAGACAAAGACCTCCTGCCGTATCAGCCGAAAAGCCTTGATATGTATACATTTTCACCATATCAACGCCAACAGTTTTTATAATTCGTCCGCCGCCGAGAGCAGTCCCGAGACTCATGATGACAGCACAAACGGGAAAAATCCACGAAGCTGCCGTGTTCTCACTTCCGAGCATGAGCATTTCAAGAGTCAGCACACCGGCGAATTTTTGGGTATCCTGTGCTCCGTGCATGAATGCCATTATTCCGCTCGATGCAATTTGAGAAGCTCTGAAAAACCGTTCGCTTCTTTCTCTCTCTGTACCCGTAAACGCAAATGCCGTGAGCTTTGAAACGGCAAAACCGCAAATAAAACCGAGAATGCTCGAAAAAACAAGTCCGTAAAACACCTTGGCAAGCTGTGACATATCAATTCCCGAAAAGCCACCGTTTATCGCAACACTTGCACCCGAGAGTCCTGCAAGCAACGCATGACTTTCACTTGTGGGTATGCCGAACGCCCACGCCGCACAAGCCCATATTACAACAGCACTCATACCTGCACAAAGCGCCGCAAGCGAAGCGGCGGGGTCATTACCGAAATCCGCCATATTTATGACCGTTTCGGAAACGCCGATGCCGATTTTTCGCATCGTAAAAGCTCCTGCAAGGTTTGCCGCACTTGCAAGAATCACCGCTTTTTTCATGTTGAGGCATCCCGTTGAAACACACGATGCTATTGCATTCGGTGCATCGGTCCAGCCGTTCACGAAAACAACCGCCAATGTTGCCGTCAGCGACAATGCGGCAGGCAGACTGCCCATACTCAATGATATAAATTCCGTTAAGCCCATAGCAACTCCGTAAAATAAAAACGGTTACTTAGCCATCACACTAAAGTAACCGTTTTGAAGTCCGATTTATGTTAATGTCTGAAAAGATTTCCCCGATGAGCATCAATGCCGACGAACACGGGAAAGTCCTTAAAGGTAAGCTCCTTGACGCTTTCACAGCCGAGATCGAAAAAGGCAATTTCTCTGCAAGCAACAATATGCTTCGAGCACAGTGCGCCCGTTCCGCCGACGGCACAAAAATACACGGCTCCGTTCCTCTCGATTGCATCATATACCGCATCGTTCCTGTCGCCCTTGCCAATCATTGCGGCAAGCCCGAGATCGAGCAATCTCGGTGAATAAACATCCATTCGTCCCGAGGTGGTAGGGCCGCAGCTCCCTATGACGGCTCCTTTCGGGGCGGGAGTCGGTCCCGCAAAATAAATGCAGGCTCCATGCAAATCAAACGGCAGTTTCTCTCCCGAATCAAGAAGTGAAAAAATCCGCTTATGTGCGGCATCTCTCGCCGTATACACAATGCCGCTGAGTAAAACCTCGTCGCCTGCTTTGAGTATATCAGAATACTCCGCAAGCTCACTAATATTTATGTTATACCTCGCCATATTATGACATCATATCCTCGATATTCGCCTTTGCAAACATCTCTTCAAAGCTCTTGAAAGCATTTTCAACTTCATCGGTGGTGTTTTGGAGCTTTTCTACCACCGCCTCAAAGCTCGAAAAAGAATCACGGAGCTTTTCGTTTACCTCGGCAATTTCTTCGGAAGCCTTTGTGGGTTGTCTGTTTAAGTATGCGGTTTGGAAATCAACCATGCCTCTGTTCTTATACAATTCTTCCATTTCCGCAAACTGCTTCTCCACCTCGGCAAACTGGGCGTTACACGCTTCAATCATATCGAGATATTCTTTTTCGTTCGCCTTAAATTCTTCCATACGCAGTTCATATTCGGCATTTGCTTTAAGAAGTGCATCATTTTCCTGAGAAAGCATATTGTTTTCCTCCTTTTTTTCTTCAAGCTCTTTTTTCAATTGATTGTTTTCTTCAAGCAGACTTGCCGCATTTTCGCTTTCAGCCGTCTTGGTCGAAAGCTCTTTTTTCAGCTCAAGAATTTCCGCTTGTAATTTTTCAACATATATGAGCACTTTTTCTTTATCAAAGCCTCCGAAAAGAGTCTTTTTTAAGATTTTATCCGAAGCCATACCCGACATCCTTTCACAATTATCATTCAAGCAGTAATATTTTATCTACATTCGCGGCGGCAACGGTGGCTTCATTATCCGAATAAATATTGAAGCTCCTTACACCGCTTTCGTCTACGCTGATAAATCCGAGTGTTCCGTCACTTGAAGCAAGAATATCGTCCGTACATACGCCGCTTCCCGCTTGCTTTTCTTCGCCGTCATTGCACACATAAAGGTCGGCAATTGAAGTTGAGCCGATACTGCCGTAATTTTTCAAAACAACAATATTATCTCCGCTTTCGAGCGTAAATGCGTTTGCTGCATTCGAGAGCTTAGTGCTCTTTTCGCCGTCGTATGAGAAGACATCTCCGCTTGCTTTTCCGATATCGGATTTAAGATAAATAACCCTGTTACCATCAAAACGGTAGCTTGAAATATCCGTATCAACAATTATTCTTGCAGACGGCACGGCAGAAGCATCGAGAGCGGTCGTGAACAACGTGAGCCTGTCACCTGCACTGTCTCTGACAAGTGCAAACAGCCTGCCGCCGTCACGGGAAAACGAAAAAATGGTTTTTGTTTTATCATATTCGGAAAGAGGATTTTTGACAATCTCTCCGCCGACATTTGCTCCGACTGTCAAGCCGTCGGAAACAATGCTCTCGGTTACAATGGATTTTGCGTATTTTATAACAGCACCGATATCGCTTCTTTGAGCGATGTCAACAAGAGTATCCATTGCCGTATCGCCGTTCAAAACCTTTACCGCTTCAAAAACGATTTTGGGCGTTCCGAACTCGGCAACGCTGTAAACCTTTTCGGGATCAACCGCATCGGCAACCCTTACAGTACCCTCGGCGGTGTATGCAAAGGCGGTAAATGCGGGAACGGAAAAATCTCCGTTGGCAACACTCTCGTTAAGTGCCGCCCTGATTTCATCTCTTATCAGCTTATCCTGATATTTTATCAGTGCTTCATTGTATTCAAAGGAAACTCCGAAGATCGAAAAGAAATCCGTCCTTTGAGGGCGAGTTATTTCTTTATCACTTTCGGCATAATTGTCCGAAATAACATAGCTCCACGACACGCTTTCCTCGGAGGAAGTAAAATAATACAAATTTCCGCCCGCCTTGTAGCTGTCATACATTACGGAAACCGCATTGTCGCATATCAGCTCGGGCTGAGCACCTGCATTTGCAACATAAAGATTGGACGCACCCTTGGTTTTGGACTGCGTTTCAAAAATGATGTGCGGTTTTTCCGTGTCGTTATAAGCATAGATGCTCACAACTCCCTGTGCCGCGGAAACGGGTGCCTCTCCGTCAAAACGGTAGAGATGGCGGGTATCTCCGTGGTACTTTGTAAAATATATTTCGCTTGTGCCGTCAAGGGTATAAACAGTGCTGACATTTTCGGCAAAGGTGCTGATTTTCTTTTCCTCAAGATTACAACAGCAGCCGTCATCGGCACCGATACTCTTATTAAATTTAAGATAATACACCTTACCGCACGAAACGCCGTATTGCTTTTCAATGCCGTAATCAATTATTCTCGGCTGTGTAATTTCTCCTTTTTTAAGCTCCACACAGCATAAATCGTAGAGTGAATCGGAGGAAGCCGAGTTTACAAGATAAAATACCCTCTTATTCTCTTTGTCGCAGGTGAAATTATCGGCAGAGGTATCATCAAGAATTAACTCCTTGCCTGAAATCCGAACAACACTTTTTCCGCCCGCTTTATAAACGGACACAATGGTATTCTTCGGCTCCTTATCGCTTTTCACCTGAAATATTACAACCGCCGCACATACAACAATCACTATCGCCGAAGCAATTGCGATGACGGTTTTAATGTTTGAACGCAGCTTAGTTAAAAGCTCCTTCAATCTCTCTCACCCTATTCCGCAAGTCGGCGGTTGCTCCTTTCGGAACAGCCGCCATATTCAAACTGTTTACTTAAGTGCTATTGCCTGCTTTGCCTTTGCAACGATATTTTGTGCATCCAAGCCGTAAATATGAAGAAGCTCAACGGCGGGACCGGATCTTCCGAATTCATCGTTCACTCCGAGTCTTACAACGGGAACGGGCTTTCCGCCCTCACAAAGTGCTTCACATACCGCACTGCCCAGACCGCCGATTACGCTGTGTTCCTCGGCAGTTACAACGGCACCGGTTTTGGCGGCGGAACGGAGAATGGTCTCGGCATCAAGAGGTTTAATGGTATGAACATTGATTATCTCGGCACTTATGCCCTCATCGGCAAGGAGCTTTGCTGCTTCAATTGCCTCATTTACCATAAGACCTGTTGCCGCTATTGTGACATCGGCACCCTCACGCAAGGTAACAGCCTTGCCAAGCTCGAATTTATAGCTTGCATCGAAAATCTCGGGGACTGCAAGTCTGCCGAATCTCATGTAAACGGGTCCGACATATTCAGCCGCCGCAAGAACTGCCGCTCTCGCTTCAACGGCATCGGCGGGATTGATTATAACCATACCGGGGATTGCTCTCATAAGAGCGATATCCTCACAGCACTGATGGCTTGCACCGTCCTCACCGACGGAAATACCTGCGTGCGTTGCTCCTATTTTGACATTGAGATGCGGATATGCAATGGAATTTCTTACCTGCTCGTAGGCTCTGCCTGCCGCAAACATTGCAAACGTGCTTGCAAAAACGGTATATCCGACACTTGCAAGACCCGCCGCAACACCCATCATGTTGCTCTCGGCAATGCCCGAATCAAAAAATCTTTCGGGGTATGCTTTTTTGAACATTCCCGTCTTTGTAGCCGCAGCAAGGTCGGCGTCAAGAACAACAACTTTATCGTTTATCCCGCCCAGCTCGACAAGTGCCTTGCCGTATGCATCACGGGTTGCAGTTTTAATAATATCAGCCATTTCTCATGCCTTCCTTTCTTATGCTTCAAGCTCCGCAAGTGCTGCGTTAAGCTCGCTCATCGCCTGTTCGTACTGCTCTGCATTGGGAGCCGTACCGTGCCAGCCGACTTGATCCTCCATAAATGAAACGCCCTTGCCCTTTACGCTGTCAGCAACGATTACGGAGGGCTTACCCTTAAACTCTGCGGCGGCATTGAAAGCGGCATCGATTTCATCAAAGCTGTGTGCGCTGATTTCTATGACATTCCAGCCGAAGGATTTGAATTTTTCAGCAATGGGATACGGAGAATTGACCTCGGTTATTTTGCCGTCAATTTGAAGTCCGTTATTATCAACAACGGCTACAAGATTATCAAGTCCCTTTGCGGAAGCGTACATTGCCGCCTCCCAAACCTGACCCTCTTGAATTTCGCCGTCGCCGAGAACGGTGAACACTCTGTAGCTTTTGCCGGAGAGCTTTGCTCCGAGAGCCATGCCGCAAGCGGCGGAAATGCCCTGACCGAGTGAACCCGTACACATATCTACGCCGGGAGTGTACTTAACACTCGGATGTCCTTGGAGCATTGAATCGCTCTTTCTGAGCGTTTTAAGCTCCTCAACGGGGAAAAAGCCCTTGAGTGCAAGCACGGAATACAGAGCGGGGGCTGCGTGACCCTTTGAGAGAACGAAGCGGTCTCTGTCTTCATTTTTGGGATTCTGAGGGTCAACATTCATGTGATTGAAATAAAGATAGGTCAAAATATCAACACATGAAAGCGAACCGCCGGGATGTCCCGATTTTGCGTTATAGACGCCCTCGATGATTCCCATTCTTGCTTTGCAAGCCTTGATTTTTAACTGTTTTCTGATAACTGCATCCATTGCAGCCACCTCCTGTTTGAATTATTGTATTGCGTACAGGCAAAGCTCACGCTTCCTGCTTTGCCTTATTTTCGATGTATTCAAGAAAATCTCCGACCGCACCCTTGTTGCAATGGCAGGCAACGTATTCGGATATTTCTTTCATTTCCTTGGGTGCCTGACCGCAGCAGGCGGGAACTCCAACGCTCTTGAGCATATCGTAGTCGTTAAAGTAATCACCTATCGCCGCCGTGTGCTCCTTGGGTATACCGAGAATTTCGGCAAGGCGGAGAACCGCCGTACCCTTATGTGTATTTCGTGCAAGTATTTCAAAGCTCGCTATTGACGAGGACATCATGGTAATATCGGGATCCGTCATGGAACGAAAATATTTTTCCACCCTTTTAATATCTGTAGGCAAGCCGGAAAATATTACCTTGCCCCAATCTTTTTTCGGAACCTTCGCAATATCACGAATGCAGGTATGCTTGAGATTATCCGTGCTGACGAATATTTTTCCGAACCAGCCCGTACCGGTAACATATATTATATCCTTGGCTATTACAAGCACATCGACAAGCGGAAATTTTTTCGCCGCTTCAACAGCAAGAGTCATTGCTTCCTCGCTCATGGCACTGAAATATATCATTTCATTTTTGGAAAAATCATATATTCCCGCACCGTTTATGACAACGGCCGGAGTGCCCGATATAGGCAGAGAGCGAAAATGGCGTTCCATCGACTGCGGATTTCTGCCTGAAGCAAGGGTGAAATGTCCGCCCTCGGCAACAAAGCGTTCTATTGCAAGACGATTACGCTCGGGCAAGCGTCTGAGCTTATTGTTTAATGTTCCGTCGATATCCGACACAACAAGCCAATCGGAAAAATTGTTTTTATCGCTCATAGCTGTTTTATTCTCCTGAGAAAATTATTGAAGTATTCGGGCAACGGTGCTTCAAGCCTTATTCTTTCGCCGCTTTCGGGATGGGTAAAGCCGAGAAGCCCAGCATGAAGGCATTGACCGCTGAGTATTCCGAAGCGATCCTCGCTTCCGTAGAGAGGATCACCTGCTACGGGATGCCCCAAATACGCCATATGAACTCTTATCTGATGAGTTCTCCCCGTTTCGAGCTTTAAGCGGACGAACGAATAGCCGCTGTATTCCTCCAAAACCTCGTAATGCGTTATTGCGGATTTTGAATTTTTATCGGTAACGCACATCTTTTTTCTGTCTGCCGCACTTCTTCCGACGGGAGCATCAACGACACCGGTGTTTTCTTTGAGATGGCCGCATATGACCGCTCTGTATTCCCTGTCAAGCGAATGCTCTTTGATTTGAGCGGCAAGAGAGGTATGGGCGGCATCGGTCTTGGCAACGAGGAGAAGTCCGCTTGTATCTTTATCTATACGGTGAACGATTCCCGGGCGAATAACTCCGTTTATACCGGAGAGATTACCCTTGCAATGCCACAAAAGTGCATTAACAAGCGTACCGTCATAATTGCCGGGTGCAGGATGAACGACCATCCCCTGCGGCTTATTCACAACAAGCAGAGAGTCATCCTCATACACGATTTCGAGCGGTATATTTTCGGGCTCAATGCTCAGCTCCTTTGGTTCAGGAACGGAAAAACTGATAATGTCTCCCGCTTTCGGCTTGTGATTTTTACGAACGGACTTACCGTTGCAAAGCACCAATCCGTCATCAAAAAGTCCCTGAGTAAAGGAGCGGGAATATCCGCACAGGACAAGGGAAAGAGTCTTGTCAAGTCTCACGGAATCGGCTTCGGCATCAATAACAAAGCCTATGTTTTCGCCGTATTCAATTGAATTAACAGGTTCAATCATTGTTGTTTTTTCTTGTCACGGAAAAGACCGTAAATCTCATATCCGATAAGCATAAACGCACCGACGGTGATACAGCAATCTGCAAAATTAAACACCGCAAAATCCATAAACAACGGCTCGATAAAATCCACAACATAGCCGTAGAGGATTCTGTCGATAACGTTTCCTATTCCGCCTGCAGCCACAAGCACAAGGCAAATATTCGGAAAAAGAGGCTTGATTTTACGCATCAAAAGCACCGCAAGGCAAACGGCGAGAATAATCACCGTAAAGACGGTAAGCAAAAGAGTATTGTTTGAAAACGAACTGAATGCGGCACCCGTATTTTCAACATAGCGGAGCTGAAAAGCACCGAAAAGAAATTTGAACGGGCCGTTCGGCTTAACGGTATTCACCGCCGCATATTTCGTCACACGGTCAATAACGGTCAAAGCCGCAATGACCGCAAGAGAAATTGCTTGAAACATACAGACCTCACAAGCTATGCCGAATGCTTACGGCATCATTTATTTGTTAAAAGAGACTGTCAAAGAGTGATGAAATGTCGTCATCATCATCATCATCGTCGTCATCTTCTTCGTCCGACTCGGCTATTTCGTCAAGATCGACCTTGAAGCCGTCAAATTCTTCATCATCGTCGTCTTCATCGTTGTCATCATTGTCATATTCCTCTTCGTCATCGTCATCCTCGGGCTGTTCAGGCAGCTCGGGTTCTTCGATTTCGGGAAGAAAATCATCTATATCTGCCGCTATGTCATCTGCATCGGAGCTTTCAATGAAGCTGAAAAGATCGTTGTAATCCTCGTCCTCGTCCTGTGCTTCAACGCTTTCTGACACCTCGGGAACATAAACGGTCTGCACTTGTGCGTCGGGAGCTTCAACGGTCGGTTCTTCTTCCTGTACGGGAGCTTCAAAGGCGGGCTCTTCGGCGGGAATTTCAGGTTCAAAAACGGCTTCCGACGGAATTTCGGCTTCCTCGATAATTTCATTTACGGCAACCGTGATTTCCTCTGCCGTTTCGGTCTCTGCCTCGGGGATAACAATTTCGTCATCGGAGCAATCATCAACGGATATTACGCAATCCTCGGGCAGTGCTGCAATCAATGCAAGCTCGTTGTTACAAAGCTCGCTGATAATTGCCTTAAACTTCGCCGTCTCTTTTTTTGCATTCTCAATTGCGGCAATGTATTTTTCGCATTCCTCGCGGCTGTTGCCGATTATTGCCTTACCCTTGCTCTCTGCCGCCGCAACTATCTCGTTTGCCTTTGCTCTTGCGGAGGCTACGGCACGGTCGGTTTCTGCCTGTGCTCTTTCAGTCAGAGAAGCTACGGCATTCTTTGCATTATCGACTATCTCTTTTGCCTGTGCTCTTGCTTCGTCGATAAACTGAGCTGCCTGACGGTTCGCTCCGTCAACAATCGCTTTTGACTTTGTTTCGGAATCGGTGAGAATTGAATCCGCCTTTTCTTTTGCTGTTTTGTTCACGGATTCCGCCATCTTGTGAGCATCGAGAAGTGCGAGCTTTATGGCTTCTTCATCCGTTCTGTAGCTCTCGATTTTATCGGCAAGAATGCTGATTTTCTTTACAAGCTCTGCCTTTTCGCCGTTCAATCTTTCAACCTCGGCGGCTACTGTTTTGAGGAAAGCGTCAACCTCCTCTGCACTGTAAGTACCCTTACTTACGGGAGTAAACTTTGCATTGACTATCTGTTCCGGTTTAAGCATATTCAACACCTGTCCTCTCTAATCATTCGGTTACGCTGCCGCTTATTTCATCAAGCAGCTCACCTGTTACGGGAACGCTGTACGGGGTAATTATGTAAGCTCTGCCCGCAACCTTTTTGAATGCGCCGTGATTTGCATAGGCAACACCGTAAAGGAAGTCGATTATTCTCTGGGAAGCATCGTTGGGGCAGGTCTCAAGGTTCAAAATAACAATTCTCTTTTCGTTAAGGATATCGGCAACCTCGGCAACATCCTCGAAACGGTCAATCTTTTGGAACACTACATGGGGCTTTACCTGACCGGCAGTGCCCTTTGAAGAATTGATGTTGACGACGTTTCCCGCGGAGGCTCTTTCACTCTTTGTATGAACCGATTGAACCGTAGGCTCAGCAGTCGGCATTGAGGGTGAAAAATCAAAATCGTCCTCATACTCCTGCTCGTCACTCTCGATATAATCGTCATCGGTACCGTTGATAAATTTCTTGATAGTGTCTTTAATATTCATTGTTAGTCCTCCTTGTTATCTGTAAATCCTTGAGCCGAAAATCGCCGAACCGACTCGCACGAGATTCGCACCTTCAAGGATAGCCTGTTTGTAATCGCCCGACATTCCCATAGAAAGAATGTTCATACCTATATTATCTATTTTTTTATCGCGAATGTCAATAAACAGTTGATGCATATTTGAAAAAATTGCTCGAATTTCGCTCTCTTTTTCGCAAATCGGAGCTACGCACATGAGTCCGTTGACAGAAATGCCCTGAATTTCGGCTGTTTCGTACACCTTTTCAAAAATTTCATCGGGTGTAAAGCCGAACTTGCTTTCCTCATTTCCGACGTTGATTTCGAGAAGAACCTTGGTGGTAACGCCCGCCTCAAGGGAACGCTTGCCGATTTCCCGTGCTATTGAAACGGTATCTACGGATTGCACCGTATCGACTCGCCCGACAATTTTTTTCACCTTGTTCGATTGCAGGTGACCGATAAGATGAGCCTTGCATTCGGTGAGATTAAGCTCCGCTTCCTTTGAAAGAAATTCCTGCACCTTATTCTCGCCGATAAGATTTATACCGCAGTCAACGGCATGGTTTATAAAACGGCTTTCAACGGTTTTTGTTACCGCCATGAGACTGATATCCTCGGGTTTTCTTCCCGAAGCCTCGGCCGCTGCCGCGATTTCATGACGAATCAGCTTCAGATTTTCTTCAATCGCCGTAAATCTTTCGTTATCCGATAACCATTCCATCCTTTAACTCCTTTCCCGAAACAAACACCTCGTCATAAAGAGAAAGGTAATCATATCCCTTTTTCTTCATCTCGGATTTACGCTCCTGTGAGGGTTCGTCCGCAATAATATAATCATCCGTGGCATAGAGCGTATCAACCGCCCTGAATTCCACAATATTCGCAAGTCTTACATAAACGCCGGTAACATTGTCCTCATTAACTCTGAGTGCCTGCTTGCTGACCTTCAGTCCTGTGTATTCGTTAAGTATTACCGAACCGCTTACGTGCCTAAGCGTTGCAAGCTGTTCATTCATTAAATTGCATTTGAAAACAACAAGATTTTCGCCGTCCGTCGCGGGCTTTACGGCATATGCAGTCGCCTTAACGCTTGAATTGCCGAGCCTTAAAGGGTATTCGGAATTGAGCTTCAGCGTTGACGCCGCACCGTTATCGAGAACGCAGGCAATATACCAGCTGTAACCGCTGATTATCTTGCCGAGAGCTTGCTTTGATGTTGCGGTTTCTTCGCCGTTAAAGGCATCGGTGAGCATCTGCACGGTCAAGGTGTCGATATCCGAAGCGGAAAGTCTGCCCTCGTATCCGTCCAAGCGGCTGACGTAATATCCCGAGCTTTCCGCAGCAACTATGCCTGAGGGGGTACTGCTCGATGAAAGTGCGGCAATTTGAGCTTCAAGCTCGGCAATTGCGGCAGAGCAATCAACTGTTTCTCCGAGAGATATCTGCTTTCGGGAGAGCTTTTCGGCAAACGCAAGCTCGAAATCGGATAATTCGGACAAATCGTTATTGTATGCCAAATCCAATATGCCGACAAAATCATCGTTTATCTCCTCGGAGAGCTTTTCTATATCTGCATTTGCGAGCTTTAAACCCGAACTTATTTTCTTGTATACCGCCAGCTTTTCGTTGAGAGTTTTAAGCATTGAATAATTTGAAGCACTTTGCTCCGACGGAAAAAACGCCGCAATCTCGCTTCCTCTGCTGACTCTTTCACCGTTTACGGCAATCGGCAGAATAACTCCGGAGCCGCTTGAATCAAGAATAACCTCGTCACGGATTATATACATTTCGGCATTGACGGATTCCGAAACGGTCTGAGTTCGCACGGTGACGGTACTGTAATTCTTGCCGACAAGCTCATATACCTGCACGCCCAAATATCCGAAAACAATCAGTGCGGAAAGCACGGAAAGAATCTTTATAAGTATTCCCTTTTGTCTCATCTTCACGCCTCCTAACAAAGAATTTCAAGTGCGGCATTAAGCAAATCGCCCGAATCGGCGTAATCGTCAATATATAAAAATTTAATTCTTTCGTCCCGTCTGAACCAAGTGAGCTGTCGTTTTGCGTAACGCCTTGTTTGCATTTTGAGATTTTCAACGCATTCTTCAAGGCTCTTTTCGCCCGAAAAATACGGATACAGCTCTTTATATCCTATCGCCTGCTTTGCCGTTCTTCCGAGAGGACACTCAAAAAAGCTCTGTGCCTCATCGAGAAGCCCGGCTTCAAGCATCAAATCAACACGGCGGTTTATTCTGTCGTAAAGCACCTGTCTGTCTCTTGCATCAAGGCACACCGTTGTAAACTCGAACGGCGACGGCTCTTTTTTGGATTCGCTGTTTTGATAGGTCAGGGTTTTCCCCGTAGTATGATAAATTTCAAGTGCTCTGATTATCCTGCCCAAATTATTTTCATGGAGCTTTGATGCCGCTTCGGGGTCAATTTCAGCAAGCTGTTCAAGCAAAACGGAAGCACCCTCACGCTCGGCTTTGAGCTTCAATTTCTCACGGTATTCAATATCCGACTTTTCGGGCAGAAATGTAATATTATCCGCAAGGGATGAATAATACAGTCCCGTCCCTCCGACGAGCACCGCTTTTTTTCCGCGTGAAGTAATATCATAAATCGCATCGGATGCCGCCTTGATATAATCGGCAACGCTGAACGGCTCATCGGGGCTTAAAAATCCCACAAGATGATGCGTAATTCCGCACATTTCCTCTGCCGTCGGCTTTGCGGTGGCGATATTCATTCCTTTATATATTTGCATTGAATCGCAGGAGACAACCTCGCCTCCCGTTGCCTTGCAAATCTCAACGGCAAGAGAGGTTTTTCCGCTCGCTGTCGGTCCGACCACTGCCGCCACGGGTATTTTAGACTCTGCCAAAGTTCTTTTCCAACTCTCTTTGCGTTATTTCAATGAGCACGGGTCTGCCGTGCGGACAGTAGCGTATTTCGGGCATTGAAAGAAGCTGTTTTGCAAACCGTTCCATTTCAAGTCTTGAAGTGAAGTTTCCTGCCTTTATTGCACTTCGGCAAGCAACCGAATGGAATATCCAGTCGAGTTTTTCAAAGGAAACATCCTGCTTCTTTTCAACGAATCTGCCCGCTATTTCCTCCATGACCTCGGGAACGTCATCGACAGAAAGTTCCATGGGGCATTCTCTGACTATTATACAGCCGCTTCCGAAATCCTCAACCGAAAAGCCGGAAGTGTTTATAAGCTCGATATTCTCAATCACCGCCGCATACTCCTCTTTTGAAAGGGTCACCGTGACGGGTGCAAGAAGAAGCTGTGCGGAACGCTCACCGCTTTCATTTTTCAGCTTTTCATATATTATTCTCTCATGTGCGGCGTGCTTGTCAATAACGATGAGCTTGCCGCCGTATTCACAGATTATGTATGTTTTGAACGCTTCGCCCACAAGAGTGAAGCTCTCTTCGTCAAAATTCGTCTCAACCGTTTTCGGATTAATATCGGTCTGTGTTTGCAAAATCGGCTCTTGCTTCTTTTGCGTCGCGGGATTCCCGAGAAGAATGTCATCAAGGCTTTCTTCGTTGTTCGGGACAACGCTTTTCGGAGCGGCAAACGACTGCGGCTTAGCTCTTTCAAACGACGGTTTTTCTTCAATCGGCATTACGGCACGGATAAAAAAATCGTCTTTTTTCACCCTGTCGGCAGTAATCCTGAGCTGTTCCGCAGGCTTTTCCGGCTCCTTGCGATAATCAACAGACTGAACATTTCTGCTGAACTGCTTTGGAGTATCACCCTCGGCAAGTGCATTTTTGCAGGCATAATATACCGCCGTAAATATCAGCCGTTCATCGGAAAATCTGACCTCGGTTTTTGCGGGATGCACATTGACATCCACAAGAGACGGGTCAAGCTCTATATTCAAAACGCATGACGGGAATTTTCCCACCATTATCGAATTTTTATATCCTTCGCTCAAAGCGGCACTGCCCGTACCCGTTTTAACAAGTCTGTTGTTTATAAAGAAAAACTGCATATTCCTGTTGGGTCTTGATGCAGTGGGCTTTGAAATGTATCCGCTGACCTTAACGGGACCGCTTTCGCCCTGTGTCGGAATAAGCTCAGAGGAAAAATCTTTCCCGAATATTTCTCTGATACAGCTTAAAAGGTCGCCGCTTCCGCTTGTTATAAGCGTTTGCTTTCCGTCACGGATAAAACGGAAGGATATTTCGGGATGCGACAACGCTATTCGGTCAACCACAGCCGCCACCGCATTGGCTTCGGTAACGTCCTTTTTGAGGAATTTCATTCTTGCGGGAGTTTTGTAAAAGAGGTCACGCACGATAATCGTTGTTCCCTTAGGACAGCCGGCATCGTCAAGTGTCTGCTCTTCGCCGTTCTCTATGACATAATGTGTACCGATTTCTTCATCACGTTCACAGGTCATAAGCTCAACTCTCGCAACCGCACTTATGCTCGCAAGTGCTTCGCCGCGGAATCCGAGAGTGAAAATGGAATTCAAATCCTCCGAGGTTTCTATTTTGCTCGTTGCATGGCTGACAAAGGCGTTGCGGATATCCTCTCTGCCGATGCCGCAACCGTCGTCGGTTATTCTTATGTACGATATTCCGCCGTTTCTGATTTCGGCGGTTATGGTGCGGGCACCCGCATCAATTGAATTTTCAAGAAGCTCCTTAACTACCGAGGACGGGCGTTCCACGACCTCTCCTGCGGCAATAAGCTCCGCCAGCTGTTTCGGCAAAACATTTATCCTCGGCATAATTTCACTCCTTTTTAACTGTTCGCCTGCTTTGAAAGCTCATACAAAACGCTGAGAGCTTCAATCGGCGTCAAGGTATTTACATCTGTTTTTCTCAGCTTTTCAACAATTTCTTCGGCTTTTGAAGTACCGAATGAAAGCTGAGTTTCGTCTTCGTTTTGCTGTTGAGGTGCAGGAGCGGGTCTGCTTATTCCGCTGTCCTCAAGCTCTTTGAGCACAACCTTTGCACGCTCAACAACGCTGTTCGGAACGCCTGCGAGCTTTGCAACCTCTATACCGTAGCTTCCGTCGGCACAACCGGCAACAATGCGGCGTAAAAAGGTGATGTCGTCTCCCCTCTTTTTGACGGAAACATTATAATTCTTAACACCGCTCACCGTGCTTTCAAGTTCCGTCAGCTCATGGTAATGCGTTGCAAAAAGAGTTTTTGCACCCAAACGGCGTTTATCGGCGGCAAATTCAAGCACCGCCCGAGCTATGCTCATTCCGTCAAAGGTGGAGGTTCCTCTGCCTATTTCATCGAAAATTATAAGGCTCTGTGAGCTTGCGTGTCTGAGAATATCCGCAACCTCGTTCATCTCGACCATAAAGGTGGACGAACCGGAGGAAAGGTCATCCGACGCACCTATTCTTGTGAATATGCCGTCAACTATGCACAGCTCTGCCGCCGTTGCGGGAACAAAGCTGCCTGCCTGAGCCATAAGAGATATCAAGGCAACCTGACGCATATATGTTGATTTTCCTGCCATATTCGGACCGGTTATTATTGCACAGCGGTTATCCGCACAATCGAGCACGGTATCATTCGGCACAAACGGAGAATCGGACATTTTTTCCACCACGGGATGCCTTCCGTCGGTAATTCTTATCGCAGTACCCGCATTTATTTCGGGACGACAATAATTGTTCTCAACCGCCACTCTTGCAAAGGAACAAAGAACATCGGCACAAGCAACGCATGAAGCCGCCTTTTGGATTTCGTACAGCCTTTCCGCCGCTTTTTTTCTGACCGATTCAAATATTTCATATTCAAGACGCACCGTTTGCTCCTGTGCACCGAGAACCTTGGATTCAAGATCTTTAAGCTCCTGAGTTATGTATCGCTCGCAATTTGCAAGGGTCTGCTTACGGATATATTCCTCGGGAACAAGCTCCTTGAACGAATTTGATACTTCAATATAATATCCGAAAACACGGTTATATCCGATTTTCAGCTTTTTGATTCCCGTTCTCTCCTGCTCACGCTGTTGTATTTCCGCAATGTAGCCCTTTCCGTTGTTGACTATATTACGCAGCTCGTCAAGCTCGGCATTGAAGCCGTCATTTATCATGCCGCCCTCACGAACGGAAAACGGCGGCTCGGAAACGATTGCTCTGTCTATTACATCGGCAATTTCTTCAAGATTGGCAATATCGCCGTCAAGCTCTTTGAGCAATGAGCTGTTGCAAGAGGAAAGATATTTCTTTATAAGCGGCAAGCGATTGAGAGTGAATGAAAGAGCTTTAAGCTCACGGGCATTCGCCGTTGCATAAGCTATTCTCGTTATCAAACGCTCTATATCCTGACAGCCCGTCAAGGCTTCTGTCAAGTCTGCCCTTACAATGGGCGATGAGGTAAGCTCGTCCACGGCGTTGAGGCGTTTTGTAATCTTGCCGACATTCAAAAGCGGCTGTTCGAGCCAGCTTCTGAGCATTCTTTTACCCATTGAGGTTTTGGTCTTATCGAGCACCCACAAAAGAGAGCCCTTACGCTCACGGTTTCTCATGGTCTCGGTGATTTCAAGATTCCGAAGTGCCGAAACGTCAAGACGCATAAAACTGCCGTCACCGTAATAATCTATATCGCGGATATTTTGCAAATCATTTTTTTGAACGCTTCCGAGATAATCAAGCGCCGCACCCAAAGCGGCAACAGCACCGTCGGCATCGGAAAGTCCCAAATCGGAAAGAGAAGATACGCCGAAATGACGGATAACCTCGGCGGAGGCTTTTGAAAGGTCAAAGCAAGCATCGTCAAGCAAATCGCAGGAGGAGGTAATTCTGTCCTTGATAAACGCAGTAACCTGTCCGCATTCGAGCAAAGCGGCATTGAATACCGTTTCACTCGGCATAAATCTGCCCAGCTCGTTTATCATTCTGCGTTGCGAATCCTTGCTTTCAAACTGCGTTAAATGAACGCCGCCCGTGGAAACATCGACAAAGCACATTCCGACACAGCTTTTCAGCACGCAAATGCAGGCAAGAAAATTGTTTTTGCTCTCATCAAGCATTGTGCTTTCTATAACCGTACCGGGGGTGATTACTCTTGTTACATCCCTTTTAACGATTCCTTTTGCAAGTGCGGGATCTTCAAGCTGCTCACAAATGGCAACCTTGTAGCCCTTTGCAACAAGGCGTGCAATATATGAATCAACGCTGTGGAACGGAACGCCGCACATCGGCGCACGCTCCTCCTGACCGCAATCCCTGCCCGTGAGGACAAGCTCCAAAACGCTCGAAGCGATCTTGGCATCCTCAAAAAACATCTCGTAAAAGTCGCCGAGACGGAACATGAGGATCGTATCGGGATATTGTTCTTTTATTTGAAAATATTGCTTCATCATCGGGGTGAGCTCTGCCATTGGTCAACCATACCTTTCAAAAGCCCCCGAGGAGAATTTCTCCTCGGAAAGCGAATTTATAAATCAGTGGCAACCGCTGCAGGAGGAGCATTCTCCGCCGCAGTCATGCTCTTGATGAGGCTCGCAGGTTGCGGGATCCTCGCCCTGAAGGCAAAGAGCAAAAATGCTGTTGATGTACTGCATAAGGCTGTCAACCTCGCCTCTTGCTTCCTCGTAAGCCTTCATGTTGGGGTTTGCCATTATCTGAGCGTAGATTTCGCCAAATTCCTTATCGTAGGCTTCGAGCTTCTGCTCATTCTTGTCTTCCTTTGCCGCTTCGTGCTGGAAAGACATCTGTACAAGCTGTATCTTGGCAATAAGCTCGTTAAGGGTGTTGTCTGCCTCGTTTGCTTTCTGTGCTTCCATGAGCTTTATGCAACGTTCGTCCTGCTGAAGTGCCGCACCGAGCTCTCTTGCTTTTGCAATTACGTCCATTTTTGTTTCTCCTAACATTGTTTTATTATAATAGCTTTCGCATATTAACGATTTAATCCGCAAGCTCGCCTCTGAGAATCCATGTAAGCGACTGCGTAACCTTAACGTTTTTGAATGTGCCTATGACAGATTCATCTGCGGGAAATTCAATGATAATGTTTCCCTCGGTTCTACCCTCGATGAGACCGTTTTTGTTCACGCTCTCACACAGCACTCTGTAAACCTTGCCGAGTGCCGCCGCAGTACGCTTTGAGGCAATTTCTTCCTGCGTATCAAGCAACTCCTTGAACCATTTTCCCTTTTCCTCTCTTGAAACAGGGTCGGGCATCTTTGCTGCCTTTGTTCCCTCTCTCGGCGAGAAGATAAAGGTGTACATCGAGGTGAAATTTGCTTCCTTTACAAGAGATACGGTTTCGCAAAACTCCTCGTAGGTTTCTCCGGGGAAGCCAACGATAACGTCGCTTGTTACGGAAAGCTCGGGCATTACGGAATAGGCATATTCAAGAAGCTCGAGATATTTTTCTCTCGTATATCTTCTGTTCATTTCCGCAAGCACTCGGTTGCTTCCGCTTTGGAACGGCAAATGCAGATGCTTTGCGACCTTATCGCACCGTGCCATGGTATCGAGCAGCTCATGCGTACAATCCTTAGGATGTGAGGTCATGAAGCGAATGATAAAATCTCCCTCAATATCATTGAGTCTCTGAAGAAGCTCTGCAAAATTACAGCCGTAATCGGGATATTTGCCGTAGGAATTTACGTTTTGACCCAAAAGTGTAATTTCTTTATATCCGTTTTCTATGAGCGAGCGTGCTTCGGATATTATCAGCTCGGGATCTCGGCTTCTCTCTCTGCCTCTTACGTACGGCACTATGCAATAGCTGCAAAAATTGTTACAGCCGTACATTATCGGAAGCCACGCCTTAAAGCCGCTGTCACGGTGTACGGGAAGCTCCTCTGCGATAACGCCGTCGCTGTCGGGCAGCTCGTATACTCTTTTGCCCGTGCTCAGATTTCTGTAAAGCAATTCGGGCAGGCGGTGTATGACGTGTGTACCAAAAACGATATCGACAAAGGGATAGCTGTTTTTAATCTTCTGTGCCACGTGCTCCTGCTGCATCATGCAGCCGCAAAGAAGAATACGCATATCTCTGTCGGCATTCTTCATGCTCTTTAACGCACCGACATTGCCGAAAACTCTGTCCTCGGCGTGCTCTCGAATGGCACAGGTATTGTAAAGAACAAGCTGTGCTTCTTCAAGCTCATCGGTCAAAGTATATCCCATTTGAGTGAGCATACCCTTTAATCTTTCGCCGTCCGCAACATTCCCCTGACAGCCGTATGTATGCACAAAAGCCTTGGGCGGCTGTGAATATCTCATTTCGAGAATGCTTCTGACAGAATCGGCATAATCACGCTGGCGTGAAAGCTCCTCCTGCGGAACGGATATATTCATTTTTCTTTCATTAGCCGACAAAGCCATTCCCCCAAATAAAACGCATATATATTATTATATAATAAAGAGTCGCATTATTCAAGTATAAAATGAATAATGCAACCCGAATTTGCAAAAAAATTTATTTTTATTGACCCGTACGGTGAAAAATCAGTCGAAAAGACTTTCGGCAAGGCTGAAATTCGCCTTTCTTCTGCTTTCTTCCTCGTCGGGACAGGATACATATCCGTTTTCCGTATCGAGCAAAATGCTGCCCTCATGAATTTCATCGGCTATCTCGGAAACCGGTATGTTGATAAGCTCTCCCGCATCATCCGTGCAAACGGCAAAGCCGCCCTCTATTCTGTCTACGCTGTAAAACACAAAGTCACTACCCTTCATAATTTACGCTAAGCTCACCGTCTTCGCAGGTGATGACAATATCTCCGCAAATATCCGTGCGGTATATTTCGGAGGTATACTTTTTCAGCCTGTCAAGAGCCTGCTTGTGCGGATGCCCGTAATCGTTATCCCGACCGCATTGAATAACGCAGATATCGGGTGAAGCGGCAGAAAGGAATTCCTTGCTCGATGAGGTCTTTGAGCCGTGATGACCGACTTTAAGTACATCGCATTTCAAACTGCGGTTCGTTTCAAGTATTTCAAGCTCTTCCTCTTTTTCGGCATCACCGGTAAAGAGAAATTTTTTATCCTTGTATGTCAGCATCATAACCGCCGACATATTGTTGAGATCCTCGGTATCATCGGAAACGGGACCCAATATTTCAAATTCGGCACTGCCCAAGGTATATTTATCTCCGGGAACGGCAGCTTTGATGCTTGCTCCGCTCTCCTTTAACGCATTGAGAAAGGCGGTGTAGGTTTTGTTTGTCGGGGTCTGTTTTTCGGTAAGCCTCGGCATTATGACCGTCTTAACACCAAATTCGGTAACGGTCTCCGGCAAGCCTCCCATGTGGTCGGAATGCTGGTGCGAGCACAGAATAAAATCAAGCGTATCAACGCCCTCGGAACGCAGATATGTTGCGATTTTTTCTTCATGACCGTTTTCTCCGGCATCAATAAGCAGGGTTTTTCCGCCGCATTTTACAAGCGTACAGTCGCCTTGACCCACATCAATATAATGCACCTCGAACGAATCCGCATATGAATTTGCAGGCTTGTTGCCGCCGATATCGCCGATGCCGACAAAATCCGGTATTACTCCTGCCTTAATAAGCACCGCCGCACACGCAACGATAATCACCAAAGTAAGAATGTAATTTCCCGATTCCCCCTTGCCGTTCAGCAGCTTTTTCAGCACATTGACAGCCGTTTTATTTCCCTTTTTCATGTATTCTCCTTAGTAGCGACGGTGTTTTGCGTTTTTGCTTGCGGGCTTTTTATGCTCGTTCGACGAAGCGGAGGGTCTGATGAGGCATTTATCCGAATTGCCTATCAAATCATGCCTGCCCGCCCGTTTTAGTGCTTCACGGACAAGCTGTGCATTCTTTGGATTGAAATATTGAAGCAAGGCTCTTTGCATCGCCTTTTCGTGCGGATCCTTCGCAACATACACTTCTTTCATCGTATACGGATCAAGCCCCGTATAGTACATACAGGTTGACACCGTTCCGGGGGTGGGATAAAAATCCTGCACCTGCTCGGGTCTTATGCCGATTTTTTTAAGAAAAAGTGCAAGCTCAACCGCATCCTTCAGCGTGCTTCCCGGATGGGACGACATGAGATACGGAACAAGATACTGCTCCTTGCCCTCTTTTTTTGTATATGAAAAATACTTTTTTGAAAATTTAACATACGCTTCTATATGCGGCTTTCCCATTTTATCAAGCACCGCCGCAGAGCAATGCTCGGGAGCAACCTTTAGCTGACCGCTGACATGGTGTGCCACAAGCTCGCGAAAAAAGCTGTCATCCTTATCTTCGAGCAAATAGTCATAGCGTATTCCCGAACGGATAAACACCTTTTTCACCTTGGGAAGCGAACGGACGGTACGCAGGATATCGAGGTATTCCGTATGATCCGCCTTTAATCTCGGACAAGGCTCGGGGGCAAGACATTTTTTGCCCTTGCAAAGTCCGCGGTTCTCCTGTCCGTCACAGGACGGTCTGCGGAAATTCGCCGTAGGTCCGCCGATATCGTGGATATACCCCTTAAAATCGGGCAAGCCGGTAAGCAATTTTGCCTCGGCAACTATGGATTCCTTGCTGCGTGTGGTAATGTATCTTCCTTGATGAAAAGCAATCGAGCAGAAATTACACGCACCGAAACATCCTCGGTTGTGAGCAATTGAAAAGCGAACCTCCTCAATGCCGGGAACACCGCCCGATTCTTCGTAAGACGGGTGGTATGTTCGCATATACGGCAAGGCGTAAACCTCATCAAGCTCCTGCTGAGATATCGGCATGGCAGGTTGATTTTGTACAAGCATTCGACTTCCGTGCTTTTGCTTTATCACCTTGCCGACAAAGAAATCCTGTTCATCCTGTTGAATACGGCATGACACCGCATACTCTTTTTTTGAAGCACAAACATTGTCAAAGGACGGGCATTCCACTCCGCCGTACGGCGTTTCGCGAACATCCACGCTGTAGCAGGTTCCTCGAATATCGTGAAGCTGAGATATCGGCTCCCCCGCATCGAGTCTTTTTGCTATTTCAAGCATCGAGCGTTCACCCATGCCGAAAGAAAGCAAATCCGCCTGTGAATCAAAAAGAATGGAGCGGCGTATCTTGTTGTCCCAATAATCATAATGTGCAAAACGGCGAAGCGACGCTTCAAGTCCGCCGATGATTATCGGAACGTCACCGTAAATTTCTCTTATTTTATTGCAGTAAACTATTACCGCTCTGTCGGGACGAAGCCCTGTTTTTCCGCCGGGACTGTATGAATCCGTTGAACGGCGTTTCTTTGCAACGGTATAGTGTGCGACCATGGAATCAATGTTTCCGCTGCTGACAAGAAAGCCGAGACGGGGTCTGCCGAAGCGTTTGAAATCCCTGTCGCTTCTCCAATCGGGCTGTGCAAGAAAAGCAACCTTGAAGCCTGCATTTTCAAGCACTCTCGTAATTATTGCCGCCCCGAAGCTGGGATGGTCAACATATGCATCACCGCAGACATAGACAAAATCAGCCTGCTCCCATCCCCTGTCGAGCATTTCTTCTTTTGTTACGGGTAAAAATCCGCTCATGGCTCTCTCCGTCATATTTCTTCATCGTATTCGTCGTCGTCATCGTCCTCGAAAATATCGTCAATTTGAGGAGGGGCGGAGCTCGCCGCCGCGGAATCCGAAAGTGCCTGCATCTCGTACCATTGCTGCTTGCTTATAAGCACCGCTCTCGGTTTTGCTCCCTCGGAGGGACCGACAATACCCTTTTCCTCAAGCTGGTCCATAACTCTTGATGCTCTTGCATATCCGAGCTTCAGCTTCTTTTGGAGCATGGTGGTGGAGGCACCGCCCGCATTGATGACAACCTCGGCGGCATCATTGAGAACGGGATCCCAATCCTCTTCGTCCTCGCCCTCGTCAATGCGTTTCTTTGCATTCTCCGCCTGAGCCGCTTTGGTTTCGATTTCTTTCATCGTCTCTTCATTGTAGGTTGACTGTGCCTGCTCCTTGATATGATTGACAACACGTTCAACCTCGGCATCCGAAATAAAGCAGCCCTGTACTCTTGTCGGCTTGCTTGCACCGACGGGTGAAAAGAGCATATCGCCGTTGCCGAGGAGCTTTTCCGCGCCGATAGAGTCAAGAATAGTTCTTGAATCCACCTGAGATGATACGGAAAGAGCAATTCGACTCGGAATATTCGCTTTGATTATGCCTGTTATGACGTCAACGGACGGACGCTGTGTTGCTATTACAAGATGTATGCCTGCCGCTCTCGCCATCTGTGCAAGTCGGCATATGGAATCCTCGACCTCTTTGGGTGATACCATCATAAGGTCGGAAAGCTCATCAATGAATATGACAATCTGATGCATCTTCTGCAAATCGTCACGGGTCTCACACAGCTTATTGAAGCCCTTTATATCTCTTACGCTGTTTTCGGAAAACTGAGCATATCTCTTTTCCATTTCGCCGACTGCCCAGCCGAGAGCACCCGCCGCCTTTCTCGGGTTGCTGACAACGGGGACTTCAAGATGTGCAATTCCGTTATATATGGTAAATTCAACCATTTTGGGGTCAATCATGAGGAGCTTTACCTCATCGGGTCTTGCGTTATAAAGGATGCTGACGATCATTGAATTGAGGCAAACGGACTTACCCGAACCGGTCGTACCTGCAACAAGCAGATGCGGCATTTTTGCAAGGTCGGCACAAACGATATTGCCCGTTATATCCTTGCCGAGTGCAACGTTCAGCTTGCTTTTTGCATCTCTGAATTGAGGCGTATCAATGATTTCACGCATTGTCACCATGGATTTTGCATTATTGGGAACTTCTATGCCGATTGCCGATTTACCCGGTATGGGTGCTTCAATTCTGACACTTGTTGCAGCAAGACGCATGGCTATATCATCGGAAAGAGTGGTAATTTTATTTATACGGACTCCCGCATCGGGTACAAGCTCATAGCGTGTGACGGCGGGGCCTCGGCAAATGTTGGTAACCTCGGCTTTGATCTTAAAGCTCTCGAGCGTTGCAACGAGCTTCTTAGCACCCATTTGCATTTCCGCCATACTGTCCGTATTTCCGTCACGCTCCATCTCTTTGAGGCAGTCAACGGGCGGGAACACGTAATCGGGAATGGTCGGCGCGGCATCCTCATTCGGAACAAACTCGATATTTTCCGCTTCCTCGTCGGTTTCGGGTTCGTTCGGCTGACCGTCCGGCATGGGAGGCTGTTTTGACTTTCTTTTCTTTTGAGGAACCGCCTTTTCAACCGTTTGCTCTATGATGTCACTTTCCGCGGCATCGGGAAGATTGATTATGGGAATCTCGGGAATTTCGGGAGGTTCGGCAGGTGCAAAGGTTGATTCGTCCGTTACAAAATTATCCTCAAAATTGTCCGACGGCTGTGTTGGCGGCTGAGGAGGTGCAAAGGTACGCTGTTCTCTCTCTTTTTCACGCTCCTCGCGAAGCTGTTCACGCTTTGCCGCCGTCTGTTCGAGCTTTTCATTAGTCATCTCGCCGACCTTTTTAACGGGCTTCCTTATTGCGGAGAACAAGCCGAGAAGCGTTGTGCCTGTAAGGAGCATCGCAACGACTGCCGCCAAAATGACAAAGGTTATGCAAGCACCGGTTTTTCCAAATGCCTTACCGAGCAGACCTCCAAAAATTGCACCGATAACGCCGCCGGATACACCGTGCCATTCGTCACTGACCTGCTGACCGAGAGGGATGTCACGCAAATATTCCGCAGTATTTGAAAAAGTATGTATCGCCGAGCACAAAAGAGCCGCAAAGACTCCCGTGCCCGTAAGATTTGCCGCCGCACTGCTTATTTTATCCTTGGCAAACAGAACAGCCATGTATATCAAAACAGGCGGCAGGATATACGCACACAGACCGAAAATACCGAACATTGCTTCGTGCATCTTCAGCCACGCGCTTTCGCCCTTGATAAATATCACGCAGGCAATAAAAACCGCCGCCGCCATAAGAATTATTGCGGTTTTCTGTCGGGTTATTGCGGGAGACACCTCACGCTTTGCCTCGGCAGTATTCTTTTTGGCGGGAGTATTTTTGCTTTGAGACGGCTTTTTCTTCGCCGTTCCCGTGCTTTTTTTGTTTTGAGTGTTTGCCACCGTTTTCATCCTTTCGGAATATTTTTATCCTTGCTTTTTTCTTCAATCATATTATAAAGGCAATCAAGCGCATCGGAGAGGCTTCCGAGCGAATCTATAAGTCCCTCTTTGACCGCTGCTTCACCGCTGAGCACCGTGCCGACATCCATCACAAGCTCGCCCGTTGCAAGCATCATTTCTCTGAAACGGTCGGGTGATATTTCGGAATTTTCCGAAACGAAGCGGACTATTCTTTCTTGCATCTGTTCAAAATATGAAAGAGTCTGCGGAACACCGAGTACAAGACCGTTCATTCTTACGGGATGAATCGTCATCGTTGCCGACGGGGTTATAAATGACCTGTCAGCGGAAACGGCAAGCGGAACGCCGATTGAGTGACCGCCACCGAGAACAAGCGAAACGGTAGGAGTGCTCATACCGGCAACAAGCTCGGCAATTGCAAGCCCCGCTTCAATATCGCCGCCCACGGTATTCAATATCAAAATAAGCCCGTCCACCTCGTCGCTTTCCTCAATTGCGACAAGCTGAGGGATAACGTGTTCATATTTGGTTGTTTTATTTTGCGGTGAAAGAATATAATGTCCTTCAATTTGACCTATGACCGTAAGGCAATGAATTAAATAATCGCCCTTTTTAACGGTAATCGAGCCGGTCTCAATAATATTTCCGACAGTCTCGGAGCGTTCGTTATCACAATTTCCGCTGGAGACATCGGGCATCTGCCACGGCGGAGACGGGAGAAAAAAGTTATCTTTTTTATTCTTTTTGCTTTTCATGTGTTTGCTTCCTTTCATGCGAAATAAACACGGTTAGTATTCCGCACAAATCGGTAAGTAAACACCACATCATATTAAATTATTATACCATTCGATTTCAATATTTGCAATAAAAAACGCAACATTTTGTGCTCAATTTTCAAAGTTTTACGCTTATTTTGTACAAATGAGGTGAAATATTAAAGCTCAATGCAAAAATCCCCCGAAGCCCTAAAGCTCCGAGGGATTGTGAATAAATTTAATTATTTAACCATGCCGGCAACTTCTGCTGCGAAGTCGTCAACTCTCTTTTCGATGCCCTCGCCCTTTGCAAGACGGACAAAGCCGGTAACTTTGATGTCAGCGCCGATTGACTTTGCAACCTGTGCAACATAGCCGCTTACAGAACCGTCAAAGAGATCGGAACGAACAAAGGTCTGGTCAAGAAGGCAAACCTCGGTATAATACTTCTTGATTTTGCCTTCAATAATCTTAGCCTTAACCTGCTCGGGCTTGCTTGCCATTTTGGGATCCTCGTTCATCTGAGCAAGGTTGATTGCCTTTTCCTTCTCAACAACGTCTGCGGGAACGGCAGCTTCGTCAAGATATGCGGGGCTCATGGCTGCAACCTGCATTGCAACATTCTTACCCATTGCAACAAACTCTGCGTTGTCTGCAGCGTCGGTGTCAAAGCTGACAAGAACGCCGACAGAGCCGCCGCCGTGAATGTAAGAAACGGCAGTACCCTCAACAAGAGCGAAACGACGGAGCTTCAAATTCTCACGAACCTTGAGGAAAAGCTCCTGAATGGCATCGTTAACGGAAACGTTGCCGTCTGAAACGGTTGTTGCAAGAAGTGCATCAAGATCTGCGGGCTTGCTTTCAACAACGGTCTTTGCTATCTGATTTGCAAGAGCTTTAAACTCTGCACCGTTACCTACGAAATCGGTTTCACAGTTAAGCTCAACAAGAGCAGATGCGTTGCCGTCCGAATAGAGACCGATAACGCCTTCTGCGGCAATTCTGCCTGCCTTTTTAGCTGCGGTTGCAAGGCCCTTCTCACGAAGGATATCAATTGCTTTATCCATATCGCCGTCAGCTTCGGTAAGTGCCTTTTTGCAATCCATCATGCCGACATTGGTTTTCTCTCTGAGAGCCTGAACGTCTTTAGCTGTAAATGCCATGATATTATTCCTCCTCTGATGCTGCTTCTTCTGCCTGTGCCTCGGGAGCGGTCTGCTCGCCCTGTCTGCCCTCGATAACTGCATCTGCCATTGCACCTGCAATGAGTTTAACGGCACGGATAGCGTCATCGTTGCCGGGGATTACATAATCAACCTCATCGGGATCGCAGTTGGTATCTACGATTGCAACGATGGGGATACCGAGCTTCTTTGCTTCGAGAACGGCAATTCTCTCCTTGCGGGGATCTACTATAAACATTGCGGCAGGCTGCTTCTTCATCTCGGTGATGCCGCCCATGAACTTCTCGAGCTTCTCTATTTCAAGATTGAGCTTTGTAACCTCTTTCTTGGGAAGGAGATCAAAGGTGCCGTCAGCTTCCATAGCCTTGAGCTGAGCAAGTCTCTTGATTCTCTTCTGAATGGTGTTGAAGTTTGTGAGCATACCGCCGAGCCAGCGAGCGTTAACAAAGGGCATACCGCAACGAACTGCTTCTTCTTTTACGGAATCCTGAGCCTGCTTCTTTGTGCCGACGAAAAGGATTTCGCCGCCGTCCGCCGCGATGTCGCGAACGAACATATAAGCTTCCTCGAGCTTCTTAACCGTCTTTTGAAGGTCGATGATGTAGATGCCGTTACGCTCCGTGAAGATGTACTCCGCCATTTTGGGATTCCATCTTCTGGTCTGGTGACCGAAGT
>CAZPMK010000015.1:0-37835 GCA_964587915.1 uncultured Clostridium sp.
GCTACGCACTATCCCTCCACCGCAAGCGGTCCCCCTCCCTTTAGGCAAGGGAGGCTAACAAAATCACAGCTTTCTGTGGAAAATCCGAGCCAAAATTAAATAGGCTCCCTCTGACGAGGGAGCGAAATTTTAAATCGGCTTTCTTGCACGATGATGCTTAGATTTCAATAAGCTGCCGCAGGCTGTTGATAACCGTGGCGTTCGAGGCGGCGAGCCTCTCATGCTTTTCGTGTCCCGTCGAGAGGAGGACACAATCTGCACCGATCTCGGCGGCGGTTTCGGCATCGTGTTCAAGGTCACCGACAACGAGAACCGTACCCCTTTCCGCACCGCTTCTTCTCAGATAATCAACGGCTCTCTGCGTTTTTGAGGCGGCGAGATAGTCCCGTGCTCCAAGAATTTCATCAAAATATTCCGCAATTTCGAGCTTTTCCACACCCGCTTTAACTATATCATTATGAGAGGACGAAACGATAACCTGCCGTGCTCCTTTTTGTGAAAAATAAGAGAGAACCTCCCTTGCACCGTCGGAAAGCGTACAAGCGGCGGCATGGCGTGCATAGCCGTCGTTGTATTCTTTTATCATGGAATTATAATCCTCGTTTTCAAGGTTGAAAACCTGTTCGTAAAATTTCCTTATGGGAACTCCGATGCATTCGCGGTATCTAACAAGGTCTATCGGCGGTTTTCCTCGTCTTTCGAGCATATCATTGACACTTGCAAGCGCCGCACCCACATCATCGAACAGCGTTCCGTTCCAATCCCATATAATAAATCTATATTCCATAATATACTTCTCCAATTGCAAAAAGCCGCCGCATTTAAGCGACGGCAAAAATTCATTCCACTATTTCATAACGCCCGGTGCCGCACAAATTTTCATAGAGCTGATCATAGTTCAAATCAGGACACTTGCTGACTTTGTAGACCAAAAGGCGTTTTTTGTCATCATGGTCAATGAGCTTTTCATTCTCTATATCGCCATAACTTTTAATTTCCAGATAATCGTTCTCTTCTTTATAATAGTGGTATATTTTTCTGTATTTTGGCTTCTGCGACTTATCAAATTCATAAACAACATATTCATATGAAGAAACATTTTCACGCTTCATGACGATACGTTCACCTTTGATTGTCTTGCCGATTTCGTCCTCAAGTTTGTTTCTGTCCTCGGCAATTTCAGATTCCTTCTTCAAGGATTCAGCAACTTTTTCGGACTCCCTCGCTTCAAGCGATGCCCTCCGTTCCTCATAGGTCAATTCCTTTTTATTGACACTGCATGAAGCAAGCGACGCCACCGATGCCAATATTAAAAGAGCCGCTATCAATTTTTTCATTGAAATACTCTCCTTTTCATGTTTTACACTATATATTACTGACACATTTGCGGCAAAATGTCAACCTTTTCACGAAAAATTAACATTTCCGCAACGGCAATTCAACATTTCACGCAGATTATTCCCCCTGATTCTTCGGGGTAACGATTCCGTCATCGCTGATTTTAACTCCCTGCGGTTCAAATGCCTCCACGCGGTCAAACAACGCCCGTACATCCTCTTTTTCACTGAGAAGCGTTGTTTCACAACCCTTTTGCTTGAGCGGAAGAAGCTGTGTTGTTACATTCATATCGCCGTCAACCGTAAAGGTCATAACGCAGGAATCAAGCGTTTTACTGTTGAACCAGAAATTACCGACGCTGTAAATCACGGGCTTTCCCTTGTAAAATTCCATTCCCTGCAAGCAATGAGTATGTGCACCGACAACGACATCGGCACCGGCATCAATGTATTCTCTCGCACCGTCCGTCTGTGCTTTTTCGAGCACGGTGGAATTTTCCGTTCCCCAATGAACATAAACAAAAAGCAGGTCACAATCAGCCTTTGCGTTGCGTATAACCTCGAGAAAATCGGTATTGTCGTATGCACCCATAACGCCGGGAGAATTTTCGGTTGCAACGGGTGTAAAGGGAACCTTTTCGGCACGGCTCGCCGCGACTATTCCGACCTTGCAACCGTTGATAATAAAGTAACACGGGCGTTTTGCTTCATCAAGATTTCTGCCCGCTCCGATATAGGGAATTGACGCATTTTTGAGGTTATCGAGCGTATCATTGAAGCCCTCCTCGCCGTAATCGTAAACATGATTATTGGCAAGGGAAACGATATCGGCACCCATATTTTTCAAGATGTCGAGGTCACTTGCGGGAGCTTGAAACGTCCACGATTTGTTTTTCAGCGGTGCTCCCCTGCTGCCGGTTGAAAATTCATGGTTAATCAGAAAAATATCCGATGCTTTGAGGTGGTTTACGATTCGAGCGTCGATGCATTCTCCGAGCACACCGCCCTTGTTCGCAGCATGAACCATCGGGGCATATCTATGGTCAAGAAGAATGTCGCCTACAAAGGAAACAGTAAAGGAATCGGTACCGTTATTGCCGAAATCGAAGATATTATCGCTGTTCAAGCTACCGTCAAGGATATCGGAAATAACGTTGCGTGTAAAGCCCGTAACTTTACGCCAAGTAGCATCGGTAAAGGTGTTATCCTTTACACTATCAACAAGGAATTGGGCTTTTTCTTCGCCCAAATCACGCAAAAACTCCTCCGTGACGGCAAGTCCCGAGGCGGCAGAAATTCTGCGTGAAGCATCGGCGTAATCAAATTCGGCTGTCCATGCAAATGCGGCGGCAAGCTGTGCATCATCAATACGTCGGCAGGAACAAAGGGTCAGCAATGCGACAATAAGCACAACTACACTAAAAATCCTCTTCATAAATACAACTCCGTTATTCAATTCAATTCAATTTGTTTCTTAATTCAATTATTTCAAGCAATTCAAGGCTCACGGCTTTCATGTATTCGAGTGTTTCGGCATCTCGCACAAGATACATTGCCGCACGCCTCACCGCACGCACAAAGGAACGGTCTATCGGCTTCACTCCCCTTGAAAGCGGACAGATACCCGCTCTCGGGTCGAGTATCACATCGATTTTTATTTTACCGTCCTGCTCGGTCACAAGCGGAAACAGCGGAAATATACGGCAGGCAAGCGGGCGTTCCCTGCGGTTACACTCTCCTGAGCACAAAAGCATGGGATATCCGTAGTTTCCCTGTGCTTCGCAAAGCTCGAATCCCTCTTTGTCGGCGAACATTTCGGCTTCATGTGGGTAAAGCCACATACCTTTACAGTCTCCACGACAGCACAGTCCGTCGCAGAGCCTTCCGCAATTGTAAAATCCGAGCGGAGTCTTGTGATACAACAAATCACGGGCTTTTTCAAGCTCAGAATAAAGCATTGTATTCATCCTTTCAAGATGTATTCCGAATCATATAAATGTAAAGGCGATTTGCTTTACTTAATTTTTTCCGATTTTATATCTGTCCCCGCGGTAAAAAACGGCTGTTCGGAATATTTATTCCATTTTACCTTTTTTCATGAAAAATATCAAGATTTCTTTGCAAAATACTTTATTTTTCCGTTTCTTTATGATATCATTTGATAAACACGATTTTAAGGAGCTTTTCAATGAGAAGAAGCGGTATTCTGATGCACATATCCTCGCTGTACGGCGATTACTCCGTCGGCAGCTTCGGTAAAAATGCAATTGATTTTATTGATTTTTTGAGCGACTGCGGCTTTTCGGCATGGCAGGTGCTCCCGTTCACGGTGACGGACAGCTACAATTCACCGTACAAATCCTTTTCCGCTTTCGGCGGCAATCCGTATTTTGTCGATCTCGACATTCTTGCGGAAAAAGGTCTGCTCACGGCGGAAGAAACGGCAAAGGCAAGGCAATCCACGCCGTATTACTGCGAATTTGACTCCCTTGCAAGCAATCGGCTTCCTCTGCTCGAAAAGGCGAGTGAGAGATGCGATTACCGAGACGAGATTGAAAATTTCATCTCCGAGCATCCGCATATTGCTTCCTTTTGCCGATTCATGACCTTACGCAGCCAAAACGGTGAAAAGCCGTGGCAGGAATGGGACGACAACGCCGTATCCGATACAAAAACGCTTCGTCTGTGGCAATTCATACAGTACGAATTTTTCACTCAATGGGCGAAAGTCAAGGAATATGCCGCATCAAAGGGTGTTATGATAATCGGCGACATTCCGATATATGTTTCCGACGACAGCTGTGATGTTTGGGAAAATCCCCGACTTTTTCAGGTGAACGAAAAAGGATATCCCCTGCGTGTTGCAGGTGTTCCTCCCGACTATTTTGCCAAAGACGGTCAGCTTTGGGGCAACCCTCTGTATGATTGGGATGAAATGAAAAAGGATAATTTTTCTTGGTGGCGTGAGCGAATGGAGCATACTCTGCAAATGTTTGACGGCGTAAGAATCGACCATTTCAGAGCGGTTGAATCCTATTGGGCGGTAGATGCTTCTGAGAAAACAGCCCGAAACGGCACTTGGGAAAAGGGTCCCGGAATTGATTTTGTCAATGCAATTAAAACCGGCAATGAGGATAAGCTGATAATCGCCGAGGATTTGGGCGATATCACCGATGAGGTTCGTGCCCTTGTTGAAAGAAGCGGTTTCCCGGGAATGCGAATCTTCCAATTCGGCTTTCTCGATGACTCCGACAGCATACATATGCCGCACAACTACATCAAAAATTCCGTGGCATATTCGGGAACGCACGACAACAACACGCTTTTCGGCTGTCTTTGGGAGAGCGATGATGCCTCACGACGCAGAATGCTTGATTACTGCGGCTTCTCCGGCGGCGATTGGGGCGGTGCAACCCCTCTTTTGCTTCGCAGTATATTTGCAAGCGTGAGCGATCTTGCGATAATTCCGATACAGGATTTTCTTATGTACGGCTCGGATACACGCCTGAACACACCCGGTGTTGCCGAGGGCAATTGGAGCTACCGTGTTACAAAGGAACAGCTTTTGAATGCGGATATTGAATTTTTCAAATCTTTGAACAGGATATATAAACGGTGAAATGATGAACAATAACTTTTTTAATTTTGATGACAAAATTATTGCCGCGGCAAAGGCGGCGACGGAAAAGGCTTCGGCTAAATTTGCCGAAACGGATGAAATTGCAGAATACAATCAGCAAAAGGTTCTTGCCGCTTTTATCAACAACCGAGTTTCCGAGGCGGATTTTTCGGGTTCAACGGGCTATGGCTACGGCGACCGAGGCAGAGATAAGCTCGATGCCATTTATGCCGAGGCTTTCGGCGCCGAGGATGCCATAGTGCGTCACAGCTTCACCTGCGGTACTCACACCCTCTGCGTTGCCCTTTTCGGCATTCTTCGTCCCGGCGACACCATGCTTTGCGTTACGGGGACTCCTTACGACACCATTCACGGCGTTATCGGTCTAAGCGGCAACGGCATGGGCTCTCTCAAGGATTTCGGTGTAAAATATGAGCAAGTCGATTTAAATTCCGAGGGCTTGCCCGATCTTCCTGCAATAGAAAAGGCTCTTGAAAGAAAGCCGAAAATGGTATATATACAGCGTTCAAGGGGCTACAGTCTCCGTCCGAGCCTTTCCGTCGCACAGATAGGAGAAATAGCGGCTCTTGTTAAATCAAAATGCGATGCGGTCGTTATGGTTGACAACTGCTACGGCGAATTTGTTGAAAAAATCGAACCTACACAGGCGGGAGCTGATCTCATGGCAGGCTCGCTCATTAAGAATGCGGGCGGTGCGATAGCGAGAACGGGCGGCTACATCGCCGGTAAAAAGGAGCTTGTTGAGCTTTGTGCTTACCGTGCCACAACTCCGGGTCTCGGCAAGGAGGTCGGCTGTACTCTCGGAGAAAACAGAAATATGTTCATGGGCATTTTCAACGCTCCCACCGTTGTCGGTCATGCAATTAAGAGTGCCGTATTTGCCGCCGCAATGTTCGAGAATTTCGGCTTCAGCGTTACTCCGTCATCCTCCGAAAGCCGTCACGATATAATTCAAGCTATCTGCCTTGAAACACCCGAAAGACTTATTGAATTCTGCAAGGGTATTCAGGCGGGTGCTCCCGTAGATTCCTTTGTCACTCCCGAGCCGTGGGATATGCCCGGCTATGACAGCAAGGTTATAATGGCGGCAGGAGCATTCATTCTCGGTTCATCCATAGAGCTTTCAGCCGATGCACCGCTTCGAGAGCCGTATGCCGTATGGATGCAGGGCGGAATAAACTTTGCTTCTGCAAAAACGGCAATAATGCTTGCCGCACAAATGCTCAATAAAGAGGGGCTGATATAATGGAATACAACGGAATATCCTCGGAAGCGTTATTTCTGCTTGCAGATAACCGTTTCAGAAATTCAAGAGATTATTACGAGGAACACAAAGAAGAAATCAAAGAAAAGATAATTATTCCTCTGCGACAGCTTGCAGGAATAATCGGCGAGGAGCTCATTTCAATTGATCCGCTGATGAACACAATTCCTACAAAAATGGTTTCCCGTGTCCGCCGTGACACCCGTTATACAAAAGATAAATCACTCTACCGCGACAATATGTGGATAATGTTCATGCGACCTAAAAAGGAATGGCATTGCTATCCGTGTATGTGGTTCGAGGTAACACAATGCGTTTACACCGTCGGAGTCGGCTTTTTCGGCTGTGACCCCGGACTCATGCAGACATACCGTAAGGCTCTGCGTGAACGCGGAAGTGAATTTTTGAAAGCCGTAAGCTCCTGCCTTTCCGCCGATGCGGCTATAGCCGGAGAAAAATACAAGCGAATGCCCGAGGGCTGTCCTGACGGATTCGAGGATTTTTACGCCCGCAAGGATATCGGCTTCATAAGAGCTTCGGCAAATCTCGACGAGCTGTCCGATGAAAGAATTGTCGATGCTGTGCGTGATACGGTAAAAGCATATTCACCGATGTATAAATTTCTTCTCGGCATTTCCGATGAATATTTTGAAAAGGGGTAAGAAAATGGATTACTCGCGTTTTAAAAGCGGCAGTGACATCAGAGGCTATGCTCTCGGTGACGAAAAAGCTCCGCTCTACATGAGCGATGAAATGGTTATGCGTTGCTGTACGGCTTTTGCCGATTGGTTGAAAGCACGGTGCGGCAAGGATAAGCTGTATATTTCGGTCGGTCACGACAGCCGACTTTCCGCCGAAAGAATCAAAAAAGCCGCAATAACCGCTCTAACATCAAGAGGCGTAAGCGTTGCTGACTGCTCGCTGTGCTCCACTCCCGCAATGTTCATGACCACGGTTGAAATGGGCTGTGACGGTGCGGTTCAGATAACGGCAAGTCATCATCCAAAGGACAGAAACGGCTTGAAATTTTTTACCCGTGACGGCGGTCTCAACGGCAGTGACATTGCAGATATTCTTTCTACCGCCGAAAAGCTCCCCGCTCCTCTCGGCGATGAAAACGGGGAATGCGTTGAATGCCGATTCATGAAACGCTATGCCGAAATACTCAGAAGCATGATAATTGAAGGTGTCGATTCAAAGCTCGATCGCCTGCACCCGCTTCGCTCAATGAAAATAGCGGTTGATGCCGGTAACGGAGTCGGCGGCTTCTATGCCCATGACGTTCTCGCTCCCCTCGGAGCCGACATTTCGGGCAGTGTATTTCTTGAGCCGGACGGCAATTTTCCAAATCATGCCCCGAATCCCGAAAACGCCGAGGCGATGGCTTGTATCTCCAAGGCGGTCATTGAATCAAATTCCGATTTCGGCGTAATATTCGACACCGATGTTGACAGAGCCGCCTGTGTGGGCAAAAACGGATTTGAAATAAATCGTAACCGTTTGGTCGCTCTTGCAAGTGAAATTGCTCTTGAAAGCTGTCCCGAGGGAACGATAGTCACCGACAGCGTAACCTCCGACGGTCTCGCTCAATTCATCGCTTCAAAGGGCGGTAAGCATTTGAGATTCAAAAGAGGCTACCGTAATGTTATCAACAAGCAACTTGAATTATGTGCAGAGGGAATTAAATGTCCCCTTGCCATGGAAACCTCGGGTCATGCCGCCTTTGCGGAAAACTATTTTCTCGACGACGGTGCATATCTCATAACAAAGCTGATAATCAAAGCCGCCGCACTTTCGGAGCATGGAAAATCCCTTGAATCGCTTATTTCTTCTCTTGCCGAGCCTGCCGAAGAAAGGGAGCTTCGCTTCAAAATCCTCTGTGACGATTTCAGACCCGTCGGTGAGGGAATCACGGACTATTTTGAAAAGGTCGCTTCGGAGCACGACGGATGGACTGCCTGTGACGATAATTACGAGGGAATACGCATAAACGCCGATTCAAACAGCGGTGACGGATGGTTCCTTTTGAGGCTCAGCGTTCATGACCCGATAATCGTTCTCAATGCAGAAAGCAATGTTGAGGGCGGAACCTCGGTCATGCTTGCCGATATTCTCAAGGTGATGAAAACAGCACCGAAAATTGAACTAACGGATATTTCCTCACTTGAAACGGCGGTTCAAGATAAATAAAAGCATCAAATAAGGGTCTCGACCTATGCCGAGACCCTGTTTTTATGCCTTGTTCTTGTCTTTTATCTGCTTTATTGCTCCCTTTTCAAGGCGGGACACCTGTGCCTGTGAAATACCTATCTCCCGAGCGACTTCCATTTGAGTTTTCCCCTGCATGAAGCGTAAATACAGAATCTTCTTTTCCCTTGCATTCAGCTCCTCCATTGCCTGTCGCATAAGAATCTCATCGAGCCAGCTTTCCTCCCCGTCGCTGTCGCCTATCTGATCCATGACATATATCGTATCTCCTCCGTCCGAATAAACCGGTTCGTTGAGCGAAAGAGGTTCTACGATTGAATCAAGTGCTATAACGACCTCTTCCCGTTCAATTCCAAGCTCCTTGGCAATTTCCTCGGGTGTCGGATCACGCTCTGTTTCGTTCATAAGGCGTTCTCTTACCTGCATTGCATGATAGGCGGTATCACGCAGAGAACGGCTCACTCTTACGGGATTGTTATCCCTCAAATGCCGCCGCACCTCACCGATTATCATCGGGCACGCATATGTGCTGAAGCGAACATCAAGCTCCGTATCAAAATTATCAATCGCTTTTATAAGACCTATACAGCCCACCTGAAACAAATCATCGGGATTTTCGCCCCTGTTGGAAAATCTTTTAATCACGCTCAGCACAAGTCTCAGGTTGCCCATTACCAGCTCTTCTCTCGCCTTTTTATCCCCTGCTCTTGCCTTTTTCAAAAGCTCCGTTTTTTCGCTTTCCTTCAGCACCTTGAGCTTTGCCGTGTTGACACCGCAAATTTCGACCTTGTTAAATTGCAAGCTATCACCCCGCTGTTATTTATCGCAATAACAGTATTGCCTGTTTGCGGCGGGGTTATTATTTGGTTTTGATTTCCGCACTTGAAATTCTGAAGCAATCCGTATTTTGCACCGCAGCGGCTCCAATGTTGCATACTTTGGTTGACTTTTTTCTTTAACCGTGTATAATATAAATACAACTATATACTTTCATTGTGCTCTATGCACGGAAGGAGAAATATAAATGAGCAAATACCTTGTCCTCAATGCCGACGATTTCGGTATGTGCAAATCGGCAAACGAAGCGGTTTTTGACCTGTTCAGAACGGGAAATCTGCGTTCTGCAACGATAATGATGACCTGTCCCGCAACGGATGAAGCGGTGCAATTCTCGATTGATAATCCGCAATATCCCATAGGCGTACACACCACACTTACGAGCGAATGGAAAAAGTACCGCTGGAAGCCTCTTACCGACGGCAAAAGTCTGCTTGATCCCGAGGGATATATGTGGCCCGAAAGCGACGAAGTTGAAATGCACACAAAATATAAAGAGGTTGAAGCTGAGGTAAGGGCACAAATCGACAAGGCTCTTGCAATGGGAATGAAACCCTCTCATGTTGACAATCACATGGGCTCGCTCTACGGCAACCAAAAGGGACGTTTCTCTTTCCTTAAAATGGCATTGAGAATTTGCGGTGATTACGGCTACGGCTACAGAATGTACACCTCTGCCGACAAAAGGGTATGCCCCAAGGGAACTCCGTACTTCCTTTACAAGGCATCCACCCTGCTCTCCCGTCTGTGGGGCAAAAGATACGGCGTTCCGATGCCCGACTATCTTCTTTTCCCCGATTGGAGCGTTCCCGGAATCAGAGACAGCTACGAGGCTTACAAGTCATACATATTAAAGGTTTGGGGCGATTTGCCCGACGGAATAACCGAAACCTATGTGCATCCGTCTGTTGAAAGTGATGAAATAAAGGGAATCACGAATTTGTGGCAATGCAGAGTTTGGGAATATGAGCTTCTCAAAGACCCCGAGATGCACCAATATCTCGCCGATCACGGCGTTGAGCTGATAAGCTACCGTGAGCTTGTTGAGATGAAAACAAAGAAAAAGTAAATTCGCAGTAAAATTCAGGACCGCCGAAGCGGTCCTTTTTTATGCCTGTTTCAAAATGTCATATCATAAATATCGGAACAATCAGGTTGTTTCTGTGCATCATTTAGAGCACTTTGTTAAAAATCAAAAGCCGAGACCTGTGTAAAATACAAGCCTCGGCTTTACTTCGCATTCAGAATTTGAACAGATTAAGTCCCGTCTGCTCCTCACGGAATCGGTCAACGGTGCCGTCAATTACGGTTATGACCATTTCGCAGGTAGCACTGATTCTTGCTCTGTTGAGATGTCCGCCGAACACCTCTCCCTTTTCGTTACCCACGCTCATGTGCAGGTGGCTGTAATATTCTCCGTCCATTGTGTTGACGGTTCCGACAAGCGATACTATTTCAAAATCTCCGCTGAAATCATTTGCTTTGTATTCCTGCTTTTCCACGCTGTAGGTTCCCACGGTGAAGCTGTCGGTTGCACCGAGAGCCTGTATGCTTGCGAGCTTTATATTCTCCAAAAGAGATATTATTCTAAGCTGTTCGACTATCTCCTCACCTCGGTCAAGTCTTGCAACTATAGTATTTCCGAATCTTTTGTAATCCATGTTGTTCTCCGTTTCTATTCAAACCACGATGTCACGGTATTATACAGGCACTCCGCACTCTTGTGAAGCGAGAGCTTTCTCAATGCACCGTAGACAAATTCGGGGAGCACGGCTTCCAATTTTCCCGTGTATTGCTTTTCGGTAAGAGCGCTTGAATTTTTCTTCGCCTCTCCGTTCATAAGAGTAATATCAAGCTCTGTCGTACACAGCGGATTTATGCTTCCGATTTTTATGTAATTCACGGTAAGGCGGGAATAAACCGAGCCGAGCTTCGGGATATCTCCGTCAAACGGAATCTCGACACTTTTACCCGGTGCGATTATCGCAGAGGTCAACGCCTTGAATCTCAGCTCAACACCGTCACAAATAACCGAAAGGACTTTAATATAATTATCCGTGCTGAGATTTTTTACGACAAGTGCAGTATCTCTGCCCGTCAAATAAGCCGTACCGCTGTTGTTGAAAGAAAGTCCCAGCGTTCGGTAGCTGTTGTTTGATCGGGCAAATTGCGGATATTTCGCATCGGAATAAACATCCTTTATATCATCTGTCAAAAGCAAAGCGGTGACAAGGGAGCGTGTATATTCCTCATAATAATACTGTCCGTGATAATGACCCTCAACAAACCAAGTGTTTTCGGGCAAATATGCAGATGAAGCGTCAATTTCCATAGAGGGTGAAACATGATTGTGGCTTTTGTCGGTACAAACAATACCCGCTCCGGTATATCCGTCGGGAAAACGCTTTCCCAAGGGAGCAGTTAAAGCTCCGCTCACGCCGCTTGCGGGAAGTACGACATCGCCGTTCAAATCGCCGCCGAGAGCAAGCTGACTGCCCGTGCCGCAAATTATTGATATCTGCGTTCCCGAGGCACGGCATTTTTCAAAGGTTGCGGTCAAATTCGGCATAACCTCATTGTGGATTATGTCGGTATTTTTGATGAGACGGGCATTTTCTTCGGAATCCAAAAGCTCCGATTTCAATTCTTCATAGGTTGCCTGAGAACACAGAGACCATATGCTGCCCCAATTCTTGATTATATCCCTAAGACCCAAGCACATGGAGCTTGCAAAGCGGCTGAGCCACTCTGCTCTGTCCTCATCGAAAATTCTCGAAAAATTCGCAGCTCCGGAAAGTGCCGTTTCCGCAAAGGATATTATTGATTTTTCCGCAAGCTCCACATCACCGTGAAAGATTCTTTCGGGAATATTCGTTCCGCCCAAGGCGGGTACGCTCAGCACCGCTCTGTCAACAAATCTCTCTCCGTAAAGCGTAAGATAGGTCGAGACGATGAGTCCGCCGTAGCTGAGTGCAAACAGCTTTACCTTGTCGGCACCGGTATATTCTCTGACATCTTCGATGAATTTTCCAAGCTCCTCGGCAAGAGTGACGGCATCAAGTCGTGAATCGTATTGAAAACAAAAGAGCCTTGAAGCATCGGTATTCTCTGCCACGTACTCGCAGAAATTCCGTTCGTAAATATAATCGCTTGCGTTTTCGAGCATATAGGCAATGTTATTGACTGTGGGGTCGTTCGGATAATGCTCAACCGGCAGTACCGATGAACCGTCGGGGTTACACATCAGCTTTTCCATTATCTGTGAAGCACTTGTGCCGACTCTTTCTCCGAACTGCTCAACGCCACCGGTAACCGCTCCTGCGGCGGAGGATAAAAAGCCCCTTAAATCGCTTCTTAATTTGCCTGTTATCGACGATGCGTTAAGCCCCCATACCTTTTCTTGTTCCTGCGTTCCGAAATCGGTAAAAAGCTGAGAGCACATAAAGCCGGAAATCAGAATGACGGGGCTTTCGGGTTCAGCGGCAAAGGCGGAAAGACAGCAGGAGGAAATAAGCATCACCGCACAAAGTATTATGCTTATTATTTTTTTCATATGTGTCCGTTCTCCGTGTCCGTGTTTTTCTAATTATATTCTATCACACGGACACGGGCGTTTCAATGGGTTTTTGTTAAAAGTTTATTACAATTGCAGTTGTTAAAACAGCTCTTTTTCAAGCTCCGATATAATTTCAGCCGTTTCCGTTGCAACCTCGGCAAGAGCATTCCGCTCAAACGGAGAATTAAGACCCGCTTCCTCAATAAGGGTATCAAGCGAAACACCGCCCGTCTTTTTAAGGAACGCAACATATTTTTCAAGAGCATCATCAAAATCTTTTCTCGAAAGTCCGAGGAAGCCGAGAGCGACACACTGTGCTATGCAGTAGTCGATATAGTAAAACGGGCTTTCATAAATGTGCATTTGATACTGCCAGCGTGTGCCGTTTTCGAGATACGGGATACCCTCGAAAGAGAGGTACGGTCTGTATCTTTCTTCTAATTTCAAATATTCATTTTTACGCTCATCGGGTGTCAGCTCGGGATTTTCGTATACAATATGCTGAAATTCATCCACGATAACGCCGTATGGAATGAAAGAAAGTGCATCAACTATATGCTTGTAGCGATATTTATCCGCCGACTTGCCGAAAAAGGAATCCATATATTTATGGCAGAGAAATTCCATGCTCATGCTGTGGCATTCGTGAGTCTCCATGCCCGTGGGATAATCGGGTTCGGCGTACTTAAACATATAATCTGCTGCAAGTGCATGACCGAATTCGTGCGTGATAACGTCAATATCTCCGCTTGTGCCGTTGAAATTTGCAAGGATGAACGGCTGTTTGTATTTCGGGAAGGTGGTACAGTAGCCGCCGCCGAATTTGCCGTCTCTCGCTTCAACGTCAAACGCCTCGGCATCAAGCATACGCTGCATAAAATCGCCGATTTCGGGCTTCATGTCGTTATACATCGCAAGGGCATTTTTGAATATTTCCTCGGTGCCGATAACAGGTCTCGGCATTTCGCCGCTCACGCTTATCGCATCGTCGTAATACATTATCCTGTCGAGCTTCAGTCTGCTTTTGATTCGCTCCTTGAGGCTTGCGACGGCAGGAACAATGTCCTTTTCAACGCTTTTACGGAATGCGGCAACCATTTTTTCGTCGTAATCGACTCTGCCCATACGGTAATATCCAAGCTCGACAAAATTTTTATAACCGAGCTTTCGGGCGATTCGGGTACGAATTTTTACAAGACCGTCAAATATTTCATCGAATGTATCTGCATTTGCCTGCATGGTTTTCCCTATGGCTTCTGCGGCTCTTTTACGGATTTCTCGGCTGTCATCCTCCAATTTTCCACGCAGAACGGAAAGAGGCATTTTTTCTCCGTCAAACTCAAAGGCAAGCTCACCCATGAATTTTGAATAGCGTGTGACAAGGGCATTTTCTGCCTGCAAATCCTCGATAACCTCGGGAGAAAAGGTTTTGAGCGACATCTCAAACTCCTTGAAAACTCTCGGATTTATCAGTTTTTCCGCTTCGGCTCTGTGTGGTGAAGCAAGCATGGCTTTTTTATATTCGTTATCAATTTCCGTGAACAGCGGCATGGCGTTATCGTAATAATCCATCTCCGCGTTATAAAATTCATCTCTTGTATTGAGCGTGAATCTGCAATTTGCAAGCGAGCAAGCCGTTTCGATTTCTTCGCTCAGCTTGTTGTATTTATCTCTTGCCGCTTTAAGCTCCTCGGCAGAGCCCGCCGTCTTTATCTCGTCAATAATTTTGTCGGCGTGCTTTCTTGCGTATTCAACCGTAATTCTCTCATACGGCATTTCCGAAACTTTCATCAAAGCTCCCCCTTTTGTAATATTTATCATTTACAGTATACTATATAAAGGTGTGTAAATACAACCGTAAAATTCATTTGAGAGCGTATAAATCAAAGAATCCCGAGGAGCGATTGCTTTCGGGATTCCGTATTTTTATGCTGATTTTTCGGCGTTCTGCGGTTCAAAGTATTTAGAAATAAACGCCGTAACCTTGTTCCAATAAAGCTCTGTATCCTCAAAGACGGCATTTGCATGGAATGCCTTGGGAACGGTAAGCATTCCCTTATCGGGAGCGGAGCACGCTTCAAACAGCGGCTTCATCATGGCGTAGGGTACAAAATCATCCTCACCGCCGTGAATAAAGAAGGTGGGCGTTTTTGAATGTGATACCGCATCAATGGGTGAACAGCTCTTGAAGTCAAAATTCCTGCGCAATTTTGAAACCGTATTTGCCGCGGTAAGGAACGGGAACACGGGTAAATGCAACATTTCCTTTATCTGGGAGACATATTCCTCCCAACAGCTGGTATATCCGCAGTCGGCAACGGCAACAACAACGTTCTTCGGCAGCTTTTCGCCGGTGACGAGCATGGTTGTTGCACTTCCCATAGAAACGCCGTGAAGAAGAATTTGAGCCGATTTATCAAGCTCTATGGCATAATCAATCCAATCAAGAATTATGTAACGGTCATAATAGCCCATGGAGCAGTGGGTTCTTTTATCCGAACCGTGACCTACCATATGCGGCATGATGACGTTAAAGCCCATTGTGTGATATTTCCATGCATAATGTGCCATGCTTCTCGGACCTGCGGTATAACCGTGAATGACTATCGCCCATTTTCCGCAGTCCTCATCGGCAAGAATGACCTTTGCACGGGTATCCTTTCCGATTCTTGACGGGATAACGGTATCAGCTATGCCGAGGCTGTCGTACCACTTACAGGCATCCTGATAAACCTTGCAGTTGTCGTAAAATTCCTTTTCCTCGGGCTTATCGAAAAGACCCGTTTTTCCTATGAGCTTATTCACATTGATATTGAGCACGCACTCGTAGGCAATTTCACCTATTGCAAGGTATCCTGCACCGATACCCGCGGCAGCTCGCATCGCTCTTTTTACAGCCTTCTTCATGAAACATCTCTCCTTTCCGATTCTTATTTTCTCTCTTTATGATTTACGCTTCCACCTTGTGGAAAATCTTTTTGCCCTTCTTGATGACTATCGGCTTTTCGGCAAGTGCCGCCTGAGTAAAGCTCATTGCGATATCGGTAACCTTTGCATCGTCAACCGAAACGCCGCCCTGCTCGACAAGTCTTCTGCCCTCGCCTCTTGACTTCGTTATGCCCGTCTTAATAAGAACGGCAAGAATATCAATCGCTCCGTCGGTGAAATCCTCTGCTTCGAGCTTGGTGGAGGGCATATTGTCAAGATCGCCCGCACCGCTGAAGAGTGCTCTCGCCGCCGTCTGAGCCTTCTGTGCTTCCTCCTCGCCGTGAACGAGCTTTGTAAGCTCAAAGGCAAGAATTTCTTTTGCGGTATTGAGCTGACTGCCCTCCCATGAATCCATCTTGTCGATTTCTTCAATGGGAATAAAGGTAAGCATACGAATGCACTTGAGAACATCGCTGTCCGCAACATTACGCCAATACTGATAAAACTCGTAGGGTGAGGTCTTGTTGGGATCGAGCCATACGGCGTTACCTGCCGTTTTGCCCATTTTCTTGCCCTGCGAATCGGTAAGCAGGGTTATGGTCATGGCGTGTGCATCCTTGCCGAGCTTCTTTCTTATAAGCTCAGTACCGCCGAGCATATTCGACCACTGGTCATCGCCGCCGAACTGCATATTGCAGTCGTAATTCTTGAACAGATAGTAGAAATCGTAGCTCTGCATTATCATGTAGTTGAACTCAAAGAAGGAAAGTCCCTTTTCCATTCTCTGCTTATAGCATTCGGCTCTGAGCATATTGTTGACCGAGAAGCAAGCACCGACCTCTCTGAGAACCTCAACATAATTGAGGTTGAGAAGCCAATCGGCGTTATTCACCATTTGAGCCTTGCCCTCGCCGAATTCGATGAAACGCTCCATCTGACGCTTGAAGCATTCGGCATTGTGCTGAATGTCCTCTATGGTAAGCATCTTTCTCATGTCGGTACGACCGCTCGGATCGCCTATCATCGTCGTGCCGCCTCCGATAAGTGCAATGGGGGTGTTACCCGCCATCTGGAGACGCTTCATAAGCGTGAGAGCCATGAAATGTCCTGCGGTAAGGCTGTCTGCCGTGCAATCAAAGCCGATGTAGAACTTTGCTTTTCCGCTGTTGACAAGCTCTCTGATTTCGCTTTCGTTTGTTACCTGTGCAATAAGTCCTCTTGCAACAAGTTCTTCGTAAATCTGCATTTTCTTCTCCCTTTCGGACAATTATTATTCCTGCTTAGCTGCAAAAAGCCCTCTGCCAAGCAAGTTGACAGAGGGCGAATTATCGCGGTACCACCTCTATTTGCAGTCACCTCGCGGCAAACTGCCTCAGCGGGTGAAATTCACCCTACGCTTTAACGGGCGTACCCGGCTCTGCCTACCAAAATTTTCAGCAAAGCGGCTCAGGGATGTATTTCGCACGCCGTCCGCTGCCCCCTCTCACCTGCCGGAGGCTCTCTGAAGCGTTCTTTGCGGCTACTTCTTCCCGTCAATGCCGTTATATATTGTATATTATACATTATGACAATCCGTTTTGTCAAGTATTTTAACTTTTATCTCAGCTCCTTGAGAACATCATATGCGATTTTTATTTCCGTGCGGAAATCATTGACACAGGAGCCTTCTATGGAGCACTGCTTTACGCCTGCCGCCTTGAGGGGAGCAATAAAGCTGTTCTGGTCAAAGCCGTCACCGGGAGCGGGATATATCCTCTTTATATCGAGCTTCGGGTCGGGATTCGGGTTTGAGGTGTGTGCATGAACAAGCCACTCGCCCATGTCGGCAAGCTCCTCAAAGCTCTCGTTCTGTGCAAACATATGGGCAACGTCCGCAAGCACTCTGACATACGGTGAACCTACCGCCTTGGCTATCTCGATGCCGTCCTTTACCGTATTTATGACATTGCATTCCGCGGGACGCAAGGGCTCTATGGCAACGACTATTCCGTGTTTTTCGGCAACGGGAACAACAAGATTTTTAAGGAAATCCACAACCTGTGCCCTTGCCTCTTCAACGGTCATCGGCTCATCCTCTTTGATTTTTCTTGAACCGGAAGCACCGAAAACAAGGTACTCTATTCCGAGATATTCCGAACGCTCGAACAGCGTTGCAAGATATTCTTTCAAAACCGCCTCATTCTTATCCTTGCCGATAACGCGGTGAGCAATAAAGCAGTTTGCACTGAGAATGGGAAGTCCCACCGCTTTCATTGCTTCAATGTGCTCCATGGGCTTGTTGACTATCTGCTGACAATTTGCCTCGGCATAGTCAAAGCCGACCTCTTTGATATAACGAATGTTCTCAACATCCGTACCTACGCATACTCCGAATTTCATGTTTTTCCTCCTTATCATTTAAGCTCCCGTGCCGCTTTTCGGGCATTGATGAGCATTTCTTTCGCCGTTTGAAGCTGTAATTCGGTGACGGAAGCACCTGCGGTTATTCTCGCAATCTCCGCCGCCCTTTCATCAAATTCAAGCGGATAAACTCTTGTAAATGTTCCGCTGTCGGAAACGGTCTTTTCTATTTTCATGTGCCTGTCCGCCTGTGCCGCTATGCGTGCAAGATGGGTAACGCAGATGACCTGCCGTCCCTCGGATACCTGATACAGCTTCAATGCGATTTTTTCCGCCGCAGAGCCGCTGACACCGGTATCTATTTCGTCGAATATCAACGTTTCGGTCTTATCCTTATCGGAAAGCACATTCTTAATTGCAAGCATTATTCTTGAAAGTTCGCCGCCCGATGCAGTTTTTGCAATGGGCTTCGGCTCTTGTCCCGGATTTGCACTGATGAGAAATTCTATCGCATCCGCACCCTTTGAGGTGAGTGCCGTCGGTTTTCTGTCAACAACAAAGCGTACCTTGGGCATATCCAAAAATGCAAGCTCCTCGCCGACCTTTTTTTCAAACTCAGCCGCCGCCGTCATTCGGCTTTCGGTGAGGCGTGAGGAAAGAATTTTTATTTTATCCGAGAGGGCAAAAAGTTCTTTTTCGTAGTCGGAAATCACCTCATCGGACATTTCTATTTCGGCTCTTTCCTTTTTCAGACTCTCGAATTTTTCAAGTATATCCTCTTCTCTTTCACCGTACTTCATTGAAATACGGTACAACGCATCAAGCCTTTCGTTTATTTCGGTAAGGCGTGACGGGTCATATTCAAAGCCCTGAGCAAGCTGACGAACCTGTGAAGCACATTCGGCAATTTCATAGGCAAAGGCTCTGACGGTTTTTGCCGCTTCCGCCGCCTCGGGATAGTATTCCGCCGCCGTTTCAAGCTCTGCGGCACAATCGGAGGTGTTCGTAACAACACCGTTTTCATCACCGAGAATTTCATATGCACTTCTCAATGCTTTCATGACCTTGCCGCCGTTTTGGAGCAGCTCCTTTTCCTTTGACAACGCCTCACGCTCGCCGATATGTACATCTGCCTCGGTAAGCTCGGCAATCTGAAAATCAAGAAAATCAATGCTTGCCGCCTTTTCATCTCGGCTGTCGTAAAGTGCATCGAGCTTCTTTTTGACGGAAACAAGCTGTGTAAAAACGGATTTATATTCTTCACGCAAAGCGGAATTTTCGGCAAGTGCATCAATAAAGCCGCAATGCTTTTCGGGAGACAAAAGAGCCTGACCGTCATGCTGTCCGTGAATGTTTATAAGTCCCGCACCGATGGCTTTAAGCTCCGTGACCGTCACCGGTGAACCGTTTACGCGGCAGGAATTTCGTCCCGATACGCTCAGTGAACGGCTGAGTACAAGCGTTTTGTCGGGAGTCGGTTCAATTCCGTTTTCCGCAAGCACTTTTTCGGTTTCCTCGCTTATATCGGAAAATTCGGCAAAAACACGTGCGGTTTCGGCACCCGTTCGGATAAGCTCTCTTGATGTTCTCTCGCCGAGTACGGCATTGATGGAATCAATGATAATCGACTTGCCCGCTCCCGTTTCGCCGGTAAGCACATTCAACCCGCCGTCAAATTCCAATTCGGCATTCTCGATAACGGCTATGTTTTCAATCTTTAAGCCGGTGAGCATGGCTTTATACCTCTATTCTCAAGCAATAATTTCATCAATGGCATTCTTCATTTTTGCGGCAAATTCGGGCGTTCTGCAAAGTGCAAAAATAGTATCATCGCCCGCAAGAGTACCGACAAGTCCCTCCCAATGCATAGCATCAAGAGCTGCACAAGCCGCATTTGCCATGCCGGTATAGCATTTTACGACAAGCGTATTTCCCGCATAGTCGGCGGAAATTACCGAATGACTGAAAATGCTTCTGTATTTGCCGAGAAGCTCGCCTGATTCTCCTCTGTCCACCGTATAGCGGCTTCTTCCGAGCTCATCAACCTTTTTGACAAGGCGTAAATCCTTTATATCTCTTGATATTGTAGCCTGCGTTGTGTTGAAGCCCTCCTCGTTCAGCTTATCAAGCAGCTCGGTTTGTGTGGAAAGGCAGTTTTGCTCGATTATGCGAATAATCGCTTCATGTCGTTGCTTTTTCATGCTTTCATCCTCTTTCAGCGTCTCTGCGCCAATTTTTTATAAACTATATCAATAAAGCTGTCCGCTTTTATTCTTATGAAATTCGCCGTAAGCTCCGATCTTGAAATTTGAGCACGGCACCCTCTTTCTATAACCTGCGGTCTCATTCCGTCCGCGGAAAGACAAAGCCTTTCATTTTCGGCGGAGGACACCGTTATAACCGTATCGGGACGGAATATCAAAGGTCTGTCAACAAGGGAATGCGGGCAAACGGGAGTTATCAAAATGCTTTCAAGCTCGGGGTCAACTATCGGGCCGCCTGCCGAGAGGGAATAAGCCGTAGAGCCTGTCGGCGTTGCCGCAACTATTCCATCGCTGAGATAGCTGTTGAAAACTCTGCCGTTAAGTGCCACGTCAATGAGTGTCATACGCTGTTTTTCTTCGTTTGTGATAAAGCAGTCGTTGACGCAGAAATCGGAGGTTAAGCACCTGTCGCCCTCCATGATGCTTGCTTTCAGCATTATTCTTTTATCGACGGTATAATCGCCCTCAATGAGCCTTGAAAGCAAATCCAGCTCGTTATCCTCAAGTCCCGCCATATATGCAAGCCTGCCCGCATTTATGCCGAGAATCGGTTTATCGTGCAGAACCGCATATTTTGCGGCGTGGATTATTGAGCCGTCACCGCCCACCGCAATGACCGCATCACATTGTGTGAGAGCCTCCTCGGACGGAAGAAAATCGGCTTTGGTTGACGAAAATACTTCTTTATTTTCTTCAAAAAAAGCATACCGTGCACCGAGAGCGTCAAGGCTTTTGCAAACTCCGCTTGTTACCTTGAGTGCTTCGGAACGGGTAAGGTTCGGTATCAAGGTTATTTTCACAGGCTGTTCCTCCCGTAATTATTTATCGAGCCGCTCATGCGAAAGTGCAACCAAATCAGCGGGATTGCCCTGCCATTCGAGCTGCGGCTGTGAGCTTTTTTCGATAAACATGAGATATTCTATGTTCCCCTCGGGTCCTTTTATCGGGGAAAAATCAACATTTATGACGGTAAATCCGTTTTCAAGGGTAAATTCTATTATGGAAGATACGACGTTTTCATGCACCGCACGGTCACGGACAACGCCTTTTTTCCCAACATTCTCCCGCCCTGCTTCAAACTGCGGCTTTATGAGGCACACCGCCCTGCCGCCGTCACGCAAAAGCTCACGCATTACGGGAAGAATTTTTTTCAGCGATATAAATGAAACATCCACCGATGCAAAATCCGTTTCCTCGGGTATCTGTTCGTGTGTGACATATCGGAAATTCGTGCGTTCCATGTTCACGACCCTCTCGTCGCACCTGAGCTTCCACGCAAGCTGACCGTAGCCGACATCAATCGAATATACTTTTATAGCTCCGTTTGAGAGCATACAATCGGTAAAGCCGCCGGTAGAAGCACCGATATCCATGCAGACACAGCCGTTCAGGTCGAGTCCAAAGCTGTGAACCGCCTTATCGAGCTTCAAGCCGCCTCGGCTGACATAGGGATTCACCGCACCCCTGACCTCAATGACATCACTTTCTTTTACCGCCGTGCCTCCCTTGACAGCCTTTTGACCGTTGAGATACACGCTGCCCGCCATTATGAGAGCCTTTGCCTTTTCTCTTGTTTCGGCAAGACCCCGTTCAAAAACGGCAACATCAAGCCTTTGCTTTTCGCTCATTGCTTCACCTGCTTTTCAATCGCCGCCGCAATTCCTTTTGCATCGAGCGAATATTTTTCAAGCTGTCTGCCGACGCTTGCATGTGCAACAAATTCATTGTCAACGGCGGTAACTGCATAGCTGCCGCCGAAGCCCTTTTCAAGCAGCTCACAGCCGAGCTTTTCGCCCACGCCGCCGTCTTTCATGCCCTCCTCGAAGAAATGAACGCTCCCGCAATTGCAAAGAGCCTCGTAAATGCCGTTCGGGAGAGGCTTTATCTTTGTGAGATTTATTATCTTGACATTTATTCCTTTTTCGGCAAGAATTTTCTTTGCCGAAAATGCATTGAACACCGTTCTGCCGTAGGTCACGATTGCCGTTTTTGCCTGCTCGTCACCGAAAACCGACATCTCCTCGGGAGCAGGCATCGACCGTGCTTCCTCCGGCTCGCTTCCCCTCGGATATCGAATAACAATAAGCCCCGAATCCTTATAGAAAGCTGAATACAAAGCCGAATTTATCTCGGCATAGGTTGACGGTGAATACACCGTTGTATTCGGTAAGCTCTGCAAAATCGGAACATCAAACAGCCCTTGATGCGTTTCTCCGTCCTCGCCGACAAAGCCCGCCCTGTCAACGGCTATTATCAGCTTGCGGCGTTGAAGTGCTCCGTCATGTATGAGCTGATCTGCCGTTCGCTGTAAGAATGTTGAATACACCGCAAATACGGGAAGCATCCCGCCTGCCGAAAGTCCGCTTGCAAAGGTTACTGCGTGCTCCTCGGCAATTCCGACATCGAAAAATCTGTCGGGATATTTTTGTGAAAACTCCGAAAGTCCCGTTCCGAGAGTCATTGCCGCCGTTATTGCACAGATGCGTTTATCCTTTGCGGCAAAGGAGCACATGGCTTTTCCGAAGCTCGACGAATAGGTTTCGCCGGAGGGCAACAATTCTCCCGTATTCGCATCAAATCGAGAAATTCCGTGGAACTTTTCGGGTGAATGCTCCGCATAATCGTAGCCTCTGCCCTTGAGCGTATTCACATGAATGAGCACGGGACCCGCAACCATCTTGGCGCTGTCCATGGCTTCACACAAAAGATTTATGTTGTGACCGTCAACGGGTCCGATATACTTAAAGCCCAAATCCTCGAAAAATGAGCTTGAATAGATTATGTTTTTGAGTGCCGTTTTCAGCTTGAACAGATGATTGGACAGCGATTTTCCCACAACGGGTATTCTGTTGAGAGCCTTCTCCGTCCCCGCCTTGAAACGGTAATATTCGGGCTTTGCTCTGACGGTGGCAAGATAGCGTGCAAGTGCACCGACGTTCTCCGATATGGACATTTCGTTATCGTTAAGAATGACAATAAGCCTGTTGTGCGTTGAACCTGCATGATTGAGAGCTTCATAGACCATGCCGTTGCAGAACGAACCGTCGCCGATAACGGCAACAGCATAATTTTTGGAACCCTTGACCGCATTCGCCGCCGCAATTCCCGCCGCCTGAGAAACGGAGGTTCCCGCATGGCCCTCGTAAAAGCTGTCATGCTCACTTTCATCGGGTCTTGTGAAGCCCGAAAGTCCGCCCTCGGTACGCAGAGCGAAAAAACGGTCGTATCTGCCCGTCAGCAATTTATGCGTATAAGCCTGATGGCTCACGTCCCATATTATTTTATCTGCGGGTGAATCAAAGCTCTTGTGTATCGCAACCGTAAGCTCAACCGTGCCGAGGTTGGAGGCAAGATGTCCGCCCGTTGAAGCAACGGTTTCTATCAGCTTGCCGCGTATCTGTGTGCAAAGAAGCTCCAGCTCGGCATCACTCAATTTTTTAAGGTCTGCGGGAGTTTTGATATCCGCAAGTACAGAATTTTGAATCATAGCTCAGCTTTTCCTGCTCGAAAGCCTGTCCGCAAGCTCGGCAAGAAATTCTCCTTCACTTCCGAAAATACCGAGTGCCGCTTTTGCACTCTCCGTAAGCTCCGAGGCAAGTTTGCTTGCTCCGTCAAGCCCGAGAAGCGAAACATAGGTTGATTTTCCGTTTTCGCTGTCGCTGCCTATCGGCTTCCCGAGTACGGTTTCACTGCTCGTAACATCGAGAATATCGTCAACTATCTGGAATGCAAGTCCGACTGCGGAGCAATATTTTTCAGCCGCCGCCGTTTGAGCTTCGGTCGCTCCCGCCGCAATACAGCCCATAACCGCCGCCGCTCTGATAAGCTCACCCGTTTTGAGCCTGTCCGTTTTTTCAAGCGTATCGGCATCAACGCTTTTCTTCTCGTTCTCGATATCCATAACCTGACCCGCTATCATGCCCGAGCAGCCCGCCGCCTTTGCCATAAGGCAGCCCGCCGCCGCTTTTTTCTCGGCGGAAAGACGGGGTGCGGAAAGTACGGTCTCAAACGCCAAGGTCAAAAGTCCGTCGCCCGCAAGCAGGGCATTCGCATATCCGAAAGCCTTGTGATTTGACGGCTTGCCTCGTCTCATATCATCATTATCCATGCACGGTAAATCATCATGAATAAGAGAATAGGTGTGTATCATTTCAATGCCCAAGGCAAACGGGAGAGCATCGGAAGGATCGCCGCCGCACAGACGGCAAAATTCAAGCGTCAAAAGCGGTCTGATTCTTTTTCCCCCGTTTTCGAGAGAATATGACATTGCACGAAGCATGACGGAAAGCCCGTCCGATTCTCTGCCGACGAACGCTTCATTTGAAACATACCGTGCCGCATTTTCGTTTATGAGGCGGACGTATTCTCCGCTTCTTTCTTCAAAAATACTCATGCTTCCTCCGTTTCGGCGGAAAGCTCGTTTATTTTGAGCTGTGCCTTTGTAAGAATATCGTTGCACTGTGCCGCAAGCACCGTGCCCTCCTCGTAGAGCTTCATCATTTCTTCAAGAGAAAGACTGCCGCTTTCGAGCTTTTCCGCTATTTCCTCAAGTCTTGCAACCGATTTTTCGTAATTCATCTTTGCCATACAAAACTGCCTTTCATTCCGTGACCTTGCATTTAAGCTCGCCGCCGGCAAGTCTCAAATCTATTATGTCACCGGACTTGACCTCTTTAGGGTCGGTAAGCACCTTTCCGTTAAAGCTCGCCGCCGCAAAGCCTCTCGCTATTATTTTGAGAGGACTCAGTGCGTCAAGTCTTGCACAAAGTGCCGCCGTTTTATTTTTATCAAGCTGTACCGTGTGACGAACGGCGGTATCAATTCTCGTCCACGCTCCGTCACACCTCATGGATAAATCGTTTATATAATTTTTCGGACTGAGCCTTTTTATGAGCCTTGCCCTTGCATCAATCCGTTGCCGCTGTGTGCCGACAAAGCCGTTGACAGCAGAAGCATTGCGTCTTGAGAGATTTTCAATATATCTCAAAAGCTCCGCCGTATCGGGAACGGCAAGCTCCGCCGCCGCAGAGGGTGTGGGAGCACGCAGATCCGCCGCAAAATCGCATATTGTATAATCTGTTTCATGTCCTACAGCGGAAATTACGGGTATTTCGCTTTCCGCCACGGCAAGTGCCACAGCTTCCTCATTGAACGCCCAAAGCTCCTCCGCAGAACCGCCGCCTCTTCCTACTATGAGAACATCCGCAGCTTTTTTGCGATTGAAAAGCTCTATTGCTTCTTTTATCTGCGGTGCGGCATTTGCACCCTGAACCTGTACGGGACAAAGAATCAGCCGTGCCGCCGGAAAGCGTCTTGAAATAACGTTGACGATATCTCTTATCGCCGCTCCCGTGGGTGACGTGACAACGCCTATTCTTTCGGGATATTTCGGAATGGGCTTTTTTCTGCTTTCATCAAACAGTCCCTTTGCGGCGAGCTTCGCTTTAAGCTGTTCAAATGCAACGCTCAAAGCACCCGCACCGTCGGGCTGCATATCGTCAATATAAAGCTGATATTGACCGTCTCTTTCAAAAACCGATACTCTGCCTTTTATGATAACGCTCATTGAATTTTCGGGCATAAACCGCAGGCGTTGATTTGCCGATTTGAACATAACCGCCTTGATGCTCGAATATTCATCCTTAACGGTCATATAATAGTGACCGGTTCTGTAATGATTCGTAAAATTGGATATTTCGCCCTGAACAAAAACCGTTTGCAGGTTCATATCCTCCTCGATTATTGACTTTACATATCTGTTAAGCTGACTTACGCTCAGCACAACGCCCGTCATAAAGCACCCTCCCTGAACGCCGCAAGCAAAGCCGTTCCCGCAGCATTGTCGCAGGAAAACTCCGGAGAAGCAAATTCGGCATTGAATTTAGAGGTGATTCGGGCTTTTATTATTGAATTTGAAGATACTCCGCCCGCAAAAACAACGGGCATTTCTCCGTATTGTGAAAAGGCATATTCCGTGAGCTTTTCGAGAGTTTTACCGATATAATCAAAGCAGTATCTTGCAATCTCCGATTTCGGAGCACCCCGAGTCAGCTTTTGACGGCACTGATTTTCAAGACCCGAAAAGCTGCAAGCTCCGTCCTTAATGCTGATTTTCGGATTAAAGCTCTCGGAGCAAGTCAACGCAAGTGCTTCAAGCTCCTTTCCGCACGGAAAAGAAAGTCCCATCATAACGCCCGCACGGTCAATTGCCTGACCTGCATTCAGGTCTCCCGTGCCGCCGATAATCCGCACGTTGAAGCCCTTTTCGGCATTCGGTGAAGCGAGAAGCATCTCGGTTGTTCCTCCCGAAACATGAAATGCGATAAATTCTTTATTCATCAGCTCGAGAGCGTTTGCAGAATAAAGAGCCGCCGCCATATGCCCCGCCTGATGCGAAAAAGTATATACGGGCTTATCCGTCACCGCACCGATACATTTCGCCGCATTGAGGCCTGTGAGAAAGCACGGCATATATGAGCCTTGGACATCTCTCGGCTTATCCGAAACTCCGACGGCTGAAATATCCGTCGGCTCGGCAAAAAGCTCCTGCATAAGCTGCTGAAGCTGTACCGTATGATGAAATACGGCATCGCTCTGGCGTATTCCTTTTTCACCCGCCTTTACGGGAAGAAGCCGTTTCTTTTGAAGCACGGTGCGTTTTTCGCTGTCATACAGAGCACACGACGTTGTGTAATTGCTCGTATCAATGCCGAGAGTTATCATGACTTCTTTTCTTCCTTTGCGACCGTTCCGAGAACGCCGTTTACAAAGGTGCAATCCTCTTTTGAGGCATATTTTTTGCTCAGCTCGACTGCTTCGTTTATCGCGGCACCGACGGGAACCTGCGTGAAAAGAAGCTCGAACACGGCAAGGCGGAGCACCGCAAGAGCGACCTTGGACATTCTTGTTTTTTTCCAGCCCACCGAGTATTTTTCGATAACCTCATCAATTTCATCACGCTTTTCACAAACGCCGAATGCAAGGGTCTGAGTAAACTCGTCCTTGTTCGCAATCTCGCTTTCAACCGCAAGCTCGTAAAGCTCGTTCATCGGGACATCCTCATTGAACGATTTTTCAAATATAAGAATAAACGCCTGCTCTCTTGCTTCGCTTCTTGTCATTTTATAACATCCTCCGAAAAGTCACGAACAACCTCCGACCGAAAAAGCACTCCGGTCGGCGGCTGTTTTTTGTTTTTTGTCGAAACACCGATGTATTCCATGCGGATATTATATCATAGCTTGAAGAAATATACAAGATTTATTTATAAATATTTATTTTTATCAATATTCCATTTCCGTGACGGATATCTTGTCAACCGTACAACCGGTTTGCTTTACGGCAATTTCTTTGATTTTTATCAGCGACACATCATCGAGAGAACCGTTTTCCACTATGACCTCAACCGTGCCTTGATTTATTATGACAAGATTTTCACACCCCGCCTTTGCCGCAATCAGGTTTTCGATATCGCTTTCAAGCGTCAACGCCTCGACAAGCTCGTCAAGTGCTTTCTGTGCATCGCTCACCGCCTCGGGAGCGGAGGAAGAATCCTTGATTATGTCCGAAAGAGCCTTTGCCGCTTCATCATGTGCCGTCTGTCTTTTCAGCTTTGCACCGGCAAAATATTCGCTCGCCTGTGCCTGTGCCAAGGCATCCTCTTGGGTCACATCGGATGAAATCACATATCTTGCATCGCCGAGATTTGCCCCTTGCTGTACCGACTGTGCTGTAGTCTGCTCCGTCTGTGTTCCCGATGTGCTTATCGACGGCTTTGTGTAATACCAATTGATAAAAACTGCCGCACCGAGAGCGATTATAAGCGTTGCGAGAAGTAGCTGTCTTTTTTTGATTATCATATGTTTTCCTCCGTATTATATTGAATTTATATGAATAAAAATTCAACTCATTTTTGCAACGCTTACCTGTGCGCTGCTTATGCCGAGAAGTGCGGTGACGGTACGGACTATCTGCTGCTGTACCATTTGAGAGCCTGCTCCCTCGCAGACAACCGCAACCCCTCGTATTTCCGGCTCACGCACTCTGACAACAATGCCCTTTTCTTCGTCCGAGCCGTCGATTATCACGTATTTATCCTTGCTTTCACGGCTGCTTTTGCCGCTCGGGTCTATATTTTCTCCGTAATCGTAATCCCTCAAATACACGTTTTCACTGCCGCTTTCGAGTGTGACCATAACTCTCACCCTGCCTGCTCCGTCAATGGCTGAAAGTATTGATACAAGCCGTTCTTCAAGAGACTGAGCATACCCGTCGGGACTGCTTTGAGTTTCCTCTGCCGTAACAGTCCGTGATGCTTTGTCGGCTTTCGGTACACTGCCGACGGCAAGCAGAACAAGCCCCGACACCAGCAATGCGACACAAAGGAGAGCACGCTTTCCCAAACGCGTTTTTTCAGAAATAATCCCTATGACTTTTTTGATTTTTTCGTATACAGTCATCAATTCCGTTACCGTTCCCGCCGTGAAATTATATCAATGGGAAATCCGAGCCTTTCCCGAACCGTCTCACCGAATTTTTCCGTTTTTTCGCTCTGTGTCTCCTCGAGCTCAACCGTCACATTATGTATAATTATGCAACTGTCATTCATATCCAATTCAACCGATATTTCCTTTATGCAAGCTCCGCAAGCCTGTGCCGTATCGTATATCGCATCTCTTATCGTCGAATCGTACATATCCAGCGTACCATCCTCGAGTGCCTGTGCATTTACGGGATATTCACCCTCTGTCTGTGCCGCAGTCTGTGCAAAATCCCGCATACTCAAATCGGCAAGCGGTGAACAAACGGCGGCAATGACGAATATTCCGGAAACGACTTTAACGGTCTTTTCGACAGAACCGTTCGGCATCACGATACAGGCAAACGCCCCGACAACCGCCGATGCCAAAAGACAGATTGCCCATTGACGAACAGCCTCCATATTTTATCCTCCGTTTTTGATGACAAGCACCGCTCCGACCGAAACAAGAAGAACTGCGGTGCAAAAAATCAGCAGGGTATTTGTCATTGAAAAGACATAACCGATGCTTTTGAGCATTTCAGCCTGTCGTGTACAACCGAGCAATTCTGCCGCAAGCTGTGCCAAATGCATTGCAAGAGCCCAGAGAGCAAGCTGTACCGCCGACGGAACGGCGATAAAAAATATGGCGACAAGTCCGTACACTCCGACAGCGTTTTTCATAAGCGAAAGACTGCCGGTAATGCTCGAATACGCTTCACTCAACGCACCGCCCACCACGGGAACAAAGGTGCTTGCAGCAAGCCTTACACCCTTTGCCGTAAGTGAATCCGCAGAGCCGGCTATAACGCATTTAATGCTCAAAAATCCCGAAAAAAGTGCCGCACAGATACCGAGAACCTTTGAAACCGTTTTTGAAAGAAGCTCACCGACAGCGGAAAGTTTAAGCGTGGGAAGCATAGAGCCTGCCGTTCCGAGAGCCGCCGTTATTCCGACAAGAGGGAGAGCAAAATTCTCCGACACCGCCGTCACCGCCTGTGCCGCCGTAAACGCCGCTCCCTGTACCGACACCGCCGCCGCAGGATTTCCCGAAACGGTCAGTATCGCCGCAAGCACGGGAATCAACGCCTTTTCAAAAACGGCACACGCCGCAACGCAGGAAACTCCGGCTTTCACCGTGGAAAGTCCGTCGGAGAACACGCAAACAAGCAAAAAACAACCGCTGATTATGTTCATCACCGCACGGCTTCTTTCATCATTCGGAAAAAAGCCCGAGCAAATACTTATGAGAATCACGGCGGCAACCGCTTTCATTGCACCTGCGAGCGGTGCCTTCATGCATCCCTGAGTTATTTCTGCCAAAAGTGAAAGTATCGCTTTCGGAGAAGCATTCATCATATCGGAAAAATCCATGTCGGAAAATCCGAGCCGTTCAAGATATTCCTTGGTTTTTTCATCGAGAAAACCGTCAAGCTCCCGTGCTCCGCTCTCCTCTAACTGTTTTTCGTAGTATTCGTCTGTGTTTGCCGCAAAGGACGGCACGAGGAAAATCGTAAAAAAAATGAATACCGCCGCCGTTACAAAAGCCGTTTTTTTCATGAATTTATCAGTCCCATCGCTATTTGTGCCGCCGCTTTTATCATCGGCATTGCAATTGCAATCGCTCCCAGCCTGCCTGCAAGCTCTACTGCCGCCGCCGCTGACGAAAAGGAATTATCGTAGCACACATCCGCCGCAAACTGCGTTATCACGCACACCGCAAGAGCTTTAATCAGCATTTCCGTATTCTCTTTTTCAAGTCCCGCAATACTGATTATCTGTTCAACCGACGATGACACTCCGAGAAGCACGTCGATGAGTTGAACGAGAACAACTCCCACTCCCGCAAGAGCGGTAAGAGGTGCGTATTCGGGGCGAAGCTGCCGCATCAACGCATACATAACAACCGTCAGTAAACACAGAAAAACGATTTTTACTATATCCATGCATCAAAAATCAACAAGAGATTTCACCGAATCAAGCAGGCTTGAAAACTGCGGAATAAGCATCATCAGCACGACTATTATTCCTGCAAGAATGGTTATCAGTGCATAATCGTCTCTGCCCGACCTCACAAGCACGGAATTGAGAATAGCCACGATTATTCCCACCGCCGCTATTTTTATCACAACAGTTATATCCATTCGTCTCACCTCAGATAATCATTATCGCCGCAGAGATACCGAGCATCACGCCCAAAACGGGGAAGAGTCTTACGCTTTTTCTGTTCTTTTCCTCACGCCTTTCAAGCTCCTCGGTCAGCATTCGCTTGCAGTATGCACAGCTCGTGAGCTGTCCCTCGATATCGGTAGCGCCTATATCCGAGCCGAGTGCTTTAAGATATTCCGCCGCATCGCCGAGAAGAATGCAAAGCTCCCCTCTTTCCTCGATGCTTTTTCGCCACGCAGACGGAAAAGGTTCGCCCGAATCCAGCAGTCTGCGACAATCCCCCATAAAATCGAGATATGCAAAGCCGCCGTTTTTTTCAAGCTCCCGTAAAAGCTCTCTGACCGTAAAATGAGAATATCTTATGCCCGTCTCTGCCGCCGATATAAGAAGCAACGCCTCACGAATCACCCGAACCCGACCCTTATAAAACATAGCCGTGCATTTTCCTGCAAGAGCAAAGCCCAATGCAACCGCAAGAGCCGCCGCCGTTTTAATCAAAAATATCACTCACCTTGATGCTTTTTATCTCTTTGCCTGCTTCCTTTCCGAAAAGGAAAACAACCGTTTCAAACGCTCCCGTGCGAATAAGATTTCGTGCAACGGGCTTTTTTCTCAATTCCTCAACGCTCCCCGAATGCAGGCTCAACGCAAAATTCACCCCGCCGTTCACGCCCGCTTCAATCGCCGATGCCTCCTCTGCCGTTCCGACCTCGTCGCAAATAATCATATCGGGAGAAAAGGAACGCAAGGCAATCATTATGCCCTCCGCTTTCGGATATGAAGTCAGCAAATCACAGTTGCTTCCGAGATCGTTCTGTGCCGCAGAGCCGAACGCCGCACCTATCTCGCCCCGTTCGTCGCAGACAAGAATTTTTTTGCTCTCGCCGATAATGCCCGATGAAAGCTGTCTTGCAAGATCCCTCAAAACGGTGGTTTTTCCGCTTGCGGGCGGTCCGGCAATTATAACGGAACGAAGTCCTTTTGAAAATTCCCGTGCAATTATTTTATCCGCCGCACCCTTGATTTCTCTTGCTATACGGAGATTTATGCAGGAGATATCCCGAACCGCCGTTATTCTGCCGTTTTCCGTGATGGCCGTACCCGCAACGCCTGCTCTGCTTCCGCCCGACACGGTTATATATCCCCGATTTATCGCATCCGCATAGCTGTGTACCGAATATCCGCAAAGCCGTCTGAAGGTTTCCTCCACCTCGTTTTCGGACGCTCCGAGAACCGAATCCGAGCAAATGCCCGTCAACCGTCCTGCCGCCGCAACAAAAAAGCAGCCCTCTCTTGTCACGGCAACAACGGGTCTGCGGCTTCTCAGCCTTATTTCCCGTATTTCGCCTTTCGTTTCATCGTCAAGGGAGAGAAAAATTTCCCGTATTCCCGATGAAAGAAAGCTCGCCGCCGTTTCAAAGCGTTTTATGTTATCCATTCCGTTCACTTCCTTTGGGTCGTTAAATATATATGGCTTCTTGTCCGCAAATAGAACAGCAAGACGGCAATTGCGATTTTATTGATATTTCGGAATTTCTTTCTGTATAATTGAAGTACAAAGGAGGTCTTGCCGTGTATTCATGCAAACGATCGCTAACGATTATGTTGAGTATTTTATTTTCACTGATTCTATTACAATCCGTACCGCCGAAAAGCACCGCCGCTCTTGATGCTTTGTCCGATGAATTTAAGCCCGCAAATTACGGCAGGCTCTTACCCTTTGCCGGCAAGGTATATGAATTCAATTCAGCCGTCCCCGAATTTGCCGAGTGCCGCATATATAAAGTGCTGTACGGACTTATGACGGCAGACGGTGAATGTGTTGCTCCTCCTATATATTCGTCAGCCGTTACAAAGACTCTTGACAACGGAGAGTGTATTATCGTTCTCGAAAAAGACTGCGGCAATCCCCGTGACCCCGACACTCTTTACCGCATTCTAACCGTGGTATCCTCCGACGGTTCAAAGGCTTTATCATTTATTGACGGCTCTCTCGTTTCATTCTCCGGCGGGAGGATAGTCATTTCCTCTTTCGACAAAAGCACTTCATCATGTCGGGTGTATCTTTATGATTATTCACTTCACCTCATCAACCGATATTCGGGCTATGAGTCCTTTTTCGGCTTTTGTGACGGTTATCTCTGTCTCGCAGACACCAAAAATTCCCGCGATATTATTATCGGCAGTAAAAGCACCGTTGTATTCGAGAATGTCGAGTTGGCTTCTCCGTTCAAAAACGGCATCGCTCCCGCCCGCTTAAACGGTCTCTTCGGCGTAATCGGCACAGACGGCAAATGGCTCGTTGAGCCGCACTTTGACAGCGTTGAAACAGTCGGTAAAAATTCCGAATATATCCATCTTCACAAGGGAAACGGCGGGATTTTGGTTGACCGCAACGGGATATCAAGTCGATATATCGACCCTCTCGGCACAAGAGAATATTATCTTGCAAACGGGAAACCGATTTTTATTCGCGGCGGCAGAGTCTACACGGATGACGGCACGCCCGTTCGCTGTAAAAACGGTGTGTACGCCTCGCAGTACAACCCCGATTCCGAGCTGTTTTTCGGGAGTGACGGCGGTGCGGGATATATTTTTGACCTTGACGGTAATGTAACGGTCGGTATGAGCGGAGCAAGCGGAGCGGACAGATACAATTATTATGACGGATATTTCCGTATGTACGCAGAAAACGGTGAAAGCACCGTCAGCGTGATTTACCGTGCGGACACAAACAAAGAGGTGTACCGTTTCATTTCGCACGGCAAGGGAAGTCACACCTTTCTTTTAAAAATCGCTCCGAACGGAATTGCCGTCTTTTCGCAAAAGAATGAATTTACCGATGATGAAGTGTATCGGCTCGTTGACCTGAACACGGGGCGTGTTCTTGCGGATAACTGTCTGCACGCAGAGATATCTCGGGTCGGGGATTCCTGTATTTTCAGCCTTTGTTATGCCGACAAAATAATCATCCGTGATGAGAATTACCGTTTCCTTTTCTCGGCGGCAAACGATATTTCCGACAAAAGAAAAATCCCCTCCGTATAGGGATTACCCGAACGCAAGGGTTGAAATTTCGATAAAAGTGTGGTATTCTTTCTTTTGTAATAATATTTTCGGAGGCAAACAATAATATGCTGAACTATTTTCTTTCGCCAAAGCTGCTGTATCTTTCCGCTTCGGCATTCGCTTTCATTCTTTGTGCCGCGGCACTGGCTCTTTTCAAAAACAAGCTGCCCCGTGACAAGGGCAGAGAATTTGCCGTTGACGGCTCTCTTTCCGCAGGAAAAACAAGAGGTGCGGGAATTGTTTTCGTTTGCACTTTCATCATTTCCTCGCTTTTATTTGTTTCCGCAAGCTCGCTTGAATATCTTTTCTATTACATTTTGATTTTTCTCGCCATGCTTTCGGGATATCTCGATGACCGCTCCGAAAAGCCTTGGGGCGAATACAAAAAAGGCATCATCGACCTTGCAATTTCCTTTTTGACCTCACTTTGCTTTGTACATTACAATCATTCTTTACTGCACGTAAATCTTTTCGGCTTCGGCTTGAACATCCACCCCATAGTCTATGTCATCCTCGGAACGCTTCTTGTTTGGATGCTTATCAATGCGGTGAATTGCTCTGACGGAATCGACGGCTACAGCAGCTCCCTTACGATAATTTCGCTCATCGGTGCGACAACGGTTATCCTTATCGGTGACGGCGACTCCCGAGCCGCTTTCTGTGCCGTGCTCATGATTTTCTCACTTCTCCCCTACCTTTGGAAAAACGCTCAGCCGAGTACCGTGCTCATGGGAGATGCCGGCTCAAGAGCACTCGGACTTCTTCTCTGCATACTGATGTTCAAAACCGGCAATGCTCTGTTGACAATTCCGCTGTGCTTCATGCTCTGCCTTGACGGTCTTGTGGGAATAGTAAAAATAGTGACCATTAGATTTTTACATATCAACCCGCTCAAGAATATTCGCACTCCTCTGCATGACCATTTCAGGAAAAACAAGGGCTGGTCAAATTCGCAGGTGATTTTCAGATTTTGCATAATACAGGCGATGATCACCGCCGCAACCGTGATTTGCCTCAAATGAATACAGCAAACCCCGACGGCTTTTTCGCTGTCGGGGTCAATTTTTATTGATATCTTTTAACTTTCAGCAGCTTTGTCGAATTTATCACGGAAATTATCATCGTTCCCACATCCGCAAATATTGCCGCCGTCATGGGAGCTATCCCCGCAACGCCGAGGGTAACAATAACGAGTTTAACCGTCACCGCAAAGGCGATGTTTGAACGCAGGACTCGCATGGCACGCTTGCTTTGATATACCGTATCGGCAAGTCTCGACAAATCGGAATCCGTCAATATTACGTCTGCCGCTTCACAAGCCGCCTGAGTACCGAGACCCATTGCAACTCCGACATCGGCACACGCAAGCACGGGAGCATCGTTTATGCCGTCTCCAACATATATAACGCCGCTTGAACCGTCACGGATATCCTCCAAATTCGTCAGCTTTTCTTCGGGAAGAAGTCCGCTTTTGAAATCATCCATGTCGCAAATACCGCACACTCTTCTTGCCTGTTCCGCAGTATCGCCGGTAAGCATTACGCTGTGCTGAACGCCGAGTCTGCGGAGCTTTTTTATCACCTCGGGAGCTTCGGGGCGTACCTCTCCGATGACCGAAACCGCACCTACCGCCTTTCCGTTAAGAGCAACATATACGGGTGATACGGGCATATCGGAAACGTCAACACCGTTGTTTTTCATCAGCCGTTCACCGCCGCAAAGCACTCTGCCGCAGGAAAGCGTTACTGCGGTGCCCTCTCCCGCCGTCTCTGAAATCTCCGTCGCTTCCTCCGCTTTAATCTCACCCGCTTCGGAGACTATTGCCCGAGCTATCGGGTGCGTTGAATATTTCTCACAGCTTGCCGCAAGTGACAGCACATCATCCCGTGTGAATCCGTCGGCGGCATAGATCTTGTCAACCTTTAATTCGCCCGTTGTGAGCGTTCCCGTTTTGTCAAGGAGCACCGTATCTGCCTTTGCAAGAGCTTCGATATATCGGCTTCCCTTGATTATCATTCCGTTTTTCGCGGCGGCACCCATCGTTGAAAAGAACGCAAGCGGAGCAGAAATCACTATCGCACACGGACAGGACGCCACAAGCAATATCAGACTTCGGCTTATCCATTCACGCCACTCCCCCGTTATTACGGACGGAACAACGGCTATAAGAACTGCGGCGGCAACGATTGCGGGAGTATAAATCCTTGCGAATTTTGCAACGGCACGCTGTGCTTTGCCCTTTTTTTGAGAGGCTTCCTCAACCATTTCAACGATTCTCGCCGCCGAGGATTCCGACTTCTCCGCCGTGGCTTCAAAATATATCACGGTATCTCCGTTTTGCATTCCGCTGAGAATAACCGATCCCTCGCACACGGAAATCGGCACGCTTTCTCCCGTCAGAGCCGAGGCATCCATTGCACCCTCGCCCCTTGTAACCTTTCCGTCGGCAGGCACGGTCTCATGCGGCATAACTGCAAGGAGCATACCCTTTTTGATGTCATCCGCACTGATTTTTTCCGTCGTACCGTCGGGAAGTACTCTGTTTGCCGTTTCGCTGACTATTCCGAAAACCGCTTCTATTGATTTCCTGCTTCTGTCACTTGCAAATTCTTCCATAAGCTCGCCGACTCTGAAAAGCACGGAAACCATCGCCGCCTCAAAAAATTCTCCGAGAATACAGGCGGCAACGACCGCAACAACAAGCAAGAACGATTCGTTTATCTCTTTTTCCTTTAATGCCGATATTGCATCAAGCAAAACGGGCACACCGCAGATGACCGTTGCGGCAATAAGCAGAATTGTTTTCACCGTTCCCGTAATCATCGGCAAAAAAGAAAGACCGACAAGCACCGCACCGACGGCGGTTATCGCTGTCTCAAGCGTTCCCGAGGAATGCTCATGTTCATGCTCACAGCAGCCGTCACAGCCATGCGAATGCTCATGTTCGTGTTCATGCTCTTTTTTCATTTTTGCTCTCTCCTCCTATTCATTTTATACCATTCTTATGCAAAATGTGCTCAAGTCCCGCTTCGAGAATTTCACGCACATGTTCATCGTCAAGCGCATAATAGACGGTTTTCCCCTCCCGTCTCGGTCTGACAAGTCCCGCACTTCTCAATATCCTGAGCTGATGGGAAACTGCACTCTGACCCATTTCAAGATGCTCCGCCAGATGGAGAACACACATTTCCCCCGCCGTCAATGCAGTAAGAATGCGGATTCGTGTGCTGTCCCCGAACACCTTGAAAAGCTCGGATAAATCGTAAAGCACTTCTATATTCGGTTCCTTAGATTCGTTTATGGCATCGCAGATATGCCCCTTTTTGACCTTTTCCGTAGTTCTCGCCTCCGTTCAATATATGAACACATATTCATGTGTTGGTTTTATTGTACTCCCTTTTATTCTGCTTGTCAACCCCTTTTTTAATTTTTTTGAATTTCACCGCCGCATCACTCAATAGCTCCGCCTGACCGTAACAATCACCCTGTTGACGGCAGATTTACAACAAAGTGCATTGTATTTTTGCCCCCTTGACGGATTAGGAGTTATGCTGTTGGGCTGTCAGGAATTAGGAATGCGGTGTTACTGCAAAAAGGTATGATTTATCATGACCCCCTTGCCTAAAGGGGGTCGGGCGAATGTCATTTTATTATGAGACATTCGCACGGGGGGATATTGAATTTTCAACGAAAATTCAACCGGAA
>CAZPMK010000016.1:0-35022 GCA_964587915.1 uncultured Clostridium sp.
CCCGTAAATTTGACCTTGACACCGTTAATTCTTGTCAGTTCAATTTTTCCGCCGCCGAGGGATTCTCCTCTTACGGTAAGCGTTCTTCCGCCTACTCCCTCCATAATGATATCAACGGTATTCGGGTGAATGTCGGTTTCGTTTCTGTCCGCTTCAAAGGAATACTCAATCCCCTCTTTTTTTGCATACTCAAATGAATCGCGGATACGCACATCGTCCGTTGCAAAGCCCATGATGCCTCCGAGCAAGGCTCTGTCGGTACCGTGTCCCGTATAGGTTGCGGCAAAGGAACCGTAAAGAATAAATTTTACCTTTTTAATTTTTTCGCCGAGCATTTTGCCCGACAGGAGTGCAATGGAAGCAGCTCCCGCAGTATGTGAGCTTGACGGTCCGACCATATTTGGACCGATTACGTCAAAAACACTGATAAACGCCATATTACAGCTCTCCCCTGAAATTTATGTATACATTATAGATAATCGGATTGAGAATGTCAATACGGGAAAAAGCACATATAATGGTGCAGAAGGAGGTGTAACAGCTAACCATGCCGAGTGTTTTTCTCAGTCCGTCCACGCAGGAATATAACATCACCGTTCTCGGAAACAGTGAGGAATATTACATGAATCTGATAGCGAACGCCATGGAGCCGTATCTTGCTGCAAGCGGTATAAGATTCGGAAGAAACGACCCGTCCATGACGGCACTTGATTCTGCCTTGCTTGCGAATGAGGGTGACTATGATTTTTACCTCGCACTTCATTCCAACGCGGCACCCGATGCATATTCCGGCAGACTTCGCGGTGCGGAAATATATTATTTCCCCGAAAGCCGTCAAAGCCTGCGTGCGGCAAACATTTTTGCAAACAACTACAAAGAAATCTATCCCCTGCCCGACCAAATAAGAGTTCTGCCCCTCGGCAGCTTTATTGAGCTTAACAGGACAAAAATGCCCGCCATACTGTTTGAGCTTGCATTTCACGATAATCTGCTCGATGCTTCGTGGCTTGCTTCAAGCATTGACGAAATTGCACGCAATCTTTCAGTATCGGTTGCGGATTATTTCGGTACGGAATTCGTCAGCGTACAAAATTACGGCACGGGTGTTATCACCACAAACGGCGGTGCTTTGAACGTGCGTGAAAAGCCGGATATAAGCTCGGAAATTACGGGCAATCTTGCCGACGGAACAAGCGTTAATATCTATGAAAGAGTCAATGATTGGTTGCTGGTTGAGAGCGGAAGAACGACGGGATTCGTAAATGCCGAATTTATTCGTCAGTTGTAGAAATGATGAAAAAAGCAAATAAAGCCACTATATCTTTGGGTATTTTGCAGAATTAACCCAAAATATAAAAAATGTCTTTATTTTTAATAGATTTTTAATTATAATTGAATTGAATTTTTTAAGTATAATTTCAGTGAGGATGTGTGTGCGTTGGAGCTTCTCGAAAAGAGAATTACAGAGCAGGGCAAAATCATCGGCTCCGATATAATTAAAGTTGATATGTTCCTCAATCATCAGATAGATGTGGGCTTGCTTTGCGAAATAGGCAAAGAATTCCACAGGCTTTTTGCTGCCTGCGGTATCAATAAAATAATCACGATAGAAGCATCGGGCATAGGAATAGCGTGTATGACCGCGCAATATTTTTCTGTGCCTGTTGTTTTTGCAAAAAAGGGAGTTCACCGCAACGTCGGCAACAACCTTTACACCTCTCAGGTTCACTCTTTCACCAAAGGAACAACAACGGAGATAGGTATATCAAAGGACTATTTGAGCAAGGACGACCGTGTGCTTATAATCGACGATTTCATGGCAAACGGACAGGCTGTAAACGGTCTTATAGATATAATCAATCAAGCAGGTGCCCGCGTCGAGGGCATCGGAATCGTTGTTGAAAAGGGCTTCCAGCCCGGCGGAGATGAGCTTCGCAAAAAGGGATATCACGTTGAATCTCTTGCAGTTATTAAGTCCATTGACGGCGGAAAGTTTGTCTTTGGATAAAATAAAAATCTTTTTGGAGGTAAACAAAATGAAGAAGTTCGCAAAGATCCTCGCAATTCTCATGGCTCTTGCCATGGTATTCAGCTTTGCAGCCTGCGGCGGCAACGGTGATGACGTTACCACAACCGCAGACGGTGCTCAGTCCGAAGGTAAGGCTATCAAGGTTGGCTTCATCTTCCTTCACGATGAAAACTCAACTTACGACCTTAACTTCATCAAAGCAGCAGAGGCCGCTTGTGCCGAAATGGGCGCAGAAATCGTTAAGAAGACCAACGTTCCCGAGAGCAGCGCTTGCTACGAAACCGCAGCAGACCTTGCAGAGAACGGCTGTGACATCGTTTTCGCCGACAGCTTCGGTCATGAAGATTTCATGATTCAGGCTGCCCGTGAATATCCCAACGTTCAGTTCTGCCATGCAACAGGCACAAAGGCTCACACCGAAAAGCTCGCTAACTACCACAACGCTTTCGCTTCCATTTATGAAGGCCGTTACCTTGCAGGTATTGCCGCAGGTATGAAGCTCAACGAAATGATCGAAGCAGGTCAGTTCACCGCTGAAGAAGCAAAGATTGGTTATGTCGGTGCTTTCACCTATGCAGAGGTTATCTCCGGCTACACTTCATTCTATCTTGGTGCTAAGTCGGTTTGCCCCTCAGTTACCATGGAAGTTCAGTTCACCGGTTTATGGTATGACGAGGCTGCCGAGAAGGAAGCTGCAACGAAGCTCATCAGCAACAACTGCAAGCTCATCAGCCAGCACGCCGACTCAATGGGTGCTCCCACCGCTTGTGAGACCGCAGGTGTTCCCAACGTTTCCTACAACGGAAGCACTATCGCTGCTTGCCCCAAGACCTTTATCGTTTCCTCCAGAATTGACTGGACTCCGTACATGAAGCACATCATTGAGTGCGTCAAGAACGGCACCGCTATAGAGGACGACTGGTGCGGCGGTATCGCAGAGGGCTCCGTAGTTCTCACCGATATCAACAGCGACGTTGCCGCAGAGGGCACTGCCGAAGCTATCGAAGAAGCAAAGGCTGCCATGGTTGCAGGCACTCTCAAGGTATTTGATACCGCTAAGGACGACTTTATAACCGTTAAGGGTGAAAAGCTCTCCTCCTACATGGCTGATGTTGACACCGATGCCGACTTCGCCAAGGACACCGAGGCTGTTTCCGACGGCTACTTCCATGAGTCCGAGTACCGTTCAGCTCCGTACTTTGATGTACAGCTCGACGGCATCACTCTTCTCAACACCGCATTCTGATAATGCTTACGGGCGGGGCAAAAATCTGCTCCGCCCTATTGCACTTTTTTAATTATTTATTTTAATTCCGAAAAGCCGATTATCGAAAAGCCAATAATCGGCTTTTGAGATTTAAAAGTAGGAGGAACCGAAGTGGGCACAAATGCTGCAATTGAACTCAAAAATATTACCAAAACCTTTGGACCGATAGTTGCCAACAAGGATATCTGCCTTACCGTCAACCGTGGAGAAATTCTCTCCATTCTCGGAGAAAACGGAAGTGGCAAAACCACCTTGATGAACATGATATCGGGAATATATTTCCCCGATCACGGTCAAATTTTCATCAACGGAGAAGAAGTCGTCATACGCTCCCCCAAGGATGCTTTTGGCTATAAAATCGGCATGATACATCAGCATTTCAAGCTGGTAGATGTCTTTTCCGCCGCCGAAAACATTGTTCTCGGTCTCAAGGAAGAGGACGGCTACAATCTCAAGCGTTCATGCACCAAAATCAAAGAGATAAGTGAGCAGTACGGCTTTGAAATTGACCCGATGAAGAAAATATATGAAATGTCCGTTTCGGAAAAGCAGACCGTTGAAATAATCAAGGTGCTTTACAGAGGTGCGGATATTCTGATTCTCGACGAGCCCACCGCCGTGCTTACTCCGCAGGAAACGCGTAAGCTGTTCGCCATTCTTCGCCGTATGCGTGACGACGGCAAGGCGATAATCATAATCACCCACAAGCTCCATGAGGTTTTGACACTTTCCGACAGAGTATCGGTTCTGCGAAAGGGCGAATATGTCGGAACCGTTGTTACCTCCGAAACAAACGAGGCGGAGCTTACGGAAATGATGGTCGGCAAGAAAATCAGCCTCAACATTGAACGCAGTATGCCCAAAGATACAGCCGATCGACTTGAGGTCAAAAATCTGAGCTGTGTAAACAGGGAGGGCGTTAAGCTCCTGAGCAACGTTACCTTTACCGCACGTTCGGGTGAAATTCTCGGAATAGCCGGCATTGCGGGAAGCGGACAGCGTGAGCTTCTCGAATCCATTGCAGGCTTGCAGCCCGTCAAGGAGGGCAATATTCTCTACAATGATCCCACCAACGGAAAAATCGACAATCTCCGCGACAAAACTCCGCTTCAAATAAGAGAGCTTGGTGTTCGTCTTTCTTTTGTTCCCGAGGACAGACTCGGCATGGGTCTTGTCGGCAACATGGATATTGTTGACAACATGATGCTCCGCAGTTACCGCAAGGGCAAGAGTTTCCTGCTCGAACGCAAGCAGCCTAAAAATCTTGCGGAAAAGATTATCAAAGACCTTGAGGTTGTCACACCCGGTGCAAACACGCCCGTAAGACGACTTTCCGGCGGCAACGTTCAAAAGGTTCTTGTCGGAAGAGAAATCGCCGCATCACCCACGGTATTCATGGCGGCATATCCCGTCAGAGGACTTGACATAAACTCATCATATCTTATCTACAATCTTCTTAATAAGCAAAAGGAAAGCGGCGTTGCCGTAATTTTCGTCGGTGAAGATCTCGACGTATTGCTTGAGCTGTGCGACAGAATCATGGTCATCAATTCGGGAAGAATAACCGGCATTGTTGATGCTCGCACCGCTACCAAAGAAGAATTGGGACTTCTTATGACTAAACACGACGGAGGTGAGGAAAATGAGCAAGCAAACTAAGCATCATGAGCCGCTCATTCACATTGTTAAAAGACCTGCAATTCCTTTCTGGCAGTCATGGCTTATAAGAATTATTTCAATTTTAGCCGCACTCGTCATCTGTGCTCTCGTAACCGTTCTTCTCACGGGTGAAAATCCGCTCGACGTTTATGCAACCATGCTCGAGGGTGCATTCGGAACAAAGAGAAGGATCTGGTCCCTTGCTCAGAATGTTGCAATCCTGCTTTGCGTTTCTCTTGCCGTCACTCCGGCTTTCAAAATGAAATTTTGGAATCTCGGTGCCGAGGGTCAGGCTCTTATCGGCGGACTTGCAACTACCGCCTGCATGATACTTTTCGGCGATTCTCTCCCCTCTTATGTTCTTTTCCCTATCATGATCGTTGCAAGCATTCTTGCAAGCGTAATATGGGCGTTCATTCCCGCTTTCTTCAAAGCGAAATGGAACACGAACGAAACGCTGTTCACCCTGATGATGAACTATGTTGCGATGCAGATAGTATCTTTCTTCTGCTACAAATGGTCAAATCCCAAGGGCTCGGGTCATATCGGCGTTATTAACAGCTCCACGAATGCAGGCTGGTTCCCGAAAATCGGCGGACAGGCTTATCTGTTGAACATAATAATTGTTGTCGTTTTGACCGTAGGAATGTATATTTATCTCAAATACAGCAAGCACGGATATGAAATTTCCGTTGTCGGAGAAAGCGAAAATACCGCAAGATATATCGGAATCAACGTTAAAAAGGTAATCGTTCGTACCATGCTTCTCTCGGGTGCGATATGCGGTCTGGCAGGTCTCCTGCTTGTTGCGGGTACCGACCATTCTCTTACCCGTGACACCGTGGGCGGCAGAGGATTTACGGCAATCATGGTTTCATGGCTTGCAAAATTCAATCCGATATACATGGTGCTCACCTCGTTTTTGCTTGTTTTCCTTGAAAAAGGAGCAATCGAAATTTCAACAAAATTCGGTCTTAACAATTCTTTCTCCGAAATACTGACAGGCATAATAATCTTCTTTATTATCGGCAGTGAATTTTTCATCAATTACAGCATTAAATTCCGTGAATCAAAGAAAGGAGCGAATAACTGATGATAGTTGCATTTATTCAGCGTGCAGTCATGCAGGGCATTCCCCTTTTATTCGGCTCCACGGGAGAAATCATAACGGAAAAAGCAGGAAATCTTAACCTCGGCATCCCCGGTATAATGTATGTCGGCGGTATTTCCGGTGTTATCGGCGCTTTTGTATATGAAAGCACCGCAACGAATATCAATCCTTTTCTTGCCGTAATAATTCCGCTTCTCGCTTCGATGCTCGGTTCTCTTATAATGGGCCTTATCTATTGCGTGCTTACCGTTTCCCTCAGAGCAAATCAGAATGTCAGCGGTCTTGCTCTCACCACCTTCGGTGTCGGCTTCGGTAACTTCTTCGGCGGCTCACTTATAAAGATTACGGGCAGTGAGCTTCCCTCAATCGCTCTTACAGCAACGAGCAATTATTTCAAAACGCCTCTCCCCTTTGCAACCAAGCTCGGATGGTTCGGCGATATTTTTCTGTCCTACAGCTTCCTTGCGTATGTTGCGATAATTGTTTCGCTTGCCGCCGCATTCTTCTTTTCACGCACCAAGGCGGGACTTCATCTTCGTGCCGTCGGTGAAAATCCGGCAACCGCAGATGCGGCAGGTATAAATGTCAGCAAGTACAAATATCTCTCCACTTGTGTTGGAAGTGTCATTGCGGGACTCGGCGGTTTGTATTATGTCATGGATTACGCTTGCGGCGTATGGTCGAATGACGCTTTCGGTGACAGAGGCTGGCTTGCCATTGCTCTTGTTATATTTGCCGTTTGGCGTCCGAATCTCGGCATTCTCGGCTCGATCCTTTTCGGCGGTCTTTTCATCATCCACAACTACATTCCCAACCTAACTTTTGAGGGTCAGGAGCTTTTGAAGATGATTCCCTATGTTGTTACGATAGTCGTTCTTATCGTTATCAGCATGAGACAAAAGAGAGAAAATCAGCCCCCCGCAAGCCTCGGACTTTCGTATTTCAGAGAAGACAGATAATTTCAGCGCAGTCGGACACGCTCCGGCTGCGTTTTTTTGCTCAATCGGACACAGAGTAATATTTTCCTCCCGTTCTTCATAAAATCTACTGATATGTCGAACAGGAGGGTTATTTTTGAAAGGTTTAGTTGAAGAACGAGCCGTTGAATTGGCTGAATATATAGTTAAAAACCGTTCTACGGTGAGAGCCGCCGCCAAAAAATTCGGCGTAAGCAAATCCACGGTACATATGGATATAACACAAAGACTTCGCCGCCTAAACCCGACTCTGTACCATGAGGTGCGTGAGGTTCTTGATATCAATAAAGCCGAGCGTCACATAAGGGGCGGCATGGCGACAAAAGAAAAATATTCTAAATAATCTGCGATAAATATTGAATTTGCCGCAGATGTGTGTTAAAATTAGGTGAAATGGGGAAACCCCTTATCTTACTGAAAGGAACGATAAAATGAAGCAACTCAAAATTGGCATCATCGGCGCCGGCAGAATCGGCTCGCTTCACGCAAAGTCGATAACATACAATGTACCGACCGCAACCGTTGTCGGCATCACCGATGTATTCAAAGCAAATGCCGAAAAGGTCGCCGCAGAGCTTAATATTCCCGTAATTTACGACGATTATAAGCAGATGCTTGCAGACCCCGAGGTAGAGGCAGTTCTCGTTTGCTCCTCGACCGACACCCATGCCGATATCGCTATTGAAGCAGCACAGGCAGGAAAACACATTTTCTGCGAAAAGCCCGTTGACCTTACTCCCGAGAAGGTTAATGCCGTTATTGACGCCGTTAAAAAGGCAGGCGTTAAGCTGCAGGTAGGCTTTAACCGTCGTTTTGACCACAACTTTGCTAATGTCAGAGCTATGGTTGAGGATGGTAAAATCGGCGACGTTCACATTGTTAAAATCACTTCGAGAGACCCCGCTCCCCCGCCGGCAGAGTATTCGGCAGTCAGCGGCGGAATGTTCCTCGATATGACTATCCATGATTTCGATATGGCTCGCTTCCTTGCAGGCAGTGAAGTCACCGAGGTATATGCAAACGCAACCTGCCTTGTTGACCCCGCTATCGGCGAAGCAGGCGATGTTGATACCGCTGTAATCAGCCTTAAATTTGCAAACGGTGCTGTCGGCGTTATCGACAACAGCAGACGTGCAGCTTACGGCTATGACCAAAGAATCGAAGTATTCGGCAGCAAGGGCGCGGCAGTTGCTTCAAACGACACCCCGACGAATGTTGTATTCATGGGTGACGAGGGCGTAGTAGCCGACAAGCCTCTGTATTTCTTCCTCGAAAGATATATGCAGTCCTTCAGAGACGAAATGCTCCAATTTGTTGAAGCTGTCAACGAGGATAAGGACACTCCCACCACCGGTGAGGACGGTCTCAACTCAATTCTTGTTGCACTTGCGGCAAAGAAATCCGTTGCAGAGGGCAGACCCGTTCAGCTCTCGGAAATGCAATAATTTAATACTAAAAGCGACCGGACGGTTTAGCTGTCCGGTCGTCCGATTTTAAATATTGATATCAATCAAAAGCAGCATCGGAAACGGTTTTTTGCGGTTGTCCGAGATAAACAATGTCCGAAACCCTCTCCCATTCTCCGGTCACATTGTTTTTAACACGCAAGTTATTGTGATTGTTTTCCCTTTGTATTTGAGTGTTTTTCAAATTAAAATATAATTTGCATCATTTGATTTTATTCATATACCCCGATAAATCTCCAATGGTCAATTCGGGAACGGTTCGTTCTCCGAGGCTCAAATCGTCAATCGAGAAATACATGGCGTATTCATTCGCAAGTGCGGTATATTCGTGCCGTCTTGTGTCATAATACACATTCTCTTTCGGTATTTCTCCGTGCAAAAAAACATTCGCAACGACGGCATCCGAATCATCATCGGGCGAATATACAACCGCTATTCTTTTTGAGAGGGAGATAAAAGCCGCCGTCTTGTCAGTTGCGGTTGAAGTCAGACTCACCGTTTTAATGCTCCCGTCTTCGCAGATATGCATCACAAGGAGATATTCCGTCATTCCCTCATCTTTAATAAAGCAAAAACAACGCTCGTTCAGATAATATCTTCCCTCAAAGTCAACGGTTAAGCTCTCATCGGCGGTGCTGAGGCGTTCAAGGAAGATTTCGGGTGTCATTTCTTTTTGCAAGGAGCAGGAAGAAAGAATGCAGGAAAGGATGATAATCAGCGGTAATGCAAGGCATCTTTTCAATATTTTGTCCTCTTTCCGAGATTTACCGCCGCTATTCCTCCGAGTGCTGCAAAAACGGTCATAACAGCGGGCAGAACAAACACTTTGATTTCAGCACCGCCGCTTACTATTGCGGCGACGGCAACACAAACCAACGATGCACCGAAGCCTGCTGCCGCACCGAAAAGCAAACCGTTTTTCTTTATTGCCCGTGCCGCCGTGAAGCCTGCGAAAAGTCCCGACAACGCTCCCGCCGCAAGAGCTGCCGGGAAATAAAAGCTCCGACTTATTCCCGTTTTTAATGCTGCAAGAGCAAAAATACACAATAGTGCGAAAAATATGACCGTTCCCATAAGAACGCCAACACCCGTTTTTACGGCAGGAGAAGTCTTGGTCTCCTCTCGTCTTGACTTTTTAGGCATAATAATACTCCCCTCGTATCATCTTGCTAAATGATATGAGAGGAGCTTTTGTTTTATTACATATCGAAGGTGTCGTCCTTCTTCTTTTTGGTCTTCTTTCTGTTAGCCTTGCTGTTTTCAACGGCTTCTTCCATCTTCTTTTTCTTTTCGGCTTCCTTGGCTTCTTCGGCAGCCTTTCTTTCGGCTTCAGCCTTTTCAACCGCAGTATTGTTGGTGGAAACAGCCCAGCGGGTAATCTTCATCTTATTTCTGTCGGCACCGGTCTCGATAACGATTGAGTCTTCCTTAACGGTAACAACACGACCCATGATACCGCCGATGGTGGTAATTTCATCGCCGACCTGAATGCTGTCACGCATATTCTGCTCTTCTTTTTGCTTTTTCTTTTGCGGTCTTACCATAGTTAAATACATAATTCCGAAAAGTGCCGCCATGAGAACAATCATCATAACAGGACTCTGCTGACCCGAGGTTGACGTCGCACCCGTTGTGCCCGACTGTGCGAGAAGTGCAATAAAGTTCATTGATATGACCTCCAAAACAATAATATATTGATTATATAATATATCAGACAAATATGCAAGTCTTTTTTGTAAACAAAATGATATTTTGCATTTTTCTGCTTACACCTGTGCAGTTTCATGCATAACTTCAAGCTCCGCCTGCTCCGCTCTTTCTTCAAGAGCCGCCATTACCTCGGCGTGCTTTTCGTCGGTATAATCCCAGAAGAACAAATACGGCAGACAGCAAAGCAGATGTCCCACAAGGTCAAAGCCCACGCCGACTATCATACATTTCGTTCTTATCGAGTCAACGAACAAAACATCCCAATCGGAGGTAAAGCCGTAACGATAGAAAATAAGCGGAATTATAAGGCTTATCAAAGCGGAAATCGGACTTGTAAACCAATCGATAACACCGGCATAATTTTCGAGACGTTCACCGGAAAGGTACATTTGATAATCGTTGATTCTGACCTCCATATCGGATTCGGCGAGCTTCAAGCCCGAAGTCAGAAAATCTCCCACGCAAAGCGAAACAAGCATTATAGCACCGCAGAGCTTATAGTTTTCCTCAAAGAAGAAGCACGCCGCTATGTATCCCGCACTCTGTGCCGCAAAAACAAGGCGTTTGAAAATCATCAATGTTTTATACCGGAATCGCTTTCTTATCCACGGTGCAAGGAACGCTCCGGGGTTGCCGACAAAGGATACAAGTGTCTCCGTCAAGCTGAACACGAGACCGAGCTCACGCCATGTATATATAAGAATTATCGTTTTAACAGCCAAGCCGCCGTTGCCCAAGGCATCAATCATTGCGGAAATTGCGTTTATCCAGCGGTATTTATTCTTCATGACACCGTGAATGCCGTCCCAAAACGGAATATACTTTTTCTTTTCGATGGGCGGCTGAGGAATACGCTCTTGGATAGAGCCGAGACCGCCGAACATCAAAACGGTGCAAAGCATCATCATTACGGGAATTACATAACGGAAGGTGTTAATATTGGTAAGACCTCCGGTATAAGCGGTAAGCACGGGAATAAGAAAAACTATGACCGAATTAAACAGATGACTGAGCTTTTCGGGATAGCAACGGACGAGCATTCTTTCATGCGGGTCGGGAGAAATCGTATTGGATATACTGCTTGCACCGCCTCGGTAGGTATACATTCCGTAAAGCTGGAACAAAAGGAAGAGCTGCCAAATTCGCTCCGTAAGCGGATTATTGTAAAGCGGAAGCCAGCAAATGAGGAGAACAAGAATCATGCACGGAATTACATTCGGATAAGCAAAGAGCTTGTATCTGCCGAATTTCGGCAAAAGGCGTTTCCTGATGAATATGTTTCTTGCTCCGCCGTAGCCTGTAACAAGCCAATGTGCCGCAAAAATTTTCAATGCACTTTTCATGCTGATTCCGGGCAGCTTGTTCACATAATCGGTTAATGCGGCAGGAAAAGGTATAATTTCCGAAAAATCAAAAATCAGGAACAGCAAGCCGAGCAACGTAAAGAAAAGATAGAGCGTATAAAATGCCTTTTCGGTCTTTTTCGGCAGGAAGCCGAGATTGTCATTAACAACCATGCTCATTATGCTCCAGAAGTAGCCCTGAATCATAAAGAACGCATTGATAACCGTAAAGGTCAAAATGGGTATCTCGTAATAATACATTATGAGATAACAGCCCGTGCCGAACGCAAGATAATTCAGCACTCTTTGAAGTGCATAATCGCCTCCGACGGCAAAGAGAACCGAGACATATTCTTTGTACGGAACATATCTGCCTTTTGCGGGAACGTTCCAATGCTCACGAAAATCAGAAAAGACATTTTTAAGGCTGATTTTTTTCTCCGACATCAGTTCTCTCCCCTTTCTTCTCTTTCGAGCTTTTCAAGATACTCTCTTTTAAGCCGTTCGGCTTCTTCCTTTTTAAGTCTCAGCTTTTCTTTTTTACGCTTCGACATAAGAAAATCTTCCTTGAACATTTTTCTCACAACATCAATTATAACAAAGGTAAAACTCGGAACAAATATGAAAATTATCATGAGAACAACGGCAAAATAGTTTGTTCCGTCCTTTTCAAATTTAGCCATGAGAGCCTCAATGCCCGTCTTTTCCTCGGTCTTTGGTTCTTCCTCGGATTCTGTAGGCGTTGGTGCAGTCGGAGCGTTTTCCGCCGTCCGTTTTTCGTTGTATTCGTCGCTTTCGGTTCGTGCCGCTCCCATAATCGGTTTATCCGCAGAAAAGCTGTTTTCGGATTTCGGCTGCCAATTGCCGCCGAGAGACAAATCATTTTCGCTTTCTGCACCCAGATAAAATCTTTCGAGTGAATCGCATTGGTAGAAGCAATGGTGCCCCACCGTTTTTACGCTTGCGGGAATATAAATCGAATACCGCATATTTTCGCAATAACTGAACGCATCGTCGCCAATGGAGCAAAGTCCGTCGGGCAGGGTAACAAGTGAAATTCCGAAGCACTTGAAGAATGACATATTGCCGATTTCCTTTGTGCCGGCAGGAATATCTATACGCTGTAATCTGTCGCATTTATAAAAGCAATTGTCGCCAATTCTTTCAACGGTTTCGGGGATTGTATATACCTCATCGCACGACCAATATTTTTCAACCGTAACGGAATTTTCACTTCTCTCGGCAATTATGTAGTAGGTTCCGATATACGGTGCGGTAACTCCCTTTTCGAGCATTTCATCGAACATTTCGCGACTGATATCATCCGATGCTTTCCCTTTGAAGCTGAGATACATTTCCTGCGTATCGTTTCCCTGAGCAACAAGCGTTTCTTTAAGCTCCAGACCGATATTCTTTACCTCGCCGTATTTTTCCATATCGTCATATATTATTTGCGTACAGCGGCAAATGGGATAGAGCAGCATTGTTTTCATATCCTTGGTGAAAAGAATGCCGTCAACATCGGTATAGTAGGGATTGTTGTCGTCAACATACACTCCCCTTAACTGCTTGCAATAGAAAAACGCCCGTTCATCAATATATCGAACAGACTCGCCTATATAAATATATTTTACATACTCGTCACTTACAAGCGTATAATCACTTACCGCCGTTACGGGCTTTGAAGTGTCGGGATTTTCGCCGTTCTTGTCGGTAACGTAATCAATATGGATTTCTTCGGTATACTGATTGCCGTTGAAGCCGTCAAAAACCCAGCCGGAAAAGCCCTCGCCGTTAATGTTTTCGCGATAATCGTACTCAAAAGTATCTCTCGACACGGAATTAAAGGTCATCCACACCGAAGCACCGACAAATACCGTGAGAACAATAATAAAAAGCGCCTTCTTGAATTTGCTCATTCCAACACCTCGTTTCGGATGAATACACATCCAAATTCGTAATAATTAACAAAATAATTATATAATAGTGAATAATATTTGTCAATGCCTTTTGGTTTTTGCGATATAAAATTATATAAAGAAAACGGCACCGACCGCAGGATTTATCCGCAGCAGTGCCGTTGTATTATTCTTATTATTTTTTATTTATTCTTTTTTATTCGGCTTCTTTAGGCTTCTTTTTGAAAAAGCGAATTATTGCAAGCATTAAAAAGATACCGATTATCGGGAACACAGCACATACTCGCATTCCCGTCTGCAAGCTCGAATTATCGGCAATTATCCCGAGAAGCTGAGGTGCAACGGAGGAGCCGAAGTCACCGCCTGCCGCCATTAAAGCGTATGCCGCCACGCCGATGCCGGAGATATTTTCCTCCATCATAATGAGCGTTCCCGGCCAAAGCATAGCCGCAAAAACGCCGGTCAATATACAGGCGATAAAAGCGGGAATAACATGTGTTGAAAAGCCTGCAACGAGATAGCAAACAGCCGAACCCATCATGCCGACAAGCAACACCATGCAAATATTTTTTCCCCATTTGGCATAGAAAATTCTTGTAATTCCGAGAAGAATGGCAAACATCGCCACGCCCAATATATCACCAATTGCTTTATCAATATGAAGCTGAGCTTCCATGTAGCCCGAAATCCAATTCGACATTGCATTTTCGGAACAGCTTCCAAAAAATATGCAGGCGGCACAAAGAGCCGTTCCGATGGTCTTTCTTCGTGATTTAACCGTTACCGTCGCTTTTTCACCGGTCTCCATATTCGGCATCGGAGAAAGAACGAACAGCACCGTTGCGGCTATCGGAAGCAGTGCAAAGAAAACGGTAAGATACATCCAATACCGTGCACCGATGAATTTGATAAACAGAGTTCCTATTACAGCAACGGTGAACACTCCGAAAGCGTACAGCGAATGAAGCAGGCTCATATCCTTTTGCGGATTATCCGACGGAATTGCGGCAATTGTCGGGCTGAGAAGAACCTCGCAAAGACCTGCGGCAACCGAAAACACAACCGTTCCGATGAGAAGTCCGAGATAAGCGTGTTCAGGAAAAACGGTGGGGATTATTGCATAAATCAGCAAGCCGACAGAGGTGATAAGCGGCATGATTTTGATAACCTTGGATATGTTGAATTTCTTTGAAAACACGGTGAAAATCAAGTCTATCAAAAGCTGTGTACAGAAGTTCGTTGAAACGAGCGTTCCGAGCAGTGTCCATGAAACTCCGTACATTTCATGAAAGGTAACAAACAGCAACGGCGGCAAGCAAAAGACTGAGGACATCGTAAAATATGCGGAATAACAAGCCAATTTGGCGTTTTTTAATTTTGGAGCAATCATAACAATCACCTTTCCGAAGCGGCGGATACCTATAATACATCCGTCAAAATCCGTGTTCAACTTCAACAGTATATCATCACATAAGCCTTTTTTCAAGCAATTGTTTGAAATTTTTATTTAAAATAATGTATGTACAAAAAGCGGTTCACGGGAAGAGCCGCAAACCGCAATTCATGTTATTTTATTGTTTCGCTGTTATTTATCACCGAGGTGCTGTAGAGGAACAAAACATCGCAATCCGAGGTGAAATCAACTATTTTACCGACATTGGAAACGGAGATATATCGAATATCAACAAGGGTAATTTTTGAATATCCCTCCGCCAACAGAGGTGCAATACTGCTCGTAAAAGAATCTCTGAAAATCACAAGCTCCTTTTTTTCGTTTGCTTTCGGATTTTCAACGGTTATAACGGATTTTGCACCGCCGAGGAACATTTCGTATGGATCCCTGCCCGATGCCGCCTCCAAATCATAAACGGGAATTTCCGATGAAGATTCATAATCGTACGCCTTGAGTCCGCCTATGGTCTCATTTTCGAGATAATACAGCTTTTCGGGCTGATGCCTAAGTGCCGATTGACCGTAATAAACGCCGTAGAACGGACAATTTGCATCCATTTTGCGGTATTCCTCGGTCAGCGTAACACCCATACCCGCCGCAAGCGTTTTTGCGGTATCGGCAAGGCATTCCTGTCTCCAATGCGAATCGGTATAATAGTAATCCTCTGCCGTGAGAGTTCCCGTAATATCAATATATTCCGCTTGGGTAAAGCCGTCTTTGAGCGTATTTATGAGCCTTTCGTAATTCAAATCGGGATATCCGTTTTGAGAAGCAAGAAAATAATTCTTATCAGGAATAACAGAGAGATAGATTTTTGAATCCGTGCCCGCAAAATATTTGTCGTATACAGCCTCAAATCTGCTTGCGGCATACTGTGCCGACTGCGTTTTTTCGGGAAAATCGAGCTTCGCAATGTGCTCCTCCGCCGTGTAAAGCCCGTTATTATCTTTTTGATTAAAGACCCCTAAAACCGTATACGCTTTGAGGGAACGGAACGAATCACGCAGAGGGAAATGGTCGAGCATATATTTTTCAAATCCCGTCATAAAGCTGCCGTCGGATATCGTTTCAAGCGAAAGGGTCGGGAAATTCGCAAGCAATCGGCGTTCGGTAAGGGACTCCGTTTTATCAGGTTCGGCAATGCCCCAAACGGCGAAAACGGCAATGAATCCGAGTGCAAGCACAATGGTCAAAAGTGATTTAATTTTCTTCATGTGCTCACCTCAAAATCTGAAATATACGAACGGATTGAACGAGCCGTCGATAAGATAAGCGGTACAAACGGCAAGCAAAAGCGTTATGCATACGGGTTCCGCAACGGTCAAAGCCGCCGCCCCGTGCCGCAAATCGCCGACTTTATTATAAAGCCGTTTTGCAACGGGAAGCGAGCCGATAATTCCCAAAGCGAGAGGCACGGCATAGCTTCGCAGATAGTAGAGAGTAACGGTATTCACTCCCGCAAGTCCGCCTGCACCGAACATCGCCTTAAAGCACGACAGGGCATCGGGTATGCTTGTGCTGTCAAACAAAACAAAGCTGAGCATGACAAAAAGCAATACATATGCGTGGGAGATAATTTTGTTCAGCCGTTCGGGATGAAGAACGTATTTTTCAAGCATCAGCAACAATGCAAACATAAGTCCCCAGAGGATAAAATTCCATTCCGCACCGTGCCAAAATCCCGTAGCAATCCACACAACAAGAATGTTAAAAATATGTCTTGCGGGCTTAACGCGGTTGCCTCCGAGCGGGATATAGAGATAATCCCTGAACCATACTCCGAGGGAAATGTGCCATCTGCGCCAAAACTCCGTGATGCTTCTTGAAATATACGGATAATTGAAATTTTCGGGGAATTTGAAGCCGAACATTCTTCCGAGACCTATCGCCATATCGCTGTAGCCTGAAAAATCAAAATAGATATGAAGCATATAAGCAACGGCGTACATCCAGCAAAACAGGACTGTTTTTTCTTCCGCAGCCTTAAACTCCGCAACAAGCTGAGCCATGACATTGGCAAGAAGTATCTTTTTTGAAAGTCCCGCAACAAATCGGCGTATACCGTCGGCAAAATCCTCGGCGGTACAGGTACGCTCCTTTATTTCGTTGACAACATCGGAATAACGGACAATCGGTCCCGCTATGAGCTGAGGGAACATCGCAACATACATTGCAAGGTCGATAATGTTTTTTTGTGCGGGGACATCCGCTCTGTAGACATCAATTACATAGCTGAGAGTTTGGAACGTATAAAAGCTGATGCCCACGGGCAATGCCAGCTTCAAAAGAGGCACGGACAAGCCTGTTACGGCGTTGAAGTTTTCAATGAAGAAGTCGGCATACTTGCAGTAGGCAAGCAATGCAAGACTCATGACGGCGGAAACTGCAACCGCCGCTTTTGCCCCTGCCCTGCCGCGAAACTTTTCCGTGATGATAGCGGCAACATACGCCTGCACTATGGTTGCAAGCATAAAGACAAGAAATTTCGGTTCGCCCCAGCCGTAAAAAATCAAGCTCGAAGCAAGCAAAACGGCGTTTTTCAGACACTTTGGGACGATATAATATACAAGCAGTACGAGGGGCAAAAAGCAATACAAAAACGGTACGCTTGAAAACAGCATGGCTTATTCGATGGGGGTATCGCTTATCAGTCTTGCATCGCTGTAGACAGCGGTGAGCTTTGCGGTAAAGAGGTCAACGATCTCACCGTTTCCGAAATAGGAAAGAACATAGTCACCGACAGCAACGATAACGAGCTTTTCGGGAAAACCGCACATCCAGCGGCGAGCAAGAATGTTATCCTTGAGCTTTGCCGCAAGAGCGTCAACATCGGAGGAATTCGAAACATGATATGCACCGCAGGTAAAGGTGTTCTGATTCATCATGTGCATGAGAGAAGCGGCATCGTCGATAAGTGCAACGGAATCCTTGGGGAAGCCGAGCATTGAATCAAGTGTTTCCGCATCGGAAATACCGAACTTACCGGGAGCATCGGAGCGAGAATTTTCCTCGGTGCCGTCACCGCCGGCGGCGGCAAATTTTTCATCCTCGGCATAGGTTTTCCAAACTTCTTCGAGAAGAGCAAGAGCGCTTGCGGGACCTGCGGGCTCGGATTTTCCTTCGGTCGTGGTGTCGTCCTTGCTGCCCGTGCAAGCGGTAAAGGCAAGGAGCATTGCGAGAACAAGTAAAATTGCTGTTAATTTTTTCATGATTTTTATCCTTTCTTTCGGCATACGCCGTTTATTCAACAATCCAATTTACTCCGTCATATCCGAGAGATAAATTTTCTCCGTTCACGGTGACGGTGTATGTCGTTTCGGTTTCGGGATTACGAACGGTCCATTCAACGGAAAAATCGCCCCTTCCCTCATATTTTGTGCCCGAATAAAGGGTTTCTCCGCTTGGGGATATCACGGTAATGATCCCGTCAAGTGCTTCAACCGTCGTTTTTCTGCGGGAATCAAATTCCATGGGCACGGTAATTCCCGATGAAACGGTGCGTGCGGATTCGTCCAAAGCGGATGCGGTATCAACGATTACGGGCAATTCCTTTTCGCCGCATACGGTCATTTTTACTCCGCCGGTCATCGTGAAAACGGCAACGGCAGTCAGAGCGAACAACACACAGGCGGCAACGGCGGCAATACGCCGCACGGGAAAGGCAATAAGACGAGCCTTACCGCCCGTTCGAGCCTCGGCTATAAGGTCATCATCTATATCCGTCATTGCACGTGCAAACACTTCATTCTTCAAACAGGTATTCCTCCTTTTCGAGATATCGCTTCAAGCGAGCACGGGTGCGCATAAGGCTTGATTTCACCTTGCTTTCACCGCATGAAAAACGCTGTGCGATATCGGATATCGAGTCGGCATAAAAGCAACGGCAAACAAACATTTTTCTTGCATCCTCTTTTTCGGTACGCAGAAATTCGCTTATCGCCCGTGAAAGCTCTTTCACCTCTGCGGAATTTTCAACGCTGACATTTGACGGAGTACATTCGCTCATTTCGTCAAGAGATATTGAAAATTCACCCATGCCGCGTTTTTTTGCATTGGCGGCTTCAATGCGGTTCAAAGCGAGATTCCTTGCTATTTTTGCAATATACGCCGACAATGTTTTCGGCTTTTCGGGAGGAATGCTTCGCCAAAGCTGCACATAAGTATCATTGACATTTTCCTCGCTGTCCAACGGATTCGATAAAATGTTTTTGGATATCGTCATGCAGTATGCTCCGTATTTCTCGGCAGTTGCCGATATCGCCTCTTCACTGCGTTCAAAAAACAGAGCAATTATCCGTTCGTCATTCATAGGCTTTCCTTTTCTGCTTTTGTGCCGTCACTTATAAAGACAGCTTTTTTTCGTTTCGGTCGCGTTTTTTTAAAAATTTTTTGCTGAAAAAAGGGCGACAGTTTTTCTGCCGCCCGTAGGTTTTGATAAATGTATTACAGCTTCATGGCGGTTTCGTATGCCTGCCAAATAACCGTTCTCAGATTTCCGACTGCATCGCAATCGCCGACGAGGTGAACGTTCTTGCTCTTTGCCGCAACGGGAGCAGGAATATATCCCGCAGAGGAAATAACGGAATCGCATTCAACCTTGAAGTCCTTACCGTTCTTATCGGTGCAAACGATATATCCGTCGCCGACCTCTTTGAGTCTGCTTTCAAGATATACGGGAACATTCTTCCATGCGAACCACTCTCTGAGATATGAGCTGTTTGCAAGGCATACACCCGTCTGTGCAACAAGGTCATTCTTCATCTCAACGATGCTTACATCCTTGCCCTTGAGTGCAAGCTCATAGGCAATTTCACTGCCGGTAAGTCCGCCGCCTACAACGGCAACACGCTGTCCGACTTCCTTGCCGTTAAGGAATTCGCAAGCCTCAACCATCTTCTCATGACCGGGAATGTTCTTGAGAACTCTTGCTGTTGAGCCTGTTGCTACGATAACGGGATCACTGCCGAACTTGGATATATCTTTAATTTCGGTATTGAACTTAATCTCGATGCCGAGCTTATCCATCTCTCTGCGATACCAATCGAGAAGCTCACGGAGTCTGCCCTTATAGCTTTCCGCAGAAGCGGGAATAAATGTACCGCCGAGAACGGATGACTTTTCATAAATAATGGGGGTAAGTCCTCTGAGCTTTGCAACACGGGCAACCTCCATGCCGCCGATACCGCCGCCGATAATGTGAACGGTCTTGGGCGAAGATGCCTTTTTAATGTAATGCTTATTCCATTGCATCATCTCGGCATTGACTGCACATCTTGAAAGATGAAGCGAATCGCCAAGCTCCTGATCGTTGGGAACGCCCTCATAGTGGCACATATTGAAGCATCCGCTGTGGCAAAGAATACACGGACGGATATCTTCTTCTCTGTCCTCGATAACCTTGGTAAACCATTCGGGATCTGCAAGGAAATTACGTGCAAAGCCTGCACCGTCGAGCTTGCCCTCGGCAATCGCCTTTGCCGCAACGTCAACGGTCATTCTGCCTGCACAAACAACGGGGATATCAACAAAATTCTTTATGTGTTCAACATCCTCAAGGTTGCAGTTTTCGGGCATATAGATGGGCGGATGTGCCCAGTACCATGCATCGTAAGTACCGTTATCGCAGTTGAGCATATCATAGCCTGCATCCTGAAGGAATTTTGCGGCTATCTCGGATTCCTCCATATCTCTGCCGACTTCAACATAATCCTCTCCGGGGAGAGCACCCTGTCTGAAGCCCTTGGTCTTGGAAACGATTGAATATCTGAGGGATACGGGGAAATCATCGCCGCATTCCTTTTTGATTGCCTTGACGATTTCAGCCGCAAAGCGATATCTGTTTTCGAGCTTTCCGCCGTATTCGTCGGTTCTCTTGTTAACATATTTAAGAGTGAACTGGTCAAGCAGATAGCCTTCATGTACGGCGTGAACTTCAACGCCGTCAACGCCGGCATCCTTGAGCATCTTTGAGGATTTCGCAAAAGCATCTATCATTTCCTGAATTTCAGCCTTCGTCATCTCTCTTGAAGGAACCTTATCGGACCAGCGGTTGGGCGAGGGGCTTGCGGAGGCGGTGATTCTGTCAAGATCCATAAACGGCTTGGCAACCGTTCTGAGCGCCTTGTTGGTATAAAGCATTTCCATCATCTTGGAAATGGTGAAGCTCCTGCCGAAGCCTGCGGTGAGCTGAACAAACAGCTTTGCACCGGTCTTGTGAAGCTCGGGAACCCACTTTGCAAGGTCGTTATACATTTTTTTGTTCTTGTGAAGCCACTGACCGAACATGGGATTGTAGACGGGCTGACAGCCGGGAAGCACCAGACCGACATTGTTTTTCGCAACCTCCATAATGAAGCGTGCGCCGTCCTTGTCAAAATGATTCTTTTCCATCCAGCCGAAAAGATCAGTTCCGCCCATGGAGGTCAAGACGATGCGGTTCTTAATTTCCACATTGCCTATTTTCCACGGTGTTAACAATGACTCGTACTCTTTTTTCATAAAGACACCCCTTAATATTTTAGAATTCCGCACACACACGCACACGGAACGCCTATTTTACTTTTTTAGTTTATCATATCATTCGGTTGTTGTAAATAACATATGTGACTCTCTGTTACATTTTTCATCATTTTGTAACGCTTTTATCAAACATATCTGCGAGCTTCCGTGCCGAGAGAGCAAGCTCCCTTGCCGCCTTGTATGCCGTATCTGCATCAAAATCCTTTGCGTACTCCCCCGCTTCAAGGGTGAAATATCCGCCGTATCCGATTTCTTTCAGTGCCGCAACTATCGGAACAAAATCTATGTCCATTGAAAACGGAATTTGATGGCTGTCGTGCCAACGGTCATTATCGTGAATATGAAGTGCCTCAAGGCGTGAGCCGAGGGCGTGTATCATATCAACGGCACAGGTGCCCAGACCCTTCATTTCGGCGTGACCTATATCAAGACACGCAACAAAAAAGCTGTCGTTCACGGCATCGAGATGAGCATTAAAGCTCTCGGGACTTGAACACGCCGCCGCAGATGCTTCATTTTTTTCTTTGTTCCAATTCCACATATTTTCGGTTGCAATTTTCACTCCGCAGTCCTTTGCAAACGGCAATAGTGCGTTATACATTTCGGCGTTTTCGGCTGCCGACAAATTATTATTCGGATGTATCACGCATATACTGCCGCCTGCCAGCGCCGTACATTCTATTGAACGCATGAGAATCGGGAGGCTTTTAACACCCCATGTCGGAAACGGAGCGTGAGACTGATTGCACACAATGCCCGAATCAAGCCCGATTTGCTTTAATTTTTTTGCATATGCAGAATATTCTCTGCCCGAAAGCGGATGGGAATTGAATATCAGCCTGCCGCCGTCATGGTCGTTGTCCGCCGCACCGAACATGGAGAAATCCCATGCATCAAAGCCTGCATTTGCAACGCACTCCACCGCCTTTTCATCTCCGACAAGAGCCGAGAGAGAAGATATTTCCGTTGAAATTTTCATGCCGTTACCTCCGTTAAACAAAGGTGCCCCCGAGGGAGCACCTTATAAAATGATTATTCGTCCGAGCCTTCGTCGGTAAGCTGTTTATTCTTTGCCGCCGTAAGTGCTCTTGTTTTTTCAAGATCAATATACATTCTGTCACGGGCGTTTTTATCAATATTGTAGAACGCCATGGGAACAAGGCAGAGATAGTCAAATACAAGTCTCGGAGCGTATGCGGCAATGAACATTCTGAACATGGTTTCAACCGAATGAACGGAATCAAAGCCTGCTTCGTAGCCTGCCCACTTTTCGAGAAGCCATGCATTTATGACTTTAAGAATGATATCTTTAACCTTATTGAAATATCCCGTAAGCAGATTTATGGTTGCCTCAACGCGGTAGCCGTTCTTCCACTCGCAGTAATCGAGAACCTCGTAGTTAATTTCGCTCGTTACAACTCTCTTGGTTGCATAGAATATCATTTCTATACAGTTACCTATGGAGAATACTATGGTCATCGGCAGCTTTTTACGGTAGAAGCCGTTTTCTTTGCCGCCGATAAGTCCGACAAGCATAAACAGCGTTTCGGACAAAATTATGGACGAACGAGACATAATCCAAAGGGATTTTGTAGAGAATCTTTCTCTCAATTTCGTTGAAATGGGATAGCTGGCGTAGGAAAGCGGCATACCTGCGATTCCGCCTACAACGCCGATGGAGTTGAATTTAAGAACGTCGGAATAATAGAGTGACTGGCTCGTACCGACATCTATGCCGTCAACAAAGCCGGAAAGTGTGTAAACAAGAAGCGGTCTGTTCTTGAATACCGCCAAAATGCCCTTGACCGGATGAGGCGGTTTCTCGGACTGCGGCACGCGTTCTTTACTTACCAGCGTCCAATAGATATTGGGAACGTTGGAGATTATCCACCAAAACACCTTCATGACAACAAAAGCCTTGACGATGTTGAGATCGAGCTTGCCGTTTTCGATAAGGTCAAATATCAATCCCGCAAGCTGACCGGGGAATTTCGAGCCAAGCTCCGAAACGAATTTAGCCGCAAGCAAAAGCCGCGAGCGTTCATTCGGGTTCGGTGTGAAAACATTATCAATGTATCCGCCGCCGCCGAAAAATGCACTGACGGTTTCATTCAAATATGCAACAGCCATCCATACCCAGAGCTTTGTGCTGTCACCGTAGCCGCCGTTAATTATAATCAGCGGGAAAATACACTGGAAAAATCCGATAATCAAGCTCGGAATCAGCGAAAGAAATTGGAAGGGCTTAAATTTACCCCAACGGGAACGCATATTGTCGATTATGGCAGCGGACAGAGGGTCGTTTATCATATCGTATATGCCGAGACCCACATTTGCTTTCGCAAGTCCGGTGGGACTGATTCCGCACAGCTTATAAAGATAGAAATCAGAGCTGACGTCGTACTTGCCGAGGTTCATTCCGCCAACGGCAGTTTTGAGTATGTAAGCAACTCTTTCTTTTGTGGAACAGAAAAGGCGGTTCATATAAGCGGGAGAATCCAGCTTTACCGTAGCTTCATCTATTTCACGGATATTTTCAGCCGTTTCGCTCATTAAACCTTCGCCTCCTCTTTCTTCTTTTCTTCTTCAGCGTGTTTTCTTTCGGCTTCGGCTATTTCAGCGTCTCTCTTTGCCTGCATTGCCGTAAGACGCTTATACATTTCCTGTCTTAATTCTTCGTGCGACACGCCGTTTTCCACCATTTCAAAATACTCTTCAATGGGGATACCGCCGACGTAGCACTGCTTATGATGAATCTCTATTCCCTGCTTATAAACAGCAATATCTATTGCAAAATTGAGGATAAGCAACGCAATATAAACGAATGTACCTATACCGAGTGAGCCGTATGCAAATGAGCCCTCGGGCATAACGACAAAGCACACCGCGGATATCACCGAAAAGGCGAGCATCATTATATCAAGCGTATAATTTCTCGGCTTTCCTTTTGGGGAACACGCAAGGGTCAAAAGTACAAGGTGTACAAGAATAAGCACAACACTCAGCAGAAAAAGGACTGCCGAAACGACGAACGGTGCTCCTCCCTGCGAAAAGCTCCCGAACACCGCACCGATATCAACGTCTTCAAACATTTTGTAAATATCCAAAACGCTGATGTTGCCGCTCTTATCGGGCATGGGTGATGAGAAATTTGCTTTGACAAGCGGTAAAAATAATCCCGCTATAGGCAAAAGGCTTGTAAAAATTCTTACTATTGCGAGCTTCGAGCCAGCAAACGAAGCCTTCAGTCTGTCAATTTTCTTTTGAAAATGGTAGTTTTCGACCTCTGCTATATCTGCATCGGCCATCAGTCGCTCCTGCAAATCGTAAAGCACGATATTCGCTCCGCAGTACGGGCATTTCTGCTTCCAATCGGCAAGGCGAAGATGATGATTGCATTTAGGGCAGTTTGCCAAGAGCTTCACCTCCGTTTAGCTTTCACACCTGTCGGTGTAAACTGTTTTGAACATATTAACATATAATTTTTGTTTTGTCGAGAGTTTTTATAAAAATCACACAAAAAAATTTTTCTTTGCACGATTTTACTCGTCCGCTTCTGAAATCGGGATTGACTTTTCGGCATATCGGCGTTAAAATATAGACAGTCGTGCGGACATAGTTCATCGGTAGAATCACAGCTTCCCAAGCTGTTTAGGCGGGTTCGACTCCCGTTGTCCGCTCCATAAGGCACTTGCTTTTGCAGGTGCTTTTATTATTGTATATAAAGATATCGGGTACGAATGAACGGTACTGCCGTTTTCGCACCCGATAAATCTTATTTAAGTCTTTCTGCTATCATTTCTTTTACGGTTTCAACGACTTTATCCGTTTCAACCTTGACGCTTACGGTTTTGTCTCTCGTGACTATCTCGCAAACACCCTCCTTGAGGTTTCTGGGGCTTACGATAACTCTGACGGGAACGCCGAGCAGGTCTGCATCGGAGAACATTGCACCGGGTCTGATATTACGGTCATCATAGATTACCTCGACCTTATCATCGAGCATCTGTTGGTAGAGCTTGTCGGAAACGCCTCTGCATTCATCGTCATCCGCTCTCAGGCAGCAAAGCTCAACGTGCCACGGAGCTATGCTCATGGGCCAAATCGGGCCGTATTCGTCATGGTGTGCCTCGCATACGGAAGCGGCAAGTCTGCCTACGCCGATACCGTAGCAGCCCATTATGGGATAATGAAGCTCGCCGTTTGCATCGGTAAACTGCATTCCCATTGCTTTGGTGTACTTTGTTCCGAGCTGGAATATATTTCCGACTTCGATGCCTCTTGAAACGGTGATGCTGTGCTTTCCGCAATTCGGGCATATACCGCCCTCCTTGATTTTCGCAAGGTCGATATACTCAACCTCGCCGATATCTCTGCTTATCTTCAAGCCGGTGTAATGATATTCGGGCTTGTTCGCACCGCAGGAAAGATTGTGTGTGTTTTCAAGAGATTTGTCGAACAGCACGGTGAATTTTTCTCTGTCCATACCGACGGGGCCGATAAAGCCCGCATACAGTCCGCAATCATCGGTTATTTCTGCGGGATGCACCGCCTCGCAGAGGTAATTCGTCAGCTTGGTTTCGTTGACGTCCAAATCGCCTCTTATAAATATAACGACATATTCATCTGTGAGATTCTTCTGATAAACAACCGCCTTGCAGGACTCTACAAGCGGAGTTTTGAGAAATTCGCAAATATCCTCAATAGTGTGAATATCGGGAGTATAAACCTCTTCAAGGGGCTTGCTCTCGCCGTTCATTTCGTTCTCAACGATGCTCTCAGCAGCTTCCATGTTCGCTCTGTAATCGCACTCGGAGCAAACGGCAATGGTGTCCTCACCTATAGGAGTAAGAAGCATATATTCATGAGAGACGCTGCCGCCCATCATGCCCGAATCGGACTTTACGGTTATGGTCTCGGGGATACCTGCTCTTGCGAAAATGCGTTCGTATGCCTTATAGCAAACATCGTAATATCTTTCGAGATCCTCCTGAGAGGTATGGAAGGAATACGCATCCTTCATGGTGAATTCTCGAACTCTTATAAGGCCGCCTCTCGGACGTGCTTCATCGCGGAATTTGGTCTGTATCTGATAAATCATGAATGGATACTTATTGTAGCTGTTGGCGTAATCGCGGACAAGCTGTACCGCCGCCTCCTCATGAGTCATACCGAGAACCATGGGGATATCGTTTCTGTCGGTAAATCTGAGAAGCTCACTGCCGATAGCCTCGTATCTGCCCGATTCGTTCCAAAGAGAAGCAGGCATAACAACGGGGAACTGAACCTCCTGACCGTCAATGGCGTCCATTTCTTCACGAATGATGTTTTCTATTTTTCTTGTAATGCGTCTGAGAGGCATATAAGAGGAATAAATGCCGTTTGCGACATTTTTCATATAGCCGCCTCTGAGCATGAGGGCATGGCTGTCTATCACGCAATCCGAGGGCTTTTCCTTAAATCTCTCTCCGACGAGCTTATCAATCTTCATTTGGCTTACCTCCGAAAATCGAAACGATTTCAAATTTAATATCGCTGATAATTCTACAACAATGCAGAAAAAATGTCAATGTTTTTGAATATAAATATTGAATCTTACAGAAATATTAACAAAAAGGATCCCGAAATTCAGACGGATATTTACTCCTTACGCCAATATTCTCACTCCGGTGTTGATATTGAAAAGAATGTGTGATATAATATTGTCACCAGCAAAGAAAGGCAGGATTTTTACAATGACAGAAATTACAAAAGATATGAAAATCGGTGAAATTCTTGATGCCGACCGTTCACTTGCTCCGTTCTTCCTTGAAATGGGAATGCATTGCCTCGGTTGTCCCTCCGCAAGAAATGAAAGCGTAGCACAGGCTTGCATGGTACACGGCGTTGATGCCGATGAGCTTGTTGAAAAGCTCAACGCTCACATTGCCGAAAATGCTTGAGCTGTCACCGAGAATGGCAATGGCGGCAAGACAGGTACGCCAAGGCAGTACGGTTGCCGATATAGGCACCGACCATGCATATCTGCCCGCCGCCTTGATTCTTAACGGCACCTGTTCTCGGGCTCTTGCGTGTGATTTACGCAAGGGTCCTCTTTCTAATGCACAAAAAACCGTTGAAGCATTCGGAATTGCAGACAAAATAACGCTCCGTCTTTCCGACGGCTTTGATGATATCGAACCGTTTGAGGCGGATGATTTTGTACTTTGCGGAATGGGCGGAACTCTCATGACTCAGCTCATTTCAAGGACGAATTGGTTAAAGGATGAGTCAAAGCGGCTCATACTTCAGCCGCAGTCCCACGCCGAGGACGTTCGTAAATATTTTGCCGAAAACGGCTTTGAAATTCTCGTTGAAGATGCTTGCGAGGATTCGGGCAAGCTCTACTGTGCAATGACGGCACGGTACACGGGCAGGATAACCGAATTTTCGCCCGCATATCCGTACACAGGCAAGCTGACGGAATGCAAAAAAACCGAGGCTCGGGAATATCTTATCGCCGTTAAAAACCGTCTTTCAAAAAAGTATAACGCCATGCTTTCATGCGGAAACAAAGAGGAAGCCGATAGGCTGAAGATTATTATTGATGAAACGGAGGCCGCCGTCAATGAAATGCACTGCAACGGCAAATGAAATATATAACATAATTGATGAATTTGCACCGTTTTCTTCACAATGCGAATGGGACAACAGCGGTCTGCTCGTCGGCGACGGTGTGTGTGAAACGAAAAAAATCGGTGTCGTGCTTGACATCACCCCCGAAGCCGTTGAAGAGGCGGTATCTCTCGAAATCGGGCTTATTGTATCGCATCACCCGATAATTTTCTCTCCGCTCAAAAGCATTTCGTCAAAAAGCGTTCCGTATATGCTTGCAAGGAACGGCATATGTGCTCTGTGCTCCCACACTTCGCTTGACAAGGCGGTCGGCGGTGTCAACGATGCTCTTGCCGCCGCACTCGGTTTTGATGCCCGTCCCCTGTTTTCGTGCGGCGATGAAGCAATGCTCAGGGCTTTTGAAATTGAAGAAACCGACGGTGAAGCCCTTGCCCGTTTGGTTGCAAAAAGGCTGAATACTGCCGTTTCGCTCGTTGACTCCGGCAAAAAGATACACCGTGTTGCTGTTTGCGGCGGTGCGGGCGGTGATTTTATTCCCGACGTCATCTCTGCCGGCTGTGATGCTTATATAACCGGAGAGGTCAAGCATAACCGTCTTCTCGAAGCAAAAGCGGACGGCTTGACCCTTTTACAGGCGGGACATTTCTCAACGGAAAATCCTGTTGTTGACGTACTCGTCAGCCTGCTTGCATCAAAAACAAAATGTGAAATCGTGCGATTAAAGCAATCTGCACCCGACAAAACTGTAATTTAAGAGGAAATCCATATGCCCCTTGACGGAATAACGCTCTCGCTGTTGCGGCGTGAGCTTGAAAGCACAATTAAAGGAAGCAGAATTGAAAAGATACATCAGCCGTCAAAGGACGAACTGGTGTTCCATTTGCGTACCCGAGAGGGAGCGTACAAGCTGTTAATATCCGCTTCGGCAAACAGTCCGAGACTTCATCTCATCGGCGGCGCACCCGAAAACCCCGCCTCCCCTCCCATGCTGTGTATGCTGTTGAGAAAGCATTTGACGGGGGCAACCGTTACGAATATACGCCAGCTCGGCTTGGACAGAACGGTATTTCTCGACCTTACCGGAACCAATGAAATCGGCGACACGGTAAACTTTACTCTTTGTGTTGAAATCATGGCAAAGCACAGCAATATCATCCTTGTCGGCTCGGACGGAATCATACTCGACGCTGTAAAGCGTATAGACTTTACGCAATCCTCGGTACGGCAAATACTGCCCGGATTTAAGTATGAGCTTCCGCCGACGCAAAACAAAATCAACATACTTGAAAACGACATAAATTTTGTAATTGAGGAAATAAAAAAGCGTAGCGGGAAGCTGCTTTCCGCCGCAATTCTCGATACCGTTGAAGGTGTTTCTCCCTTGATATCACGGGAAATATCCGCATTTTCCTGTGGTTCGGACATCTCCGTTGACTCTCTCACTCCCATAGCCCTCGACAGGCTTAAAAGCAAACTCACGGATATTAAAAATCTGCTCTTGAACGGCGGTTCAACGCCCACAATGCTCCTGCGTGACGGTGTAAAGCCATATGACTTTACGTTTATAGACATCACGCAATACGGTTTTTCTGTAACAGCCAAGAGCTTTACAACCTTTTCTCAGCTTCTTGACGATTTTTATTATGAGAAGGACAGATTCGAGCGTACAAGGCAGCGTAGCCAATCACTCATAAAGCTGCTTTCAAACGCCTGTGCAAGAGCGGCAAGGAAGCTGCAAACCCGCCGTGCGGAGCTTGAAGCGTGTGCCGACAAGGATCGCTTGCGTATAAATGCCGAGCTTATTCTTGCAAATCAGTACCGCCTTGAAAAGGGTTCGCCTTTTTATGATGTTGAAAATTTCTACGGTGAAAATGAAACCGTTAGAATAAAAGCGGATCCCGCACTTTCTCCGAGTGCAAACGCTCAAAAATATTTTAAGGAATACCGAAAAGCGAAGAATGCCGAAAAGCTCCTCGGAGAGCTTATAGAGCAGAGTGAGCAGGAGCTTGCATATCTTGAAAGCGTAATTGACTCCGTAAACCGTGCCGACGGCTACACTGAGCTTGCGGAAATCCGTGATGAGCTGTACGGTCAAGGCTATCTGAAGCGTGCCAAAAATGACAAGGCAAAAAAAATAAAGCCGCTTCCTCCGCTCGAATTTGTTTCCGATGACGGATATACAATTCTTGTCGGACGAAACAACGTTCAAAATGATATTCTCACTTTCAAGACCGCCGCAAAGGACGATTCATGGTTCCATACTCAAAAAATTCCGGGCTCTCACGTTGTCGTAATCGGCAACGGTGACATAATCCCCGAAAGAACCTGCCGTCAGGCGGCAATGCTTGCGGCATATCACAGCAGCGGCAGAGACTCCTCGCAGGTTGCCGTTGATTATACGGAGGTTCGTGCATTGAAGAAGCCGAACGGTGCAAAGCCGGGCAAGGTTATATATCACACATACAATACGATGTGGATAACGCCCGACAGAGATGCCTGCGAAAAACTCAAAAAGCATAAGTAAAATCGAGCAGACCGTACACTGATAATCAATGTACGGTCCGATTTATTTTCGTGTTCTTTTTTCTCTGAAGCGTATAAGCCCGATTATTATGGATACCTCGCAAAGAAATTCGGTAAGACAAGCGACATACGAGCTGCAAGCCGCATTGTAAATCAGCCACATAACGGAGGACGGCAATGTCAACGCCCTTAGTCGCTGTGTTCTCGGACTCCACATAACAAACGACGCTATTATCATTGCACCCATTGGCATGAGCGAAAACGGATTTTTGTATGTAAAAATCCCGCTGACGACAAAAGCCAAAGCAAAAAAGCAGGGACAAAGAATCGAATCGACAAATTTGAATTTACCTCTGAAATAATATGTGCAAGCTCGAAGCATACCGATAAGATTACATATCATTCCCTCATAAGCTCCGAGAAGAAAATACTGCGTTGCAAAGAGCAAACCGCTTATTGCCTGCATTGCAACTATTCTGCGGTGTGTCCGTTGCTGGAACGAAAGCAGTAAAAACGCCGCTGCAATAATACTTATTATTTGAGAGGCAATAAAAGCCACTCCCTTTTCCGCAAAAAAATCTTTCAGCATTACCGAAGTCTCCGACATTTGTTTTGATACTCGGTATTGTAGCATATGAGGAACTGCTTTGCAAGATAAATTTAGAGAATCCGCCTGTCCTCGGACAAGCGGATTGTTTCTTTAATCGTTATCTGCCTCGACTGATATTACCTTTCCCGTTTTGGCATCAACCTTGTATTCGTATTCCTTACCGTCAATTACTAATTCGATATCATAATGTGCCGCTTCGTCATTATCTTCATCATCAAAATCCGCTTCAACAAAACCGACCTCATCCTTATCGAGGTTTGAATACGCAAGCACCGCCGTCTTTGCATCGTCAACGCTTATATATCCGACAACTTCGGTTTTTGTCTCTTTGCTGTGCTCGGTACGGCTCACATCGAGCTTTTCATCATCGTCATCTTTTTCAAGCTCATGCTTTAATATCTTGCCGTCAAGGGAAATTTCATATTCATGTTCAACGCCGCCGACCTTAAAATCAATGTCATAATGCTTTTCGGCATCGTCAATATCGAGCTTTGCCTGAGTGAACGCCGCAGTTTCTCTGTCGGTTTTTGCGTTCGCAAGAGCGATATCCATTGCTTCTTCGAGCGTAATTTCAACATTTACAACGGTACTTGTTTCGGCATTTGCCGAGGCACCGTTCAGGGTGTTTTCAATCGTATTGTTGTCCGAACAAGCGGACAGCACCGTTGCGGCAAAGCATACAAGCAATGCCAAAGCCAATCCGAATTTTTTCATAGCTGTATCTCCTTTATAGCGGTAGTGATTTAACCGAAAATAGCACTGAAAAGAGACTTGAAGAAATCAATCAAAAACGAAAGAGTGAAATGCATATCCTCAACCTCTTTGTCATGTTCGAGAATTTTGCCGTCCGATGCCGAAACGGTGTAATCGTATTCAATGCCGTTTGCGACAAATTCAATATCGTATTCATATCTGCCGTTGTCATAGTCAAGCTCCGCTTTTATGAAACGAGCGTCATTTTCGGTAACGCCTGCGTGCTTGAGTGCGATTGCCTTTGCTTCGTCTGCGGTGATGATTCCGTCGGGAGCGGCGGGCTTTTTGTTATCAATCTCAAAGGAGATTATTCTGCCGTCCGATGCCGAAACGGTGTAATCGTATTCAACGCCGTTTGCAAAAAACTCGATGTCGTATTCAAACCCGTGATTTTCGTAATCCGGCTTAACCTCGGTGAAGGTCACTTCCTCAGCGGTAAAGCCGGCGTGTTCGAGAGCAATTGCTTTTGCCTCTTCTTTTCCGATGCTTCCGAAGGGTGCCGCGAATGCGGTTGCCGAGAAGGTAAGAGCGGTGATTGCCGCAAGGATGATTGCAATAATTTTTTTCATGATGTTCATTTCCTTTCTTTTTTTGTGTTCGGTCCGTTGACCTTGACTAAATAATAACCGCCGAAAATTAAAAAAAGATTAGAGAAAGAAAAGTTTTTGAAAAATTTTTCAAAGCCACCGACAGCAACCCGTCGATGGCTTTATCACTATACTATCATATTATACCGTGCGGTTGTATTCGGCATATTTGCCGCTCTTGATATCTTCCATCCATTCGGAATTATCAAGATACCAACGAATCGTTGAGGCTATGCCGTCGTCAAACGCCGTCTCGGGCTTCCAACCAAGCTCACCCGATATTTTTGATGGGTCGATGGCGTAACGCAAATCGTGTCCCGCTCTGTCTTTGACATGGGTTATAAGGGATTCGGGCTTTGAAAGGGCGGAAAGAATCGTCTTAACAACATCAATATTTCTCTTTTCGTTGTGCCCGCCAACATTGTATATCTCGCCGATGCGACCCGAATGAATAACTGCATCAATCGCCTTGCAATGGTCCTCAACATAGAGCCAATCACGCACATTAAGTCCCTCACCGTATACCGGCAGACTTTCATCTGCAAGAGCACGCATTATCATGAGCGGTATCAGCTTTTCGGGGAACTGATACGGGCCGTAGTTGTTTGAACAGCGTGTTATCGTCACGGGCAAGCCATAGGTTCTGTGGAACGCAAGCGTAAGAAGATCCGCCGATGCTTTTGATGCGGAATAAGGACTTGAAGTCACGAGATTCATTGTTTCCGTAAAGAAAAGATCGGGGCGGTCAAGCGGCAAATCTCCGTAAACCTCGTCGGTGGAAACCTGATGATATCTCGAAACGCCGTACCGTCTGCTCGCATCAAGCAGGCAGGCAGTACCGTTTACATTCGTTTCAAGAAAAATAAACGGATTTTCTATCGACCTGTCAACGTGACTTTCCGCCGCAAAATTGACAACGATATCAAATTTCTCCTCGGAAAACAGACGGTCAACAAGCTCTCTGTCTGCAATATTTCCTTTTACGAACTTGAATTTTTGGTTCTTTCGTGCTTCTTCAAGGCTTTTGAGATTTCCCGCATAGGTCAGAGCATCAAGACATACAATTTCGTAATCCGGATGCTTATTAAGCATATAATATACAAAATTACAGCCTATAAAGCCGGCTCCGCCCGTTACAAGTATTTTCATATCATTCACCCTCTTTGTCTTTTAACGGCTCCGCTTCTTTCACGGAAACGGTTTTTCTGTATTCAACCTTATCGTACAGCTTTCGGAATCTCACTCCGACGGCATAGGTGGTATCGCATTCGTCACAATAGAAATTCGCTCTGAAAAACTGCCCTCTGAATTTCCACTCGGTAAGCTGACGGCAGGGCTTCCCGCAGGTCTCACAAATATGCTCCATGCGTTTTTTGTCAACAAGCGGATTGTCGATGTTGCGAATCACCTTGGCTTTGTAAAGGAGCTTTGAATAAAAATCCTCTCCGCAGCTGACGGTGTTTTCTTCAGAAAGCTGCGTATCATACATCGCCTTAAATATATCCGCCGTGAGCATACTGTCGCCGAGTGCACGGTGATGAATGTACACCTCGGGGTCTATGTCAAGACTTTGAGCCGCCGCAAGCAAGCCCGTTTGTTTGCTTTTGTCACACTTGAATTTTGACTGATAATACTTTTGAAGGTCACAATAGTATTGGAGAAATGGTATGGTTTTTATTCCGTTGAGATACTTAAAATTATCTATGAGCACTCGGATATCTCCGTCTCCCCATGTCATGATAACCGTATCCTCATTGCCTATCCATTTTCTGAAAACGGAAAATGCCTTCGTGAACGGAACGCCCGTGCTTATATCGTCATTCGTCAGGTGGGTAAGCCTTTTGACACTCCCTCTGAGCTTCTTGCCGATTTGCGAACGGATTATGCACGAAAATGTATCAACCGTTTCAAGCTCATTATCGAGCTTCACCGCTCCGATTTCGATAATCTCGTTGATGTAGCCGTCTGCCTTTTTTGCATAGGTATTGTTCCATTCAAGATCCATTATAATATACTGCATTAAAACATTCCTTTAAGTGTTCTGTGTATATCCTATTATATATTACATTAAAATCTCGCCTTTTGCAAGTAGTATTTATTGCGGAAATATAAATGTATCTTTTTATTTTCTTTTGGGAATTAAAGACTCAAAATAATACCGCTTTACTCCCCCGCTTTTTGAGTAAAAATCGAGTGAGAATGAAATATTACGAATTTTTGTTAAAAAAGACTTGATTTTTTTCTCAGTCTCGTATATAATAATCAAGCGTTGATTGCAGATACGGAGAGTTGTCCGAGCTGGTCGAAGGAGCACGATTGGAAATCGTGTAACCGCCTAAAACGGTTCGAGGGTTCGAATCCCTTGCTCTCCGCCAAAAAGAGTTGATACCCTTGCGGTATCGACTCTTTCTTTTTTGTAAAGGGATTCGAAGGACGAGCGGCACAGAGCAACAGTCCGGTGGACTGTTGTGACCGCGAGCG
>CAZPMK010000017.1:0-34071 GCA_964587915.1 uncultured Clostridium sp.
ATTATATATTTTTTTATACATTTTGTATATTCGCAAACTGAACAAAAATCCATCCCACTTTTTGGAGGAAAAATGAAAAGCTACACCGTATATTTAATCAGAAACGCCCTTACGCAGGAAAGCAATCAGGGCAAATACATCGGTCATACCGACGTGCATATCAGTGAGGAGGGCAGAGAACAGCTCCTTGCAATGAAAAACGAGCTGGTTTATCCCCCCGTTGACGCAGTTTTTACAAGTCCGCTTACCCGCTGTACCGAAACTGCCGCAATTCTTTATCCCGATAATCCGGCAATAAGCATTGACGGGCTTATTGAGTATGACTTCGGCGAATTTGAAAACAAGACCGCAGAGGAGCTGAAAAACAGTCCCGTATTCCCGAAATGGCTTGCGGGAGAGGCTGACCCTCCGTTCGGCGAGAGCAATTCCGCCTTTGTAAAGCGTGTTTGCAGCTCTTTTGAGAAAATTCTCGAGGGACTTATGAAAACGGGCACAACTCAGGCGGCAATAATCACTCACGGCGGCGTTATCATGACTCTGCTTGCCGCATACGGAATACCCGAGCTTCCCATGCACGAATGGAGAACTCCGAACGGTTGCGGCTTCACTCTCAACGTAAACGCCTCTCTTTGGATGAGAGGCAAAAAAGCCGAGGTGTTCAGTGAATTCCCCTATGAAAGAGAAAACAATTATGACGACGAGCAATAAGTCGGAGGTACATATGAACACTTTTACCATAGAAAAAGACGGCTTTTATCTGAACGGTGAGCCTTTCAGAATAATTGCCGGTGCGATACATTATTTCCGCGTCCCCCGCGAATATTGGCGTGACCGCCTTATAAAGCTGAAGGCTTGCGGCTTCAACACGGTGGAAACCTATGTTGCGTGGAATCTCCATGAGCCGAAAAAGGGAGAATTTGATTATTCGGATATGCTTGACCTTGAGGCATTTCTCTCCCTTGCCGAGGAGCTTGGACTCTACGCCATCGTTCGCCCCGGACCGTACATCTGCTCCGAATGGGATTTCGGCGGTCTGCCTTGGTGGCTTTTGAAATACGACAGCATACATCTTCGTTGTATGGACGGTGCGTATATTTCAGCCGTTGACCGCTTCTTTGATTCCGTCATTCCGAAAATCGCAGCTCATCAAATCACCAACGGCGGAAACGTTATTCTTGTTCAGGTTGAGAACGAATACGGCAGCTACGGCGATGATGAAAAATATCTCCGCTATCTTGCCGACGGACTGAAAAAACGCGGTATCACCGTTCCCCTGTTCACCTCGGACGGCACGAATCCGCAGATGCTCACCGGCGGTACGGTTGCGGAAATCCACAAAACGGCAAATTTCGGTTCGAGAGCCGCAGAACAGTTCGCCGCCCTGCGTGAATATCAGCCCGACGGCCCTCTCATGTGTACCGAATTTTGGAACGGCTGGTTTGACCATTGGACAGAGGAGCACCACAGCCGTCAGCCCGAGGATGCGGCGGCAAGCCTTGATGAAATTCTTTCTCAGGGTGCAAGCGTTTCGGCATATATGTTCCACGGCGGAACAAATTTCGGCTTCATGAACGGTGCAAACTGCTACGATAAATACGAGCCTACCGTTTCGAGCTATGACGACGACGCCCCCGTAAACGAATACGGCGAGCTTACGGAAAAATACTTCCGCTTCAAGGAGGTCATTTCAAAATATGCTCCGATTCCCGATATCGAGCTTCCCGCTCCGATAAAGGCGAAGCGTTACGGAAAATTCAGCTTCACCTCATACCGCCGCCTGTTCGACTGCCTCGACAAGCTGTCCTCTCCCGTAAATACAATTTGTCCCGTCCCAATGGAAAAGCTCGATCAGGGCTACGGCTTTATTCTTTACCGCACACGGGTGAAGGGTCCCCGAGAGGTTCAGAGCGTTCGCATTCAAGAGGTGCGTGACAGGGCATACATTTATAAAAATGATGAATTTCTCGGCATTCAGTACCGCAACGATACCGAGCCGCAGGTTAAGACGGATATCCCCTCCGACGGGGCAACACTCAGCGTTTTGGTCGAGAATATGGGCAGGGTGAATTACGGTGCATACCTCAAGGATGCAAAGGGCGTTACCGAGGGAATCGGCTTCGGCAACAATTTTGTCTACCATTGGGAATGCTATCCCCTCCCGTTTGACGATATTTCCCGTGTGGATTTTATCGACGGTCAGCCTGTTTTTGATTCAACGCCGCTTTTGCTTCGCACCGAAATAGAAATCGACGAATGCCGTGACACCTTTGTTAAGCTCGACGGCTTCAAAAAGGGAATTATCATCGTCAACGGCAGAGTGCTTTCAAGATATTGGGAGGTCGGGCCTCAGCATTCGGCGTATCTCCCCGCACCGTTCCTCAAAAAGGGCAAAAATGAAATCGTCGTTCTGGAGTTTGAGGGCTTTGAGGAGCCTGCCGTTCTGCTTGATGACACTCCCGATATCGGCTGACGGGGTGAAATTATGGAAAAATATATTGATTTACACACGCACTCGCTGAAATCCGACGGCTCAATGACTCCCGCCGAGGTGGTTCGTGAAGCGAAAAAAGCGGGGCTTGCGGCAATTGCACTAACCGACCATGACACCGTGGACGGCATATCGGAGGCGGTTTCCGAGGGAGAAAAAATCGGCGTTGAGGTCATTCCCGCAATAGAATTTTCCGTGCTTTCCGAAACGGAAACACACATTCTCGGATTCTACATCGACATCGAAAATCCCGAGCTCAAAAAGACTCTCGCTGAAGTGGTAGATCTTCGTCTTGAACGCAACCGCGTCACCTGCCGTCGGCTCAATGAGCTTGGCTTCGATATTACTCTCGACGAGGTGAGAGCCATAGCACCGAACAATTTTATCGGCAGGGCACATTTTGCAAGAGTTCTGCTTGACAAGGGCTACATCAAGAGTGTGAAAGAGGGCTTTGATAAATATATGTCCGTCGGGAAATATGCCTACTGCGAAAAGCAACGCCTTTCCGCCCGTGATGCGATAGAGCTAATCAAAAAATGCGGCGGACTTTCATTCCTTGCACATCCGCATCTTACGAAGCTCCCCGATGACGAGCTGATGAAATTTCTCATTGAGCTTAAAGGCTACGGACTTTGCGGACTTGAGGGCTATTACACCGATTATACTCCCGAAATGCAGGAAAAATATCAGGGCATGGCACGCACGTCGGGTCTTGCGATATCGGGCGGCACGGATTTTCACGCCGCAATGAAGCCCCACATTTCAATCGGCACGGGTCTCGGAAACATGAAAATCCCGTACTCCGTTCTTGAAGAAATCAAAAAACTCAGATAAGAATGCAAAAAGAGCTGCTGCAAAAATGCAACAGCTCTTTTTTGAATTTGTTTAATTACTTAAACTTACGCTTGCGAGCAGCCTCGGACTTTTTCTTTCTTTTAACTGAGGGCTTCTCGTAGTGCTCTCTTTTGCGAACCTCCTGAATAACGCCGTCTCTTGAAGTTTGCTTCTTGAATCTTCTGAGTGCGTTCTCGAGTGACTCGCCTTCCTTAACTTTAACCTGACTCAATCTATTCCCTCCCCTCAATTTTATACAGGGTTTGTTTTACAACTTGCTAACTATTATACAATAACCGCACACTGCTTGTCAACAATTAAAATATTAAATTTTTTGTGCATTTATTGCGGTTTGACTACAATATTGACCAATCTGCCCTTAACATAAAGCTCTTTGACTATCTGCATACCGTCAATTGCCTGTGCAATCTTTTCAAGAGCCTTTGCTGCGGCAATGACCTCGTCGGACTGTGCATCGGCGGCAACAACGAGCTTTTCTCTGACCTTACCGTTGATTTGAACGGCAATTTCGATTTCGTTGTCAACGCACTTTGCTTCGTCATAGGTCGGCCACTGCGTTTCGTTGAGCATACCGTCAAGACCCATGGACTGCCACATTTCCTCGGTGATATGCGGTGCAAAGGGATTGAGCAGGGTGATGAACGTTTTAAGCTCCGCTTTGTTTACGGAACCCTTGGCGTAAATTTCGTTTACAAGCGACATGAGAGCGGCAATCGCCGTGTTGTACTTCAAATTCTCTATATCGTAGGAAACCTTCTTTATCGCTTTGTGCATGGAGCTTTCAAGCTCACGGGAATAGCTGTCGCCGTCGGCAAGGATATCGAGCATACCCCATACGCGGTCAATGAAGCGTTTACAGCCTCTTACGCCCGTCTCGCTCCACGGAGCCGCCTTTTCATAGTCGCCCATAAAGAGCACGTAGGTTCTCAGAACATCGGCACCGAACTGCTCAACAACCTCGCACGGGTCAACGACATTGCCCTTGGATTTGGACATCTTTTCGCCGTCGGGTCCGAGGATAAGTCCCTGTGCCGTTCTCTTTGCGTAAGGCTCCGAAACGGGAACTTCACCGAGGTCATAGAGGAATTTATACCAAAATCTTGAATAGATAAGGTGGCGTGTAACGTGCTCCATGCCGCCGTTGTACCAATCAACGGGCATCCAATATTTCAGCTTTTCGGCAGAAGCAAAGGCATCGTTGTTGTGCGGGTCTATGTAACGCAGGAAATACCATGATGAGCCTGCCCACTGAGGCATGGTATCCGTCTCTCTCTTTGCGGGCTTGCCGCACTTGGGACAGGTGCAGTTTACAAAGGACTCTATCTTTGCAAGCGGACTTTCGCCGTCCTTGCCCGGTTCAAAATTATCCACGGCAGGGAGCTTGAGCGGAAGCTCATTGTACGGTACGGCAACCATTCCGCAGTCGGGGCAATGAACAATGGGAATCGGCTCGCCCCAATATCTCTGACGGTTGAATGCCCAGTCGTTCATCTTGTACTGAACGCCCTTTTCGCCTATGCCCTTTTCCTGAAGCCATGCCGCCATTTTTTCAATGGAATCCTTTTTGTTCGTCATGCCGTTGAGAAATTCGGAGTTGACCATCTCGCCGTCTCCCGTGTACGCCTCGACCGACATATCGCCGCCCTTGATGACCTCGATTATATCAATGCCGAATTTCTTTGCAAACTCGTAGTCACGCTGATCGTGTGCGGGAACCGCCATAATAGCGCCCGTACCGTAGCCCATCATAACATAGTCGGAAATATAAATGGGAATTTCCTTGCCGTTGACGGGATTTATTGCGGTGAAGCCGTTGAGCTTAACGCCCGTCTTATCCTTGACAAGCTGTGTTCTCTCGAATGCGGACTTCTTGGCACATACATTTCTGTATTCCTCAACCTCGCCCATGTTGCCTATCATGGAAGCATACTTGTCTATGAGCGGATGCTCGGGTGCCATAACCATAAAGGTTACGCCGAAAAGGGTATCGGGACGGGTGGTGTATATGCTGAGCTTTTCCTCGGTATCCTTGACCGCAAAGTTTACGAACGCACCCGTTGACTTGCCTATCCAATTCTCCTGCTGGAGCTTGATATTCGGCAGATAATCAACCTCTTTGAGTCCCTCAAGGAGCTTGTCGGCATACTCGGTGATGCGAAGATACCAAACATCCTTGGACTTCTGAACGATATCGCTGTGGCAGACATCGCACTTGCCGCCCTGAGAATCCTCGTTTGAAAGAACAACCTTACAGCTCGGGCAGTAATTTATCAACGCCTTGTCTCTGAAAACAAGTCCGTTTTCAAACATTTTAAGGAATATCCACTGAGTCCACTTGTAGTAGTCCTCCTGCGTAGTGTCGATTACCTTTGACCAATCGAAGGAGAAGCCGACCATTTTGAGCTGCTCGGTGAAATGCTTTATGTTGTTGTCGGTAACTATTCTCGGATGTGTATTTGTCTTTATGGCATAATTTTCCGTAGGCAGGCCGAACGCATCGAAGCCTATCGGGAACAGCACGTTGTAGCCCTGAAGTCTTCTTTTTCTCGAAACGACCTCAAGTCCCGAATAAGCCTTTATGTGACCGACGTGCATTCCTGCACCGCTCGGGTAAGGGAATTCAACCAACGCGTAGAACTTGGGCTTTGAATAATCCTCGCCGCATTCAAAGGTCTTTTTCTCGTCCCATACCTGCTGCCATTTTTTCTCCGTGCTCTTAAAATCATACTGAGCCATGTTTAATCTTCCTTTCCTGTGTGCGTCAATCCTGCGTTAAGATATCCGAAATATCAAAGACCTTTGCATCCGTCCAAAGACGCTCAAGGTTATAATATTCTCTGCTTTCCTGTTGGAAAACGTGGACGATAACGGTGCCGTAATCAAGAAGTATCCAGCCCGTTGCTCTGCCCTCTATGTGTTCGGGGTCAATGTCGAGACGCTTTTTAATCTCGTATTCAACCTCGTCCGCAAGTGCCTTTGTGTGGGTGTTCGATGTACCGGAAGCGATAACGAAAAAATCCGAAACTATCGTCACTTCCTCGGTCTCGATGGCAACGATATCCATTGCTTTTTTCTCATCGAGAACCTTGACTATTTCTCTGACAAGTGTTTTTATATCCGTCATATTTCAACCTTTCCTTATTTCAAAATGCATAAGCATATCATTGTAGCAGTCAACCGTTGCGGGGTGCAGGAGCATATCCCCTGCGGCGAGCTTATTCACGGTATAGCGTGCGGTGTAAAGAATTGCGTGTTCAAGGCTTATATACGCAAGCCGCCGAACGACCTCGACATCCTTGTATTCTCTGTCCGCCGATATGAAATCCGCAACGTATACGATTTTTTCAAGCAACGACATTCCCGCCTTGCCCGTGGTATGCCACCGCACCGCACCGAGAATTTCCTCGTCCTCGATTATTCCGTTTTCTCTCAAAAACGCCTCTCCCGTTATTTGATGCCAGACCTTTGTGTTGAGCATTTCAAGCGGTGTTGCATTCTTCAAATATTTTTGCTGTTCGTCGGCGGGGGCATTTTTCATCACATCGTGCAAAAGTCCCGCAAGCCTTGCTTTTTCAACCGAAGCCGAATATCTCCGAGCAAGCTCGCCTGCACTCTCGCTGACGCACTCACTGTGAAACCGTCTGCGGTCGTTGAGTTTTTCGCGAAGGAGCGGACGGTAGGCATCAAGCCCGTCATCATACAAGCCTCGACTTTTTATATATTCGGCAACTCTCGGGTCGATGAGCTTTTCGTCATATTCAAGTGAATTTCTTATCTGCGTTGAGCTGACCTCAAACGGCGGCAAATCGAAAAAGCGGATTCTTCCCGCAAGCTCACCGAAGCGGCTCAAATCGGGGATATATCCCTTTTCTCTCGAAGCGGCACACAGCACGCTCAGGGAAAGAATTTCCTGCCAATGATACCATTTATCGAAGCTGTCAAGCATATCCGAGCCGACGATGAAATACATTTCACTCTCGGGATAAAGCCTTTTAAGCTCACGCAGAGTATCAACCGTGTAGCTTTTTCCGCTTCTGTTCAGCTCAATGGGAGAGACCTCGAATCTCGGGTCGTCGCCGAAGGCGATACGGCACATTTCGAGCCTGTCCTCTCCGCTTGCGAGCTTTGCGGCAATTTTGTGGGGCGGTATGCAGGACGGAATTATCAGCACCTTATCGAGCCCCAGCTCATCCGCCGCCGCTTTTGCAAGGCGTACATGACCGTTGTGCGGAGGGTTAAAAGTTCCTCCGAAAATTCCTGTTTTCATTTTATTTAATGTTGACCTTGGTGTTCATCAGCTTTGCCGTTCCTCCGAAAAGAAGAGCGGAGCAGACAACGTCGAATATCGTTCCCGCAATGCCGAAGCTCAAGCCGAGCGGATTCGCCATGGTGGAGGTGGTGCTGTAGAAAAGTCCCTCCGGCGTAAGAACGATTGAAAGCGGAACATACTGCGAAAGCAGAAGGCTTATCACCTGCATTACGATGAATACGGCGAAAAACACCGCGACTGCCGCAAATCCGCCGAGCTTTTGAAGTGCTCTGGTGTTTGAAAGGGTTATCGCAAAATAGAGCTGTGCAATGAGAACGACTATGCGGATAAAAAGCATGAGTGCAACAAGGAAAAGCACCAGCTTTATCGTTCCCGTTGACGGCAGACTGTCAAACATCGTCAGCATCATCTGTATTGCCGCCTTGACATCCTCACCTATCATTGCCGTGGCGTAAAGATAAACTCCGATGAAAATTCCTATCGCAACAAGGTAGCTCAAAAGCATCCACGCAAAAGAGGTTATCGCCTTTGCCGCAAGAAGCTGACCGCTCGAAACGGGCAGGGTGAAGCTGAGATAGCCCTGTGCTCCGAAAAGTGTTTTTGAGAAATTGGAAATTACCGAAACGAATGTTACAATTACGGCAATGAAGCCTGCGGCAATGAGAACTATCGTTGCAAGAGCACTTATCCATGTGATATCGGCGATATAGGATGCCGCCATAAGAACGATTGCCGCCGCCGCAACAACGTAAATCATGCCGATGCTGTGAAGATTCGACTTAAATTCATTCTTAATTAACTTGCCAAGCATGACCGAACACCTCCTTGAAAAGCTCCTCGATGGTTTTTCCCGAGGCGGTTATTTCCTCGGTCTTTGCCTTGACAAGCACCTGTCCTCTGCCTATCATCAGCACGGAATTGAATATTTTTTCCACATCGTAAATAAGATGCGTTGAAATAAGCACCGTTGAGCCTTCGGGATGATTCATCATTATCGTATCAAGGATAAACTCTCTCGCCGCGGGGTCAACACCGCCCAAGGGCTCATCGAGAACGTAGAGCTTTGCGTTTCTGCTCATGACAAGAAGGAGCTGGAGCTTTTCCTGCATACCCTTTGACATGGTTTTAATTTTCTGCTTTGCGGGCAGACGAAATTCCTCAAGCAGACGCAATGCCTTGTTGCGGTCGAAATCGGCGTAGAAATCCGCCATGAAATCAATCGCATCAATTGATCTCATCCAATCGGCAAGATAAGTCTTTTCGGGCAAATAAGCAACCTTTGCCTTTGAAGCCTTGCCGGGCTTGTCTCCGTCAATGAGAACCTCGCCGCTGTAATCATGGATAAGACCCGTAAGTATTTTAATAAGCGAAGTCTTGCCCGAGCCGTTGGGACCGAGCAGACCGATTATTTGACCGCCCTCAAAGCTGAAGGAGACATCCGACAGCACTTGATGACTGCCGTAAGATTTACTGAGATTTTTTACGGAAATAATATCAGCCATTTTTTCCTCCCGTTTTTCTGCGTATTAAGCCGCCGATTTAATTGCGGTTTCTTTGACGCACATAATCGGATATATTATATCACTCTTATTTATAAAATAAAAGAGTATTTTGGCTATTTTTTTGCCTCGATATAAAAATTTTGTTAAAAAAAGCGGTCTGCCTCCGTTTTTTCGGGCAAACCGCTTGAAATTATTGCTGATCGCTCATGCTTTTGAGCATATAATCGCTGCTCTCTTTGATTTTATCGGCAGCGTTTTTCCTCGCTTTTTTGATTTTGGAAGCACTCTCGCTTGCGGAATATTCGTCCTTTGATGCATCCTTGTATTCCTGTGCGGTCTTTTTCACCGCAAGAGTCGAGCGGGCGTTTAATTCCCAGTCGTAATCATCGGAATTTTCCTTGACGAAGAAAATAATGTAGCTTCCCTCGCTCGAATTGTAGATGCAGAAGTCACCGTATTTTCTTTCGGGAGAATTTATCCAAAGCTGCACCGAAGAGCTTATTTCGCCGACTCTTGTGGTTGCTTTTCCGCTTGCACCCGTTGCACTTTCGCACAACTTCAGAAGAGCCTTCTCGCTTGCACCGCCGTCAACCCATTCGTTGAAAATTCGAGCCGTTTCCTCCTGATTCTTTTTAACCGCCTCGGTGTCGCTCGAATCCGCATTGACATTACAATAAATTATCACGTCATGGCTCACGGTATAGTACGGCAATTTTTCAACATAGACAAGGCAATCGTATATCGCACCCTTGACAACGCCGATATCGCCCTCTTTTCGGGAGGGAGAATATATCCAATCGCTGATATCACTGCCGAATTTTTCTGCAACGGTATCATAATCCGTCCACGCATAAGTGCTTTCTGTGGCGGTCATTCCGCTCTCCTGTGCGTATTCATCGCAGTATGCCGCCAATTCTTCCGCTGTTTTAACGGTCTTTGCACGGGCAAGTGCCTCATCGTTGCCGTAGGGAATCGGATAAACGACTCCCGAAAAATATTTCATCGCACCGTTTTCGCCGTCACGGAATTTTTCAAGCTCCGACTGCGTAAATTCCTGAGCGTATTTATCCATATACTCCATTTCGTTCATGTTCGCATACGCCAAAACTATCTCGTTTCTCGCAAACATCGCAAAGGTAACGCCCTCGCCGTAGGTATCTGCGATGATTTCGTTATCGCTTTGACCGTCCTCGGCATAACTGAGCACACGGTTATATGTTTCAATAAGCCTGTCCACGGAATCTTCATCGAGCACGGTGCCGTCCGTTATTGCTTTATCGAAATAATAATAGCAATACTGAATGTAATCCGTCACCCTGTCGGAAAGCTCGTCCGCCCATATTTTATCGGAATCGACACATTTCTGCTCCTCGGGAGTGAGAGAAAAATTATACTCATCGGGATATGTGTTGCCGTTCAGTATGGAATTGCAAAGTCTGCTGAATGTATCAAAGTAGAACATGGAATATTCTGCAACGGAAATCGACATATCGCCGACCTTCAACGCCACTCCGCCGTTTTTGCACGCCGCCTCGCTGTCCGCCTCCGCCTGCAAAAGAATTTGCACTATCTCTGTGGGCATACGGCAGCCTTTATATTCGGAATATGAATATTTCTCGTTTTCCTTCGCCTCAACCGTCGGCGGAGCTTCGACCTGTTCGGGCTGAACTTCCTTGCCGAAAAAGAATATTCCCGTCACCGCCGCCGCAACGACCGCCGCCGCAACGCAAATAATTATTATCTTTTTTCCCGAGAATTTTTTTGTCTTGGGAGCGGCAACCGTCTCACGGGCATTTTGTTTCTGTTTGCCTCTGCTGCTCATGCAGGTTCCTCCTTAATTTTGCTTTCGCACTACCTTGTATTCATCGTAGGCATTGAAATACGGACACTCAAACGAACCGCCCTGCATAAAGCGGTACAGCTCGTCCTCATCGAGATTTACAAGGCATTCGTAGCACTCGTATTCTTCGTTATAATCATAATAAGCACAGTTGTCGCAAATTGATGAGCCTGCCATTTCACGCCTCCGTCAATAAATCGGAATGATAATTTCTTTTTCTGTTTTGTCAACGCCGTCAAGACCCAAATCCCTCAGGTGCGGTCCGAAAAGCATTCCCGGTGCTCTGCCCGTCGGATAAAGGTCAAGCAAAGGTGCCATGACAAACGCTCTGTCAAGTGCTCTCGGATGAGGCAGGGTCATATCGTAGCTTTCACTTTTGAAATTCTCATAAAGAATAAGGTCAAGGTCGATTATCCTCGGGCCGTTCTTTTCTTCCCTCTTTCTGCCCATTGCCGCCTCGATTCCGAGACAACCGCCCAAAAGCATGGCGGGAGAAATGCTTGCCTCAACAAGAAGTGCCGCATTGTAAAATCTCTCCTGATCCTCCTTGCCGACGGGGTCGGTCTCATAAACCGACGATGCTTTGATTATTTTAACTCCGGGGAGCTTTGCCACCGCTCTGACGGCGGCGTTTATATTCTCAATTCTGTTGCCCATATTGGAGCCGAGTGCAATTACCGCCTCACTCATTTTATAACCGCCTTTCGCTCTCTGAATATCTCAACGCCCGTATACTCAAAATCCGCTTTTATCGGAGCCTCGGGCTTTTTCAGCAATACCCTTATGCTTTCTATTTTCTCGAACTCCTGCAAGAGTCCGCAGGCAACACGCTGTGCCGCCCTTTCGATAAGGTCATCCTTTTGTGCCGTAAAAATCGCCGTTGCACGCTTGATTATCTTTGCATAGCTGACCGTATCATCAACGCAGTCGCTCTCGCACGGCTTATCCAAATCGAGATACGCATCAATGTCGAGAATGAAATTCTGACCGTCGATTTTTTCCTCGGGATTTACTCCGTGATATGCGAAAATTTTAAGTCCCTTAACCTTGATTGTGTCCATTTTGCTCTCCCCTGTATATTCTGTCCGCCGTGCGTGCCGCCTGAACAGCACCCCGAACATCATGAACCCGTATTATGTCCGCACCGCAGGCTATCGCCGCAGTATCCGCCGCAATCGTTCCGCTGTCACGCATGGAGCTGTTCGCTTCACCGCTTGCTTCGCCGATAAATCTTTTTCTCGATGCGGCAAAAAGCAACGCAACCTCCTTGAATTTCAGCCATTCGAGGTTTTGAATTATCTCAAAATTATCCTGCGTGCTCTTGCTGAAGCCGATTCCGGGGTCAAGGCAAAGCTGTTCCCTCGGCAAGCCGCATTCTGCGGCAAGACGCATCGAATCAAGGAAAAATTCTCTGATATCGCACACTACGCCGTTTTTGTATTCCTTAACCGTGCCCGCTCCGCTCGGATTGTGCATGACAACATATGCGGCGTTATATTTTTTTGCAAGGCGTGCCATATCGCCGTTAAATTCTCCGCTGACATCGTTTATCATTGATACGCCCGACTTCAATGCCGCCTCGGCACAGGAGGGATAAAACGTATCCGCCGAAATCGGGACTTCAAGCCTGCCCTTGAGCACTTCGAGAATCGGCATGAGCCTTTCAAGCTCCTGAGATGCCGAAATTATCTGTGCCGACGGACGGGTTGAATTTGCACCGATATCAATTATATCCGCACCCTGAGCCTGCATCTCCAACGCTCTTTCGAGTGCCGTTTCGGGGGTGTTGTAAAGTCCGCCGTCCGAAAAAGAATCGGGAGTGCAGTTGAGTATTCCCATTATGTACGTGCGTTTTCCGAGAGGAAATTCAAAATTACCCGCTTTCAGCATTACAGCCGTCCCTCCGTGAGCAATGACATCGCCTCGGCACGGGTTCTCGCATCGCTTCTCATCGTGCCTCGCAGGGCTGAAGTCATTGTTTTTGCACCCGATGCCCTTGCACCTCTCATCGTCATGCACAAATGCTCCGCTTCCACAACCACCGCAACGCCCATCGGCTCCAAATTGTCATAGAGGAAATCCGCAATCTGACCCGTGAGGCGTTCCTGAAGCTGAGGTCTTCTCGCAAAGCTGTCAACGATTCTCGCCAGCTTCGAGAGCCCTATCACCTTGCCGTTTGAGGGGATATACGCTATGTGTGCCTTGCCGAGAAACGGTATCAGATGATGCTCGCACATCGAATACAGAGGAATGTCACGCACAACAACCATTTCTTCACTGCTCTCGTCAAACAGCTTCAAATGTCTTGAAGGATCATCCTCAAGACCGCTGAAAATTTCCTCGTACATTCTCGCAACGCGGGCAGGCGTTTCAACAAGCCCCTCTCTGTCGGGGTCCTCGCCGACGGCAATGAGAATTTCTCTGACCGCCGCTTCTATTCTTTCTCTGTCCAAAGCGGTATCTCCCTTCACTTTTTGATAACAAGAGTAAGCACGTTCTGTGCCTTGTTTTCGTAGTAGCCTATCGAGTCGCCCGTAAACGGTTCGTCGGCAATTTTGCACGCATTCGTGAGCACTCGATATATTCTTTCGTTATTTATCAAATCTTCAACTGCGGCATTGTAGGCATTTTCGTGTGCAAAACGAAGCTGTACACGGCTTCTGCCCTCTTTGACATGGGCAGCAATTATTTTTTCGAGCCTTTCCTCGCTTGAACGGGAATAGCTCTGAAAATAGGTGTCCGTCTTTTTGTAATAATTTTCTTCATCGGAATTACATCCGAAATCGTAGGAAAAATTACTGTGAGTTTCACTTATCATTTTGTCGCTGAGATTGAAATAAGCGTACATCACAAGTCCGTCACCATCATCGCTCACGGGATCATCCCATGTGCAGTCAAGATGATAGAAATTTCCTCCGATATTGACGACGTTCCACATATGTGCACCGCTCTGCTCACCGTTATCCGATTCGCCGCTGACAAGAGCGTTTTCTATCCCCACCCTGTCAAGCAACAGCTTCGCCGCCTTGGAATATCCCTCGCAAGCCGCATTTCCGTCAACAAGAGCACCGTACGCCGACGAATAAATCAGCCCCTCGTTCGGGTCGAGATATTCGCATTTTTCAATTATACGGTCATGGATTTGAAGCTCCGTCAGCCATTCATCGGCAGGATTGGTCAGCGTTTTTTCAAAGGCAACGCACTCCGCCTCCAGCTTCGCCGTCATTTCCGCAAGAACCGATTTATCTATGATATAATCCACCGAAAAATAGGTGAGCCAAAAACGGGTTTCAACAGCACATTTTCTGCCGAGAAAGAATAAATCGGGATTGTCATAAAGCAACGCCGAGAACACTCTGTCAAGCTCCTCGCCCGATATTTTCGGAACAACTATCCTCTCGGGCATATCATATATTTCTTCTAATATGGCATTATACGCCCGTTTTTCCGTGTCGCTGAGCTCCTCGTAATAGAATTTGTACGGACTCCCCTTTTTGCTTGCGGCAACCGTCACCTGCTCGGTGGTATATGTGCCTGTCGTCTCCGTTTCGGGTTGCTCCGACTGCTCCGTATCCTTAAAAGCATACCAAAACGCCGCAAAAACGGCAAGGATAAGCAAAAAGACAATAATTTTCTTTTTCATCACTGTTTCCTCTTGTATTTGTTGCTGAGCAGCTCCTGTGCAGAATCTGCCCGCCGTATTTCCGCACCCTCTTCAATCAATGCTTTTATACCGTTTTCCGCTCTCGAAAATTCAACAATGCTGATATTCGTATTGAGCGTATTTGAGAATTTAGAAAAAATCTTGTCGAGCCTGCCTTCGTTTTTCTGTGTCAAAACAGTCTCAAGAATATCGGAAAAAGCCTCGTACCGCCCCTCGGTATTGCCCAGAAGCGTGATATATTTAAGATATTTGAAGAGCGTGTCGCCCTTCATATTTTGTCTCCCTTTGACAAGAATAAGCGTAAAATCTCCGCGGTATTCAATCTGTTCGGGAACGGTTATGTCAACGCCGCCGAAATAATTTATCATCGACCTGAAGCTCTCGTCGGTTGACGCAACATAGCCGTCAATGCTCCTGCCGCAATAAGCTCCCATAGCTTCAAGCAGCCGTTTTTCGCCGTAGAGGGCAAAATAATCGGAAAAGGTCTGCGTTTCACCCTCAAGCTCTGCCTGTTCTCCGGGGGATATCGGAAAAATCGTCACCGTTCTTTCGGGCATACGAACCCTGACAAGCCACGAAAAGTGCATTACCTTTTTATCGGAGCTTGCACACCAAAGATAGTACAGCCTGTCGGAGCTTTCGAGCTTGATTTCCGTCTGTCGAGTGATGCCCGAGGTCTCCGTTTCAACGTTGACACCCATGGCACTTTTGAAATTGTAATTATTTTTGCTCAAAATGACAAAAAGCGAAACCGCAAGCAAAATCACCGCTCCCGCACACGCCGCAAAAAGAAGCCGTCTGAGGGAGGCTCTGTCCTGCCTTTTGTCGGTTTTGAAGCTGACATTTTTAGTTCTTCTCATATGCTTCACCGAAAAATCAAAATTGCCGCACTTTCCGCATCAAGATAAAGCTCCTTGCCTGCAACGGTGTTCCCCGTCAGCGATTGCCAGCCCTCCTCGGGAAGAAGATAGACTATCGGATGGCTGTTGCGGTTTGCAACGGTCATTATCCTTTCGCCCTCGCCCCTGCGTTCATAGGCAACACAACCGAGAAATGCGGAAACGGGTACAAATTCACCCTGTGCAAAGGCTCTGTGCTCTTTTCTGAGCCTGCCGAGAAATTTATAATGCTCCGTCAGCGACTTATCCTCTTTTCCCCACGGATAACAGCCTCTGTTGAACGGGTCCTCACCGCCGTCAAGCCCTGCTTCGTCACCGTAATAAATACACGGCACACCGGGGAGAGTGAACTGCATTGCCGTTATCAGGCGGAGCAGTTTTTTTCCTCTTTCGAGCTGTTCTTCGTTCAAGCCGCCCTCGTAACGCCGAGCCGCCGATGATTCATATTCCCCGCCCGTTGCAAGAACGTTGAGTATTCGGCAGGTATCGTGCGTTCCGATATGGTTCATCAAGGTATCGACTGCGGGCTTCGGATAATTTTCGCAGATTCTCGACACCTCGTCGTTAAAGCCCTCCGCCTTTCCGCTCACCGCAAAATCCGTAAGCAGCTTTGCAAAGGGATAATTCATGACGGAATCGAGCTGTTCGCCGCCAAGATATCTTCGGCGTTTGCCGTAGCTTATCTTGTTTGAAGCATCCTCCCAAACCTCGCCGAGAATATACGCCTCGGGGTTTTCATCCTTGACCGCCCGTCTGAGCCTGTCGAGAAATTTGTCGGGCAGCTCGTCGGCAACATCAAGCCTCCAGCCCGATGCTCCCGCCTTGAGCCAACGGCGGAGAATGCCGTTTTCTCCCGCGATAAATGAGAGATAGCTCTCGTTTTCTTCGTCCACCTCGGGAAGAATGTCAACGCCCCACCAGCAGTCATATTTGTCGGGATATTCCTCGAATTTATACCACTCGCGGTAAGGGGAGCTTTCGCTGTTGTATGCTCCGACGGATTTATACCGCCCGTTTTTATTGAAATACACGCTGTCTGCACCCGTGTGACTGAAAACGCCGTCAAGCACTATTCGTATGCCGTGCTTTTTTGCCTGTCTGCAAAGGGAGGAAAAATCGCTCCGAGTGCCGAGAAGGGGGTCGATTTTGCCGTAATCCGCCGTATCGTAGCGATGGTTTGAATGTGCTTCAAAAACGGGATTCAGATATATACAGCCCACGCCGAGGCTTTCGAGATATTCGAGCTTTTGCTCAATTCCCTTGAGGTCGCCGCAGAAAAAATCGTAGCTGTTTATTCTGCCCTGAGAATCGGGCTTCCATTGCGGCTTTCCGCCCCAATCCGAGCGTATGATTCTGTCCTCGGGAACATTCCTTTTTTCCTCGCCCGAAAAGTTAAAACGGTCGGGGAAAATCTGATATATGACCGAGCCCTTTATCCAATCGGGGGTCTCGAAATCGGCGGAATACACCGTGAGCTGAAAGCTCGTTCCGTCCGGTGAAATTCTGCCCGTTGAATTGTCAAAGCAGGTTATCAGCCTGCCCGAATCACGGCAGGCAACGGCAAAGCGGTACCAATAAAGTCCCTCCTTTCCTGCGGTAAAGGTGACTGTCCACCATTCCTCGTCCGTTCTCTCCATTCGCTCCCACGTCATCGGGTACACTCGGCTGTCACCGCCGTCGGAATCCGTTATGAGACTTGCACCGGTACAGCAAAGGCTTCGGGGAAGAACGATTCTCATTGTCACACGTTCGCCCTCACGAACTGCTCCGAACGGAGATTTATGGTATGTCAGCCTTGAATTGTAGGGGATAAAATCCATTTTTCAGCTTCCTTAAAATTAAATATCGCCGCCTGCTGCGGTACGGGTGCCTCGGTAATTTTTATGAGAACGTCGGTCATGAAGTACCCTATGCACACAAGCACCAAAATACCCAACACCGCAAGAAAAACGGATGCTATCCGCTTGTTGCGTCTTTTTTCCTCGTAGCTGAGCCCCGAACCGAAATGACTTGCAAATTCGGTGATGCTCTTACGCTGAGAGGGCTTTAATGCTTTTTCTATTTTTCCTCTATGGAACATATTGACCACCTCGGCAACCAATCATGTGAAAAGTGTTGAATCAGTAAAGCCTGCAAAGGCAAGCGAAAGCAAGCCGACATATATCAGCATTGCGGGTGCTCCCTTGAATACATCGGGGATTTTTTCGTTGGCATTGAGCCGTTCCGAGCCTTTGCCTATCAGGGCGGCGGCAAGCACGAACGCAACGCCTGCTCCGATTCCCGAGCCGATACTGTCCGCAAAAGAATATGCGGCGGAATTGTTGATATACGGCACGGCAAGCACCAGTGTGTTGAGTGCCGCAACGCCGAGAACGCCGAGAAAATTCGGCTGAACCTTAAAGATAAACTTTGCAATGACGGCGGTTATCAGATATACAACGGCAAGCACTCCGCCGTACACCGCCGCTCTGAGAGCATAGCTTATATCTGTAAAGGCTTCGAGCTTGTCAAGCAAGCTGCATATCACGCTCGTAACGACTGAAAAGCCCGATATCATCACGGCGAGCTTTGCGAATCTGCCCGGCTTTGCCGATGCTCTTATCGCCTCGCTCATGCCGAGACCCGCATTGAAAACAAGATTTTGCACGAATACGGTATAGACGGCGGTGATGAACATTTCCGAAATCATTTTCATTTTCCGCCCTCCTTTTCGGCAAGCTCCGCTTCAACGCTGCGTAAAAGCTCCTCATAATCGTCAAACGAAATTTCCCCGAGATTTTCATTTTCGGGTACTGCCTTCGGCTTTTCGGGAACGGCTTTCTTTTCCTGCTCCCGCTTCGGCTTATTGCTTTTTTCGCTCTTTGCCTGTGAAAAGTATTCGGGATAAAATCTTTTTGTGAATGCTCTGAGGAGAGCAGCTAAAAATCCTAAAAGAATGAGACAACCGAACGGCATTGCCGCCGCTTTGAATGTTACGGGAAGCGACACGGGGACTCCCGCAACCGTTCCCGAGCCGAGCAGCTCTCTGATTACTCCGCATATAATGAATACGGCGGAGGCTCCGAGACCGACGGCGGAGGCATCGTAGAATGCGGCTTTAACGCTGTTTTTAACGGCGAACTGCTCACAATGTACCGCCGTGACGGAATTTACCGCGATGAGCGGAATGTATATCCGCATGGAAAGGCTCAAATCGGTCAAAAGCGAATTTTCCGCAAAGAAAAGAAGCGGGCAAATTATTAAAAGTCCGATGAGCAGGTATATCGGCATTCTGAGCCAACGGGGAACCTTTTTCAGCAGGGCACTTGCCGCAACGCAGGTTATTATCAAATCGAGACAGAGCACCGCCGAAAGTATGAGAGAGCTTTTGAGGGATGCCGATGCCGCTATGACGGGGCACAGTCCCGCAAACTGTATGAGCACGGGATTGAATATTACCGCACCCTTGATAAATATATTCTTAAAGGAAAGCTCTTTATCATTCATTTTTTGCCGCCCTCCTTTGATGTCGGAGTGAGTTTTTCGCCTGCAACAGCCTGCAAAACGGGCTTGAGTCCGTTGACAAGAAGCACGGCGAAGCACACGGGCTCCTCATATGCTCCCATTCTTCGCATTGCCATGCAGATAATTCCGCACAACGCACCGTAAATCAAACGCAGCTTTGAGCTTTTTATCTGAGATGACGGCTCGGTGAGCAGAAAAACTCCCGCAAATATCAGCGAACCCGATGACAGCTCCAGCACCACGCTTGTGAACGCAGAGGCATTGATTCTCGGAAAAACTGCGGCGATTACCGCACAGGAAGCAATAAATCCTGCCGTTGTGAGCAGAGCCTTACGCCGCCTTACGAGCAGATACGCACAGCAGGCAACGAGCACCAAGCCACAGCCTGTCGCCATGGGACCCGCAACGTTTCCGCTGATGATGTCAAACATATTTACCGAATTGAGATGCACGGAATTTCCCCTTGCCAAAAGAGAGCCGACGGAGGCACTTCCGAGGAGCTTATCGGCAGAGCCGTAGGAATAATCGAAAATCTGCTCCTTGAAGCATACGCAGGCAAAGGCAAAGCCGGCGGCAACGGGCGAAAACGGTGCTCTGAGTGCTCCGCCGAACGGCAGTTTCACCGCAAGCACGCCGAATACTCCGGCAACGGCAGGAATGTAGAGCGGTATTCCGGCAGGCATCATTGCCGCAATTGCCGCTCCGATATATACGGCACTCAAATCCTTGATGTTATATTTCTTTTTAAGAAGAAGTGCTATGACGATATCGCACAAAAACGCTCCCGCAACGGCACACGCCGTCACCCGTACCGCCCTCATTCCGTAATACCAAACGGAAATAACGAGCGGTGCGACAAGCATGATTATATAGTCGCTGAAAACCTGTAAATTCTTAATCTTTTTCTTTTTGACGGTGCTCTCTGCCAAGGCTGTCACCTCTGAAATTCCATTATTTATTCATTGCACACTTTGAAGTAAAAACATATTATATATTATGGCGGCGATACCGCCGAAGGAGGATGCTGACATGAAAATCAATTCGCCTGCCGACGGCAGAATTATAGTTGACCTTACAAACGAGGATATGCGTGAGCTTGACATTACATATGAGGATATGGATTATTCCACAATAGAAACACGCCGAGTAATTTGGACGGTGCTCGATGCCGCAGGAAAAAGTCTCGGCAGGGAAATCGACCCGTCCAATCGAATGATAATCGAGGCAAGCCCGAAAAGCGGCGGCGGCTGTGTTCTGTCCTTTACGATTTTGGAAGGACAGCGGATAAAGCCGTATCTGCGTTCCACTCTCAAAAAGCAGGAGAAAGCTCTGCTGTGTGAATTTTCAAGCCTTGACGATATGTTCCGTGCCGCCGAAAGCTGCCGTGCTCCGAGTGCGGAAAGCAGTCTTTACGAAAACGGCGGAAAATACCGAATGATAATCTCTCCACAAGCGGAAATGGCTCCGATTAAAAGACATTTCGCCGAATTTTGCACCGATATCAGCTTTCAAAATTCCGATTGCGAATTTACCCGTGAGCATTGGCATCTGCTCATTGACGGGAATGCTTTGGATACGCTGAATCGGCAAGCTCCCTGAGGCGTGCTATCGCCCCCGAAGCATCGGGAGAACCGAAAACCGCACTGCCCGCAACAAGCACGTTTGCACCCGCACCTGCGGCGGCTTCAACGGTGGAATAGTTAATCCCGCCGTCAACCTGAATGTCAATGTCAAGTCCTCTGCTCTCTGCCTGTGTACGCAGGGCTTTGACCTTTTCCGTCATTTCCGGCATGAACGACTGACCGCCGAAGCCCGGCTCCACCGTCATTACAAGCACCATGGAGAGCTTATCCAAATACTCAAAAATCTCCGTCACGGGCGTTGCCGGCTTTACGCTTATGCCCGCCTTGCAGCCGCAGGCAAGGATTTTATCCACCGTCTCTTTTATCGGTGACTCACTCTCGGCATGGAACGTTATTATATCCGCTCCCGCCTTTGCAAAATCCTCGATATATTTCAGCGGCTCACTTATCATGAGGTGAACGTCAAAGACGATATTTGCCTTGTTTCTTATGCTTTTTATCACGGGTGCGCCGAAGGTTATGTTCGGTACAAAATGTCCGTCCATAACGTCAAGATGCAGATAATCCGCACCGCTCGCCTCCATTCTTGCCGCCTCCTCGCCGAGACGGGAAAAATCGCTTGCCAAAACGGACGGAGATATTTTAATCATACTGCCACACCTTTCGACCTGTCTGCGGTCTTTATCGTATATTTAGTTTATTATAACAGTTTTAACCGCACAGGTCAATAAAATAAAGTCATGTTTAAAGAAGTTTAATTTTTACCGTTCTTGACTTTTTTTCTGCGTGCCTTTATAATATCAATGATAATTTGTGCGGAAAAGAGAGAGTAAAATGTCGGAATACAAATATCAGCTTCATTGTCACACGACACCGTGCAGTGCGTGCAGTATAATGCCTCCCGAAGAATTTGCCCGAACTCTTCACAATTCCGGCTATTCGGGAGCGTGCATTACCAATCATTTTTATAACGGAAACAGCGGAATCGACCGCTCTCTTTCGTGGGAGGATTTTGTCGGAGCGTACGAAAAAGACTTCCTCGAATGCAAAAAATATGCCGAGCCTCTCGATGTTGACGTTATTTTCGGAATCGAAGAGGGTGTCGGCGGAGGACTTGAAATTCTCTGCTACGGCGTAACTCCCGATATGCTCCGTGCTCATCCCGAGCTGAGAGAAAAAAATCCCCGCATTTGGTACGAAACCCTTTCCCCTCTCGGCGTTCTGATAATTCAGGCTCATCCGTTCAGAGAGAGGTCATATATCACGACCCCCGGCATTCTTCCGCTTGAGCTTATCGACGGCTTTGAGGTATACAACAGCGAAAACAAGCCCGAAGCGAATCAGCGTGCCAAGGAATTTGCCGAGCTTCACGGTGAGCTTATCCTGACCTCGGGTGCGGACTCCCACAAGCCCGTAAACCTTGCCTGCGGCGGAATTTCCTCTCCCTGCCGAATAAGCACGCCCGAACAGCTTACCGCAGTGCTGAGAAGCGGAGACTACAAGGTTTTATACAATTGAGCAAAAATTAAGTCGGTGTACAGACTCCTTGTCCGTACACCGATTTTTGTTATTTTTCCGTATCGGGAATAAGCTCCGTCGAGCCGTCCTCATAAATATCGACCTGCGTAACGGAAATATTCGCAAGTGAGAGGCTGAATTGCTTTTCACTTGCACCGAGTGCCGCAGGAATCAAATATTCGAGCATTCCGTGGTGGCTGAAAACGGCAACGCACTGACCGAAGCGGTAATTTCCCTTTATGTATTCAAGCAGCTTTTTTGCCCGCAGAGCGTTATCTTCAACGCTGACACAGGGAAAATCGTATTTTTCGCCGCCGAAAAGCCTTCTCAGCATCCTCGCGTTCCCGTAATATTTTTTGAGATATTCAAGGGAACAGCCGTAATAGCCCTCGGTACAGCCGCATTCTATTATTTCCGGACAAATTTCAATCGGGGGCTTATCCGTTTTTGCACGGCAGACTCCCGCCGCCGTTTTGAATGCCCGCAAAAGTGAACTTGAGATATATCCGTCAACGGGTGTGTCTTTCAGGCGTTCGCCCAAAATGTCGCATTGCTTTTCGCCGTTCTCCGTCAAATTTCCGTCACAATTGTCACGGTCTCCGATATCCTTGTAATCCGTTTCGGCGTGTCTGATAAAAAGGATTTTCAACGGCTTGCCGTTTTTCACGCCGCCGCCCCCTTTCGCAAAATTCTAAAAAGGCACGGTCAGAAGCCTGCCGTGCCCTTTAGTTAAAATCAATATTTGAAATCGGTGTATCTTACATGGGAGGTACCGGTTGCGGTGCCCTTGCCGATGCTGATATCAATATATACCTTGATGTCGAAATCAACCGAGAGCTTTTCAAGACGACCCGTAGCCGCATCAACAACGGCAACTGCCTTTGCGTTTGAATAGCTTTCTTCAATCTTTGCACCTGCATAAGTGCCCTCGACCGCATCATAAACGACCTCGGCGGTCTTGTGGTCATAGTAGCCCTTATCCTCTTTGCCTACGCAAAGTCCGCACTTATCAAGGGGAGCGTTGGTGGATTTCTTATCCTGTGAACCTACGCTGTTACCGCCCTTTATGTTGAGGGTGATGGTGTACTTGCCGTTTGCAAGGGTGCATTTTGCACCGGTAACGTCAGCGGCGGTAAGAGTGCTCTTGCGGAGATAGTGCTTCTTCGCATCGCTTTCCCAATTGCCCTTGGTTACGCTGACGGTGTACTTGTTTTCTTCGCCGATGCCGGCAAATTTGTAAACAAGACTCTTGAGAGCTTTAAGAGCAACGCCCGCATCGAGAACCTCGTTATCGGTTGAACGGGTCTTTTGGAAGCCTGCCTTTGCATCAAACGCACCGTTTACTGCACTGTTGTAAAGAGCAATGATATCAGCCGTTGCGGTGGGAGCGGTAAGCTCTGCAACGTTGACGGTGGTTTCAACTGCGGTGGTATCGGTGGTGTCCTCCGACGGTGCTGCTGTTGAAGCATCGTCTGCGGGGACAGCCTGTGTTTCACTCTCGGAAGCATCGGAATTAACGGGATCTGCGACGGTCTCGGGTATATCATCAGATACATCCGTTACAGCATCGCTGTTTGCAGTAGTGGTTTCGGGATCCTTTGCATCATCGCCGCAGGCAACAAACGCAAATACCATAGCGAAAACAAGGAGAAGTGCTGCAAGCTTTTTCATATGAAAAAACTCCTTTCAATTTTAATTCGGTGCTGTTCGTCGCACCTTATTCTCGGGTATTATAACACAGGATTTTCTTTTTTGCAATAGTCAGAACTCACACTTTACCGCAGCAGTTTTTGTACTTTTTGCCGCTTCCGCAGGGGCAGGGGTCATTTCTGCCGACCTTTTCTTTTTTCCTGACGGTTCTGCCCTTTTCGCTGCCGTCGGAAGCTCCGCTCGTACCCGTTATCTGTGCCGCCTGCTCACGCTTGGTATCCTCCTCGCTCTTTATGACGATGGTAAGAATCTGCCTTGCGGTGTTCTCACGGATATCCTCCGTCATGCAGTCGAACATCTCGGAGCCTACCTGTCTGTAGGCAACAACGGGATCGGTTTGAGCATACGCACGCAGACCTATGCCCTTTCTGAGCTGATCCATGGCGTCGATATGATCCATCCAATTGCGGTCAACGTTTCCGAGAAGAACACGCTTTTCAAGCTCACGCATAATGGGAACTCCGCTTTCGTCCGTGCCGAAAAGCTCCTCACGCTTATGATAGCTGTCATGTGCACGCTCCAAAAGAAGCTCCCTTGCACTTTCTTTGTCGAAGCCGTCTCGGAAATCTCCGTCAACGGTAAGCCAGCCCTTGAATTTTTCACGCAAGCCGTCAACGTTCCAATCATTCTTTGATACATGGTCGGAGCAGAATCCGTCAACCGCTTCATTAACACAGCCGTCAATCATCTTGAGAATTATCTCGCTTATGTTCTCCTCGTTGAGAACCTGATCACGCTGACTGTAAATAAGCTCCCTCTGACGGTTCATAACGTCATCGTACTGCAAAACGCTCTTTCTTATGGCAAAGTTTCTGCCCTCTATCTTTTTCTGAGAGCTTTCAACAACGTTTGAGAGCATCTTGACATCAAGGGGCATATCCTCGGGAGTTTTGAGCGTTGTCATCATTCCCGCAACTCTTTCACCGCCGAAAATTCTCAGCAGGTCATCCTCGAGAGAGAGGTAGAAGCGGCTCGCACCGGGGTCTCCCTGTCTGCCCGAACGGCCTCGGAGCTGATTGTCTATACGCCTTGATTCGTGGCGTTCCGTACCGATGATGAACAGCCCTCCCGCCGCACGGACTCTGTCCGCCTCGGGTGCTATTTCGGCATCGTATTTCTTTTCGAGAGCCGTATATTCGCCTCTCGCCTTGATGATTTCTTCATTATCCGTTTCCGCAAAGCCCGTCGCCTCGGCTATAATTTCCTCGGTGTAGCCCATGCGGCGAAGCTCCGATTTTGCAAGATACTCGGCATTACCGCCCAGCTTGATATCCGTTCCTCTGCCCGCCATGTTGGTTGCAATGGTGACGGCATTTTCTTTACCTGCCTGAGCGACTATCTCCGCTTCCTTTTCGTGATGCTTTGCGTTGAGAACCTCATGCTTTATGCCCCTTCTTTTGAGCATTGCACTGAGAAGCTCGGATTTTTCAATCGAAACTGTACCTACAAGCACGGGCTGACCCTTTGCGTGGCACTCCTCGATTGTATCTATGACCGCATCGAATTTCGCCTTTTCCGTTTTGTAAATGACATCGTTCATGTCCTTGCGTATCATCGGCTTGTTCGTGGGGATTTCAATAACGTCAAGACCGTATATCTGATTAAATTCCGCCGACTCCGTCATCGCCGTACCCGTCATGCCCGAGAGCTTTTTGTAAAGACGGAAATAATTTTGGAACGTTATCGTTGCAAGCGTCTTGCTTTCGTGCTCAACGCTGACGTTTTCTTTCGCCTCTATCGCCTGATGCAGACCCTCGTTATAGCGTCTGCCGAGCATGATTCTGCCCGTAAATTCATCGACGATAAGCACCTCGTTATCCTTGACAACATAGTCAACATCACGACGCATTACGCCGTTCGCCTTTATCGCCTGATTTATATGGTGCTGAATAGTCATGTTTTCGGGGTCCATGAGATTTTCGAGATGGAAAAACGCCTCCGCCTTTGCAATACCGCTCTTGGTGAGAGTAGCCGTTTTTGCCTTTTCGTCAACAACGTAATCAACATCGTTGCCGACGATATCCTCGATATTTTCTTTGGAATCCGCTTCCTTGACCTTTACGGATTTAAGAGACACGGCAAAGCGGTTCGCCATTTTGTACAAATCCGTGGACTTCTCGCCTCTGCCGGAGATGATGAGCGGCGTTCTCGCCTCATCTATGAGAATGGAGTCAACCTCGTCCACTATCGCATAGTTGTGACCTCTCTGCACCTTGTGCTCCTTGTAAACAACCATGTTGTCACGAAGATAGTCGAAGCCCATTTCGTTGTTCGTACCGTAGGTGATGTCGGCGGCATAAGCCTCCTTACGCTCCTCGCCCTCTTTTTCGTGAATGATAAGTCCGACCGTCAGACCCATGAAGCGGTAAACCTTGCCCATCCACTCGCTGTCACGGCGTGCAAGATAATCGTTGACGGTAACAATGTGAACGCCGTCTCCCGAAAGAGCGTTGAGGTATGCGGGAAGCGTTGCAACAAGCGTTTTGCCCTCGCCCGTTTTCATCTCGGATATTCTGCCCTGATGCAGAATTATACCGCCGATTATCTGTACGGGGAAATGCTTTAATCCGAGAACACGCCATGAAGCCTCTCGGCAGGCGGCAAACGCCTCGGGAAGAATATCGTCAAGTGTTTCGCCGTTCGCCAAACGCTGTTTGAACTCGGGCGTTTTCGCCTGAAGCTCGGCATCGGTCAATTTTGAATATTCACCGTCAAGAGCAAGCACCTTGTCACACAGCGGACGGATGCGTTTTACTTCTTTGGTGGAATAATCTCCGAAAATTTTTGTTAAAAAGCTCATGTTTGCACCTCGCAATAGAATTTATACGTCGAAACCAAATAAAGGTTGCATTATCCTTATATCCGTGATAAAATAAAAATCGAAAAAACAAAGGAGGCAACGCCATGTCCAAGAGAACTGACTACATATCATGGGATGAATATTTCATGGGAATCGCCATGCTTTCCTCTTACCGCAGCAAGGACCCCAACACGCAAGTAGGTGCCTGCATCGTCAATGACAAAAACAAAATCATGTCCGTGGGCTATAACGGTCTCCCCTCCGGCTGCAACGATGACGAATTTCCGTGGGAGAGAACGGGCGATGAGTTTGACACGAAATATCCCTATGTCTGCCACGCCGAGCTTAACGCAATTCTCAACAGCGGCGGTGCAAATCTCGAGGGCTGTAAGGTGTATGTCGCTCTTTTCCCCTGCAACGAATGTGCAAAGGCAATAATCCAATGCGGAATAAAAGAGGTTCTCTATCTTTCCGATAAGTACGCCGATTCGGTATCCGTCAGAGCATCAAAAAGAATGTTCGACGCCGCCGGCGTAAAATATACTCAGGTCAAAATGCAGCGTGAAAATATTGTTATTGATTTCACGCCCGAAAAGGTCTGATGCTTTAATATCACTCTGCCGAGGCTCTCGCTTCGGCAGTTTTTTATTGCTGATTAAACGTATATACCGCAGAACCGAACGCCGCTCCCGTTCCGTCAAGAGCACGAACGCTCATAACGCTTGAAGAATCAAGCCAAGTGAAGCCGCAGCTCTGTGCAAAAAGAAGAGGCTCCGCAAATGACACGGCATCCGCACCGTCCGTTGAGGCATAGATAACTCTCTGCACCTCGGTGTTGTTGATATTCTTCTCGGCATTGAAATAAATTACAAGTCTTGTTCCGTCAGGATTTACGCAAGCACCGCTCGCACCGCTGATATCTCCCGCCTTGAACGTGCTCGTTGCACCCGTGAGAAGATCCGTAACGGTCAGCGTTTTCTTGTTTATCAGATACTTGCCGTCCTGCAAATAGTCGGTGAAATAGTCACCCTCAAACTTCGCAAGCTGCGTTTCGTTTTTGCCGTCGCTGACAATATTTAAAAATCCGCCGTCGGTCTTTCTGAGGAAATGCATTCCGTTTGAATCGTTGACGAACCACAGACCCAAAATATCGGAAGTGACGATTTGAGGTCTGTAGGCGTTGGAAAGCACCATGACATCAGCCCTCTTTCCTCTGTCATCGGAATTATAATACCTTGAAGAGAGGAAGTATTTTGCCGAACCGAGGTTCTTGATAAAATCATCGGTGAGAAGAGTCCAATCGCTTCGGAACGCACCGTTTTTATCAATGAGCCGCGTGTTGTTTGAAACGTAGGTTGAGGTCTTTCCGTTTTCAAGATTTACCGAATATATCTCGGACCACAGCTTGTTCGGCTTGTAAAAATCATCCTTGTTGAAATCGGCAAGCAGAAGCCACCCGTCACCGTAGCCGGCGGGCTTGCGTGTGAGCTTGACAAAGGCGTAGGAATAAACGTCAACCGACGAATCGTTATCCGAGGTGAAAACGCCGCAGCCGAAAATGTCGCCGTCTCTGCCGATATAAGAAACACGCACGGGGATTTCCTCGTAGCTTGCTTTTATTTTAACGGAAAGCTCCTTTTTTTCAAGCGTGCAGGGAACAAATCCGCCGTTTGCATACTCGTAAAAATCAATTTTTCCGTCGAGCGTTGCCGTGTAATAGATACCGTCAAGGTCACTCGGCATGAATATCTCTCCGCCCGTGCCCTTAACGCTGAGTGAACCGCAGAGCGTATATTTGCTCTCGGCATAGGAATATTCCTCGGGCTTTGCGATTTCGTTCAAAATTCCGTCGTCACCGCTTCGGGTGAAGAAAAATGCTCCTGCGGAAATAACCGTCGTCACCGCAAGCACTATTGCGATTATTTTAAGAGTTTTTGTATTCATGATATCCCCCTTAAATTTCAATATCCAGCTCAACGGGGCAATGGTCGGAGCCGAAAATATCTGTATGGATTTTTGAATCCGTCATTTTATCCTTGATTTTTTCCGATACAACAAAATAGTCAATTCTCCAACCCACGTTCTTTGCCCTTGCCGAAAAGCGGTAGGACCACCAGCTGTATATATTTTCAAGCTCGGGATAAAAATATCGGAACGAATCCACAAAGCCGGCGGCGAGAACGGCGGAGAATTTTTCTCTTTCTTCATCGGTGAAGCCGGGATTGCGGCGATTGATTTTCGGATTTTTCAAGTCGATTTCCTCATGGGCAACGTTCAAGTCACCGCAGTAAATGACGGGCTTTTTTTCGTCGAGCGATTTAATGTAGGCAAGAAAGGCGTCCTCCCACTCCATGCGGTAATCGAGGCGTACCAAGCCGTCTCTCGAATTGGGAACGTAGACGGCAACAAAATAATATCCGTCAAATTCAAGCGTTATCACCCGTCCCTCGGTGTCGTGCTCCGGAATTCCGATTCCGTATGCAACGCTCAGCGGCTCCTCCTTTGAAAAAATCGCAACGCCCGAATATCCTTTTTTCTGTGCATAATTCCAATATTGATGATAACCTGCAAGCTCGAGCTGTACCTGACCCTCCTGCACCTTAGTTTCCTGCAAGCAGAAAATATCGGCGTCAAGACGGGTAAAGCTCTCGTAAAAGCCCTTGCCTATGCAGGCTCTTATTCCGTTGACATTCCATGAAACGAAGCGTTTTACCGCCATAATTCTTCCCCTTTGCCGTGTTTCGGGCGTGCAAGACACCCTTCCCCAATTATAATTAAAATGTATTATAGCATATTTCGCCGCCGTTGTCATTACAAAAATGTTAATTATTTAAAAAATATCTGCGGCTCTTGCTTTTTCGCGTCGCATAATTTTCTTATGAAAGATTAAATGTAAATATATTTTAAAAACTTCTTGCACTGCGTCGCAAAATCGGCTATAATGAGTATATATTGCGGTATTGTGCGATTTTTTGAAAGAGGTAAAAAACATGGCTGGAGATTTACATTGTCATACCAAGCTCTCCGACAGCTCAATGGGAATTGATGACCTTATCGTGCTGGCACAAAAGCGAGGAGTTGACACCATTGCGATAACCGACCGTGACTGTCAGGCAGCCACCGTCAGAGCGAAAATTATAGGAGAACGCAGAGGAATAACCGTTATTCCCGGCGTTGAGATATCAGCTTACGATTCAAAAAGAGAGCGTTGTGCAGACATTCTTTGCTACCTGAGCGACAGCCCCGATCGTCTCGAGGGACTCTGCCACAGAAATGTTGTTGCAAGAAAAAGAGCAAGTCAGATGATGACTCTCAAGGTTGCTCAGAAATATCCGATAACACCGGAGCTTGTTCTTAAATGTGCAACCGGTTCAACCGCCGTTTTTGAACAGCACATCATGCACGCCCTTTTGGAATGCGGACTTACTGACAGGATTTACGGTGAGCTGTACGAGGAGCTTTTTTCTCCCGAAAGCCCCGAAAATGTCCTTGTAAAGGCGAATTATCCCGAGCCGTCACAGGTTATTGAGGCGATTCATGAAGCGGGCGGCATTGCGGTTCTTGCCCATCCGGGTCAGACCGACAGCTTCGAGCTTTTGGATGAGCTTATCCCCCTCGGGCTTGACGGCGTTGAAGTTTGGCATCCTCTCAACACAGAGGAACAGACCGCCATGCTTCTCGAAAAAGTAAAAAGTGCCGATATCCTTGCAACGGGCGGCTCGGAATTCAGCGGTATGTATTCCAAAAAACCGCTCAGTATCGGTGAATATTCGGCTCCCGACCGTGCAGTTAAAGCACTTCTTACATATAAATCCAAAATAAAAAGAAAAAAGTCAAAACAGCAAGAGGATTAGTTATGAGACCTACCGATGATGACGTAAAAATCTTTCACCCGAAGAAAAATGACGGTGCTGCGGCGGATTTTGCCGCCCTTGCCTCTCTGACCGACAGATTCAGACGTAACGGCAACGTTAAAAAAGCCGACGAGCTCGGAAAAGAGCTTGCAGAGCTTGCTCCGGAAACACTTTGTCCGGAAAAAGCGGCAGGCTTGCCGAACAATGTCCTTTTTCAGCTTCGCGTGCTTATGATTTTTTCGGCTCAGCTCGCTCTCCACAAGTATTTGCCTCACCCCATGCTTGCAAGTCAGGCAACAAATTCGCTTTATGCTCGGCTTGAACGCAATGCGGAGGGTCTGTTTGCGAATATTTACGAAGGTTCGTCCTTCTCTTTCTACTATCTTCCCGTGAGAAAAAATAAGAATGTCGAGCAGGAAATAGGAAAGAACTTTGCCATGCTTTGCGACAAGGACGATTACGAGCCGTACATATCACTCGGAAAAGAGGTCTTTTCCCTTGTTGACAGCGAGGTTTGCGACCGCATAGAAGCAAAGGAATTTGAAGAATAATCACAAATATCAACGGTACGACAGCAGTAAATCTGCCGCCGTACCTTTTTCTTCTCCGCAGAACACAATCCTCTCTTGATTTTTCGGGATTTATGTGCCGCAGACTGACCGTTTCGACCATGCCGTAAAATCCCCGAACTTTTAAAAATATTTTGCCCGTAGCCCTTGACAAAGCACGGTGGAATATTATATAATGTCTCTTGCGTTGAGAAACGCAGCTACGGACGTTTAGCTCAGCTGGTAGAGCACTCGCTTGACGTGCGAGTGGTCACAGGTTCGAGTCCTGTAACGTCCACCAAAAATCCCGTTCACTTTTGTGGACGGGATTTTTTACTTCTTAACTCTTAATTTTTCACTCTTCGCTAAAAAGCGAACGGAATTTCTGCCAACACGGCGAAAGAAAATATTGATTTACTCGGAAACACCCAACGGTAACTCTGCTTAAACATTACCGTTGACTTATTCCGTATGTGATTTTAGAGGAACAACGAAACTGCACAATAAACCAGCAAAAGAGCCATGATTGTGTTTGTGATTTTCGCGTACTTTGAAAACAATAACTTAAATACCGAACCAAAAAGCGACCAACATAGCGTAAACACAAAACCTATAAACGCCAGCAACAGTGCAAATAAAACCAACGAACCCCATTGTCCTTGATAATGCGGTAATATGTACGCTTCCATAGATACAATGCAGTAAATATAAATTTTCGGATTTATGAATTGAAGTACAAAACCGGAAAACAAACTGCTTTGGGAGTGAGTTTCTTCAATGACCGACGAACTTTTGAATGTTTTCCATGCCAACCGGAGCATATAAAGTGCACCGAGTACGAGCATGGGCGTTTTGATTTTTGGGATTACCGCAGATAGTGTGTTACAGAAAAAAGTGCACACAAGCATAACAAGAGAAAATCCTATCCAAATGCCGAGATTGAACGGAAAAGATTTACGAATCCCGAGACGACTTGCATTGGACATAGACATGATATTGTTAGGTCCCGGTGTTACGGCGGTAACAACTGCATAAGACAAAAAACTTAGCCAACTAAACATATTGACCTCCTCAGCTTCTGATGATATAATACACTCAAAACCCGATATAGTGGATTTTTATATATTGTACTACTAATCCAACATATTGTCAATAGAGGAAGTTATTATGGATTTACAGAAAGTGATTGCCGACAACATTAAATCAGCAAGAGAAAACAAAAAACTCACCTTGGATGCCGCCGCAAAGCAAACGGGCGTATCTCGGAGTATGCTTGCTCAAATTGAGAAAGGAGATGTTAATCCTACCATCTCCATTCTTTGGAAAATTGCAAATGGCTACAAAGTATCGTTTACAAGCTTAATGGACAATCATATCCGAACCCCACTTATAATTCGGGCGAGAGATATTTCTCCATTGACTGAGGATGACGGCAAATATTTGAACTATCCGGCGTTTCCTTTTCAAGAGGATAGACTTTTTGAAACATACCGCATCCGGATTGAGCCGGATGGTTTTCTGCTTGCACAACCCCACATGGCAGGTACAGAAGAATATATTACGGTGTTTGCAGGTAAAGTTGAAATCTGTGTCGGTCAAGAAACTTTTCAACTTGAAGAAGGAGATTCATTGCGGTTTAAGGCTGATGCAGAACACTCTTATAAAAATATCGGGTCAACACCTGCGCACCTCAATATGTTGATCTATTATGCGAACAAACTATTATAAAAATTTGGAAGCTTTTTTCCTCTCCGATTAATGTGCAAGAAATGAGAACTATGGGATTTAGTGATTACCTAAACACACAATGGCGTAAATTGAGAGAAAAAAATAATGAGACTTTTTATGAAGAAGCAAAATATGAAGCAAAAATGCTATTTTTATGTGAGTTTCTTCGTGTAATTGGTTATGCTGCAGGGATTACAGCTGCAATATATCATAACTTAAAAGGGAATATAACTGTAGGCTCATTGGGTGCTTGCATTTATGCTTTTATGAATGTGCAGAGTGTTGTTGTAAATCTTTTCTCATCAATTGGTACACCACCTTTTTGATTTGCAATTGCAATTACTTTGCAATCGGTCATTGTGATACCTCTCCTTTGCAAATAGGAATCACGATGGGGTTGCTTGATTTTTTATCAGTAACACCCAAAAGTTTTTGAATAAGAATAGTGATACCTCCTTATGAAATATTTTCGGTCATATTTACGAGAGAGCTAGCAATGAACAAGTTAGATAATTTATTTTCATTCTGCATCTTTCGATAAGCACAACAAGCACAACCGAAGTGCCATAACCTTTTGAGTAATGGCTATGTAAATGTGAAGGCAACGATTTTTGGGCATAAAAAAAGACCGATAAACTAAATAAATAGAATATCGGTCTAAAATATGTGAATTTGATGAAAATGTCGTAGGTTCGAGTCCTGTTTGTCGTAAAAAAGTTTGATTAGAACTCAACCTTAAAAATTGCTCATAAAAAACTAAAAACCCTTGATATTTCAAGGGTTTTTAGCTGGGTTTGACTTTCGTTACCCAAAGATGGCGCCCCAAACAGGACTCGAACCTGTGACACCGCGGTTAACAGCCGCGTGCTCTACCGACTGAGCTATTAAGGCATAAGATAAAATATTTAGTTAGCGCGTGAAACGGTCAGAAAAATAGTCGTCTCACTTCGCTTGGTGCGCTCGTGATACTCCATATTTCTTCCTGTTCAACCTTCGCCTTTCTCTGCCACAGGCAGCGGCTCGCTTGAACCTACCGACTGAGCTATTAAGGCAAAGTATTTTACCACCTTAGTCTACCTAAGGTGGTATTGTGTCGGCATCGCCTTATCTTCCCGGGCCGCTTCCAGCCAAGTATTGTCAGCACTGATGAGCTTAACTACCGTGTTCGGGATGGGAACGGGTGGACCCTCATCGCTAAAAACACCGACTATCTGAACTGTTAATCCAGATCTTCTTTGCATGACTCTCGTCATATCATGGTGACCCGTACGAGATTCGAACTCGTGTTGCCGGCGTGAGAGGCCGGAG
>CAZPMK010000018.1:0-33040 GCA_964587915.1 uncultured Clostridium sp.
ATCCCTCCACCGCAAGCGGTCCCCCTCCCTTTAGGCAAGGGAGGCGAATACAAATCACATATTTTTGCAAAAAATCCGCTCTCGAGGTGAGGGCGGATTTACTGTTATTATTCGGTTTTATCGGATTTTGCGGCAGCCTCGGCTTTTCCCTCGGGGGTATCGCGGTAGAACTGCGTTTTCGGGTTCGGGTGCTTCGTCGAATTCCAAAGCTCGTCGGCAACCGGCTGCCATGCGGCGGCAAAGCGGTCACAGCGGGAGCAAAGTGTCTCGGCGGTTTCCGGCTCGATAAGGTCGGTTGAGCGTGCACCCGTTTCGGCAATAATCTTACGCAGACATTGCGGATTTTCAAGCATGGGGCAAGGTCTGAGATGATTGTCGTTGAACGGCTGATTCCTGTAATACGCTTGGAACAACGGACTCTTCAAGCCCTCAATCAGCGTATTCTTTCTGATGTTGGCATCCGAATAGTGAATGAACACGCAAGGCTCCATATCGCCCTCGGAATTTATGTGGAAATAGTTTCTGCCGCCCGCTATACAGCCGCCGACATACTCTGCATCGTTCTGGAAATCCATTATGAACATGGGCTTGCCCGTTTCACCGTTTCTTACGCGGCGAAGCCATTTATACATATGAACTCTCTGCTCGGGAGAGGGGATAAGCTCCGGAACCGCACCGTGACCGACGGGCATATAATTGAAATAAAGACCGAAGCGTGAACCGTTCTCGACCATGAGATCCATAAATTCATCGCTTGTAACACTCGGAATATTTTTGCTCGTATAGCAAACGGAGATACCGAAAACAAGGCCGTATTCCTTGAGGAGCTTCATGGCTCCCATAGTGGTTGCGTATGCACCCTCGCCTCTGCGGAAATCGTTGCTTTCCTGCGTGCCCTCTATGCTCAGAGCAAGGGAGAGGTTGCCGACCTCACGCATTCTCTCGCATAAATCTCTGTCGATAAGCGTTGCGTTGGTGTATGCAAGAAATGCACAGTCGGGATTTTCCTTGCAGAGTGTAAGAACGTCATCCTTGCGAACAAGCGGTTCGCCGCCCGTGAGCATATAGAAATGCGTTCCGAGCTCCGTTCCCTGATTAACAATGCTTCTCATCTCGTCAAGGGTGAGATTTGAACGATGACCGTATTCCGCAGACCAGCAGCCCTTACAGCGGAGATTGCAGGCACTCGTGGGGTCAAAAAGAATGATGAACGGAATGTTGCACTTGTATTTTTCTCTGTTCGCTCTGACAGCCTTTGTGCCGTTTACGCCCGCACCGAGACCCAATGCAAGGAGCATTTTTTTGATTACTTGGGGATCACACTCGTTGATGATATTCATTGCAAAGTGATTCCACACATTGTTTTCGTCCTTAACGGCACTGCGGAAAGCATCGAAATTCTTTTCGGGGAACGCACCGCCCATAAATTTCTGTGCAATGTCTATGAGCTTTATCAAGTTCTCCTGCGGATTCTTTTTGATGTACTTAAAAATGCCGTCAAACGCAACGGATGCCGAGGCTCTTTGCAGTTTTTCTTTTGCGGTCATCATAAGCGTTCCTCCTTTGAACGGTTAATTGGGAACAATAATATATTAGTTTAACACAGTTTCTTCTCAAAGTCTATGAATATTTTTTAAATTGTTGCGATTTTTTTAACCGATTTAGGAATTTTGTCCGAATAATCCGTAAATCCTGCTTTTCACACGGCTTTTTGGCTGAATTTTCTTGATTTTGCGGCAGATATGGGCTATTATATATTCAGTATCATTTTGCAAGGTGGTATTCGATGAAAGATAAACTGCTCAGATTCAAGCACGCTTTCGGACTTGCGGGAAGAATTATTCTCTCGGTGCTTATTATTGCCGTTATTATTTGGAAATATGATGAGCTGAAAAATATGGATATCCGTGCTCTCATTGCCGGGACAAGCAGTATTTTCTCTGCGGTTGCGGCAATTCTCGGTGTGTACCTGCTGAAATCGCTTGTTTTCGTCGTGCCCGCTTCGCTGGTATATATCGCGGTCGGCATGGCTTTTTCGCCCCTGACGGCAATTTTGATAAACACGGCGGGAATACTCCTCGAGGTGTGTGCAACATATCTTTTCGGAATTATTCTCGGCGGACCGTACGTCATTAACAAGCTCGAAAAGACAAAGTACGCAAGCCGTGTTTTGGAGCTTCACGGAAAGGGCAAGCTGTCTGCGATTTTTGCGATAAGGGCAATTCCCGTGTTTCCGATAGACCTCATCAGCCTCTTTTTGGGTGCGGTGAGGATGCGTTTTCTGCCGTATCTGCTTTTATCGCTCGGCGGAATCCTGCCGAGAGTCATACTTTTCACCATTCTCGGCGACGGCATATACGACTACATTCCCATGGACAAGCTCATGCTTGCGGCGTGCATAATTCTGCCCGTTGCTCTCATAGCTTGGGTGATACGCTACGCCGTGAAATCCGAAAAAACGGAGCGTGAGGGCGAAAAGCCCTTTTATGAGCCTTTGAAAGACAGCCGCAGAAATATCATTTTTGATACGGATATGGGTCCCGACTGCGATGATGCGGGGGCGTTTGCGTTACTGCTTCACTATGTCAAAAAATATGATTTGCCGCTTCTCGGTGCCGCAAACTGCACTTCAAACCGCTACGCCAACGGCACGATTCGTGCGATTGCGGAATATTTCGGCTTCGACGACCTGCCCGTTGGTCAGTACAGCGGAAAAGAGCTTTTGCCCGACGGAAAAAAATACAACGAAGCGGTGACGAAAAAATACCGCAGCTTTGTTTCGAGCAGTACCTCGGCACAAACGGAGCTTGAATTTTATCACAAGCTGCTTTCAAAGGCACAGGATGATTCCGTGACGGTCATTGCCGTCGGTCCGCTGTCAAACCTCGGCAGGGTACTGCGTGAGGATGCGGAGCTTTTCAACCGCAAGGTAAATTCGATAGTCTTAATGGGCGGAAAATTTCCGAACGGAAAAGAGTTTAACATCGAATGCGACCCCGCCGCCGCAAGAACGGTTTTTGAAAAATTCCGCGGAAAAATCGTCTGCTCCGGCTTTGAAATTGGCGAAAATGTTTTCACCGGCTTTTACTCGGAGCATGAGGACAATCCCGTATACGATTCCTACCGCTTGTATCGCGGCGGAAAACCGCCGTATCTGCGTGACAGCTGGGATTTGACCGCCGTAAATTATGCCGTCGAGGGCGAGGGAGATTTTTATTCGCTCTCAAAGGATGTCAAAATAACCGTTGAGGATGACGGCGATATCTCTGCGGTAAAAAGCAAATATTCAAAACGCCGCTATCTCATTCAAAAATGCGACAACGCTATGCTTGCCGAGGCTCTCAATTCGATTTTGGAGCCTGTGCGTGACAACGATTAGACCGTAGGGAGTGGCTGAGTCGGAGGGATAGTGCACAGCACCACGGCGTAGCCGTGAATAAATGTAATCTCCGTCACACCGTTCCGGTTGAATTTTCGCTGAAAATTCAATATCCCCCCGTGCAAGGGGGTCATGATAAATCGTACCTTTCTGCGGAAATCCCGCATTCCCAATTCACGGCAGCCTAATATACATTATATATACAAAGGGGACTATCATCATGAAATCAACAAGAAAAATTTTGGCTCTGCTTCTGGCGTTGCTGACGGTATTATCGTTCGCCGCCTGCGGAAATGACGATGCCGTGCTCGATGAGAGCATCACCGATGCACCCGTAACCGATTCCGTTCGCGAATACAAAACGAAAATCGCCGCAATGAACGGCCCGACGGGTCTCGGTCTTGCCCACATCAAGGAAACCCGTGCTTTCGCCTTCGACGTGGAATACTACGCCGATCCGCAGGATGTCGCTCCGCTTCTGATAAAGGGCGAGGTTGACATTGCCGCTCTGCCGCTCAATCTTGCCGCAAATCTCTACAAAAAAACGGGCGGAAAAATCCAAATGCTTGCCATAAACACTCTCGGCGTGCTTCATGTCCTGTCAAAGGATGAGTCGATAAAAAGCATTGCCGACCTCAAGGGCAAGACGGTATACGCCACGGGTCAGGGCTCAACTCCCGAATATATCATAGATTATATTCTCCGCAAGAATAATTTAGAGCCGGGCAAGGATGTCACCATTGAGTTCAAGAGTGCACACAACGAGCTTGCAACGCTTGCGGTTGAAGGCTCCGTGGAGCTGTGCATTCTTCCCGAGCCGTTCGCATCAAATGTTCTTTCAAAGAATACCGAGCTTCACCGCGTGATAGATTTGACCGACGAATGGGAAAAGGTCAGCACCGCTCAGCTTGCACAGGGCTGTATCGTTGCGAGAACGGATTATATCGAACAGCACCCCGACTTGCTCAAGGAATTTATGATGTACTACGAGGCTTCGATATCCTTTATCAATAATCCCAACAATAACGGAATCGTTTTTCTGGCGAAATACGGATATTTCGACAGCGCCGAGCTTGCATTGGAAACCGTTCCGAATTGCAATATCGTTTATATGACGGGCGAGGAAATGAAAAAGACTGCGTCGGAGAATTACGCCGTGCTCTATGAAGCCGATCCCGCTTCCGTCGGAGGGGAGATACCTGCTGATGGCCTCTATTATCTCGGATAAATCAATAATTAAAAAGGCAGGAGTCATAGCTGTATGGCTCCTGCTTTGGCAGCTTGCGGCAATGCTTGTTGACAGTGCCTTTCTTTTTCCGTCCCCCGTCGCCGTATTCAAACGCCTTGCAGAGCTTTGCGTTACAAGGGATTTCGCCGTAAAATGCTTCGGCTCTCTCGGCAGAATTTCTCTCGGCTGCTTCTCGGGGATTCTTTTCGGCACGCTTCTCGGAGCGATAACCGCTTTTTCAAAGCCGCTGTATGAATTTTTCAGTCCGCTTCTCACGCTGATAAAGACCACGCCCGTGGCATCGTTCATAATCCTGCTTCTCGTCTGGGTAAAGCGTGACGGTGTGCCCGTTGCGGTATCGTTTCTCATGGTCGTACCCGTGATGTGGTCAAGCGTATGCACCGCCGTTGTCGGTACGGATAAACAACTTCTTGAAGCGGCACGGATGTTTCGGCTGACCCGCCGTCAAAAATTCCGTCATATCTACATTCCCGCCGTCCTGCCGTCCTTCGCTTCGGGCTGTAAAACCTCAATAGGCTTCGCATGGAAATCGGGAATCGCCGCCGAGGTGCTTTCAATTCCGAAAAATTCCGTCGGCTCTCAGCTCTATCTTGCAAAAATCAATCTCGAATACGCCGACCTCTTCGCTTGGACTGCCGCCGTGATAATCATGAGCTTCCTTGTGGAAAAGCTCTTCGTTTTTCTGCTCGAAAAAGCCTTGCACACCGGCAGAGCTTGCAACAATTTACAATAATATTTCAGCTTTGACCCCTACAGGGGAGGCGAAAGTTGAATATGTCTTTCCGCAAAAATTCCGCATTGAAAATTGTAAAAGAGGTGGTTTAATGCTGCTTAAAAATATCACAAAAGAATACGACGGGAAGCGGGTGCTTGACGGCATCAGTCTTGAAATTCCCGAGAGGGGGATTTTCGGCATCTTCGGTGCATCGGGTCAGGGCAAAACAACGCTCATACGCATTCTTTGCGGTCTTGAACAGCCCGACGGCGGTGAAGTCCTCGGCACGCAAGGCGTAAAATTCTCCGTTGTTTTTCAGGAGGACAGGCTTCTCCCCTCACTGACCGCACTCGAAAACGTTGCCCTTGTTTCCGACAAAGCAACCGCCGCCGAGATGCTCGAACGGGTCGGGCTTGCCGAGAGTGCCGACAAATATCCGTCGGAGCTGAGCGGGGGAATGAGCCGCCGCACCGCAATTGCCCGTGCCCTCGCATATTCGGGTGACGCACTGATTTTGGACGAGCCTTTCAAGGGGCTTGAAGCCGAGCTGAAAGAGCGGGTCGGGGCACTCATTCGTGAATATGCACAGACAAAGCCCGTAATAATTGTTACACATGACGAATACGGTAAATCCCTTGCAGAAAATTTTACGGTTATTGTGTAGTTTTTTCGATACGATTAAACTTTTCTCTTGCATTTCACGCCGAATTATACTATACTTATTGATGAACGGCTCCGAGCAGCTGCCGAAGTGATTTTTATCAAAAAGCGGCTTTTACTCGGCAGTAAACAGAAAAAAACAATTATCTTTGGAGGAATAATCATGGCAAAAAAACTTATCGCCGTAATTATGGCACTTGCTCTCGTCCTTTCATTCGCTGCTTGCGGCGGCAAGGATGACAGCACCACCACAACCGCTCCCGAAACCACCGTTGATCCCTTTGAGTCCTTCGGCGACGAAACCACCGTTCCCGAGGCAGAATCAACCGAGGCTGTTTCCTCAGACGATGAATCCACTACAGTTGTTGACGCTTCCGCTGTTTCCGAGACAGAAGAGCAGAGCACCGAGGCTTCTGCCGCTCCTCAGACCAAGGAAGAGGTTGTTGCATACTTCAACACCGCAATCAACGGCGTTAAGAAGGGCGCAAAGAGCGTAACTCACCACTATTCAAAGATTTCTCTTAACGGCGCAACCAAGCTCCCCGGCTGGGCCAACACCGTTATGAAGGTTCTCGGCGGTGCCGATAAATTCATCGACGATCAGCTCACCAAGAACAGCAAGGGCGAAGAGACTTTCACCGGCTCCGAGGCTATCAAGGCCGGCTTCCCCGTTGAGGGCGAAAGCTGGTCAAGCAAGCTCACCGCTGCCGACATTAAGGATTTCGCAATCAAAGAGTCCGACGGCAAATACATGATTCGTCTTACCACCGTTGCAGACGGCAAATCTTCAACCGTTAAGCACGGCGGCGGTCATGCTCCCAAGGCATTCAATGTTGTTCTTCCCGGCGTTGTTAATGACAACGTTCCCGGCGTTGCCGCAAATCTTATCGGCGGTACTGCGGAGATGAACTATCCCTCAAGCACCGTTACCGTTACCGTTGATATCGCTACGGGCAGAGTTCTCAAGGCAGACTATGACCTCAAGTGGACCATCAACTTCGGTACGGACACCATTATTCCCTTTACCACTCTCGATTCATACACTATCAATTGGTAACATAATACTGCGGGGCGTGTCGAGACACGCCCCTTTTGCAGGTACAATACATAAAGGAGTTTACTCATGAAGAAAGAAGTTCTTGTTGAAACATCTGCACGCCATGTCCATGTAAGCCGTGAAGCTCTTGATATCCTTTTCGGAGAGGGCTATGAGCTTACCAAGAAAAAGGACCTTTCACAGCCCGGTCAGTTCGCCTGTGAAGAAAGAGTTGCCGTTATCGGCTCAAAGGGCAGCTTCCCCGCTGTTTCCATTCTCGGTCCCGTCCGTCCCTCAACTCAGGTTGAGCTTTCACTCACCGACGCCCGCTCAATCGGCGTTTCCGCTCCCGTAAGAGAGAGTGGCGATATCGAGGGAAGCGGTGCTTGCAAGCTCGTCGGACCCAAGGGCGAAATCGAAATCGACTGCGGTGTTATTGCCGCAAAGAGACACATACACGCCACTCCCGAGGATGCCGAAAAATACGGACTTGCGGACAAGCAGATAGTATGCGTTAAGATTGACTCGAACGGCAGAAAGCTCGTTTTCGATGATGTTGTTGTCAGAGTCAGCCCCAAATTTGCTCTTGCTATGCACATTGATACCGATGAATCCAACGCCGCCGGTGCGGTTCCCGGTCTCATGGGCGAGATTCTTTAATTCAACTTGCTTGCTCCTCGGCTTCGGTCGGGGAGCTTTTTTCGTCAAAAAATCCGCACCCGTTTTGAGTGCGGATAAATTTTTATATTTCCTTTTCGTCATATAATCACACAAAAATATATAAAAGTATGATTACACTTGTGTTTTGCTTTTTGGATTATTTTTCGTTCGGCATGGGGGGTCTGTAGAGGTTGAACGCTCTGTTTTCTATTTTGATATCAACCTTATTGTCATCGCCGCCGTATTCGCCGTCAAGAGTCCACGGCAGAGGCGTGCCGTCGAGCACCTCAAGGGAGATATCCGAGCCGTGATACACCTTGATAAACCGCTCGTCAAAATCCTTTTTCAGCACTCCCGTACAAACGCTCACCCAATTTTTCACCGTTTTCGGATTCTTCGCAAGGAAAAGCTCGTACTTTCCGTCATTCAGGCAAACCTGCTCCTTGTTGAGAGTGATGACTCCGCCGCCGACGGTGTAGGAATTTGAAATCGAGCCGAAAACAAAGCTGTCCTCGACGGTGTTTCCGTCAACGGTGATACGCATGGGAATTTCTCTTATATCTTTTATTGCTCCGAACGCTTCAAAATAGTAGGCGAATTTGCCGATGCGATTTTTCACGCTCTGTTTCGCCGTGTATGAGGTGGAGGCAAATGCCCCGAATGAGCCGACATACACAAAATATTTATCGTTGAACCGAGCGATATCGCAGGGACGGGCTTCACCGGAAACAATGAGCTGTGCCGCCTTTATCGGGTCATCGGGAACGCCGAGAGAATGGGCAACGTCATTCGTTGTGCCGACGGGGATAAGTCCGACATTCGGCTTGTTTTCAAGCTGCATGATTCCGTTGAGAGTTTCGCAAAGAGTTCCGTCACCGCCGCGACAGACAACGGTATCAAATTCTCCGCCGTACTCCTTGGCAAATTTCGTTGCATCGCCGGGGCCCGAGGTATTCATTATGTTTATGCTGTAATCGTTGAAGCTGAACACGTTTGTGACTTCAAGCAACTCTCCTCTGAGCCTGTTTCTGCCCGAACGGGGATTCACTATGAGAAGCATTTTCTTTTTCATAAGCACACCTGTTTCTGTATTCTTTTGCAATTATATCATATTTTACGCAAAAAATAATCGGTCAATGTTATGGGGTTTGTCCCATTTTTATGATTTTTTATGCTTTTTGCGACAAAAAACACGGTCTCGGGATAAGCTCCGTTGACCGTGCCTCGTTTTTTATTCAAGCTCGAACGCACCGGTATACAGGCGGTAATATACGCCTTTTTCGTCGATGAGCTTTTGATGACTGCCGCGTTCGATGATTCTGCCGTGGTCGAGAACCATGATAACGTCGGAATTTTTGACCGTTGAAAGGCGGTGTGCGATAACGAATACCGTTCTGCCCTCCATGAGCTTTTCCATGCCTCTCTGAACGATAGCCTCCGTTCTTGTGTCGATTGAGGAGGTCGCCTCGTCAAGAATCATAACGGGCGGGTCGGCAACCGCCGCTCTTGCAATTGCAATGAGCTGTCTTTGACCCTGCGAAAGATTCGCACCGTTATTAGCAAGCTCGCTATGATAGCCGCCGGGCAGACGGTTTATGAAATCGTCCGCACCCGAGAGCTTCGCCGCTTCGATGCATTCTTCGTCCGTGGCATCAAGTCTGCCGTAGCGAATGTTCTCCATGACCGTACCCGTAAAAAGGTTGGTATCCTGCAAAACTATTCCGAGAGAACGGCGTAAATCCGCTTTCTTTATCTTGTTGATATTGATTCCGTCATAGCGGATTTTTCCGTCGGCAATATCATAAAATCTGTTGATAAGATTGGTAATCGTCGTTTTGCCCGCTCCCGTTGCACCGACAAATGCAACCTGCTGACCCGGCTCGGCGTAAACCGTGACATCATGGAGAACATCCTTGCCCTCCTCGTAGGCAAAATCAACTCCGAACAGCCTTACATCGCCCGCAAGCGGAGTGTAAGTCAGCGTACCGTCGCCGTGGGGATGCTTCCATGCCCATTTTCCAGTGCGTTTTTTCGTTTCGGTAATATTGCCGTCCTTGTCGATTTCGGCATTGACAAGCGTAACATAGCCGTCATCCGTTTCGGGCTTTTGATCCATGAGGGAGAAAATTCTCTGTGCTCCCGCCATTGCCATGACGATGGCGTTAATCTGCTGCGAAACCTGATTGATGTTTCCCGTGAACTGCTTTGTCATGTTGAGGAACGGAACAACAATGCTGATGCTGAACGCCATGCCCGAAAGACTGAAATTCGTCACGCCCTGCGTAAGGAAAAGTCCGCCCGCCGTGGCAATGAGGACATAGAGAATGTTGCCGATATTCATTATTATCGGTCCGAGCGTGTTCGCATAGGCGTGTGCCCTGCGGCTGTCCTCGTAAAGAGCGTTGTTGATTTTATCGAAATCGTCAATGACCGCCTTTTCATGGCAGAAAACCTTGACGACCTTTTGACCGTTCATCATTTCCTGAATGTAGCCCTCGGATTTGCCGAGAGAAGCCTGCTGTCTGACAAAATATTTTGCCGAACCGCCGCCTACCTTCTTTGAAACGAACATCATTGCCGCAACGCCGACAACCAAAATCAGCGTCATCCAAATGCTGTAGTAAAGCATGATGAAGAACACGACAAGCACGACAACGCCCGAATTTATTAAAGCGGGGATTGCCTGAGAAACAAGCTGACGCAGGGTGTCGATATCGTTCGTGTAATAGCTCATGATATCGCCGTGCTTCGTTGTGTCAAAATATTTTATGGGAAGATTTTGCATTCCGTTGAACATTTTACGACGCATTTTGCAAAGGAAGCCCTGCGTGATATACGCCATGAGCTGTTCTCTGACCGTCAAAAGAATGATGGAAGTCAGATAGAGTGCCGCCAAAATGATTATCAGCGGAATTATCTCCTTGCTTGCCGCAGTCCAGTCGCCGAGCTTGTACCATTTTTCTATAATCTCAATTACTTTTTGAGTGAAAACGGCAGGAATCGCGGCAGCGGCGGCGTTCAGGACAATACATACCGTAACAACGGGGACAAGCACGGGATAGCATTGAAAGAGCATTTTTATCACTCTGCCGAGAACGGCGGGTGACTGTGCGGGTCTTTTGTTATTCATCCTGCTCACCTCCGTGCATCTGCTGTTCGTATACCTCACGGTAAATCTCGCTCGATTTGAGCAGCTCCTCATGCGTACCCAAGGCGGATACTGCACCGTTTTCCATGACGATTATCATATCGGCATCTTGAACGGAAGCAATACGCTGAGCGATGATGATTTTGGTGGTCTCGGGAATGTATCTGCCGAAGCCGTCCCTGATGAGTGCATCGGTATGCGTGTCAACGGCACTTGTGGAGTCGTCGAGAATAAGGATTTTCGGCTTTTTGAGAAGTGCACGGGCAATGCAAAGCCTCTGCTTCTGTCCGCCCGAAACATTTGCACCGCCCTGCTCAATATGCGTATCGTAGCCGTCGGGGAAGGAATTTATAAATTCCTCCGCCTGTGCAAGTCTGCAAGCCTCAACTATTTCTTCATCTGTAGCATTTTCGTTGCCCCAGCGGAGATTTTCTTTTATGGTGCCGGAGAAAAGCAGATTCTTCTGGAGAACCATGGCAACCGCACCTCGGAGGGCTTCGATATCGTAATCTCTTACATCAATTCCGCCGACACGGACACTGCCCTCGGTAACATCATAAAGTCTCGGAATGAGCTGAACAAGCGTTGTTTTGCTCGAACCGGTGCCGCCGATGATTCCGACGGTCATTCCCGAGGAAATATGCAGGTCAACGCTTTCAAGAGCGTTCCGTTTTGCTTTTGCGGAATATTTGAAGCTCACGCCGTCAAAATCAATCGCACCGCTCGAAACCTCGTATACGGGATTTTCGGGATTTTGGAGAACGGGCTCTTCGGCAAGCACCTCGCCGATTCTCTTGAATGACTCCGAGGACATTGTAAGCATGACATATATCATCGAAATCATCATCAGCGACATGAGTATCTGCATTCCGTAGGTCAGCATGGCGGAAATCTGCCCGACATCGACGGTCTGACCCATGCTTTCAACGGTCATTTTTGAGCCTATCAAAAGCACGAAAACCATGTTGAAATTAAGGCATATCTGCATGAGCGGAGAGTTGAGTGCAACAATTCTCTCGGCTTTGGTGAAATCCTTACGGATATTCTCGGAGGCTGTTCCGAATTTTTCTTTTTCGTATTCCTCTCTCGAAAAGCCCTTGACAACACGCATTGCACGCACGTTTTCTTCAACGGATTCATTGAGACGGTCGTACTTTCTGAAAACGCTGCGGAAAGCCGGCATTGCCTTTTTGCTGACAAGGAAAAGTCCGAAAGCGAGCACGGGAATGATAACCACAAAGGCGGTGGAAAGAGCGCCGCCCATACGGTACGCCATGATTACGGAAAAAATCAGCATGAGCGGACTGCGGATTGCCGTTCTGATTACCATCATGTACGCCATTTGCACGTTGGCAACATCCGTGGTCATTCTCGTAACAAGCGATGAAGAAGAAAATTTGTCGATATTCTCAAAATTGTAGGTCTGAACCTTACGGAATATATCGCCTCGGAGATTTTTCGCAAAGCCCGCCGATGCCTTGGCACAGGTAAAGCCTGCAATTCCTCCGCAGCACAGTGAGGCACACGCCATGAGTGCAAGCACTCCGCCTGTTTCGAGAATGTAGGACATTTCCGCTCCCGTCTTTATGTTGTTGACAAGATTTGCGGTGATGAACGGAATACGAGTCTCGATAACGGTTTCTCCGATAATGAAAATCAGCGTAAGTATCGTAGGCAGCTTGTATTCTCGGATGCTTTTTGCAAGTTTTTTTATCATTCATACTCTCCTTTCAATATAATAACATATTATATAGGACATTCGAGATAAAAGACGGAGAACGAATATCGTTCTCCGTCTTTTATCGGATGGCTCTGACATTGTTGCTCACAAATGCAGAAACGTAGTATAACCTACGCAATGTTATTGTAACCTTTTTCTTTATAATTGTCAACTGCTTTTTTGTTATAAGTGCAAAATTATACGCTTTTTGTTGTTGATGTCTGATTTTGTGCAATTGTGGGAGCAGCCGTACTGCTTTTAACCTCGGCTGTGAGGAAATCGGTGCTGACCCAGCCCTTTATTCCGCCGTAATTTATGAACGCCCAGCCCTGAACGGCACTCTGCACCGTGACGGTCGTTCCGTTGGGAATTTTTCCTACGACGCTCGAATTTTTATCCGCATCGGCTCTCATGTTGAGAACGCTGCCCGAGGTCTTGACGGTATAATTTCCCGCCGCTATGATATTGCCCGCCGTTGTCTGCTCCGCCGCAGGCTGAGTGGTCTGTTCAATATATTTTTTGTCAACGGTCAGCAGACCCCATTTTCCGTTGCTCTTTGCGATAAACGTTCCGTTCTTTCCGGGAAGAATCGCCGCAAACTCGAAGCCGACTATCGTTTCGCCCGAGATGTTCATTATTCCGTAAAGACCGTTCTTTTTGACGGGAGCAATGCCGTTTGTAAAGATGAACGCGGTGTCCCTGCCCATTGCATCAAGCTCCGCAACGCTCTGGAAATCAAAGGGGATTGCGGTAACGCCGTTTTCGTTGATATATCCCCAATTTTCGCCCTGTCTCACCGCCGCAAGACCGCTGCCGAAATCTCTCGCATCGTCATAAAGAAGTGCAATTTCAAGCTGTAATTTTTCGCCGATGTAGCCCCATTTTGCATTCTCGGCAAGCGACGATGCCACGGGATAAAGTCCGTTTGCAAGCGGAAGCTCATTACGCTTTATCTCGCCCGCATAGCCCTTTCCGTCCGTCCAAGCAAGGTGCTTGCCCGCCTCGCTCCAGCAAGGAGTTCTCTCGGGAGAGGTCAAGCCGTGGTACTGCCTCGTCGTCACCGTTCCGCTCGCAATATCAACAAGCAGGGGGTATTCCGAACGGGGGCTGTCGGCAATATAGCGATAGCTTCTCCATTGGTCACAGCAAACGGTAAAGTCATTGTGCTCCGCCTTTTCGGTGATTTTTCCGTCAAGAGTCATCAGACCCTTTTTGCCCGTTTTCGCATCGGTGAACACGGCAACGGTCTCGTTGAGGCTCTTGATATCGGAAATATCGGAAAATTCATCGGGCACGGTGAATGTATAATTGGTGTTCTCGTTTTTTGAGCCGTCTGAATTTCGCACGTGAACCGCAATTACCGTAACGATTGCCACAACGACGATTGCCGCCGCCGCAATAAAAATCGTTCTCATCGCATTACGGCTCAGGGCGTTTCTTCTGTTAAATTTGATGTTTTTATTCTTTGACGCCATTCAAAATTACCCTTTCAAAGAAAATTTCGGCGAAAATCTTTCTATTATATGAGAAGTATAGCACAAAATGATGAAAAGAGCAATTACAAAAGTGTTACAATGTATAAAAATATTTTTAAATTTCCCGCCTATATTTTCACTCTTTCTCTTGACTATTCGACTTTTTAGTTATATTATTATACTGTATCATATTAGGCGATGTATCATCGTCAAGGAGGAAAACAATGAAAGTATTTATGATCGGCGGCACGGGCCTGCTCGGTTGCGAAGCCGCAAGAATTTTCATCGAAAGAGGTCACGAGGTAAAGAGCGTTGCTCTCCCCCCGCTTCCCGAGGGAGCTCCCATCCCCAAGGAAATGGATATCGAGTTCTGCAACATTTACGAAAAGACCGATGACGAAATCAGAGCAATGATCAGGGGCTTTGATTGCTTCGTTTTTGCCGCAGGCATTGACGAAAGAGTTGAGTTCCCCGCTCCCGTTTACGACGCATATTATAAGTATAATATTGCTCCTCTCAAGAGAATCCTTCCCCTTTGCAAGGAAGAGGGCCTCAAGAAGGCTGTCGTTCTCGGCTCATATTTTGCATATCTTGCAAAAACCCGTCCCGACATGAAGCTCACCGAGAAGCATCCGTACATCAAGAGCCGTGTCGATCAGGAGGAAGCCGCTTTCTCCTTTGCCGATGACAATTTTGACGTATCCGTTCTCGAGCTTCCCTACATTTTCGGCACTCAGCCCGGCAGAAAGCCCGTTTGGGTCATTCTCATCGAGCAGATTAAGATGATGGATAAGCTCCCCTGCACCATGTATCCGGGCGGAGGAACCGCAATGCTTACCGTTCGTCAGGTCGGCGAGGTTATCGTCGGTGCCGCAGAGAAGTCGAAGGGTGCAAAGGCATGGCCCATCAGCATGTATAACATGACGTGGAAAGAATTTCTTAAAATCGTTTATGCCGCAAGAGGCATGGGCGAAAACAGAAAGATTATCAGCATTCCCCCGTGGATGATGAGAATGGGTCTCGGCGGTGTTAAGAAGGAATACGCCGCAAAGGGCATTCAGAGCGGTCTTGACGTTGACGGACTTGCCGACATCATGGCTATCAATCTTTTCATCGACAAGAAATACAGCGTTGAGCTCGGTGCTACCGAGGACGATATCAGGGCAGCCATTTTTGACTCGATTAAGGTCAGCCAGGCATCCTATGACGGCAAGGTTAAGCTCCTTGAAATGAAAGGCGAATAATTTTGTCACGGGGCTGTTTTCATAAAGCAAGCAGCCCCGATATTTGTATTTATCCGAAAGGAGACAGTATATGGAAAACAAAAAATACCTCAGCAAAAAAGAGCTTTGGATGTTCGCAGTAGGTGCGGGCGGTCAGGGTATGATCTACGCAATGATGTCAAGCTACGTAAGCGACTATTACGTAAACGTTCTTCAGCTCCCCCTTATTTTCGTTCTTCTTCTCATGCTCCTTGCAAGAGTTTGGGATGCTATCAACGACCCTCTTATGGGTATGATAGTTGACCGCCACACAACAAAGTGGGGCAAGATGAAGCCCTATATTCTTTTTGCGGCAATTCCCATTGCAATACTTACCGTTTTGATGTACTTCAGCCCCAAGGGTCTTAGCGGCACGGGACTTATGGTCTATGTTGCGATAACCTATGTTTTCTGGGGAATGACTTACACCATGGCGGACGTTCCGTTCTGGAGTATGCCTAACGTGCTTACCCCCGATGCATCGGAAAGAGGCTCCGTTATCTCTCTGGGCAGAACCGTAAACGGCGTAGGCTCCGCAATTCCCGAGATTCTTTTCCTTGTTGCGGGCTTTGTTCTTCCCATGGTTCTCAACACCTCCGACCCCATTGCATACGATAAGCAGCGTTATCTCATCATCGCAATAATCACCGTGGCGATAGGCATTGTTCTTTATGTTAATTCCTATTTCCATGTTAAAGAGCGTGTTATTCTTCCCGACAAGAAGCGTGTTGAGGGCGAGCCTTCACAGCTTTCGAGAATTTTCCATTGCAAGCCCCTCATGCTTGTTATCCTCATGGGTATTCTTTCAAGCGGCAGATACATGATTCAGGCGGCGGCTATCCACGTTGCACGTTATGCTTTCTATATCGGACCCGAAATCACGGATTCCATGACTCTTGAAGAAAAGACGGCTGCCATCTCCGCAAGCGTTTCAAGCGTTAAGACGATTTTCCAGGTCTGTGCAATCGTCGGTATGTTCGGTGCAATGCTGTTCATGCCCTTGCTCATGAAGAAATTTGACTACAAAAAGATAGTCATTACCACCTGCCTGCTCGGCTTCGTTTCGAGCATATTCACCACCCTCATCGGCTGGTTCAGCGGCAATCTCTATCTTTGCATTCCGTTCGTTCTTATTTCCTGCATCCCCTTGGGCGTTCTCAATGTTGTTTCCTATGCAATGATAGGTGACTGTCTTGACTACATGGAGCTTAAAACGGGCTTCCGTGACAACGCTCTCGGCTCGGCTTGTCAGGGCTTCGTAAACAAGCTCGGCAACGCATTCGCAACGAGCGGTATTATCGTTATGTATATGTTCATCGGTCTCAATCCCGAGGATATGCTCAATTCCGAGGTCATCATGGCGGCTACGGAGCTTGAGAGAGCTCAGAACTTCGCAATGTTCTCCCTTGTCTCGATAGTACCCGGCATAAGCCTGCTCCTTTGCTGCATTCCGATGTTCTTCTACAAAATCTCCGGCAAAGAGAAAGAAAATATGCTCGCTGAGCTTGAAGCAAAGCGTAAGGAAGACGGCTTCGTCATCGAGTAATTTCTATCGTATATACTAAAAGAAACAGGTGAATTTCCCTTGTCCGCAAAAAAAGATTTAAGAAACGTTGCCATTATCGCTCACGTTGACCACGGCAAAACCACGCTTGTTGACGAGCTTCTCAAGCAAAGCGGTACTTTCCGTGAAAACGAGCAGGTTGCCGACAGAGTCATGGACTCCAACGACCTTGAGCGTGAAAGAGGTATAACAATTCTTTCAAAAAATACCTCCGTTCATTATAAGGGCACCAAAATCAATATCGTTGACACCCCCGGTCATGCCGATTTCGGCGGCGAGGTTGAGCGTATACTGATGATGGTTGACGGCGTTGTTCTGCTGGTTGATGCCTTTGAGGGCTGTATGCCGCAGACGAGATTCGTTCTCAAAAAAGCACTCAATCTCAAAAAGAAGGTGCTTGTTGTCATCAATAAAATCGACCGTCCGAACGCAAGACCCTACGAGGTTGTTGACGAGGTTCTCGACTTGTTCATCGACCTTGGTGCAGATGAGGACCAGCTTGATTTCCCCGTTGTCTACGCAAGTGCAAGAGACGGCTACTCAAGCCTTGATCCCAACGTCAGAAGCGGTGATATGCAGCCGCTCTTTGATGCCATTCTTGAAAATATCGACCCGCCCGCCGGTGATGCCGACGGTGCCTTGCAGGTGCTTTTCTCCAGCCTTGATTACGACGATTACGTTGGCAGAATAGGTGTAGGAAGAATTGAGCGGGGCAGAATAAAGAAGGGTCAGCAGGTTTCTCTTTGCAAGACGGACGGCTCGGTTCAAAGCGTGAGGATTTCCCGACTGTATCAATTCGAGGGTCTGAACAGAGTTGAATGCGATGAAGCCGAAGCGGGCGATATAATCTGCGTTTCGGGCATTGAGGGAATCAACATCGGCGAGACTGCCTGCGATCCCGAAAAGGTTGAAGCTCTGCCGTTCATCAAGATTGACGAGCCGACAATTTCCATGAATTTCATGGTAAATGACAGCCCGTTTGCAGGCAGAGAGGGCAAATTCGTTACGTCAAGAAACGTTCGTGACCGCCTTTTCAAAGAGGTTGAAACGAATGTCAGCATGAGAGTCGAGGAAACAGAGAGCACGGATACCTTTAAGGTATCGGGCAGGGGAGAGCTTCATCTTTCCATTCTTATCGAAACCATGCGCCGTCAGGGCTACGAATTTCAGGTATCACGCCCCAAGGTTATATTCAAAGAAAAAGACGGTCAGCTTTTGGAACCCATGGAGCTGTTGATTGTCGAGGTTCCCGAGCAGTATGTCGGTGCTGTAATCGAAAAGCTCGGCTCCCGCAAGGGTGAGCTTGAAAATATGGGCTCCCGCGAGGGCGGCTCGACCCACCTTGAATTTAAGATTCCGTCAAGAGGTCTTATCGGCTACCGTGCGGAATTTTTGACCGACACCAACGGAAACGGCATCATGAACCAGCTTTTCAACGGCTATGAGCCGTACAAGGGCGACATTCAAACCCGTGAAAGAGGCTCAATTGTCGTTCATGAAACGGGTGTCAGCACTGCATACGGTCTTTTCAACACGCAGGACAGAGGCAGGCTCTTTATTCCCGCAGGCGTCGAGGTCTACGAGGGAATGATAGTCGGCGAATGTGCCAAAAATGAAGATATCGTCTGCAACGTGTGCAAGCAGAAGCATCTGACCAACACCCGTGCTTCCGGCTCGGATGATGCACTTCGTCTTGTACCTCATTCCGTCATGAGCCTTGAGCAATGTATGGAATTTATCAAGGATGATGAGCTTCTCGAGGTTACTCCCGAATCGCTCCGTCTGCGTAAACGCATACTTTCCAAGGAACAGCGTATGAAAATGCAGTTCAGAAAGAAATGATTTTTCGCCTATGAACCCTTCGTTAAAAACCGCCGTTGCTCTCGGCAGCTTCGACGGACTTCACAAAGGTCATATGTCAGTTATAGCCTGCACTCTTTCAATGAGGGAGTGCGGGCTTGTTCCTCTTGTGCTTCTTTTTGATTCACACCCCCTGCTTTCCCTTACAGGTCAAGCTCCCGCAGAGCTTCTTCAAAAGGAAAAGCGTGATGAAATTTTAGAAAATATGGGTGTAAAAACCGAATATATTTCCTTTTCGCAAATTAAGAATTATTCATGCCGTGAATTTTTTGAAAAAATACTTCTTGAAAGACTGAATGTCGGGGCTGTCTGCTGTGGACGGAACTACCGTTTCGGCAAGGGCGGCGAGGGTGATTGCGAGGAATTGTCCCGACTGTGTGACGAATACGGCGTGAAGCTGTGCATAAGCAATCAGGTGGACTTCGGCGGAATGCCCGTCAGCTCCACACGAATCCGTCTTGCCGTTGAACAGGGCGATTTGCCGCTTGCAAATTCCATGCTCGGCAGACCTTTTTCCTACCGTGCTCCCGTTGTCAGCGGCTACCGCCGAGGACATTTGATAGGTGCTCCCACGATAAATCAGCATTTTGACAGCAATTTCGTAAAGCCCAAAAAGGGCGTTTACGCTTCATTTACAACACTTAACGGCGTTGACTATCCATCGGTTACGAATATCGGTCTGCGTCCGTCCTTTGAAAACGAAGATTTCCGCAGTGAGACCTGCATAATCGGCTTTTCCGGCAATCTCTACGGCGAATCCGTCGAGGTGTCACTGCTCAAATATATAAGAGATGAAAAGAAATTCGACTCCGTTGAGGCTCTCGGCAAGCAGATTTCAGCCGATGCCGTCACGGCGGAGGAAATATTCAAAAAACGAGGTGAAAACGGCTGTGTATGACAATTGGGAACAACTCAAAAATGACTGCATGAGCTGCCGCAAATGCGGACTTTGCGAAACGAGAACCAATCTTGTTTTCGGTGTCGGAAACGAAAATGCCGAGGTGCTTTTTGTCGGCGAGGGACCGGGCGAAAACGAGGATTTACAAGGCGAACCGTTCGTCGGAAGAGGGGGCAAGCTCCTTGATAAAATGCTCGATGCCGTTGACCTTGACCGCAGAAAAAATATTTATATTGCGAATATAGTAAAATGCCGTCCGCCGAAGAACCGTGACCCTCAGCCCGAGGAGCAGGATTGCTGTATCGAATGGCTCAGGGAGCAAACACGGCTGCTGCGTCCGAAAATCATTGTCTGTCTCGGCAGAATTTCGGCTCAAAAGCTGATTTCCAAGGACTTCCTTGTGACGAAACAGCACGGTGAATTTATCGAAAAAGGCGGTATGCTGTTTATGGGAACATACCACCCTGCCGCACTTTTGAGAAATCCGAACAACAAGCCCGCGGCATTCGAGGATTTTCTTGCTCTGCAACTCAAAATCCGTGAAATCTGCGAGCATACTTATTGATACGGAGCAATTCTATTATGGAATATAACGCTGAAAAATTTGATATTGCCGTAATCGGAGCAGGTCATGCGGGAATCGAAGCAGGACTTGCCGCCGCACGCCTCGGCTGTAAAACCGCCGTGTTCACCGTCAATCTTGACTGGGTGGGCAATATGCCGTGCAACCCCTCGATAGGCGGTACCTCAAAGGGACATCTTGTCCGTGAAATTGACGCTTTAGGCGGAGAAATGGGCATCGCCGCAGACAAAAACACTCTGCAAAGCCGTATGCTCAATCTCGGAAAGGGTCCCGCAGTACACAGCCCGAGAGCACAGGTTGACCGCCGAGCCTATTCCGATTATATGAAAGCCGCTCTTGAACGCACGGAAAATCTCTTTCTGAGGCAGGCGGAAATCGTTGATATCGTCCCGACCGATGACGGCTGGCTTCTTAAAACACGGCTTGAAGCGATACATATGGCAAAAGCTGTCATTTTGGCAACGGGTACGTTCCTTGCAGGCAGAGTTTATATCGGCGACGTTTCTTACGAGAGCGGACCCGACGGAATGTTTCCTGCCACGGAGCTTGCCGAATCGCTCAAACGCCTCGGACTGCCCACTCGCCGTTTCAAAACGGGTACTCCGCCGCGTATCAACCGCCGCAGTGTGAACACCGCCTTGCTTGAACCGCAGTACGGTGACGAAAAGCCCGCCGTTTTCTCCTTTGACGGCTCAATCGAGGTCAAAAACACCGAGCCGTGCTATATCACTTACACGGGGGCGGAAACAAAACGGGTAATTCTCGAAAATCTGCACCGTTCTCCCCTGTATTCGGGAAAAATTGACGGCGTAGGTCCCCGATACTGTCCGAGCATTGAAGATAAGATAGTCCGCTTTTCCGAAAAGGAAAGGCATCAAATATTCGTAGAGCCCTGCGGAGCAAGGACGGACGAGATGTATCTGCAAGGTCTTTCGTCATCGCTTCCCGAGGATGTTCAGCTTCGCATAGTTCACAGCATTACGGGACTTGAAAATGCAGAATTTTTACGCACCGCCTATGCGATAGAATACGATTGCGTTGACCCGCTTTCGCTCAAGCAGACTCTTGAATTTAAGGATTTCCCCAATCTCTACGGTGCGGGGCAGTTCAACGGTTCAAGCGGCTACGAGGAAGCGGCGGCTCAGGGTCTTGTTGCGGGAGCGAATGCCGCATTGAAAATCCTCGGCAGAGAGCCTCTCATTCTCGACCGCACGACCTCTTATATCGGGACTCTCATTGACGACCTTGTTACCAAGGGCTGTTCCGACCCGTACAGAATGATGACCTCCCGTTCCGAATACAGACTTATTTTGCGACAGGATAACGCCGACCGCCGTTTAACGGAGATAGGCTACCGTGCAGGACTTGTATCCCGTGAACGCTATGAGCGTTTTTGCAAAAAGCTCGAGCTTATAGCGGCGGAACGCCGCAGAGTTGAGGAGCTTTCAATCCCGAAAACGGAAAAACTCGATGCAATGCTTGTTTCACGTGAAACATCACCGCTTGAAAAGGGTGTTAAAATGGCAGAGCTTCTCCGCCGTCCGCAGGTGGATTATGAGGCTCTCTCTGCGTTTGATACAAGCCGTCCCGACCTTCCGAGAGAAATTTTCGAGCAGGTTGAAATTGATATCAAATATGAGGGATATATAAAAAGACAGCAAATGCAGATAAACGAGCTTCATCGGCTCGAGGTGAAACGGCTTCCGCAGGAGCTTGATTATTCGTCAATCAGCGGTTTGCGGCTCGAGGCTGTTGAAAAGCTCGGAAAAATCCGTCCCGAAACGGTGGGACAGGCATCGAGAATATCGGGAGTTTCGCCTGCGGATATTTCCGTTTTACTTATTTATCTTGAGAGGAACGGTATAAATGGTGATAAATAAAGAATTGCTCGCCGGCAATGCCGCGTCACTCGGCGTTTCTCTCGGCGAAGAAGCACTTAACAGCTTTGATTTGCTTGCATCACTGCTCATTGAACAAAACAAAACCATGAATTTAACGGCAATTACCGAGCCCGATGAAATCGTGGTGAAGCACTTTGCCGACAGTCTTACTCTGCTGAGCGTGACGGATATCCCGAGCGGTGCGAAAATTCTCGACCTCGGCACGGGTGCGGGATTTCCCGGTCTGCCGCTTTTAATTGCCCGTCCCGACATCGACTTAACCATGCTTGACGGCACGGCAAAGAAGCTCAACTATATAAATGCAACTCTCGAACGGCTTTCTCTGAATGCCGAAACGCTCCATGCAAGAGCCGAGGAAGCGGGCAAAAGCCCGAAATACCGCGAAAAATACGATATTGTTTGTTCCCGAGCCGTTGCCGCTTTGAATGTTCTCTGTGAATACTGCCTGCCTTTTGTGCGTGTCGGCGGTAAATTCGTTGCCATGAAAAGTGCAAAGGCTCCCGAGGAATTGGAGCTTGCACGCAATGCGATATCCCTGCTCGGCGGCAAGGTGACGGATATTAAGAGCCTTACTCTTTCCGACGGCGGCGAAAGAAACATAATTATCATTGAAAAGATATCGCATATTCCGCCGAAATATCCGAGAGTATCCGCTCAAATCGCCAAAAAACCGCTTTGATTTTATGAAAAGACATCAAGGCGTGTCGAATTTACACAATCGAAAATGCTGGACAATCCCTCTGTCGGGTGTTATCATTAAGACAACAAGCCGACGGGGGGTTGCTTATTGAAGAACACAAAATACAAAATCGGCGGACAGATTATTCTGCTCCCGCAGGAGGATATCTATCCGAATCCCAATCAGCCTCGCCGACGCTTCGATTTTGACGAGCTGGAGGGTCTTGCACAGAGCATTCGCCAAAACGGAATCATTCAGCCCATAGCCGTTCGGGTAAATTCAAACGGAAACTACGAGCTGATATCGGGTGAAAGACGCCTGAGAGCCTCACGGCTTGTGGGAATATCGCAAATTCCGTGCATCATCATGGAGGCAAGCGACGATAAATCAGCACTTTTCGCCTTGATAGAGAATATGCAGCGGTGCGACCTCGGCTTTTTTGAAGAAGCAAGTGCCATTGAAAGGCTCATTGTGGACTTCAAAATGACCCGTGAGGAGGTCTGCAAAAAGCTCGGAAAGGCACAGCCGACGATTTCAAACAAGCTGAGACTACTGCGTTTGCCCGAGGATGTTCGCCTGAAAATCACGCAGGAGGGTCTCACCGAACGCCACGCAAGGGCACTTCTCCGACTGACGAACCGTTCACAGCTCGACAGAGCACTTTCAATCATAGCGGACAGACGGTTGAACGTTGCCGAAAGCGAAAAGCTGATAGAGCAAATGCTTTCAAAGAGTAAAAACGCCAAAAAGCCGACCGTCAAGCTCTTCAAGGATGTCCGAATCTTCGTAAACACGCTCAATCATGCGGTCGATACCATGCGGCGAGCGGGGATAGATGCCGATTCCGCAAAAAGCGAGACGGATGAATACATCGAATACATTGTGCGTATCCCCAAAACAGGAAACTGCGTCATAAAAGCAAAACGCAATTCCGCTTGATTATTTCTTCCATACCATATCTTTCTCTTTCACACCCACATCCGGCAGGGAGGGCAGGCTTCGGTCTGTCCTCCTTGCTGTTTCACGTGAAACATATTTTTATAAAAAATCGCTTTTCTTTTGTACCGATATGTGATATACTTTATTATATTAAATATCGGGAGAGATTACATTGGCTAAAACAATAGCAATCGTAAACCAAAAGGGCGGCGTTGGAAAGACCACAACCGCCGTAAATCTTACCGCGGCACTCGGCAGTAAGGGATATAAAACACTTTTGATAGACATTGACCCGCAGGGAAATTCAACAAGCGGCTTCGGAATTAACAAGCGTGAGCTGAATGCCTCATCATATAACGTGCTCATCGGAGGCTGTCCCGCAAGAGATGCAATAGTTGAAACCGAATTTAAGAATGTTTGGGTAATGCCGTCAAGCATGGACCTTGCAGGAGCGGAGCTTGAGCTTGTTGACATCGAAAAGAGAGAATCGAAGCTCAAAAATGCAATTGCACCCGTAAAGGACGGTTTTGATTTCATTCTTCTCGACTGTCCGCCGTCACTCGGACTCATAACTCTCAACGGTCTTTGTGCCTCGGATTCTCTTTTAGTGCCGATTCAATGCGAATTTTTCGCTCTCGAAGGCTTGGCACAGCTCATTTCCACGGTCAGAACCGTTAAAAGGCTCTATAATCCGTACATAGAAATTGAGGGCGTTTTGCTCACGATGTATGACGGCAGATTAAATCTTACACAACAGGTTGTGGATGAAGTCAAAAAATGCTTCCCGAAAAAGGTCTATTCCACCTTTATTCCGAGAAACGTAAGACTTTCGGAAGCACCGAGCTACGGTCAGCCGGTAATGTATTATGACCGTTCATCAAAGGGCAGTGCGGCATATTCCGCTCTCGCCGACGAATTTTTGAAGCTCAACGGAAAGAGGGAGAAATAATATGACACCGAAAAAAAGCGGTCTCGGCAGAGGTCTCGGTTCTCTGCTTGCGGATAATTCAATTGAAGAAAACAACTCAATTCAGCCCGTAAAGCTGAATATCATGGATATCGAGCCCAACAAGGAGCAGGCGAGAAAGCAGTTTGACGAGGAGGCTCTTTCGGAGCTTGCCGATTCGATTTCACGCCACGGCGTGCTTCAACCTCTGCTTGTTCGTCCGATTATCGGCGGCGGATATCAGCTCATTGCCGGTGAACGCCGTTGGAGAGCGAGCCGGATTGCGGGATTAACTCAGGTTCCCGTAATAATCAAGGAATTGAGCGATGACGAAGCGGCTGTTATTTCTCTTATAGAAAATTTACAGCGTGCGGACTTGAATCCGATTGAAGAAGCCTACGGTTTTGCAAGCCTCATAAAGGATTTTTCACTCACGCAGGAGGAAGCGGCACAGAGAGTGGGCAAATCAAGACCCGCCGTTGCCAACGCTTTACGCCTTTTGAAGCTCCCCGAACAGGTTATCGGCTATGTTCGTGACGGCAAACTCTCGGCAGGTCATGCCCGTACCCTCGCCGCCATAGAGAACGAAAAAACAGCTCTTTTTGCGGCGGATACCGTTATTGAAAAGGGCTTGTCCGTTCGTGAAACCGAGAAGCTCGTAAAAGCTCTCACCTCAGAGAAAAAAGAGAAAAAATCGAAGCCGTCAAGCCGAAATTCATTCTATGATGAGGTCGAGCTGTCGCTGAATAATTCTCTCGGAAGAAAAGCAAAGGTCGTTACCAAAAACGGCAAGGAAAACGGCACTCTCGAAATAGATTTTTATGATAAGGATGACCTTGCACGCATAGCAAAGGCACTTTCGGCACTTGAATAAAATCTGCGGCACAGCCTGATTGCAAGCTGTGCCCTTTTTTATTCCTCACTCCACCATTCCGATGCCCAAATCCGCTCGAAAAGCTCACAACGCAGCCTTTCCACGGCATCAAAATCCATTTCACGGACATATATTTCTTCAAGCTCATCATGAACAGCTTTTGCCGCCGCAAGGGAGCTAACCGCCTCGTTCATCAGCTCTTTTGAGGCTTTTTTGGAAAAATTCAGCCTTGCACGGTATGCGGCAATGCTCTCGACGGAATAAAATCTCCGCAGGGAAACCGTTTTTGTCGGCTCGATTTCAAGCGGAAAGAGCTTGTCGGCAGTAAAAAATCCGAGTGATAATTCCTTAATGATAATATGACGAATGCTTTTTCCGTCCCCGATGAAAGGACTTGATATCACGGAATATCCGCTTGCGAGTGCATAAGTACGCAGTTCCCCTATCAGCTTTTCCGCCGCAACGCCGAAATCGTCCTCGAATAATATTCTTCTGTCGCATAAAGATTTTGCCGTTTCGTTCATGAAATAACAGCCCTCGGGCGTTATCGCTTCAAGCAAACGGATGCTTTCAAGCCCGATTTTTGCCGACGGTCTTTTCAAATATCTGTTTGCAAGGCGGGCGGCGTAGCGTGAAACGTGAGCATTGTCAAGGCAATCGGAGCAGATTTTTTCGCCGTCGGAATAAACTGAAAAAGCGGAATCAATGAATTTTCTGCTTCGTCTGTGGCATTCGGCATTTTTGTCGGTCAGCTCAATGATTTTTTCACTTTTTTCACGCAGGGCATCTTTATTCCAAAACTGCCCGAGATTTATAATTTCCGCACAGGCTCCGGGATAATCGGGGTCGGTCGTATGCGGAGCCGTTCCGTCGGCAATACTTACTCTCAGAGACGGAAAAATAACCGCGTCAAGGGAATGCGGGTCTGAGGAGCAATATATTTTTTCGCACGAAATATCCTTTTTTTCCATTTCATCCGCAATTTTTTTCATGAAGGATGACTTGCCCGTGCCGGGTCCGCCCTTGAGTATATAAAGATATCGTCCCTTTGTTGACGGCATGAGCTGAGAAAAGCAGGAGAAAAATCCGTTTTTTCCGCTCGAACCCAAGAAATATGCTTGCTGCGTAAAATCAGCCCCTTTCCCTATCAGCGTATTCAAAAAAATACCTGCGGTTACATAAAAATCAAAATATTTCGCACAAAAGCAAAAATTACACTTGATATTATTAGATTTTTATTATATAATAGTGTGAAAACAGTTTTAATGGCTTTTATTTGGTCATGTGGCGTGTGGGTCCTGTGCGACAAGGCACTGCGAACCATGTCAGGCGGGTGAACCGAGCAGCATTAAGCGGACAGTTTTGTGCGCCACAGTCTGCCTACCGCCATATGACCAAGGAAAAGCCTTTATTTTTTAAGGAGGTGTTCTCTTGTACCAAGCTCTTTACCGCAAATGGAGACCGAGAACCTTTGATGACGTATACGGTCAGCCCCATGTTACGAGAACTCTCAAAAACGAGCTTGAAAGCGGCAGAATATCCCACGCCTACCTTTTCACGGGGTCAAGGGGAACGGGCAAAACCTCCTGTGCAAAAATTCTTTCAAAGGCGGTGAACTGTCTTTCTCCCGTGAACGGAAATCCGTGCAACGAGTGCGAAATATGCAAGGGGATAGACAGCGGTGCTATTCTTGATGTCATTGAAATAGATGCCGCAAGCAACAACGGCGTTGACAATATCCGTGATTTGAGAGAGGAAGCAAATTTCACTCCCGTCAGTGCAAAATACAGAGTGTATATCATCGACGAGGTTCATATGCTTTCGATTGGTGCTTTCAATGCCCTTTTGAAAACTCTCGAAGAACCGCCCGCCCACGTTATTTTCATTCTTGCAACAACGGAAATCCACAAGCTCCCCGCAACCATTCTTTCGAGATGTCAACGCTTTGATTTCAAGCGAATTGCTCCCGAGGATATCACGGCGAGACTGAATTACGTTGCCGAAAAAGAGGGGGCAAAGCTGTCCGACACAGCCGCAAGCCTCATTGCGAGAATTGCCGACGGCGGTATGCGTGATGCTCTTTCCCTGCTCGACAGATGTCTTGCCATGGGCAGCAGCATTGATGAAAATGCCGTAAGTCAGGCGGCGGGAATTGCAGGAACGGTTCATCTGTTCTCATTTTCGGAATACGTTGCGGATAAAAATCTCACCGAGGCTTTACGTCTTGTTTCAAAGCTCCACAACGAATCCTGCGATATAGACAGCCTTTGCACCGAGCTGACTCTCCATTTCAGAAATCTGATGGTTGCAAAAACGGTTGAAAACTGTGAAGAACTTATAGTTTGCTCAAAGGACGAGCTTCAAGCGATAAAAGAAAGAGCGGAAAAGCTCAAGCTGTCTCAAATTCTCAACTGTATTGATATTCTTTGCGAAACGGCAAGAAATATAAAGAATGCGGCAAACAAAAAAATTCAGCTTGAATCGGCAGTAATAAAAATGTGTACCGATATGCCGTCGCACGGCGACATACCGCAGGATATATACGACAGGCTCGATAAAATCGAGGAACAGCTTCAAAACGGTGCGGTGATTTCATCGGCAAAAGCTCCGATTAAAGAGGAAGCAAAAACGCCGACTCCGCCGCCCGAGCCGAAAGCTCCCGTTCCCGAAGCTCCGCCGCTTCCCGAGACTCCCGCCGTTCCCGTTCAAACAGAACCGAATTTACCCGACGGTCCTTTCAACAATTGGTCGGATGTTCTCGAAGCACTTCAAACATATGATATTCCGCTTTTCGGAATCCTTGCAAATTCCAATGCGGAAATTAAAAACGGCAAAGTCGTAATAAATTCGGACAATCCCACATTATTTGATTTTATTTGCACGGACACCCATTCAAAGGAGCTTTCAAGAGCGGTCGCACAGGTTGTCGGCAGAAGAATGAAGATTGCGGTTGCAAACAAACAAAAGCCGAAAAGTCAAGACCAAAGCCCTCTTGAAGAGCTGAAAAAAAAGATAAACGATTTTAACAACGGAGGATAATTACATGAAAGCAAGAATACCCGGTGCTCAGCAGGGCGGAAACATGATGAAAAAAATTCAGGAAATGCAGGAAAACATGACGAAGATTCAGCAGGAGGTTGAAGAAACCGAGTTTTCTTCCTCTGTCGGCGGCGGAGCAGTTGAAGTGTCCGTAAACGGTGCTCATCAGGTTACCGCGGTAAAGCTCAAGCCCGAAATCGTTGACCCCGAGGATGTTGAAATGCTTGAGGATCTCATCATGTCGGCTTTCAACGAGAGCATACGCAAGGCAAATGAAGCAATGGAGAGCGGCATGGAGAGAGCCAAGGGCGGACTTTCCATTCCCGGACTGTTTTAATGGGCAGCTTTACACCGTCGCTTGAACAGCTTATAGAGCAATTTGCAAGACTTCCGTCGGTCGGCAGAAAAAGTGCTCAGCGTTTGGCGTTTCATATTCTCAACATGACCGACGAGCAGGCAAAAAAATTCACCGATACAATTCTTAACGCAAGAAGCTCCATTCACCGCTGTCCGATATGCTGTGATTTGACCGACGGAGAAATCTGCTCCGTGTGTGCTTCAAAGGAACGTGACCGCTCGCTGATATGCGTTGTGGAAGATCCGAGAGATGTCATCGCAATTGAAAAAACGCATGAATACAACGGACTTTACCATGTTCTCCACGGCGTTATTTCCCCGATGAATGATATTGATCCCGAGGATATCTGCATAAAAGAGCTGATAATGCGTCTTGGTGATGACACCGTAAAAGAAATAATAATGGCAACGAATCCTACCGTTGAGGGCGAAGCCACGGCAATGTACATATCAAGAATAATTAAGCCTCTCGGCGTAAACGTGAGTCGTCTTGCCTACGGTGTTCCCGTCGGAGCAGACCTTGAATATGCCGATGAATTTACCCTTATCAGAGCGATTGAGGGCAGAAAAGAGCTGTGAGTTTTTCACTCTTTCAACACAATTAACACCGAGGTTTTCCACCTTATCAACCTTGTAAAAAACAGGGAAGTGAAAAACTCCGACTTTTCCACTTTTTAATCCAATGTGAAATTTTACGAAATTTCCTTATTTTTCAAAGAAAGGCGGAGTTATCCACCTTTTCAACGCCCCCTATTACTACTACTATAATACTCTTATATATCTTATCTTTAATCAATCCCCGCAAATCTTTTTAAGGAGCAGACCACATGAAAGTTATATGTAATTCAATCGAGCTTTCGCAAGCGTGCCAGAACGTACAGAGAGCAGCATCGTCAAAAACGGCAATTCCCGCAATTGAGGGCATTCTCATGATTGCCGAAAATAACTTGCTCACTCTGACGGGATACGACCTTGAAATGGGCATAACCACCTCCATTCCCGCAAGAATAGAGGAGGAGGGCAGACTTGTTCTCAATGCCCATATGTTTACCGAAACTCTCCGCAAGCTGCCCGGAAATACCGTTAATATTGACAGCGATACAAGGCAGATAGCCTCAATTTCAAGCGGAGAATTTGAGTCAACGCTCATAGGAATATCGGCGGAAGAATATCCTGAGCTTCCCTCTGTTTCGGGCGGATATAACGTAACTCTCAATCAGGGAATCCTTAAAGATATGGTGCGTAAGACTATTTTCTCTGCCGCAATTAAAGACAGCAAAATAGTCCACACGGGAATTAAATTCGAAATAGAGAAAAATCATATTCGCCTCATTGCCGTTGACGGTGTCCGTCTTGCAATAAGAAATGAGAATATAGAATACGGCGGAGAGGAGCTCTCATTTGTTGTTCCCGCAAAAACTCTTTCCGAGGCGGTAAAGCTCATGGAGGATGACGATGAAAACGCCGTTATCAGCGTAGGAAAGAGACATATAGTATTCCAAATCGGCAGCTATAATATCATTTCCCGTCTGCTCGACGGTGAATTTCTCAACTACAAGGCGGCGATTCCGTCAACAACAAAGACCGAGGTTTGCGTTGATACAAAAACTCTGCTCGAAAGTATAGACAGAACCTCTCTTATTATTACGGATAAGATAAAAAGCCCCGTGAAGTGTGTATTCTCCGAGGGAATGATTAAAATTTCCAGCATGACCTCTCTCGGTTCGGCAAACGACAAGTTGAATGCAAATATCAGCGGTGACGATTGCACCATCGGATTTAACAATAAATATATGATCGAGGCTCTGAGAGTTTGCGATACGGACGAGATAAAAATTAAACTCAACGGAGCGGTTGCGCCGATTCTGCTTGTTCCGAACGAGGGCGACAGCTTTATTTTCCTTATTCTTCCCGTGAGGCTGAAAAATGAAGATTAAAGTAAGAGTAGCTGAAAAACAGCACGTAACGAAAAAAATCAGTACCGAATTTATAAAGCTCGATTCTTTTTTGAAAATGTGTGATGCCGTTCAATCGGGCGGACACGCAAAAATCGTTGTTCAGGACGGCGAGGTAAAGGTAAACGGCGAAGTTTGTACTCAAAGAGGAAAAAAACTCAGAAGCGGTGACAGCGTTGAGTTCGGAAGAACGATTTACACCGTAGAATAATTCCCGAAAGGAACGGAAAAGATGATAATTACTCGGCATTCCGCAGAAAAATTCAGAAATCTTGATTCCGTTTCATTTAATCCGCATCCGGAAATGAATATAATTTACGGAGAAAACGGACAGGGAAAGACCAATATAATAGAAAGTATTTGGCTGATGACGGGCTTTTACAGCTTTAGAACGAGGAAAAATATTCATCTCATCAAAAGCGGAGAGCAGGAAGCCAAAATCGAGACGGATTTTTTTTCCGAACAGCGTGAACAGCGAGCGGAGATGAAGATAAATCGCCGCAAGGAGCTTGAATTGAACGGAATAAAAGAGGAGTCTCCCCGTGCGATGATGGGAAAATTCTATTCCGTTGTTTTTACGCCGAATACGCTGAGTATAGTCCGTGACGGTCCGTCCGAACGCCGCAGACTGCTCGATGTAGCAATAAGCCTCATAAAGCCGAATTATGCGTCGGTGATGTCGAGATATATCCAAACGCTCAAGCACAGAAACGCCTTGCTGAAAAAATACAGCGAAAGACCGTTCGGTGAGGAATATTTTATTCCGTGGAACGAGGAGCTTGCCCGTCTCGGAGCAAGAATTGTAAAGTATCGGCTTGATTATATTGATTTGTTTTCGGAAATTTCAGCGGAAATTTACAGCGGAATCAGTTCCGATAAAGAAAAATTTTCGTTCAAATACGATTTTTCCGAGGAAAATATCGCCGAAAAAGAAATATATGAAAAGCTGCTTTCTGAGCTTGAAAGAACCAAGGAATCGGATTTGCGGCGGCTGTATACGGGTGTAGGTCCGCATTCGCATGATTTACTGCTCTTTCTCGACGGCAGAGATGCGGCGGTCTACGGCTCACAGGGTCAGCAACGCTCCTGTGCCATTGCAATGAAGCTCGCCGAGGCATCGGTCATAGAAAAAATAACCGGCGAATGTCCCGTTGTCCTGCTCGATGATGTCATGAGCGAGCTTGACGAGGGCAGACAGAAATATATATTGAATTATCTTGATAATTGGCAGGTTTTTATCACCTGCTGCGACCCGTCACAGCTCCTGCGTTCCGAAAAAGGAAGCACCTTTGAAACGGTGAACGGAGAAATTAAAGAAACGGAGTAAATATGTATCTTCATCTCGGAATGAATAAGGTCATTGTTTTTGATGACATAATCGGAATTTTCGACCTCGACAATACGACTGTATCGAAAAATACCCGCGACTTTTTAGCTAAAGCGGAAAAGGCGGGCAAGGTGGAAAATGTTTGCTACGATTTGCCGAAATCTTTTATTGTCAGCAAGGATAAAAGCGGCGAGGAAAAGGTATATATCGCTCAAATTTCATCCACAACGTTGCTGAAAAGAACGGGATTCGTGGACAGTCTGACGAATATTTAAGAATCTTGAAATAAATTTAAAAAATTTTTGAAAAAACTATTGACAAACTCGATTTAATGTACTATAATAGTCGAGCATTCAAGAAACGCCGTTGCGTTTTTTAGTCGGTGTTGATGACGTTGAGGGTCCACCCGTTCCCATCCCGAACACGGTAGTTAAGCTCAACAGTGCCGAAAATACTTGGCTGGTAGCGGCCCGGGAAGATAGGTCGACGCCGACACCTTTTTGATTTAGCTGTCCAATAGGGCGGCTATTTCACTTTTAAAAGCATTTTTTTATATTTCGGTTGACAATTACTCAAAAAAGAGTTATAATATCGGAGCAAAATATAAGAGAATATTTGGGCCTGTAGCTCAGTTGGGAGAGCGTTCGGTTCGCATCCGAAAGGTCGTGGGTTCGAATCCCTTCAGGTCCACCAAAAAGCACTTCTTTTGAAGTGCTTTTTTTAATTTAATCCATCCCTGCATGGGGCGACTATATTTCCGAGGGCTGTTTTTGAGATTAAAGGCTGGATTTAGTTAGCCTCCCTCTGACGAGGG
>CAZPMK010000019.1:0-30100 GCA_964587915.1 uncultured Clostridium sp.
TTTATATACCTGTTTTTCAGCAAAATCGCTCAATACGAAAAAAGTGCATATTTAATTGTATAGGAATTCTCTCTTTGTTATATCAAAATGAAGATGGAGTTATCACAAAACAGCAATTGCGGAATCCTTAATTTTATTGTAGAATGTATACAAAGATAAAACTTCGGTTTTAGCTAATACGACAATGAAATTCAGGAGGACGAAAAATGGAAAATGCAAACAGAACAATCATTAACAGCGTTGAAACGCTCGAAGCCGCTCTTGCAAGAGTAAAAGCAGCTCAAAACGAATTTGCGAAATTCACTCAGGAGCAGGTTGACAAAATATTCTTTGCCGCCGCCTCCGCCGCGAACAAGGCAAGAATTTCCCTTGCTAAAATGGCGGTTGAAGAAACGGGTATGGGCGTTGTTGAGGATAAGGTAATCAAGAACAATTACGCCTCTGAATATATCTATAACGCCTACCGTGACACGCGTACCTGCGGTGTCATAGAGGAGGACAAGGCATTCGGCATAAAGAAAATAGCTGAGCCTATCGGTGTTATCGCCGCTGTAATTCCCACGACGAACCCCACTTCAACGGCGATTTTCAAGTGCCTTATCGCACTTAAAACAAGAAATGCAATCATCATTTCCCCGCATCCGAGAGCAAAAGCCTGTACTGCCGCCGCCGCAAAAATTGTTCTTGATGCCGCAGTTAAAGCCGGTGCTCCCGAGGGAATAATCGAATGGATTGACGTCCCCGGACTCGACCTTACCAATCTTGTAATGAAAGAAGCGGATATAATCCTTGCCACCGGCGGTCCCGGAATGGTAAAGGCGGCGTATTCCTCAGGCAAGCCCGCACTCGGTGTCGGTGCAGGTAACACTCCTGCAATAATTGATGATACAGCCGATATAATTCTCGCTGTCAACTCGATAATCCACTCAAAAACCTTTGATAACGGCATGATTTGTGCTTCCGAGCAGTCGGTTATCGTTCACAAGAATGTATACGATGCAGTTAAAAAGGAATTTGCCGACAGAGGCTGCTATTTCCTCAACAAGGAAGAAACGGAAAAGGTCAGAAAGACCATTCTTATCAACGGTGCTCTTAACGCAAAAATCGTCGGTCAGTCGGCATTCAAGATTGCTCAGCTTGCAAACGTAACCGTTCCCGAAAAGGCAAAGATTCTTATCGGTGAGGTTGAAAGTGTTGATTTGAGCGAAGAATTTGCACATGAAAAGCTCTCCCCCGTTCTTGCAATGTATAAAGCCGAGGATATCAACGATGCATTCGATAAAGCGGAGAAGCTCATTGCCGACGGCGGCTACGGTCATACCTCGTCAATTTATCTCAATACCGTTACGGAAAAAGAAAAGCTCGACACCTTTGCTTCAAGAATGAAAACCTGCCGTATTCTCGTAAACACCCCGTCTTCACAGGGTGGTATCGGCGACCTCTACAACTTCAAGCTCGCCCCCTCGCTTACATTGGGCTGCGGCTCATGGGGCGGTAACAGCGTTTCGGAAAACGTAGGAGTCAAGCACCTTATCAACATCAAAACCGTTGCCGAGAGGAGAGAGAATATGCTTTGGTTCAGAGCACCCGAAAAGGTTTATATAAAGAGAGGCTGTCTGCCCGTTGCTCTTGATGAGCTTAAAAACGTTATGGGCAAAAAGCGTGCATTCATCGTCACCGACAGCTTCCTGTATCAAAACGGCTACACGAAGCCCATTACCGACAAGCTCGATGAAATGGGTATTGCACACACCACATTCTTTGACGTTGCTCCCGACCCGACACTCGGCTGTGCAAAAGAGGGTGCAGCACAAATGGCCGCTTTCAAGCCCGACTGCATTATCGCCGTCGGCGGCGGCTCGGCAATGGATGCCGGTAAAATCATGTGGGTTCTCTATGAGCATCCCGAAGCCGATTTCATGGATATGGCAATGAGATTCATTGATATCAGAAAGAGAGTTTATACTTTCCCGAAGATGGGCGAAAAGGCATATTTCATTGCAGTCCCCACCTCTGCAGGTACCGGCTCCGAGGTTACTCCCTTTGCCGTTATCACCGATGAAAACACCGGTGTTAAATATCCCCTTGCAGACTATCAGCTTCTTCCCAACATGGCTATAGTTGATACCGATTTCCACATGACCGCTCCCAAGGGACTTACCTCCGCCTCTGGTATTGACGCCGTTACTCATGACCTTGAAGCAATAGCTTCCATGATGGCAACGGATTATACGGACGGTCTTGCTCTTAAATCACTCAAAACGATTTTTGAATATCTCCCCCGTGCATATGACAACGGTGTTAACGATATCGAAGCAAGAGAGAAAATGGCGAATGCCGCTACAATGGCAGGTATGGCTTTTGCCAACGCTTTCCTCGGCGTATGCCACTCCATGGCACACAAGCTCGGTGCTTTCCATCATCTGCCCCACGGCATTGCAAATGCTCTTATGATTGAAGAGGTTATCCGCTTCAATTCAAGTGAAAAGCCTGTCAAGATGGGAACGTTCCCGCAGTATGACCACCCCCATACTCTTGCACGTTATGCAGAGGTTGCTGATTATCTCGGCCTCGGCGGCAAAAACGATAATGAAAAGGTTGAAAATCTCATCAAGGCAATCAACGCTCTCAAGGATAAGGTCGGCGTAAAGAAAACCATCAAGGATTACGGCATTGACGAAAAGGATTTTCTTGACAGACTTGATGAAATGACGGAGCAGGCATTTGACGATCAGTGTACCGGTGCAAATCCCCGTTATCCCCTTATGAGCGAAATTAAGCAGATGTATCTCAACGCATATTACGGAACACACGAAGAAGTTTAAGGAGGGCATAAAAATGAATCTCGACAGAATTCTTGCAGTAAGAAACAACAAAACCGTCTACCGCGACGGCAACCTTTGCCTTAAAGTTTTCAATTCCGATTACTCAAAGGCAGATGTTCTCAACGAAGCCTTGAATCAGGCAAGAATTGAGGAAACGGGACTCAACATTCCCAAAATTCATGAGGTAACCGTTATTGACGGCAAGTGGACAATCGTGTATGATTATATCAGCGGTAAGACTCTTGCTCAGCTCATGGAAGAAAATCCCGACAAGAAGAACGAATATTTAGAGCTTCTTGTTAATCTTCAACTTGAAATGCATTCAAAGACCTGCCCGCTTCTCAACAAGCTCAAGGATAAGATGAGTCGCAAGATAAGCCAGACCGATCTCAGTGCAACGGTTCGTTATGACCTCCACACCCGTCTTGAGGAGATGCCGAAGCACAACAAAGTCTGCCACGGTGACTTCAACCCATCAAATATAATCATTTCCGACAACGGTGAGCCGTATATCATCGACTGGTCACACGCAACTCAGGGTAACGCTTCCGCCGATGCCGCACGTACCTATCTTCTTTTCTGGCTCAACGGAGATATCGACGGTGCTAAGAAGTATTTGCGGCTTTTCTGCGACAAGAGCAACACTCCCATACAGTACGTACAAAAATGGCTTCCCATCGTTGCCGCTTCTCAGACCGTCAAGGGCAATGAAAAAGAGCGTGAATTCCTGCTCTCTTGGATAGACGTCGTCGATTACGAATAAGGAGGAAAATACAGTGAAAATCACAATTTGCATCGGTTCATCCTGCCACATCAAAGGTTCCCGTCAGGTAGTTGAACAGCTCCAATATCTCATTCATGAAAATAATATTTCCGATAAGGTTGAGCTTGGCGGAACATTCTGCATGGGCAAATGCCAGCAGGGCGTATGCGTTACCATTGAAGACAAGCTCGGAAGCAAGGTTTATTCCGTAAGCCCCGACACGGTAAATGAATTTTTTGAAAAAAACGTTCTTGCTAAGGTAGGATAATTTATGATAGTTCAAATTTGTATCGGCTCCTCCTGCCATCTCAAAGGCTCAGAAAGACTTGTTGAGCTTTTTCAGGATTCAATAAAGAACAGCGGATATTATGATGAAATAACACTTGCCGGCAGCTTTTGCACCGGCAGGTGTAACCGTGAAGGTGTTACGGTAACGGTTGATGACGATATTTTCACCGGCATCACTCCCGAAAACTTCAGCACCTTCTTTGAAGAAAAGATAATCAAAAAGATCAAAGCTCAGGAGGCTTGACCGTATGTCGGACTGCTTAACTCTGAAAAAATCCAACTGTAAAAACTGTTATAAATGTATCCGTCACTGTCCCGTGAAATCTATAAGATTCTCGGGCAATCAGGCATATATTATCGGTAACGAGTGCATTTTGTGCGGTCAGTGCTTCGTTGTTTGTCCGCAAGATGCAAAGCAGATAGTAGATGAAAGCGAAAAGGTTCGCGTATTACTGCAAAGTGAGGACCCCGTAATAGTGAGCCTCGCTCCGTCCTTTGTGGCAAATTATGACGGTGTCGGTATCGGCTCAATGCGTAAAGCGTTAAAGCAGCTCGGCTTTTACGATGCAGAGGAGACCGCAATCGGTGCAACTATAGTAAAAAAAGAGTACGAAAGATTATTGAACGCCGGAGACAGAAATGTTATAATAACCTCCTGCTGTCATTCGATAAATCTTCTTATTCAAAAATATTTTCCGACGGCGCTCCCCTATCTTGCGGATGTAATGTCTCCCATGCAGGCACATTGCTCCGATATTAAGAGGCGTTATCCAAATGCAAAAACCGTATTCGTCGGTCCCTGCGTTGCAAAAAAGGATGAAGCACAGTATTATGACGGAATTGTTGATGCCGTTTTGACCTTTGACGAGCTTACGGAGTGGTTCAAAAGCGAAAATATAGAGCTTGAAAGAGAAATCGACAGCAACGAAAACAGCAGAGCGAGATTTTTCCCGACAACGGGCGGTATACTCAAAACAATGGATCTCGGCAATACGGATTATACATATCTTTCTCTTGACGGCGTTGAAAACTGCATGGCGGCTCTCAAGGAAATCGAAAACGGAACGATAAACAAGTGCTTTATCGAAATGTCCGCCTGTATCGGAAGCTGTGTCGGCGGTCCGGTAATGGAAAAGTTCCACCGTTCACCTGTTAAGGATTATGCCGCCGTTGCAAATTTTGCGGGCAAAAACGATTTTGAGGTCAATATGCCCGAAGCATCCGAAATCCGAAAGAGCTTCACCGCCATCGAACGCCGAATGATGCCCCCGTCGGAGAGTGAAATTCGTGATATTCTTCGTCAAATGGGCAAAATGAAGCCGTCTGATGAGCTTAACTGCGGCTCCTGCGGATATAACACCTGCCGTGAAAAGGCAATTGCAATTTACCACGGCAAGGCGGAAATTTCAATGTGTCTGCCCTATCTTAAAGATAAGGCAGAGAGCTTTTCTGATAACATTGTCCGCAACACTCCGAACGGCCTTATTGTTCTCAATGAAAAATTAGAGGTTCAGCAAATAAACAAGGCGGCACTTAAAATAATCAATCTCCGCTCGGAATCCGATATTTTGGGAGATCAGGTCGTCAGAGTGCTTGACCCGTCCGACTTTATTGAGGTACTCAGAACCGGAAGAAACATTCAAAACAAGCGTGAATATCTTGCGGAATACGAAAAATATGTTGAAACCACAATTGTATGTGACAAGGAATACCGTTTGCTCGTTTGCATAATGCGTGATGTCACTCAAGAGGAAACGGCAAAGGAGCGTAAAGAAAGCATCAGCCGTCAAACGGTTGAAATTGCCGATAACGTTGTTGAAAAGCAGATGCGTATCGTTCAGGAAATAGCTTCCCTGCTCGGTGAAACGGCGGCGGAAACCAAGATTGCTTTAACAAAGCTGAAGGAGTCGATTTCCGATGAATAATCTTTGTGCAGATATCGGATGCAAAAGCATAAACCATATCGGTGAACAGCTTTGCGGCGACCATGTTGACATTGTTGAGCAGGGCGATAATTCAACCGTTATTGTTCTTGCCGACGGACTCGGAAGCGGCGTAAAAGCAAGCATTCTTTCAACTCTTACCTCAAAAATCATTTCAACTATGATGTCGCAGGGGCTTTCGCTTGAAGAATGCGTTTCCACCATTGCCGCAACCCTGCCGATATGCTCCGTCAGAGGCGTTGCGTATTCAACGTTTACGATAATTCATATTATTGATAATTCCACCGTTGAGCTTATACAGTACGACAATCCCAAAATCATCATGCTTCGTGACTGCGAGGTATACGATTATCCCGTAAATGAAGTAAGCATCGGCGGAAAAAAGATTCTCAAATCAAATATCAAGCTCCAAGAAAATGATATTTTCATTGCAATGAGCGATGGTTGTCCTCATGCAGGAATAGGCACTGCATACAACTTTGGCTGGAAGCGTGACGATATTGCAGAATTTATCCGCTCCGTTGCCCATGTCGGCTTTACTGCAAAAACGCTTTCAACAATGCTCATTGACGAATGCAACCGCCTGTACGATGAGAAACCGGGCGACGATGCAACCGCTTGCGTTATTCGCATAAGACGGCGTGAACCGATGAACATTCTTTTCGGTCCTCCGTCAAACCGAGATGATTGCAACAGAATGATGTCCCTTTTCTTTTCAAAGGAGGGAAAACACATTATCTGCGGAGGAACCACCTCCGGAATTGCGGCAAAATATCTCGGCAAGGAGCTTAAAACTTCTCTCAAATTTGAACGCAGTGACGTTCCGCCGATTGCGTATATTGACGGTGTTGATCTTGTTACCGAGGGTGTCATAACTGTGAATAAGGTCCTTGAATATGCAAAGGATTCTTTGGGCGATAATGAGGAATATGCACATTGGAGCGTTTCGCAGGACGGTGCTTCTTTGATAAGTCGAATGCTTTTCGAGGAGGCAACGGATATAAATTTCTATGTTGGCAGAGCAATAAATCCCGCTCACCAGAATCCCGACCTGCCGATAAACTTCAACATTAAAATGAATCTTGTTCAGGAGCTTTCCGAATGTCTCAGAAAAATGGGAAAGAAAATTAAGGTAAGCTATTTTTAACCTGCCGCACGGCAGCTTTATATGAGGTGTGATATGAGAAAATTCGATACAAAGGTGCAATATCTCAAATACAAGGTTTTGCGTGAGGTTGCAAGAGAAGCATGGAATGATACGCTTCTTGAAAATCTCATGGATATCCCGAAAAAGATAATCCCCGGCAACACTCCCACCATGCGTTGCTGTGTTTATAAGGAAAGAGCTATTCTTGCAGAGCGTGTTCAGCTTGCAATGGGCGGCTCCAAGGATTCACACAACATTATTGAGGTTATTGAAACTGCTTGTGATGAGTGCCCAATGGGCGGATACGAGGTCACAAATGCCTGCCGAGGCTGTCTTGCTCACCGCTGTGAGGATGTTTGCAAACGAGGTGCGATTTCCTTCGATCACTACCATGTTGCACACATTGACAAGTCAAAGTGTGTCGGTTGCGGTATGTGTGCCAAGGTTTGCCCCTACACCGCAATTATAAGTCGTAAGCGTCCGTGCGAAAACGCCTGCAAAATCAAAGCGATTTCAATGAACGAAAATAAGGCGGCTCAAATCGATGACGAAAAGTGCATATCCTGCGGTGCCTGCGTGTATCAATGCCCGTTCGGTGCGATAACCGATAAATCCTATATCCTTGACGTTATTGACCTCATCAAAAAAAGCGAGGGCAATTCGCAATACAAGGTGTATGCGGTAGTTGCCCCCTCAATTTCCAGCCAATTCACTTACGCAAAGCTCGGTCAGGTAATCAGCGGCTTAAAGAAGCTCGGATTCCACGCCGTTATCGAAGCGGCTCTCGGTGCCGATATGGTGGCATATGAGGAATCAAAGGAGCTTGCCGAAAAGGGATTTTTAACAAGCTCATGCTGTCCCGCTTTTGTAAGTTATATCGAAAAAGCATTTCCCGACCTCTTGCCGTATGTTTCGCACAATCTTTCCCCCATGGCAACGATAGCAAAATATATCAAGAATAACGAGCCGAATGCAAGCGTTGTATTCATCGGTCCCTGCACGGCAAAAAAAGCCGAGGTTCAAAAGGAGAGCGTTAAACCGTATGTTGACGTTGCGATGACCTTTGAGGAGCTTCAGGCACTTTTCGACAGCAGAGACATTGACATAATGACTCTTGACGAGGATGTTCTTGACAACGCCTCTTACTTCGGAAGAATTTTTGCAAGAAGCGGCGGTCTCTCAGATGCCGTGGCTCAGGGGCTTAAAGAGCACGGAATCACGGATTTCGAGCTTAAAGCTCTCCCGTGTGACGGAATTGAGGCTTGCAAGGTTGCGTTGCTCAGAAAGCGAAAAAATTTACTTGATGCCAACTTTGTTGAAGGTATGGCTTGCGTTGGCGGCTGTATCGGCGGTGCGGGTTGCTTGACCCACGGCGAAAAGAACAAAGCAGAGGTTGACAAATACGGCAACGAAGCCTACGAAAAGACCATAAGTGATGCAATAAAATATCTAAATATATAATCAAATCGGCGGAGAAGGTTATCAGCCCTCTCCGCCTTTCTTTTATTTGTGATAAAGTCTTTTTGTCTGATATCTCGGCTCGCAGGTGAGATTGATGCCGAGCTTTCTGTAAATATCCTGATCCACCTGTGAAAGAATGACCGTTGAATGTGCTTCACAGCCCGAGAGCTCTCCTATAGCTTCGAGAGCTTTTTTGGCAACGGGATTCGTATTTGCACTCATGGAAAGTGCAATGAGCGTTTCATCGGAATGAAGTCTCGGATTGTGGTTTTTAAGTATCTGCGTTTTGAGCTTTTGTATCGGCTCGATTATTGACGGAGCAATCATGAGTAAATCATCGGGCAAGCCTGCAACGGTTTTAACCGCATTGAGCAGAGCCGCCGAGGATGCTCCGAGAAGATTGGAGGTCTTTCCCGTTACGATGGTGCCGTCAGGCAACTGAATCGCAACTGCAGGCTGACCCTCAGTCGCTTCACTCTTTTCGCTTGCCGCAGAAACGACAAGTCTGTCATCGGGCTCTATACCCGCTTGATTCATGAGGCTGATGATTTTGTCAACAGCCGCCTGCGTGCCTCTGCCCATTCTCAAATCACAAAGAGCCGCGAAGTATCTGCGGATAATCTCCTGCTTTGATGCTTCCTTTGTAACCTCGTCGTCACAAATTGCATAACCCGCCATGTTGACACCCATATCCGTGGGTGATTTATACGGACTTACTCCCTCTATCCTTTCAAATATGGCATTGAGCACGGGGAATACTTCAACGTCACGATTGTAATTGACGGTGGTGATTCCGTAGGCTTCAAGATGATAGGGGTCAATCATGTTGACGTCGTTAAGGTCAGCCGTTGCCGCTTCATAAGCAAGATTTACGGGGTGCTTCAAGGGGAGATTCCAGATCGGGAATGTTTCAAATTTTGCATAGCCCGCCTTGTTTCCTCTCATATTTTCGTGATAAAGCTGTGAAAGGCAGGTTGCCATTTTTCCGCTTCCGGGACCCGGTGCGGTGACAACAACAAGCGGTCTTTCGGTTTCGATAAATTCGTTCTTGCCGAATCCCTCTTCGCTGACGATATGAGCAACATTATAAGGATATCCCTCAATGGTGTAGTGCAGGAAAACCTTTACCCCGAGCTTTTCGAGCTTGTTTTTGAATGCGGTTGCGGCTGGCTGTTCCTTGAACTGTGACAAGACAACACTGCCGACAAAAAGTCCCGCATCGGTATATGCGTCAATAAGTCTGAGAACATCGGTATCGTATGTAATTCCGAGGTCGCGGCGTATTTTGTTGCTTTCGATATCGGCGGCATTTATTACAATTACCACTTCAACCTTATCGGCAATGCTTTTGAGCATTTGGAGCTTGCTGTCGGGAGCAAAGCCCGGCAAAACTCTTGAAGCATGATAATCGTCAAAGAGCTTACCGCCGAATTCAAGGTACAGCTTACCGCCGAATTCGCCGATTCTCTTGCGTATCTGCTCTGACTGCCTGTCAATATAAGCCTGATTGTCAAACCCTATCTTTTTCACAACAAAACACCCTTTCCTCATTTGTTTGCAAGCGAAAAACACGCCGCAAAGACTAAAAATACCATATAATTATATATCAACAATGCGTGTAAATCAAGTAAAAAAGCAAAAAAACATTCACACCGTTCCCGACGTTGCTTTTGATCGCACGCAAAAGACCCGCAACAGCCGTAAAACCGTTGCGGGCAGTTTTTATCTTTCTGTATCAGAAAATTCAAACGGATTTATTTCGCAGTTAAACGGCTTTAATGCAACGCCGAATTTTATCGGTTCAAAATCCCATTTGCGTTCAGGCTCAACATTTTCATAATAGCCTCTGCCGCCCCTGATGTCAAAGCGATAATCAAGATATACATAGGTTTTTTCGTCGGGAACAAGCTCATCATTGTGGAGCTTGCTTTCGAGCATATGCGGTGTATAGTGCGAAGCGTTGAAAATGAAGGTGCTTTCTTTTGTGGGAGCGAAAACAATTCCTGTTGTTCCGTCACTTACGCTGCCGTAGCGTGAGCCGAAGTGAGCACCGTTTTCTATCGGTCTAATATACGGTACAAAGTTTTCATCAATGCTTGTAACAAATTTACCGAAACGCTGTGCTCTGTGACGGTCGGGATATGCCTCAACGGGACCCTTTCCGAAAAATTCCGTATGCTCACAGCCCGATGCCATGGTAACGCGGAAGCCGAAGCGGGGCAGTCTCATTCCCATATCCTTTAACAGCTTTCTGAAATCGCCGTCAAAAACAATGTTAACGCTGCCGTCGCCGTAGAATCTGTAACTGAGCTCACCGCTGATTACGGGAACAACCGCAGGACCGCCGAGGGATATGCGGCATTTTATATCGGTAAAATCGCCCGAATCATCAATAACGGTTTCGTATGTCTGCTGAGACACCGCCTGCATTGCGGCACTGCGGCGATCATCCGCCGTTGACTGCTGATTGAAGCCGTGAGCCTTCCAAATTTCTATCTCAACGGGAGCGGCAAGAAGCTCCTTACCGTCTATTGAAGCGGAGCAGATTTTTCCGTAGGGCTTGTCAAAAACATATTTGATGTTGCCTGCGGTTATTTCGGCATATCTGCCTGCTTCTTTCACCGTTGCTTTACCCGTAGGTGCAGGCAGGAGCTTTCTTTCCTCGGAAAGATCGGCCTGCTCCCAGCCGAATTCAAAATCGGCAGGTGCCCAATCGGAGGCTTTTTTCTGCTTAAAGAAAAGCGTAAGGAAACAGCAATCGGATTTCGGAGCTTTATCAAACAGCTTGAACGCCTTTTCGGAGCGTGCGGGAATATCGGTATCATCAATTCTGCCGCTCAAAACGCTCTCGCCGTCAACCTCAAGTGACCACTCGATATACATATCGTCAAGAGACTCAAAATATCTGCGGTTAAACACGGTAATGCTGCCGTTGGAATATTTCATCTCAAACGGCTGATAAGCCTTTTTCATGTCAAAAAATCCGGGACGAAGCGAACGGTCGGGGAAAATTACACCGTCAATACAGCAGGTTCCGTTGTTGGGATAATCGCCGAAATCGCCGCCGTAACGGTATTTTCCGCCGCCGATATCAACGGCATGATCCGTAAGCTCCCAGAAGCATCCGCCGAAAAGCTGAGGATATTTTCTGAAAAGGTCGCAATGGGCATGGATATCGCCTGTGCTCATTGAACAGCAAAATTCGCAGAAGAAAAACGGTTTTTTAACATTTTTGTTTTCACAATACTCCGTTGTATAATCAAGTGAAGCATACATTCTGCTCTCAACATCGGAAATATCGCTGAAATTCTCTCCGACGGGAACACCCTTGAATTGAAGATGGGCATTCTCATAATGAACAACCGCTTCGGGGTCTCTCGATTTGATATAATTTCTCATTGCTCTGTGGTTCTTGCCGCAACCCGATTCGTTGCCGAGAGACCACATTATAACGCAGGAGGCATTTTTATCACGCTCAAAGAGTCGCTGTGCTCTGTCAACATATGCAGGTTCCCACTCATCATCCGTAGAGAGCTTTGACCAGCGGGGCCAATCCCATGTATCACGGTATTCAAAGCCCATGCCGTGAGTTTCGATATCGGCTTCATCAATTATCATAAGACCGTACTCACTGCAAAGCTGAAGGAATCTCGGATCGTTGGGATAGTGTGAGGTTCTGACGGTATTGCAGTTTCCCTGCTTTATGATTTCAAGGTCACGCTTCATATGCTCCGTATCGGTATAATAACCGGTTTCGGGATTTGAATCGTGGCGGTTGATGCCGTAGAGCTTAATCGGTTCGTTGTTAAAATATGCGATATTTCCTCGTATTTCCATCTTCTTAAAGCCGAGCTTGAACGGGATTATCTCACTGCCGCAATAAACAAGAAGAGTGTAGAGCTTCGGCTGTTCACTGCTCCAGCGAACGGGATTTGCTATCGTATCGGGGAGGCTGTCTCCGTCATATACAACATTTCCGTCGGGTGCAATGAGCTTATATTTCACGGACAATTCACCGTTGCTTTCAATTTCAACGCCGATTTTTCCCTCGGTCATATTATCCGAAAGAGAATGCCTTATATAGATATCGGAAATATGTATTTCATCGCGTTCAAGAATGTAAACCTCTCTGAAAATTCCCGAAAGTCTAAACATATCCTGATCTTCGAGGTAGCTTCCGTCGCACCATTTGACAACAAGAATATCGGCGGTATTTTCACCGTCACGGATAAAATCGGTTATATCGGCCTCGCTCGTGCAATGACTTACCTGACTGTATGCAACGAAAGAGCCGTTTACAAACAGATAAAAGCAGGAGGAAACGCCCTCGAGATTTATATAGTATCTCTTGCCTGATTTTTTGCTTATATTAAAGGAACGCCTGTAATGACCCGCGGGATTATCCAAGGGAACATGGGGCGGGTCAAGCGGGAAAGGATAAAAAAGATTGCTGTAAAGAGGAACGTCATAGCCCTCACCGACATTAACCTGCCAGCATTGAGGAACGGTTATTTTTTTATCTGTTGCGGCAGAACAAAGCTCACACGGAACATCCTCAAAGGTTTCGTAGAACTTAAAGTCCCAATCCCCGCAAAGGCAGGTCAGCTTTTCGGAAAGTGCTCTGTCGGAGGACAATGCCGCCTCCTCGCTGTGATAAGGAATAAAATATGCTCTCGGCTTTTCACAGCCGACATGGAGATATTCAAGACTTTTATGATAAGGTTTGAAATTCATATGCTTGCCCTTCCTGTTCTTTAAGTATCGGTTGCCTTAGTACATTTATAACACATACTTTCGCATTTTTCAAGGGATTCGTTAAGTATTTCAAGAACGAACGAAAATTTTTCTCTCGTTATTCCCGAATAATTTACAAGCATCATGTGTTCGGGCCCGTTTCTTCCCATATAATATTCCGACAAAAATGAAAGTCTCGCTCCCCTTTCCGAGCAGGCTTTTTTGAGGAGCGTATCATTTACCTCAGTGTCGATTTTCAAGATGAAATGTAAGCCCGAATCCTGTTCTATAATTTCGGCTCTGTCGGCAATGGGACTTGAACGTATCTGCAAAATCAAATCGTTTCTGAGCATTTTATACTGCCTTTTCATTCGCCGTATATGTCTTTCAAATCCGCCGCTTTCAATAAATCGGGCGAGCGTATATTGTTCAAAGGAGGCAACGGTGCAGGAATAAAATCCGAGTCGCTTAACAAATTCTTCCGAAAGAGCAGGCGGCAATATCATATAACTTATTCTCACGGACGGAGAAATTGTCTTTGAAAAGGTATTTATATATATAACTCTGCCGTCGGCATCGGATGCCTGTATGGGAGGAATCGGTCTTCCTGCAAAGCGAAATTCACTGTCATATTCGTCCTCAATAATATATCTTCCCTCGGCGGCATTCGCCCATTCAAGAAGCTCAAAACGCCTTTTTTGGCTCGTCACCGTGCCTGTCGGAAAATGGTGTGCGGGTGAAATATGGACGACCTGAGCACCCTTTGAGTCAAGCTCCGAAATATTCACGCCGTTTTTATCCATATCAACAAAAACACAGCTCGCTCCGTGTGCCGTATAAACCTCGGGTATTTTACCGTATGACGGATTTTCTATAGCAAAAACCTTGTTATTACCCAAAAGCTGAACGATAAGACCGTACAGATATTCCGTTCCCGCACCGATAATGAGCTGTGACGGGCTGACGCTCATTCCTCGGTTATCCGCAAGATATTTGCATATCGCTTCACGCAGAGGAAGAACACCGTTATACGGAGCGGCGGAAAACAGCTTACTTCCCCCGTCAAGCAGGGTTGCACGCATGAGCTTTGACCATGAGGAAACGGGAAAGGAATCCGGCTCAACCGTGTTCGAGCAAATATCGGCACTAATCAAATCGGGTTGTAAATTGGCTTTTTCACTTATCGGAACGGCGGCAGGCATCTGTGCAACCGTTTCGGCATAGTAGCCTTTTTTCTCAACGGAATATATAAAACCCTCGGCGACAAGCTGTGCATATGCCGCTTCAACGGTAACCTTGCTTATTCCGAGATGCTCCGCCAAGGCTCTTTTTGACGGCAGCTTTTCTCCGCCCGATATTTTACCCTGTGTTATATCAAGTCGTATACAGTCATAAAGCTGTTCGTAAAGCGGTGATTTTTTCTTTTTATCCAAGGAATATGTCAGCATATTCTTCTCCAATCTGGCATTATAAACCGTTCGTGTTATGGCACTTGATTTAATGCCACTTGTGATTATAATATATAAAGACAGCTTTTGCAAGGGGGCTGAGAGATGAAAAATCAAAATTTGAGAAAAACCGTTTTTTCCGCACTCTTTGCGGCAATCATATGCGTGGCGACCGTTGTTATTCAAATCCCCTCGCCCGCAACGAACGGTTATTTTAATTTGGGAGACTGCTTCGTTATTATCGCAGGTCAGCTTCTCGGTCCGCTCTACGGTGCTCTTGCCGCAGGAATCGGCTCGGCTCTTGCGGATATATTTGCTTCATATATTCACTATGCACCCGCTTCCTTTGTTATCAAGGCGGCTATGGCAGCCTCGGCGGCAATGATATACCGTGCATTCAGAAAGCAGAAATCCCTTGCACGGGCGGCTTCGGGGATTGTTTCAGAAGTGATAATGATTCTCGGTTACTTTTGTTATGAAGGCTTGATATTGAAATACGGTTTTGCGGCGGCGGCAGGCATTCCGACAAACACCGCACAGAGCGTTACGGCGATTGTGCTTTCTTTTGCGGTTTCGGCCGCTTTGAAAAAAGCAAAGCTGTTTGACAAAATGAAATGAGGTTTTGAAATGGATAAAATATTTGAACAGACAAGGGCGGCAGCCTTGGAGCTGTGCGAAAAATCAGGAGTAAAAAGCGGAGATGTGGTTGTTATCGGTTGCTCCACAAGCGAGGTTCTCGGCAAAAGAATGGGCACAAGCGGCTGTCTTGATACCGCCCGTTCAATCGTTGATGCTTTATACAGCGTTTTTGATGAAAAAGGAATTTATATCGCCGCACAATGCTGTGAGCATCTCAACAGGGCGATAATTATTGAGGAGGAAAAGGCATATCAGCTCGGACTTGAGCCTGTGTGTGTCGTCCCTCATCCTCATGCCGGCGGTTCGTTCGCAACAACGGTATATGCCGCAATGAAAGCTCCCGTTGCCGTTGAAGAAATCAAAGCGAATGCGGGAATGGATATCGGCGGAACTCTTATCGGTATGCACCTAAAGCGTGTTGCCGTACCGCTGAAACTCGACAACAACGAGATAGGCTTTGCCCGTCTTAACGCCGCAAGAACGAGACCGAAATACATCGGCGGAGAAAGAGCGAAATACGAATAATTCTCATCTGTCCTCAGTAATTTTGCCGAGGGCAGATTTTTTGTTAAAAATATTTAGAAATATGTTGCGTTTTACATTTGTTTTTGTTAATATAGTCATTAGCAATCCATTACAAAAATAAAGGGGTGCAATTATGCAGACATTAAAGCTCAACGTACTTAAAGATATGTATTTTCAGCTTCCTAAGTACGCCGTGATTGCCAAAAAGAATATCGAAGAATGGGAATATACCCGCGGAGAGTTTTTGGGTGAGGACGGCTACAGGTACGACGACGAATTTAAAAGCTCAATCAAGACCGGTGAGCGCTGGTATGCCGCCTATGATTCAGCACATTTTTTCAAAGCAAGCATAACCGTTCCTGATGAAATGGACGGTTTGCCCATGCACGCACGCTTCAAGGTCGGCGGAGAGGCACTTGTTAAATGCAACGGTAAATACATTGCCGGCTGTACCTCGCGACTTACGCTTCCCGACAGAGCCGATGTTGAGCTTGGCGTACATAAAGCGGGAGAGATTCTGAATTTTGAGATAGAAGCTACGGTCGATTCAATGGAATTTTGCGATCCCGCCATGGACGGTGCGGAATATCAGGTATGCGATTTCGGCGAAACCTCCATATTCGTTATTGACAAGGAATGTGATGCCTATGTCTTTGACCTTGAGGTTGCCTTTGATGCCCTCGATTACATAACCGATGAGCACATAAAGAGCAAGGTTTACGCCGCCGTTGATGACAGTCTGCATATGGTTGATTATGATTTTGAACCGAACGCGGTCAGAGAATCAATCAAAGAAGCAAGAAAATTCTATCTGAAAAAGATTTCCGAGATAAATTGGAGTGCTCAAAGCAGAGTAATGCTTACGGGTCACAGTCATATTGACGTTGCGTGGCTTTGGAGAGTGCAGGAGAGCATCCGCAAGAGTGCAAGAACCTTCTCAAATGTTACCACGCTTATGGATTTCTATCCCGAGATGACCTTCGGTCAGAGTGAAGCGGTGCTTTATGACATGGTGAAGCGTCATTATCCCGATATATACGAAAAAATGAAGCAAAAAATCGCCGACGGTCAGTGGGATATCTGCGGAAATGTTTGGGTTGAAGCGGATACCAACATTACCTCGGGCGAATCGCTGATAAGACAGGTGCTTTACGGAACGGAATTTTTCAAAAACGAATTCGGCAAGGTATCAAAAACCTATTGGCTTCCCGACTGCTTCGGTTTTACCGCAGCATTGCCTCAAATCATTAAGGGCTGCGGCATGGAGAATTTTATAACCTCGAAACTCTCTTTTAACGACACAACGAAATTTCCCTATCATATGTTCATGTGGCAGGGCAACAACGGTGACAAGGTGTATGCACATCTTATGCTCCCGTCATACAATTGTAATTTCAAGGTCGGAGAAATAATGACTGCCGACAGAGAATGCAACGACAAGAGCGTTCTTGACACCTCGATGAGTATGTACGGCTTCGGTGACGGCGGCGGCGGTCCGACGAGAGCCATGCTCGAAAGGGGCAGAAGACTGCGTTCATTCCCCGGTCTTCCTAAAACGGAAATCGGTCATATTGACGACTTCTTCATGACCTATCACGGTAAAGAGAATGAACTGCCGGTCTGGAACGGTGAAATGTACTATGAAAACCACAGAGGTACTTTCACAAGCCAAGCGTTCGTCAAAAAGAACAATCGCAAGGGCGAAATCGGAATCACAAGAGCCGAAATGCTTTGTGCCTTTGCGGAAATTATCAAAGGAAAAAAATATCCCAAAGAAGAGATTGAAGCGGCGTGGCGTATACTGATGACAAATCAATTCCACGATATTCTCCCCGGCTCCTCGATACATCAGGTTTTTGAGGACTGCCGCAAAACCTATGCCGAAATGAACGAAATGCGATATAAAATCCGTGACGATGCACTGTCCGCCCTTGCCGTCGGTGAAAAGAACAGCATCACGGTTTGGAACCTGTCATCCTTTGCACACACGGGTCCCGTTACGGTTGAGAACGTTCCCGACGGATATTCCCCCGTTGACGATAACGGAAATATGCTCCGCTGTACAAATTGCGACGGAAAGCTAATATTCCTGCCCGAAGAAATTGCACCCATGAGCTTCAAGGTATTCCCGTTAAAAAAGGGCTTCGGTGATTTTGATTGCGTAAAAGCCGACAAATCCGAGCTTTCAAACGGAATCATCTCGGCAAGACTCGATGAAAATGCAGTTCTCACAAGCGTTGTTTGCCTTAAAAACGGCAGAGAAGCACTTGACGGCAGAGGAAACATTCTCACCGTTTCGCTTGATAAATGCTGTCATGAAACCGCATGGAATCTTGAGCTTAATTACACCAAAAAAATGTGGGAGCTGACCGATGCCGAAAGCGTTGAGGTTACGGAAAGCAACCCGCTTCGAGGTGTAATAAGAGTAAAACGCCGCTTTAACAAGTCCGTCATAACTCAGGATATTATTCTCTATGCAGGACTTGATTATATTGTGTTTGACACGACCGTTGACTGGCACGAAACCGACAAGGTTTTGAAAGCGGGCTTTGACGTAAGCGTAATAGATACGGATGCAACCTATGATATTGCACACGGCACGATAAAACGCCCGACGCATTGGAACACTCCGTATGATATGACACGCTTTGAGGTTGCGGCTCACAAATGGGCGGATCTTTCCGAGGGCGGCTTCGGATGCAGTATCCTCAACGATTGCAAATACGGCTACGATATCCACAACAGCCATATGCGTATAACACTCATGCGTGCTCCCACCTGCCCCGACAGAACAGGCGACCACGGAATAAATACGTTTAAGTACGCTTTTCTTCCGCACTTCTCCGATTGGAGAAACAGAACCGTTGCGGCGGCAAACGATTTCAATATCGACTGCTTGGCGGTTTACAACGATGAAGCGAACGGCGGCGAGGCAAGTCGCGGCTTCATCGGCACAAGCGGCGGAGATGTTGTAATCGACGCTTTCAAAAAGGCTCAGGACGGCAGAGGCTACATTCTCCGTATCGTTGAAGCAACGCAGTCAAGAGGAAACATCACGGTTGATTTCGGCTTTGGTATTTCCTCCGTTATTGAATGCAACATGATTGAGGAGGACAAAGGAGCCGTCGAGCATTCGGGCAATTCGTTCACATTTACAATTAAGCCCTTTGAGGTTAAGACATTCAGAATAATCATCTAAAAAGCAGGAGGCCCACACAAAGGCAAACACCCATAAGGAAGTAATTTAATTTGCGAAACGGCATAGTCGAGAAGGCTATGCCGTTTCGCTTTTTATCTGTCGTTCAATGATTTGCTTGTCCGCGTCCTGTTCCGGTTCTTTTTTCTTCTGTTTCACTGCTTTTTCCGCTTCTTCAAATCTCTGCTGATACACCATGTTTTGAAACCCCTGTATATCATCAAAGAACATTGCCGTTACATCAAAAATTCTCTGCCGGACAAACAATTTCAATGTTTCTTCTCTGATAAAATGTGCGGAGCAGGAAGATTTACTCTTGTTTAACGACTGATTTCCTGCAAGACAGAGATGCTTTTCAAAACATCGTCAACGGCATTTTGAATATTGACCTCATAATGCTTGATTCCAAGATGATTTACGAGTAAATAAGCTGCCTCGATGTCGGCCTGAACTCCCTGTGGCATAAGTACACCGATTACATGATCCCGCCCCGGTGCTTCTACGCACAAAGCTGCCACTACCGAGCTATCCTTTCCACCGAAAATGCCTACGACCGCACTACATCCTTTTCCGTTTTTCTCAAAAAAGTCCCTGATCCATAAAGCACATTTATCTTTTACTTTTACTGCATCAAACATGGTTTTCTCTCCTAATACAACTCCGGTCGTCTGTCACGGAACACAGGTATGCTGCCGCGAATATCGGAAAGAATCTGCATATCGCAGAGTGAAGATATAATTTCTTCCGTTTCTCCTGCAAGTGCAAGCGTTTTTCCAAAGGGATCGATGATTCCGGAATTACCGCCAAAAACGGTTTTATCCGCAGTACCGCAGGAATTACAGCATACCACAAACATTTGATTTTCAATGGCTCTGGCAGTCGTAAGAGTACGTAGGTGAAAGATGCGCTCCTTCGGCCACTGAGACACCACGAAAAGCATATCTAATCCCTGCAAAGCAAGGTTACGGGTCAACTCAGGAAATCGAATGTCGTAGCAGATAATGATTCCGCACTTTACACCGTCCAGTGTAAAGCGGCATAGGTGGTCTCCACCGGTATAGTAATCATGTTCTCCCATAGGTGTAAACAGATGGGTTTTATCGTATTCGGCAACACACGCACCTTCCCGGTTAAAGACAAAAGCAGTATTGTACACATTACCATCCCGCACATTTGACACAGAACCTGCCACAATATTGACACCGTACTGCTTTGCCAGACCGCCGATACGGTTTTTCACCTCGTCTCCGTCTTTACAGGACAACTCAGTAAGATTTTCTTTCGGGAAAAATCCCGTATTCCAGGTTTCAGGCAGCATCAACACATCGGGCTTTTCCGTCATTGCTTCGCTGATCAGCTGCTCCGCATGGGCAAAGTTCTCCTGTGGTGTTCCAAGCTTCATATTCATTTGCAAGCAAGAAACCTTCATATCCATTACTCCTTTGTAAGCAACTTGCAGAGACGATTGGCAGCTTCTTTTGTTTCCTCCGGCTTACCGAATGTTGAGAAGCGGAAATAGCCTTTTCCGCACTCACCGAAGCCATCTCCGGGAATGCCAACGACTTGAATTTCACGAAGCAGATAATCGAAAAACTCCCATCCGCTCATACCGTCGGGGCATTTCATCCAGATATACGGCGAGTTCTTACCGCCGCAATACCAAATGCCTGCGGCATCCAGTGCCTCCATAAAGTAGGAGGCATTTTCCTTATACACACGGAGGTTTTCGTGGATCTGCTGTTGTCCTTCAGGCGTAAATACCGACAGAGCACCTTTTTGAAGGATATAGGAAACGCCGTTTGTTCTTGTCTCACGGTTGCGCGACCACATCTCGTTCAGATTCATACCGCCGCGCACAAGGTTACGCGGTACGACGGTATAACCAAGGCGTGTACCCGTAAAACCTGCGGTTTTGGAAAGCGAACAGATTTCGATAGCACACTTATCGGCACCGTCCAGCTCGTAGATGCTGTGCGGAATATTCTCTTCCTCAATGAAGATCTCATACGCCGCATCGAACAGAATAACGGCACCGATCTCATTAGCAAAATCCACCCAAGCCTGCAACTGATTACGGCTAAACACGGCACCGGTAGGATTGTTCGGTGAGCAAATATAGAAGATATCTGCCTCTGCATTCTCGCTCGGTTCAGGCAAAAAGCCATTTTCTTCGCCGGATGCCAGATGAATGATCTTTCTGCCGGCAAGAATATTGGTATCTACATATTCGGGATATGCCGGTTCGATTACCATAACGGTATTGTTCTGTTCGAACAACTCCAAAATATCGCCGAGATCATCACAGGCGCCGCCGGATACAAAGATTTCATTTTCGTTTACATTAGCACCCATACCTTTATAATATCCGGCAATGGCACAGCGAAGCTCAGGAGCGCCCACTTCCGGCATATAACCGTGAAATGTGGATGCACTTGCCTGGTCGTCAACAGCTTTATGTAAGGCCTTGATAACTGCATCGCATAGGGGCAATGATACATCGCCCACGCCCATTCTTAAAACCTTTTTGTCGGGATTTTCTGCAAGAAATTCATTTGTCTTACGGTAAATTGTGTTGAATAAATAAGTATCTTTCAGTTCCGCATAATGCGTGTTTGGCTTTAACATATCTCAGTTTCTCCTTCGTATATTGTCTCTGCCGGACCGGTCATTTGAACGGTGTTATCCGATGTGATTTGAATTTTCAGTGTGCCTCCGTCCAGTACGACAGAAACAGTCTCATCATAGCGACAATGCTTTACGGCAATCGCCGCCATGACGGTGGCACATGCACCGGTTCCGCAAGCCATTGTAACACCGCTGCCACGTTCCCATACACGCATACGCAGTTTATCATCTTCCAGGACTTGCACAAACTCTACATTCACACCATCGGGGAAAGCCGAATGATGCTCAATTTTCGGACCAAGTGACAAAAGCGGAGCTGTTTCAATATCATCCACAAAAATGACCGCGTGAGGATTGCCGACCGATACCGGAATAAGAGACACAGTTTCACCATCGACCGTGAGCGTCATCGGCTTTTCTGCTTCTGCCTTTCCCATATTAACGGTAACACTCTTAACCTTTCCGTTTACGACCTGTAAGGTCAAATATTTAATTCCCGATAATGTTTCAATGCTGAGAAACTTTTTATCGGTGTATCCTTTGTCGTAAACGTATTTGCCTACGCAACGGATCCCATTGCCGCACATTTTGGCTTCGCTTCCGTCTGCATTGAATATCCGCATCTTAAAATCGGCAATGCCGGATTTTGAAATATAGATCATGCCGTCAGAACCTGCACCGAAATGCCGCTCAGACAGTTTTGTTGACAGTTCTGTAATGTTCTCAGGCACTTCTCCATACACATACAGATAGTCATTGCCGAGACCGTGCATTTTTGTAAACTTCATTGATTTCACCTCATTTCTTTTTATCTGATAATCGCTGTTCAAACCGATCCTTTCGGGTATCTGTCGGAACCTTTGTGGGATATTCACCGTTAAAGCAAGCACTGCAAAAACCGCAGTTACCCGTAAGTGAGCTTAAACTTTCTACCGGAAGGTAGCCCAAAGAGTCAGCGCCGATGATGTCTGCAATTTCTTCGATACTATATTTACAAGCAATCAGGTGTTGCTCGGAATCAATATCTGTTCCGTAATAGCAGGGATGCAAAAACGGCGGTGAGGATATACGCACATGCACCTCTGTAGCACCGGCATCGCGGAGCAGTTTTACAACACGCCCCATTGTATTGCCGCGAACGATGGAGTCATCTACCAAAACCACCCGTTTGCCTTTTACACTTTCCTCCACAGCGGCAAGCTTAATTTTCACGCCGTCAAGTCTTGCACCTTGTCCCGGAGAAATAAAGGTTCTGCCGATATACTTATTTTTGATAAGACCGATGCCGTAAGGAATACCGGACTCCTGACTGAAACCAAGTGCTGCGTCCAATCCGGAATCGGGAGCACCAATGACAACATCAGCCTCTACAGGATGGGCTTTTGCAAGTATTTTTCCCGCTCTGATACGGGAAGCGTGTACCGAAATTCCGTCAATGACCGAATCGGGACGGGCAAAGTAGATATACTCGAAGATGCAGAGCTTTTTGTCTTTTTTGCCGCAGTGTTCTTTTCGGGATACCACGCCTGCACTGCTGAAAACAAGAATCTCACCGGGTTCTACATCACGGATCACCTCAGCACCTACGGCTTTGATCGCACAACTTTCAGAGGCAACCACATATATACCGTCTGTCGTTTTTCCATAGCAGAGAGGACGAAATCCGTAAGGATCTCTTGCACAGATCATCTTTTGAGGTGACATCAAGACAAGAGAATACGCACCGTCAAGGGTGTTCATTGCCTGACTTACTGCATCCTCGATGGAAGGTGCTTTCAGCCGTTCTTTTGTAATAATATATGCAATGGTCTCGGTATCACTGGTGGTATGAAAGATTGCTCCCGTCAGTTCTAACTCATTGCGAAGCTCGGCGGCATTACTGAGATTGCCGTTGTGAGCCAAAGCCATTCTACCTTTTTGGTGATTGACCTCAATCGGTTGGCAGTTGTTTCGGTTTGTGCCGCCGGTCGTACCGTAACGTGCATGAGCGACCGCCATCGTACCTTTCGGCAAACGAGTCAAGATATCCCCGGAAAAGACTTCGCTAACAAGTCCAATATCCTTATGGGAAACGAACACACCATCATCATTGACTACGATACCGCAGCTTTCCTGACCTCTATGCTGCAGGGCATACAGACCGTAGTAGGAAATGCTTGCAACGTCCGTAGGCTCAGGTGCTATTACACCAAATACTCCGCATTCCTCGTGAAGACTCATACTTTACCTCCGTTTGTTCGCTCGAATGCGGCACCTACAAAGCCCTTGAACAGAGGGTGTGCTTTATTAGGTCTGCTCTTGAATTCGGGATGATACTGAACACCCACATGGAATGGTCTCTCGGTAAGCTCTACCGTTTCCACCAAGCTTCCGTCGGGAGAAGTGCCGCTGAGTGAAAGACCGGCCTTTTCAAAGGCTTCGCGGTAATCGTTATTAAATTCATAGCGGTGTCTGTGGCGTTCGCTGATCGATGTGGAACTATAGCAATGTTCCATCGTAGTACCCGACTTGATGTTGCAGGGGTAAGCGCCGAGACGTAGGGTGCCGCCCTTGTCGATATCATCACTTTGTCCAGGCATAAAGTCGATAACCTTGTGTTTGCACAGTTCATCAAACTCACCGGAGTTTGCATCCTTAATACCGAGAACATTTCTTGCATACTCAATTACAGCAATCTGCATACCAAGGCAGATACCAAAGTATGGGATGTTTTTTTCGCGGGCATACTTTGCAGCCAGAATCATTCCTTCGATACCACGGCTGCCGAACCCGCCGGGCACAAGAATACCATCCAGCCCTGCAAGCTTTTCGTCTGTGTTTTCCGCTGTGATGTCTTCCGAGTCGATCCAATGGATGCGGATATGGGTGTTATGATAATATCCTGCGTGCCTAAGTGCCTCAGCTACGGATAGGTAGGCATCATGCAGTCCCACATACTTGCCTATAAGACCGATATCCACATAATGCGGTCTTGCCTTGATACGCTCCACCATTGCCGTCCATTCTGCAAGGTCAGGCTCAGGAGCATCAATGCCAAGCTCGCGGCAAACAACCGAGGAAAAATTCGATTTTTCAAGCATCAACGGTGCTTCGTACAAATTGGGCAGAGTTATATTCTCGATAACACAATCCGGCTTTACATTGCAGAACATAGATATCTTCTTGAAAATCGACTCTTCTAACGGCTCATCACAACGGAGAACGATGATATCCGGCTTCACGCCCATGCCTTGCAGTTCCTTGACCGAATGTTGGGTAGGCTTGGATTTATGTTCATCAGAACCACGCAGGAACGGTACCAGTGTAACGTGAATGAACAGACTGTTTTCTCTGCCGACTTCAAGGGATATCTGTCGTACAGCTTCAATGAATGGCTGAGATTCAATATCTCCGATTGTACCGCCGATTTCGGTGATAACCACATCAGCATTTGTTTTTTTGCCAACGCTGTAAACGAATTCTTTGATCTCGTTCGTGATATGCGGAATGACCTGTACGGTAGAGCCGAGATATTCGCCGCGACGTTCCTTGTTCAGCACATTCCAGTAAACCTTACCGGTTGTGAGGTTGGAGTATTTATTGAGGTCTTCATCAATAAAGCGTTCGTAATGTCCAAGGTCAAGGTCTGTTTCGGCACCATCCTCGGTTACATACACCTCACCGTGCTGATACGGGCTCATGGTACCGGGGTCAACATTGATGTAAGGATCCAGTTTCTGTGCCGCAACTTTAAGACCGCGTGCTTTTAATAGCCTTCCCAAAGAGGCAGCGGTGATGCCTTTACCTAAGCCCGATACAACGCCTCCCGTTACAAATATGTATTTCGTCATAACGCTCACTCCTTCATTCCCATTCCACCGTTGCCGGAGGCTTGGAAGTTATGTCATATACCACTCTTGTGATACCCTTAATTTCATTTGTAATTCTGCTGCTGGCTTTTTCCAAAACCTCGTAAGGCAACCTGGTCCATTCTGCCGTCATAAAATCATCGGTCGTGACAGCTCTCAATGCTACCGTATAGCCGTAGGTTCTTGCATCTCCCATAACGCCCACGCTTCTGAGGTCTGTCAGCACAGCAAAATATTGATTTGTGCTGCTTTCAAGCAGTGCATTGGCGATTTCCTCACGGAAAATTGCATCGGCTTCTCTCAGTAGTTCTAACCTTTCTTTGGTAATTTCACCAATCACACGCACGGCAAGTCCCGGACCGGGAAACGGCTGACGCCACACAAGCTCATGAGGAATGCCGAGCTGAGCACCGGTCTCACGCACTTCGTCCTTGAACAGTTCCCGAAGGGGTTCTACGATTTCGTCAAAAGCAATCACATCGGGGAGCCCGCCTACGTTGTGATGACTTTTAATGACTGCCGAATCGCCCTTGCCGCTTTCAATGACATCAGGATAGATAGTACCTTGCACCAGCACATCCATCTTGCCGAGCTTCTTTGCTACATCTTCAAACACACGGATAAACTCTTCGCCAATGATTTTTCGCTTTTGCTCCGGCTCGGTAACGCCTTTGAGTTTACTGAGGAATCTGTCTTCGGCATTGACTCTGATCAGATTGATACCGAACTGTTTTCCGAAAGTGTTTTCTACAAAATCGCCCTCGTCTTTTCTAAGCAGTCCGTGATCCACAAACACACATGTGAGGTTGTTGCCGATTGCCCTATGCAGAAGAACTGCGGCAACCGAAGAATCTACACCGCCCGAAAGTGCAAGAAGCACCTTTTTGCCTGCAAGAGACTTTTTATATCTTTCCACAGAAGTTTCCACAAAGTTTTCCATTTTCCAGTCTGCCTTGCAACCGCAGACTGCAAAGATAAAGTTGTGGAGCATCCGCTTTCCGTAAACAGTATGGGTAACCTCGGGATGAAACTGCACACCGTAGAGTTTGCGGCTTTCATCGCACATTGCAGCACAGTGGCATTTGGCGGTATGGGCAATAGTCGTAAAACCCTTTGGAGGTGTTTTTACATAGTCGGTATGGCTCATCCAGCAGATACTTTCACTCGGGAGCCCTTCAAACAAAACATTATCTGCGGTAAACACAGTTGTCTTTCCGTATTCGCTGCTGTTTTCGGCGAAGGTTATTTCGCCGCCCGCCATATACGCCATCAACTGATCGCCGTAGCAAATGCCGAGAATCGGGATACCTAAATCAAGAATTGCAGGGTCGTAATGCGGCGAGGTCTCGTCATAAACGCTGTTCGGACCACCGGTAAAGATGATACCCTTATAGCCATTATCTTTGATTTCTTCGGGTGTGATTTTGTTATATGGCTTGATTTCAGCGTACACCTGCTCGGCACGGACTCTGCGTGCAATGAGCTGGTTATACTGACCGCCGAAATCCAAAACAAGGATCTTATCCACTATGTTCACCTCTTTTCTTACAAATTGATTTCTGCTGATTTTCCGTCAGCACCTTTAAGAAGCGGTTTGGTTTTCTCCACAAAAGCAGTTACCTGCTCGGAACATCTGCCGATATACAGGCCGGGATTAAGAAGCTCCGTCATTTCCGCTTCGGTAAGACCGAATTCCTTTTCCTGAGCCAGACGGGAAAGCAGGTCACATTCTTCGCCGTTTTTCATTTTTGCAGTCGCTTCCATTGAGCATCTGCGGATGATCTCATGAAGCTGCTGACGGTCGCCGCCGCGCTTGACGGCCTCCATCATCAGATTTTCGGTTGCGATAAAGGGCAGATATTCTTTCACAGTCTTTTCGATAATCTTCTCGTTCACATGAAGACCGTCGGTAACATTCTGTGCCAGTCTTAGAATTGCATCAGCACAGAGGAAGCCTTCTGGCAAAGAAATACGGCGGTTTGCCGAATCGTCCAATGTTCTTTCAAGCCACTGGGTTGAGGCAGTCATCGGTGCGTTCATCGCATCTGCCATCAGGTATCTTGCCAAAGAACAGATACGCTCGCTACGCATTGGGTTACGCTTGTATGCCATTGCAGAAGAACCGATCTGATTTTTCTCAAAAGGTTCTTCTACCTGGCGGTCGTGTTGCAGCAAACGGATGTCGTTCGCCATACGGTAACAGCTTTGTGCTACAGAAGAAAGAGCATTTAAGATACGGCTGTCCACCTTTCGAGGATAGGTCTGACCGGCTACATCAAAGCATTCATCAAAGCCGAAGTCTGCGGCGATCATATGGTTCATTTCATCAATTTTTGCCGTATCACCCTCAAACAGCTCTACAAAGCTGGCTTCGGTGCCTGTGGTTCCGCGACAACCAAGAAATTTGATATTTTTGATTGCAAAGTCAATTTCGTGAAGGTCGGAAAGGAAGTCCTGCATCCATAAAGTCGCACGTTTACCAACCGTTACGAGCTGCGCCGGCTGATAGTGAGTATAGCCGAGCGTAGGCAAATCTTTGTATTTCTCTGCAAATTCCGAAAGGTTCGCAATAACGCCCAAAAGCTCTGAACGTAAATACGTCAGAGCATCTCGGTAAATTACAAGATCGGCATTGTCGGTTACATAACAGCTGGTAGCTCCCAGATGGATGATGCCGGCTGCTGTCGGAGCCACCTGTCCATAGGCATAAACGTGTGCCATAACATCGTGGCGTACTTCTTTTTCACGCTGACTTACGCAATCGTAGTCAATATCTGTGATATGTGCGGACAGTTCATCAACTTGCTCCTGTGCGATAGGAAGACCGAGAGCCATTTCCGCCTTTGCAAGTGCTATCCAGAGCTTGCGCCAGGTCCGGTATCTCGTATCGGATGAAAATAATCCAAGCATATATTCTGAAGCATATCTTGAAGATAATGGGGATTCGTATCTATCTGTCATATTCATATTCTCCTTATCATCTTATAACAATGCTGTCTCTTTCGGGGCCAACCGAAACATACTTAATAGGACAGCCGATTTGTTTTTCTATAAAGGTCACATATTCCTGTGCCGCTTTGGGAAGATCTTCCCAGGTACGCGCACCGGAGATATCGCACTTCCAGCCGTCGAAATATTCGATGACCGGTTCTGCATTTTTCAGTGCGGACGGGAACGGAAAACGATCGGTCTGTTCGCCGTTCAGCAGATAATGGGTACAAACGGGAATCTTATCCATATAGCTGAGCACATCCAGCTTGGTAAGGGCGATTGCCGTTGCCGCCTGAACCTCAACACCATACCGAGTTGCCACAATATCAATGGGCCCGACTCTGCGGGGCCTGCCGGTTTTGGCGCCGTATTCAAAGCCATTTTTACGAAGCACTTCGGCTTCATCACCGAACATCTCACATACAAACGGGCCTTCACCTACACAGGTGGAATAGGCTTTTACAACGCCAACCACATCGGTAATATTTGCACTTGGCAGTCCCGAACCGATGGGCGCATAGGCTGCCGTTGTGTTAGAGGATGTGGTGTAGGGATAGATACCGTAGTCGAGATCTCTAAGCGAACCAAGCTGCGCTTCAAAGAGAATGCTTTTGCCACTTGCTTGCGCTTCCTTCAAAAAAGCGCCCGTATCGCAGATAAAGGGTTTAATCTTCTCGCAGTAGTTCTCAATCCACTCTTCGAGCATCGACATCGTGTATGGCTTTGCACCGTACACCTTCGTCAGCGTCAGGTTTTTCCATTCCATCAGGTCAGCGAGGTGCGCTTTCAGTTCCTCGGGATAGAACAGTTCGCCCGCAAGAACGGTCTTTTTCTGATATTTATCCGAATAAAACGGTGCGATGCCTTGCTTGGTGGAACCGTACTTTTTGTCTGCAAGACGTCGTTCTTCCAGTTCATCCATATCTCGATGCCACGGAAGTAGGAGTGAAGCACGGTCGCTTATTTTCAGGTTTTTAGGTGTAAGAGCAACACCTTTTGACATAACCTCCTGCATTTCAACCCAGAGGTTTTCGGGATCCACCGCAACACCGTTACCGAGGATATTTACAACACCACTTCTGAAAATACCCGAGGGCAGGAGATGCAGTGCAAATTTGCCTTTTTCATTGATTACGGTATGTCCTGCGTTACCGCCGCCCTGAAAGCGAACAACTACATCGTAATCTTCGGTGAGCAGATCGACCATGCGGCCTTTTCCTTCGTCACCCCAGTTAATTCCTACGATTGCACAGTTTGCCATTTTACTATCCTCCGTTACATATGTTCGGTAAGACGCTTCATCACTTCTGCATAAGCGTCTTCTACTCCGCCAAGGTCGCGGCGGAAACGGTCTTTATCAAGTTTTTCTCCGGTTTTGCTGTCCCACAGTCTGCAAGTATCAGGACTGATCTCATCTGCAAGAACAATAGAACCATCTGCTACTTTACCGAACTCCAATTTGAAGTCCACAAGCGTTACGCCGCACTCAGCCCAAAAGGCTTTCAACTGTTCATTCACACCGAAAGCGTATTTCTTAATGGTCTCAATTTCTTCCTTGGTTGCCAGCTTCATCGCAATGGCGTGGTATTCATCCATCAGCGGATCGCCAAGTTCGTCATTCTTATAGGAAAACTCAATAGTTGGAGTATCAAACACAAAGCCTTCCT